>NZ_JAAONZ010000017.1 GCF_011602365.1 Pseudomaricurvus hydrocarbonicus
AAATATTCTCGGCGCTTTGCGTTTATATGTTACTCGCATTCATAAGATTTCAAAGCAAGGCGGAGTATAGTTTCCAGAAAGTTCTGCGATTAATTCAGGTAAATGCTTTCTCCAAGAAGAGCCTGCGAGACTTAATTGCACCAACTGACATCCCGATTCAAGAGGGGTATCAGATGGAGCTTCTTAAAACATGAAAATAACTGGGACAGCAGTGGGTCAGAGCCCTTTAAATGAGCCCACACTCATAAATACTTACTTTCAATACTTCACGATCAGCAATTTTCATTTATCAATTCAGACACCTTCCTCAATCGCGCACGAAGATAATTATCCTCACTGGCGGTATATCCGGCTCGCCTTTTCGCCCGAATCGCTCTCTTCTCACGTTCAAGACTCTCACAATAAGCGTTGGCTTCGTGATTTGCCTCATCACCAATGAGAATGGCTCGATTCCCAGACCGGGATGTATTGGCAGGCGAATTCAAGACAACGTGGTTAGGGGTGACACGGACATTCAAATGTTTTGCAGAGTAATTGGCGGCATCTTTACAGGACACATTCATTTGAAAAGCGGCGCTTTGGGTTCGGTCCCGGTTGTACCAACCAGTCCAGTTATTACAGGTTTTTTGTAACGCCGCATAAACCTGTTGATGTTTCCGGTATTCCGTCGCGGCCTTCTTTTTAAGAGCAGCTGTGTTATTAGAGGCTGCTTTACTATATGAACTTGCGTTGCTATTTGAAGTAGAGGATTTTACTTCGACGCGCTTATTTTCATCCTGACTACTCTGAATTCGGGCAGAACCAGAACTATTTAAGCTTACCCAGTTACTTGCCGGTAGCTTCTTGACCTGCGTAGCTGCGCTTACTGTGTGTTCAGGCTCGGCGGTCGGTTGCTGAACGCCGTTGTAACGGGAATCATCGAATCCGACAGGATCCCCCAACAAAGAGTCTTCTATCTGTGCTTTCACAACCGGCTTTTCTCGCTCGGAGATTTTGCCCGCATTGAATACGCCAAGCCCAATCACGGCCAACAACATCAACCCCAAACCAACCCCCATAATCATGGAGGCCAATCGTATCACCGCATTCATGAATGACAGTTCCCTATGTCAACTGTAGAAAAACTCCCGCCCGGCATACTTTGGTGCATCAACATCACCCAAGCCAGACGACACTTCCCTGTAACTCATTGATTTTATTAGCTTCAGTTGATTTTATACCGGCATTCCCGCGGCTGGGCAAGGCAAAACCTATAAAATCGGCCCCAAGGCCCCCTTAAATGTTGAGAAGCCAGCCATCACAAGACTTCAACCCCAAAATCCTCTAAGCTTCGGCCTGAATTCACCCACCCAGGCCAGGCCGTTGAGCACAGCGACACACAATAGCGGCGATGATTTTATCGCCCCACCTTGCGATGAGCAGATTGACGTCGTCTATGAAGATGCGCAGTTGCTGGTGATCAACAAACCCAGTGGGTTGCTGAGCTTGTCGGGGAAAAACCCAGCCAATAAAGATTCGGTACACCATCGCATGGTGCAGAGTCACCCTACGGCACTCATGGTGCATCGGCTGGATTTTGGTACGTCTGGGCTGTTGTTACTGGCCTTGAACAAAAGTGTGAATGCTCAGCTGTGTGCACAGTTTCAGGCGCGCACCGTGACCAAAACCTACATCGCTCTGTTGCAGGGTCACCTCCACGAGCCAGCGGGCGTGATCGACTATCCCATCGCCAAGGATAAGAGTCACTTCCCCTATCAAAAGATCTGTTCGTTGAGCGGCAAGCCGGCGCAGAGTCGCTATCAGTTGTTGCAACATGAGGGGAAGAATAGTCGCGTGGCGTTTGAGCCCATGACGGGCAGAACCCATCAGCTTCGCATACACAGCCGCGAGTTTGGCCATCCGATCCTGGGCTGTGATCTGTACCACGCGCACGGATCACAGCATCAGGCGGCGCGCTTGCTGTTGCACGCCAGTGAACTGGCTTTTGATCATCCGTTGACGGGTCAGCGCCTCCATTTGCGCAGCCCTTGTCCGTTTTAATCAGTCGGATTCGACCTCGGAGCCGAAGGCTTAGAAACTATTGAGAAACTATAGGGGTGACTAAAGGACTCAGCGCTTTTGAGTAAGAGCCGTTGATGAAAACCTGACAACCCTTTTAACCCTTAATCCTTAATCCTTAAGCAATCACCGTGCGGTGTAACACCCGCTCATAGCCCTCGTAACCACCGTTGGCCTTGTGCAGCACCGAGCGGTTGTCCCACATCACCAGCATGCCCGCTTGCCACTGGTGGTGGTACTGGAACACTTCCCGCGTTTGCCAGTGGTAGAGGTCGGTCAGCAACTGCTGTTCTTCTTCGGCACTGACATCCGCGATGCCAACGATATAGCCAAAACAGCCGAACACGGCCTCTGCTCCGGTTTCCGGGTGGCGGCGTATCAACGGGTGGGGTTGTTCTTGATAGGCGCTGTCGTCGGTGAGAATGGTAAAGCCGCGACCGCGGTCTTTATCCTGCTGGCCATACATGCCGTCCGGCGCATACGCCAGTCGCGCCGAATGACGGGCCACTTTGCCCTCCAGCCTCTGCCGCATGTCGGCGGGCATATGTGCCAGGACTTTGTGTTGATTGATAAAATCGGTATTGCCGCCGTGGGGCGGGATGGTGATGCCATAGAGTAGCGTCGCGGCGGGCGGTGTCGCCCCAAAGCTCCAATCTGTGTGCCAGGCGTCGGCAAAGATGGGTGTGGTTTCGTGGGCGGCGCGACGCAATTCAATCACGTTCTTGCGCCCAGGCATCGGCGCAATGTAGGGGTCGCCGGCAAAGTCGCCAAAATAACGACTGAACCGCTCCAGATCATCGTCATCGATCTGCTGTTCGGGAAACACCACCACATGGTGTTGCAGCCAGGCCTGGCGGATCGAATGGACCGTTGCAGAGGACAAGGGCTGGCTCAGATCGAGCCCGGTAATAAAAGCACCGCAGGCACCCTCAGTGGGCGTAACAGAAATGGCCATAATCTCTTCTCTGATGGTTGGCTCCTCTCATGGAAGGAGCGCTTTAATTATTGTGAGAATACGCTGTTTTTGAAGCATGTCGTTAGTCGAGCTAATGGTTAGTCGAGCTAATGGTTAGCCGAGCAAATGGCTCATCACGCAAGTGATTCATGGCGTTGTCTGTCGTTGGCATGGACGGCTATGGAATCACTTTGTCAGTATTGTTCATGAGCACCAACCCTTAAAGGTAATAACTGGCCAAAGCTGCATAGGTTTAAAAAAATCCCATGGAGATTCGGTGTCGGCGGCGATGGTACTAATGCCGGTATGGTTCAACACAAAAGGTTCAGCAAAGAATGATCAGGCCATTGCGCCGAGGCTTTGAAGTACTCCCGGAAAACCCGCAAGGTGCGCACAACTGCCTGAAACGCAAAACCTTAGTGCAAGGCGCCCCTCGTGGCAGCGGCTATCGTGGCAGCGGCTATCGTAAATGAGATGATAACTGCAGAAATTATCGCTAGAGGCGTCTGCCCTGTATATTGTGCGTTAGATATGTGGTGCTAGCGTTTTCGCCCCCTCATTCCCTTTGAGGGTTTCGGCCGCACGCCAACCCGACCACACGCAATCGGCAAGGGATAAACCGCTGACGTAGTAATTGGAGCAAATACCCACCGCCGTACGACCGGCGGCAAACAGGCCTTTAATGGGCTCGCCATCACCATCAAGCACTTGACCGCTGATTTCATCGCACACCAAACCGCCCATGGTCAGCGCAGGAATGGGCGCAAGCTTTGGTGCTGCGCCAATATCGGTGGCGTAAAACGGCCCGGTTTTCAGCGTTTGCCGCAGCTTTTCGGTTTTACCGAAAGGGTCAGGCCTGCCCTCGTCTACATGCCGGTTGTAAGTCTCAATGGTCGCCATCAGGGCCTGCGCCGGAACGCCAAGTTTCGCGGCAAGCTCCGGCAAGGTGTCTGCGGATACGGTGTAATCATTCAGGATGGCTTTGAACTGCACTTTCTGGAACAGCATTTTCTTCATCTTCTGGATTTCTTCCTCGGCCATTGCCTGAAGTGGCGCATCCAGAATTAACCAGCCTTTACCGCCACCGGTTTTGAAGACCGCCTCCCCCGTGCGGGCACCGTAAAATTCTTCGCTGACCAGGCGCTCACCCGACGGTCCGATCGAACAAGATCGGGTCCAGGCAGCCGGTGGGTAGAGAAATTTCCAGGCAGAAATTCGATCCAACTTGTCTACACCAGCGCCGACGGTCATACCCAGTTTGATACCGGAGCCGTCATCAGCAATGGTACCCAGTGGGGCAGAACTCAGATATTGCGGCGCTGTTTTCGCCATCATTTTGCGGTTGTAAGTAAAACCACCGGCCGACAACACCACGCCTTTGTGCACACGAATGCGCACTAATTCAGCCTTACTTTCCATCCTGAGCACCGCGCGCTGAAACGCGTCGGTCAGCTTCAACATGGCCATGATCATGTTGGCGCCAAGCGCATAACACCACGCGTGCCAGCGCGCGGAAAATCCACCAGGCACACGCAACACCTCGACGCCCACAATGTCGCCATCGGCGTTGAGGATCATGCGCTTGGCCCGCGTTTGACGATAAAAATGGATATTGGCTTGCCGATCCATGGCATCAAGCAATGGCGGCAACAGGTAGGCACCGCTCAATTTGGCAGGTTCACCACCCGCGGCAGGCTTGGCTCGGTGCCCGCGCGGAACCGGATTGGCTCGACTCACCCCGGCGGGGGTTACCTCGTTGCCGGAAAAATACAGGCAGGCATCATTGGGATAGGACGTTTTAGCGTCGGTAACCGGTCCACCAAAGCGCGCACCGTGAGTTTCCAGCCAGGGCTGAAACTGTTTGCTGGCATACGCAAAGCGTTGTAGCGTTTCTGGGCGGACGATATCGCCGACTTCAAATTGCAGGTAGTTCGCCATGTTTTCCGGACTGTCTTCAATTCCGCATTCCTGCTGAGCCGGAGTACCACCACCCATGTAGATCACTCCGCCACTCATCTTGCTGGCGCCGCCGCCCATGCCGCGGTCAATGGCGATCACTTTGTAACGGGCTTCTTCTGCCACACGCAGTGTAGTGGCAGCACCCGCCAGACCCGCGCCGACAACCAGCACATCGCACTGTTCATCCCAGTGAAAGCTGTCAACGTCATCAACGACCAGGTGGGGCTCTACTTTCGTGGACGTGCCTTCGACGTCTTCCAAAAACTCAGTATTTAATGTCATTTTTCAAACAATCTCTTGCGGCGGTCTGTGGTTAGAATGTGTTCACTACAAATCGAGTTATTGTGGCGGCAAGAACAGACGCTCAACAGCCGGGCGATCAATTTTGAAGGAAGGTGTTTTCGGCAGAGAGTCGACAAAACGCCAATGCACCGGGATATGCGTTGCCAGCAGACTTTCGCGCAGATGCGCTTCGAGTGTTTTTTCGTCGGGCAACTCAACGCCTGGTCTGCATTGAATTGCCGCACCCGGCACTTCCTTAACCCGCTCATCGGCTACTGCGACAACACTGACCGCTGCAACAGAGGGGTGCAGTAATAGCGCGCGCTCGATGGTTTCAGGTAACACCTTGAAACCGCCACGCATAATGGCACCATCGGCCCGCCCCTTGAGATATAAAAACCCATCACTGTCGATAAGCGCTATATCCGAAGTGCGAATCCAGTCGCTGCCGATGCGCGGGGACACAACCTCCAACACACCCTCCTGCCCTGCCGTCAACGGCTCTCCCGAATCCGGATCCACAACACGCAGCTGAAAACCGGGAAAAGCGCGACCGACACTGCCAAATTTTTCGTCACCCCAGCACTGATGGCTCTCAATGGTCATGGCCGACACCGGCCCACCAAATTCGGTGGCGCCGTAAGACAGTAAAATGGGTATGCCGTAACGCTGCTCAAAAGCTTTGTGCAACGCCGGGTCCAGTGGCGCCGCGCCGGACCCCATGCTCTTGAGCGATGACAGGTCTTGCCGCGGAATATTCGCATCCAGCAATTGACCCATAGCCGTGGGCGGAATACCAGAAGTGGGCGGCCGGAAACGCACGATAAACTCGTGCCAGCGCTCCAGTGAGAAGCGATCCAGCAGTACAATGCGCTGACCTTTAATCAACGCGGGTACGGTGGTGTGAATGCCGGTGATATTACCGATGGGGAAATACAGCAACGCCGCTGGTTCGTTATCACTGTCATAGGCTGCGCCGGAAAGCCATTTCTCTCCCACCATAAACTGGGCAATCATGGCGTAACTGACAGGAAATGACTTGGGAGTACCCGTGGTGCCACTGGTGAGAATATCGATCTGTTGGCGTACCGGGACAGCGGCTCCAGGAACCGTACTGCGCTCGCATCCCTCCACCAGCCTGGCCCCCATTTCGTCGATGACGATGCCTGCACTTCCCTGATCCCGCATGACGGCCATCACTTCCGGGGGAAAATCGCGCGCCGCCGCGATCACCACCGGCGGCTTTTGTTGCTCAATCTGTCGGGCCAGGCTGGACGCAGATTGAAATGGATAGAGCATACGAATATGCCGCCCCTGTGCCATCAGCGCCAACAAGGTGGCCAGCGCCGACGGCCGGTTACGCGGCACAAAAGTGACCGCGGCAGTATCCGCAGCACCACTTTCCCGCAACAATTGCCGCACAGAGTCCGCCACCTGACGCATCTGGCCCCAGCTGGTCCACTCCTCCTCGAACATAACGGCAGGCTGTTCCGCCGCGCGCAATAACGCTGCTGCACAGAGTTGTTCCAGTGTTTTCTTCATCGTTATCCCGCCTTATTGTGACTCTTTCAGTCCAAGCGCACGCTCGTAGTTTTTATGAAAATTGCGAATCACGCCTTCCTGGTATTGCGAATACCAAATGTAAGCCGGTTGTTTGGTTTTAAGGCCGAGCTGAACTTGAGGAATATTGCCGCAATCCTGATCGAAAATTTTCGCCAGCGTACCCAACTCCTGCGCCTCGACCCACAGATCATCCGCCTGCAGATAGCGGGTAGGTGCTGGCGGCGGCTTGGGCTTGCCTTCGGCCCAGGGCGCCAACAGCATGGCCTGCATCAAACACTCGTCAGGGTTGTCGCCGTGGGGACGGAAGCGATACACAATGCGCGCCCACCCACCCCAAGGGCTGAAGTTTGGAAACAGGTTGTTAAACGTCTGCTCAACCAGCTCCGTATCAGAGAACTGTTCGACCTCGTCGCCGATGTGGTCGCGCAGGTAATCGCGATTAAAATCAGCCACCTGGTGATACGCCGCCAAGGTATGTTCCTTCGGCACCATAATGCCGCGATGAGGACTGCAAGTACTTAGCCCCGCATGCCCCAAGCGTGACCAGTTACCAAACACATCCGAGCGAGTATCCGAAAGGTCCCCACCGGACAACAGCAACTGTGGGTGGGTGGCGATCGTGTGGTAGGCCTCCATAAAGGCTTCCATGGCGATCTTCCAGTTGCAGCGTATCACCTTGACCACGTCGGCCTGTTTATAGCGGTTTTGCAGCTTGGTTTTGGCGTAGTGCTGCAACATCTCAGGCCCCATGTACTCTTCCAGCGAAATGGCATCGGGGTCAGGGTTGATAAACACAAAGCCATTCCAGGTCGCCACTTTAACCTTTGGCATCTCGCAGACATCGTCACGCACTCCGGGAAAATCCCATTCCGCAGGCAATTCCTTCAGCGAGCCATCAAGATTCCAGCTCCAGCCGTGATAAGGGCAGCGAAACTCCCGGGCGCCCTTGCCGCTGCATTCACGCAACCGTCGACCACGGTGCAAACAGGCATTGGGGTAAGCGGCAAATTCATCTTCCGCCTTGCGCACGACAATGAATTGCAAATGAGCGATGTCGTACAGATGGTAATCCCCGATCTCAGTAATATCGTCTTCACGGCATGCCATCTGCCAGGTTTTCTTCCAGATCTTCTCAACTTCGAGATCGTGGTATTCCTGTTTATAGAAGCGGTCTGTAGGAATTTTGACCGGGCCTCCTGGCATCGGGGAACTGAGCTTGTACACCTCCGGAATCAGCTCCGGCTTGCGATCATTGTCCAGGAAAAAGGACTGCGGCAGATGCGCCGCTGAACGCATCCCCTCGTCTGTCTCCATGCCGGGGTCACCCACATACTTGCCCACCACCTTGGGGCGCGCTTCAGTACCACGACTGAAATTGCCGGTAAACGAGGGTTTCGGACTCGTTTCATGTGGTGGCAACATGGTCCAGAAAATATCTTTCTCCGGTGGCAAATCAGGGGCACCCACCAGGTACAACATATGCGGATCGGCGTAGGTAATATCACCCTCGACCCAAGTCCCTTCCCAGGTGAACAGTCCGGTTTTACCTTTTTTTTCATCGGTAATACGAACAAGACCATTAGCCTCTTCTTCGTAAATCGCGCCGCTAAACGGATGGGGTTCTCGCCTCATGATCTTTCCCTCTCTGCCTAATTTCTGTTTCTTTTATGTGCGTATGACGGCCTTTCAACTGACTCAACCGGCACACATGCCCTTATCAATAACAACACAAGCACCGTGATAGCCACGCCCCGCATCGGTTGCCAGCAGAACCACCATCTCGGCCACATCTTTCACTTCCACCAATCCCCGCAGTGGCGTAGTCCGCCCCATGATCTTCGGGTCGGCGCCTTGCAACGCCGCCATGTTCATCGCCAGCGGCGTCATCATGCCTCCGGGCGCAACGGCATTAATACGAATAGACTGACTGATATACTCCATAGCCAGGGACTTGGTCATATGGATCAAACCGGCTTTACTGGCGCAATAGGCGGCGTTATAAGCCTGAGCCGTCACCCCCACTGCAGAGGCCACATTAACAATGGCCCCATCCACCTCTAACAGATGCGGGATCGCCGCCTGAGCCAGAAAAAATGGCGCCGACAAATTAACCGCCAGGGTTGTTTGAAAAGCAGTTACCGACACCTCGGTAGAATGGCCTGGCAACATCACTGCCGCCACGTTACACAACGCATCCAACCGGGCAAACGCCTTAACCGTCGCCGAAACCACCGTCGTGCATGCATCGGGAACCGCCAGATCCACAACCTGAACCAGTGCCTTGGCACCCAACTCAACCACTTGTTTCTCTGCCTGCTCCAGCCCATTTGCATCTACATCCACCAGGCAGAGATCAAAACCAGTTTCAGCAAGCTGCCTCGCCACGGCCAACCCAACTCCTGAGGCCGCCCCTGTAACCAATGCCACTTTACGATTTTCGACCTGTGACATATGCCCCCCATTTCAGCCGCTGACCATCCCCTCAGAAAGGGGCCCGAAACACTTCCACCGAGAAAAATACCAACCCATCCTCTACCACTTGGTACCATCTGGATCGAATGGTAACATGTGATCAAACGATAACACAGGATCAATCGAATACAAACCTGGCTGTTTTCAACACCGGAGCTCGACACACTTGTTACGCAACGGCTCAAGCCGCTAGCATGCGCAACCACTCTGGTGATTAGGCTGGGACACGGAGTTCTCACCCATGGGACTTCAGCGTGAATGCAGAAAACAAACACTCGTGCTCAGTAATCACCCCGGTGAGCAAGCCATCAGTAGCAACTATTTGGAAGAGACTATGGAAGCATCGAAAATTACCAATCTGGTTTACCGCCCAGCGGCACTTATCGACAGCGGTGACCTGACCTGCGCCGCGGCATTGTTTCGGCAGGCACAGATACAATTAAGTGATAACGCTTCCTGGATAGACCACCAGGACCTGTTGTCCGTGTGGCAAATCCAATTTCCCGCCACAGAAGACGGTTCTCCGAGTACACGTCACCTGATCACAAACCCGATCATAGAGATTGACGCCGAACAGGGCACCGCCACCTGCCACAGCAACTACTGCATTATGCAACTCGGCGGCCCCCAACCACTGCAACTGTCGGAGTCCGGTCAGACCCTGGATCGGCTGGTCAGGCAGGACGGCGAGTGGCGGTTTGATTCACGCCAGTATTTGAACGTCCGCCTTGCTGAAACGAAAAGCCCGACCAACAAGTCGTCAGCCGTAGCGCGCAATGAAACTACAAACTCTGAGATCAAGGCGAAAATTATCACCGCCGCGCAACAAATATTTTCCACCATCGGCTATTCCGAAGCCGGCATCCGTAAAATCGCCGATGCCGTGGGCGTCGCACCGACCATTTTGTTCAGGCATTTCGGTACTAAAGCCAATCTGTTCGAGGCAGCCCTGACGGATGCCCTGGGTACCCCAACCCCCCCCGATGACCGGGAAAATTTTGGGCAATACGTTGCCGACATGCTTGCCGATCCCTCCCAGCCCAACTGCCCGCACGCCATGAGCGTCTTGGCCACCGGCAATGAAGAAGCGAGAGAAATCGCTATTCGGGTGTTAAAGGAACGCACCATTACTCCGATGATGGAATGGCTCGGCCCACCCAACGCTGAAAGCCGGGCGCGGGAAATTATTGCCCTGTGCGCCGGCTTCGCCCTGTACACCATGCAGCTCAATACCACTGACAACAAAGCCGTCGATCCACACATGGTTGAATGGCTCGCCAGAAGCATTCAGGCAGCCGTCGATGAAACATAACCACCAGTCAATGAAACATAACCACCAAGAGCGCAAGGAGCACTCCCGTGATCACTCACATTAATTTAGGCAGCAACAACCTTGAGGCCGCCGAGGCCTTCTATAACGAGCTGTTATCCCTGTTTGGCGGCAAGCAGACATTTAAAAGCGAGCGGACTGTTTATTTCACCCTCGGCGAAGGCAATGGCGCCAACCTCGCCATCAATACCCCCTTTGATGGTAATCCGGCCACCACCGGCAATGGCTCAATGGTTGCTCTCGGTGCCGTGGACACAAACCAGGTTGACGCCGTCTACCGCAAGGCACTGGAGCTCGGCGGCCGCTGCGAAGGCGAGCCCGGTGAACGCCTTGGTGGCGCCATGTATGCAGCATACTTTCGCGATCTGGACGGCAACAAGTTGGCTGTATTTTGCCAGCCGGGTCATTGAACGTGCGAAACACTGCGAACGGCACGAGTGTCTCGGTGATTGCCAATGCGACGTACCAATACCCATTTTTTCTTAAGGTGATGACAACAACATGATATCTACTTTCGATATTATCAGAGCTGCTGAGACACAAACCGGAATGAAAGCACAGCTGGAACCGCTGGTGGCACAAGGCCTGGCACAACTGGTCAATGCCCTTAATACCGAAGCTCCGCTGTCGGAAAGGGGCTGGGGCAGCATCCGGAATACGCTCACCACAACCCTGGCGAACCGTTTGCGCGTCGAACACTACTTGGACAAACACCCTGAGATTTTGCAAACCCCCATCGAACGGCCGTTGTTCGTGTTTGGCTTACCCAGAACCGGCACCACGCTGGTGATCAATCTGCTTAACGAGGATTCCGCCAGACGCTGTTTTCTCCGCTGGGAGTCGCTTAACTCGGTACCCCCGCCCAAAGCCGCTGAACTCAGTACCGACCCACGCTGCGTAGAATCGCAAAAACTGACCGAGCTGTCGCTAAAATACGCACCACAAATTGCTGCCATCCACTATGAAAATGCCGACAGTCCCACAGAATGCCAGTTCGCGATGTCACAATCATTTTGCGCCCAGTACTTTGACGCCATTGCAGAAGTGCCCGGTTATCGCGAGTGGTTCCTGAACACAAGCTACTTACCGGCCTTCCAATACCAGAAGCGCTTGCTGCAGCTGCTGCAGACGGAGGCGCCGGGACGCTGGACGCTGAAAAACCCCTGGCACCCCCTATTTCTGGATGACCTCACCCAGGTTTATCCCGATGCGCAACTGGTGATGACACACAGGGACCCGGTGGAAGTCGTTGGCTCCTGCTGCAGCCTGATCAAAAACGTCAGAATGATGCTTAGCGATAACGTCGACTTGCACTCTATCGGCGAAACCATGATGGATACGTTTACCCTCATGGTTGAACGCACTCTGGCCTATAAAGAAAAGCATGGCTGGGATGCCATCTACGATCTGCAGTACGTCGATGTCATGCGCGATCCGATTGGCGAAATCAAAAAAATGTATGCCGCCCTTGATGAACCCTGGAGCGCAACTGCGGAGTCCGCCATGACCACGTATTTGAACAACAACCCCAAAGGACAATTCGGCAAGCACGAATACAATCTGGAGGAGTACGGCTTAACCCGGCAGATTGTGCGTGAACGCTTCGCCGACTACTGCCAGCGCTTCAACATTACCTGCCAAGACTAAACACACTGTCACTTCAATCCATACTCGCGCATCAACGCGCGACGAGACATGATTAACGTTAGAGGTCATCTCGCCATGAACTTACACCTGCAAGGTAAAGTCGCCATCGTCACCGGCGCAACCGCCAATATTGGTCGGGCCATTGCCCTTGAACTGGCAACCGAAGGAGTTAGCCTGATTGCCGTGGGACGCGATATGGAGGCTGGCACACGCCTGGTGGATTTGGCGAAAGCACGCGGTGCTGCCGCGGCGGTTTTTGTGGCGGCCGATTTGCTTGACCCCACCGCCCCCCAAACCGTCCTTCAGGCCGCAGAGAAGTTCGGGCCCGTTTCGATTCTGGTTAATGGTGTGGGTGGCAATATAGACCAGGGCTTTTTCGCCGAATCGGATCCGGACAAGTGGATGGCAGATATCGATATCAATTTTGGTACCGTTTTGCGTATGACCCGGGCCGTGCTCCCCCTCATGATTAAAGAAGGCGCGGGCAGCATCATCAATCTTGGCTCAACCGCCGGTTTGGTCGGTGATTATATGTTGCCGGTGTACTCGGCCATGAAGGGCGCCATCCACAGCTTTACCAAAGTGTTGGCCAAGGAAGTCGGTCAGCACGGCGTCAGAGTCAATGCCATCGCGCCCTATGCCACTTTTGGCCAGACACCGGAAGACTTCAGCAATGGCAGTCGCTTTCATCCCGATAACCTGGAATTTTTCAGTGCCTACTCGCAATCGCTATGCGATTACGACAAAGCCATGCGCCAGCGAAAGACGCTGGTTGGCAAACCGTTTGCACAACCCGATGAAATGTCAGGTCTGGTCGCTTATCTCGCCTCAGAGCGAGCGAGCTTTGTCACCGGCCAGGTATGGGCCGTCGAGGGTGGCACACTGCTGTAATGCATGGAGACATAGCCGCGGCATCAATGGTATCGATGCCGCCGCAACCCCTAGGCCGCAAACACCATTACCAAAGCCACCACCAAACCCGCCAACGCAAATTTCATCCCGGATTTATACGATGGCGCCTGACGCAGGAACATGAAAAAGGAGGACACCGCCAGAAACAGCAGGCCAAAGCCGAAAAACACGTTCATAAAAAACAGCGGGCTGTTTGGGGTGGCCTTATGCAGGTGCACCAGTTTTTGCACCAGCGGCGGATAATCTTTGCTGGTAAGCGTTGCCGTGCCGCTTTGTTTGGAATAACGCCCCTGCTCAAACACAATGTCGGTGTCATTTTCCTGCTTCAAGCGGAAATTCTTGAGGCGTAATTGTTGGCCCAGCTGCTCCCCTGTCAGGCCCGCGTCCAACTGTCGCTGGGTGGTTTGTTCATACTTGAGGAAGTCAGTGGTACGGAAAATCAGCAACACCCCACTGCTGGCATAAATCATCATGACCCCGGCCATAAAAAAGCCCAGCAGGCGGTGATACTTTCGAAAAGTACTGACATTTTTAACAGACATAACCAACATATACCTCTATGGATTAACTCTTATTCGCCACAGCTGAAATACACCAGGCTGTGGCTCTCTTACTCGACTCACGCTACCCACTGACAATGAAATTAAAATGAAAAGCAGCAGAACCTTTGACTACTTTCACTCTTGCCGCGCTTTTTGCTCTTACGGCACATTTTCCTTTTGCGGCACAATGCGGATTATCCCCTTATCCTCAGTCGCCACATACAGATACCCATCCGGTCCCTGCCGCAGAGTGCGCACGCGACCAATGTCTTCAAACAGCACACGGGTGGCGGTAATGCGGTCTCCGGCCACCTCGCAGAACACCAGCTGGCGGAACTTGAGCGAGCCAACAATCAGGTCGCCACGCCACTCGGGATAACGCTCACTGGTGATAAACACCATGCCCGATGGCGCGATGGACGGATCCCAGTAGTGCACCGGAGACTCGTAACCGTCGCGCTCTTGCGCCTCGGCAAACTGGCTGCCGCTGTAGTTGACGCCGTAGCTCAGAATGGGCCAGCCATAGTTGGCGCCCGCCTTGATCAGGTTAACCTCATCACCCCCGCGTGGGCCGTGCTCGTGCACCCAGATATCGCCACTCAAGGGATGCATGGCCATACCCTGCGGATTGCGATGCCCGAGGGAATACACGGCCGGTATCGCACCGTCCTGATCGGCAAAGGGGTTGTCGCTGGGCACCCAGCCAAGATCCGTCAAACGATAAATCTTCCCCCCGTCGCGCCCCGGGTTTTGAGGGTTGCGATCGCGGTCACCGCGATCGCCAATGGAAAAATACAGATAGCCTTCGCGGTCAAACTCGATGCGACTGCCGTAGTGCCGACCGCTGGTGGTATTGGGCACGGCCTTGTAAAGCACTTGCTTATCGGTCAGCCGATTACCCTCGAGCCTGGCCCGCATGATCGCGGTATGGCTGCCGTCACCCTCACCTTCGCGACTGGCGTATGACAGGTACAGCCAGCCATTCAGGTCGTACTGCGGGTGGCGCTCCAGATCCATCAACCCACCCTGCCCGTTGACGTGCACTTTGGGCACCCCTTCAATGAGAGTTTGTTCACCCTCTGCATTGATTCGGCGCATCTCCCCATTGCGACTGCTGACCAGCATATCGCCGTTGTCCAGCCAGACCATGCCCCAGGGGAGATCAATGTCTTTCACCACGGTTTCCAGCCGGTAGTCAGCCTGATCGCTGGCCGCAAGGCCTTGCAACGACCACAAGATCAAAACAGGTAACAATATGGCTTTCATGGCTTACTCCATTACTTGGCTGATAATTTCCACCGACCGAAAGCGCTTCAGTGGGTCAAACATATCCGACACGATCATCAGTTCATCCGCCTGGGTTCTGTCGATCAGTTTGTCGAGCCCGGCTTTAACGGTGGCGGGGCTGCCGACGACACTGCATGCGAGCATTTGTGACGCCTGGGCTTTTTCCATGGGGCTCCAGTAGTCGTCGATATTGTCGATGGGCGGCAGCATCAGATTGCGCTGGCCGCGCACCAGATTGGCGAAGGACATCTGCTGAGAGGTGTGCAGCCAGCGGGCTTCGGCGTCGGTCTCGGCGGCGATAACGTTGGTGCCAATCAGCACGTAGGGTTCAGACAGTTGTGCCGAGGGCTTGAAGCGTTCGCGGTAAATGCGCAGGGCACCGTCGAGGGCCTGCGGCGCAAAGTGGGAGGCAAAGCCATAGGGCAGCCCCAGCTCGGCGGCCAGCTGGGCACCGAACAGGCTGGAGCCCAGTATCCACAGCGGTACGTTGGTGTTGGAGCCCGGCACCGCCTCGATGCTCTGGCCGGGTTGCACGGGCCCCAGATAGCCCTGCAGTTCCAACACGTCCTGGGGGAAGTGGTCAGAGCTGGCGGGGTTGCGTCGCAGGGCCCGCAGCGTCATCGGGTCGGTTCCGGGCGCGCGCCCCAACCCCAGATCAATCCGGTTGGGGTACAAGGTGGCCAGGGTGCCAAACTGCTCGGCAATGATGTAGGGCGCGTGATTGGGCAGCATCACACCACCGGCACCCACCCGCAGGGTTTTGGTGGCGGCGGCAATGTGCTGGATCACCAGCGACGTCGCGGCGGTGGTGACTGCCGCCATATTGTGATGTTCGGCAACCCAGAAACGCTGATAGCCCAATTGCTCGGCGTGAACAGCCAGGTCGCGGGCTTCGTTCAGGGCCGCGCGGCGATCGGAGCCTTCGCGCACACGGCCCAGTTCGAGTATGGATAATTGCGTCATAGTGTTCTCTTAAGTCAAAACATCCAGCGATGCTTTAACATGCTCTTACTCAAAAGCATGCATAAAAATGCATTCTACCCTACGCAAGAATATATCCTATTTCAAACTACATCGGATTGGGGTCCGGGGCTATGGCAAAGAAAGAGTGTCGGACACCGCTCTGGACAGAGATGACGAAGTCTCGAATGGCAGCCGCCAGATCAAAACCCACTGACGTCGTTAAGCGATTTGCAGCACACTGCGCTGAATAAACAGCACCAGGTCCGTTTGGCCCCTGGCGCCCATTTTGGCGTACACTTTTTTGGAATAGGTGCGGGCGGATTCCACGGTCAGGTTCAGCTCGCCTGCCGCTTCCGAAATACTCATGCCACGTCCGAGGGCCAGTGCCAGCCTCGCTTCGCTGGGGGACAACCCAAACAACTGCCGCAGCTGTTCGCGACGGTCGGCTGACAGGGAGCTGTCACCGTGAATGTAAGCCACAACGGCAGGAACTGCTTTGGCGGAGATGGCCTTACGACTGGCGGGCACCAGCAGCATATCCAGCCACGGATCACGGCTGACGATGATGGCGCTCGGTTTGGCTTTGTCGGTCGTGGCCAGTTGCCGCACCGCGTCCAGAATCTCGCGGCTCTGCTGCATTGACGCCCCTTTCAACCCTCCCTGCTCATCCCTGCGCAGGGGGCCCGTATTTTCCAACATGTCGCGGCCATGCTCATTGGTTTCCAATATATGACCGCAGGCATCCAAAGTGATCCAGCCATAGCTGAGCCGCCGGATGGCATCACCGGCCAGTAGGGCGTTGGTTCTTTCCTGCTCCAATGCCATGTAGCTGCGCAGCACGCTGCGCAGATAGGGCACCAGGTCACTCAGCAGTTTGCCATCGGCGGCGCTAAAGTCACGCTGGCTGCGAGTGATGGTCAACCAGGCGCTCACGCCGCCGGGCTCTTCGACCCGCACCATCCGTGCGCAGTTCATGCCACTGGGAAACATGATCGCATTGAGGTACGCCTCGTGAGCGGGATTATCGTTTTGCAACAGCTCCTTGAGGGTGTAGACACGCCCCTCCTGCATGTCGTGGTAGGGGGTGGGATCCTGTTTGTAAAAGCTGTCACGGTAGAGCTGTTGTATGACAGGCGGACACAGATTACCCGAGAAAAGATGGAACACCGTATTTTCGGGCAGCCCCGGCGGGCGAAACACCAGGCTGGAATAATCCGCCCGAGTGCGCTGTCGCAGGCCGTCGAGAAAGGTCGACCACAATGGCGACTCAAAAGGCCCATTCAACAGAGCCAGCAGCAAATCTTCGGGCTTGGCAGATTTCACCATGGGTGTTACACCTTACAGTCGCATTGCAATCCGCAGTTTAAGGGCCAGCCTCTTCAAGACGGTGTTTTATCCGGCAGCGCACTGCCCCATCACTTTACATCGTGCAAAAAAATCCGGTAAAGCACTGTAACAAAATCGGTAAACGCTGTAACAGAAAAAGGGGGGGCTGTAGAAGGCCCCCCTATCTTGGCGATACACACCACGCTATTTGGCGCGCACCAGACCGCGGGGTTGAACCACGCCCAGGTCGAGATGGGTAATCAGGCCTGGCTGCGCATCACACACCGCCGGCAGGGCTGTGGCACCCACCAAACCGGTCCAGGGCAACCCCAGGAACGGGCGTTTGCCATCGGCATCGGGCGGACTCATCAGACGAACTTCCATACCCGGATCGCCTTCAATCACCACCTGGTAGCGACTGTCGATGTCCCACCGGGGCTCGACATGCTCCCCCATGGTCCAGTAGAAGTGATAACTGATCAGCGGAACGCCATCCACCCACGCCGTCCATTCATAATGCTGGCCACCCACAGTACCGGTTTTGATCACACCGCCGCCACTGCGTCCCTCCCCCAGCGTATAGGGAATATCCTGTGTGGCGCTGGCAACCTCAAAATGGCTGGTGACTTTTTCAATCTCTTGACCCAGCCCCTCGGCAACCATGGCCAGGGATTGATAGAAATGACGCCAGGTATCCGGAGCGCGACGTGGCTTGGCCAGCAGCTCTTGCGGATCCGCGCCAAACCCCATCATTTCGGTGTATACCATGGGGTTCTTGTCTTTATCGATGAACTCAATGATCTGGATACGATCAATTCGGTTCATCAAGCGCGACAAGGTTAACGGCAAAATGTCGCCGGAGAATCCCGGGTGAATGCCGCAACCGTGAAAAGAAACACCAGCCTCAAGACAGGCGGCTTCAATTTTTTTGGACTCGTCGGGAAAATATTTATTGGGCACAAAAGGCCCGGCCGGTGACACCACATTTTTACCGGAACGCAGCAGGCGGCAGATCATATCCACATCCGTCACAATCGGCGCAAACAACACACAGTCGGCGTCGAGAGCCATGATTTTTTCTACATCGCTGGTGGCGGTCACGCCGGTGGCGGCCAAGCCGGCAAGATCACCGGCGTCTTTACCGTCTTTATCCGGATTGGTCACCAGCACCCCGACCAACTCGAACACTGGGTTTTCAATAAAATGTCGCAGCGCCGTTTTACCAACCACGCCGGTGCACCACTGGATCACCCGATAGGTTTTATGAGTCATAAGGCCTCTCTATTTTTAGTTGTGCGTTCTTATGCTTTTCGCTTGTTGTGTTTCACGATTATTATTCATCAACGGATACGCGAAATTGACACAAACGTTTGACGATCTTTACAAGACCGCACGGACCTGACCACCGTCAACCCGGTAATTGGAACCGGTGACAAATCCCAGCCCCGGACTGGCCAACATACAAGCCACCATAGCGACTTCATCCGGCATACCCAGGCGACCAACCGGCGGCAGATCGAACACTTTTTCGTTGGCCAGACGCTGGGTGATCTCTTCAATGGACATATTGGGGTCGTTGTAGCGGCCGCGTGCAAAGCGAATCAATCCATCCACCATGATCACCCCCGGCGTGATGGTATTGACGGTAACGCCCACCCCTTTAAGCGAACCCGCCAGACTGACGGTATAATTATTGAGTGCTGATTTTGCCGCAGAGTAGTCAGTCCCCAGGTTATTCGGCTGAAGCGCAACCGCACTCGATACATTGATAATGCGACCAAATTTCGCGTCCACCATCTCCCGTGCAGCCTCGTGCACCATGCGCACAGCACCCAGTGCATTAGCGTGATAATTCGAGACAAAATCTTTCGCGCTGATATCCAATGGCGGTTTTGACGTATTGCCGGTCGAACTGCCGCCCGCGTTATTGATCAGGATTTCTATATTGCCGCCCAGTACCTTTCGCGCCCCGGCATGCACTTGAGCCGCTCCTTCGTCAGTGGAGAGATCACCAATAGCAACCCCGGCGGCGCCAATACGCTCTGCCACTTGCTCGGCTCTTTCACGGTTGCGGCCATGCACCACCACTACCGCACCTTCTTCACTCAACATACGGGCGGTGGCCTCACCGATCCCACTGCTACTGCCGGTCACCAGCGCACGCCGCCCTTTCAGTTGTAAATCCATGCTGCCTCTCTCGCTTCAGTTATTATTGGTGAAATTCTTACCTCTCAGCCGTTAACACCTGCCAACAGGCAAATAACAGAATGGCACAGCGGTGAAGATACTGCCTATTCCCATATGGGAAGGGTACGCACCTTGCCCCAGCAGCATTCAATTCTTCTAAAGAAATTAAGGTCTTTTAAAGAGTCTTTCTAAAGAGACACCCACATTAGTACTCTTGTGGGTCTTGTTAGGAACTCGATGGGTGGTCTTCAATCCCCCAAGCACAAAGGGTAAACCGCCGGCACTCGGCCATGATCTCCGCGTCTTCGGGGGCTCCGGCTCCCATAAAGCCGCCGTGCGGACTGGCCTCATTCACATGCAATTCGGCCGCCACGCCGGCGCGACGCAGTGCCCGGTGCATTCGCACGGTGTCGGAGAGCAATAAATCCCTGGTCCCGGTCATTAAAAACGTGGGCGGCCAAGCCGCGGTAAACTCACCAAAGAGGGGTGAGACATAGGCCGTGGTCGGATCTTCCTTGCCCGCGTATTGAGCGAGCTCACTTCCCCCACCGTACAGGTTCACATCGAGGTAGCGGTTAGTCTGACAACTGTCACCCGAGAGCGTTATATCAACGGCTGGCGTCAACAACAACAGGGCCGCCGGCGGCGGTAATCTTTCGTCGCGGGCCCGCAACATCAACGCCGCAGCGAGGTTACCGCCAGCCGACGAACCCCCGACCACAAGGTCCGATGCGGAGTACTGCGATAACACTTGCCGATACGCCGCCACACAGTCATCCAGCGCGGCAGGGTAAGGATGCTGAGGCATCAAGCGGTAGTCCACGGCAAAAACTTCGGTGCCATATTCCATGGCTCTCAACACCGCCAGTAAGCGGCACATCTCGCCGCCACCGGTGATAAAGCCACCACCGTGAATGTCCAGATACGCGACTTCAGCACGACGTCCGAGCCGGCTCTCAGGCGTTACCCGGTAGAGCTTGGCGTCGCCTGGCAAATCAATGATTTCGATACTTCCCTGGAAGCCGGCGGCGAGTGGCCGTAAAAATTCAAGTGCTTGGCTTGCGCCTTCTGTAACTGAATCCGATTGCGACGTTTTTCCAGTGCCAGCTTGCACGGCTACGCGACTTGCCGCCGCTGCAAGATAGGCCTGCCCTTGCGGGCTGATCGACTTGGGCACGGGGATAGATTGTGGCGGTAATTCCAGTGCGGTTTCGTCGTTTGACATAAATGCTCCTGTGCTTGAATTGACCTCGAACATATCGGCTGCAGGGTATTGGCGGGCCGCTGCAACCGCGCCGCCCAACCCTTCATCAAAGCCCCAAAACTTTTCTTCCAACTGCACCCCAACGACATGCCAAGACGTTGCCGTGTGTCTGTTTGCCTTCAGGGACACGATGCAGTCACCCTCGATAAAAAATCAATGAAAAAAGAACCCCGGCCAATGAAAGCCGGGGTTCTTGTTGAGGTTTGACCGAGCCAGAAAAGGCCCGGTTTATGGTGGATTACGTGTTAAAAGAATGACTTGGTCAGGCCCACTTTGAACACGCGCCCGATGGTGAAGCCTGAGTAAGGCAGGTTCTGCCCACCCTGGCGCCAAATCGGGGGCTCTTCGTCCAACACGTTGTCTACATTGAACCGCAGCGACAGGCTATCGTCAAAGTCGTAACCGACAAACAAATCGGTCGTCAAGAAACTGTCCACCGATGTTTGACCCAACTCAGCACCCGACACATCGAATCCATTGGTGTATTTCAGAGACACTCTCGCCTGAATATTGTCTCTGGCCCAGGATACGGTACCGGCCACCGCCAGGTCAGAGACGCCTTCTTCCAGATTGTCTATCCAGCCATTGCCATCGTTGATATCGAGTTTGGTCTGATAGTTACCGGACACACCGTAAGCCCAAACACCAATATTGGTACTGTGCTCATAGCTGACCGAGAAATCGATGCCTTGCAATAACGCCTGATCGGTGTTGGTCGAACGACGATCTACGATAACACCCAGCTGGGTAACGTCCAGGTCAGCATATTGATCAGCATTGTCGACGATAGCCAGGAAAGCATCCACGTCAGCCTGAGTGGGGTTGAAGATAAACTTATCAGGGTTGGCCAGAACTGCGGATGCCAGCTGTGGATCAGGCGCCCCCAAAATCTGATCAAACTTGATGTCATAGTAGGTTGCACTCAAACGCAAACCTTCCAGCGGAGTAATCTCAAAACCAGCCGCCCAGGTTTCTGCCGTTTGTGGTTGCAAAGTCCCGGCAGACGCTCCGGTGATCTGTAATACGTTACTGCGCCCCGGATCTCTCACACCAAGCGGGTCAGGAACACCTACAGCGGTATTGTACGTCAGGTTGCGAACCGTCGCCTGAGAGAGTCCATCAACCGCCGTTGGCGCATTAAAAGACTTGCCCCAGTGACCAAACACCGTGGCCCATTCAAACGGCCTAAAGCTAAAACCAATATTGGGATTGGTGGTTTTGCCAAAGTCACTGTAATCATCTGTGCGTACCGACAGTGACAGGTCTAACATGTCTAGCACAGGAACTTGCACTTCAGCAAAGAACGCCTTGATGTCACGGCTGGCATGCCGATAGTCAATTGAACCGAGCTCGCCAATCGCCGTTTCACCCTGATGTTTGCGGGCAGTGTCCTGAGAGTATTCTGCACCTACCGCCATGCGCACCTCTCCGGCAGGCAGTTGCAGCACCGCACCATCGGCAATAATACGAGCCATAAACAGTTCTTGCACGGTTTTAGCCCCAAACTCATAATCCAGAATGTCACGGATTACATCAGGGTCTGCGGCGGCCACATTCGCCGGGTCAAAGTCACCGCTGGCGTAATAGTCCAGCATGGTCGCGCGATTGCTCAGAGGATCAACCGACGTCGTTTCGGATCGTCCGTAGTGGAATGTCTGGCGCAACTGCCAGCCATTTTCCATATTGACGATAAATTCCGGGGAAAAACCCCAGGTTTTAAACTCAATTTCCATATCCCGATTGCTATAGGCTGAGTTAGCACCATAGGAAAAACCGACAGCGGGAACATCATAGGTATTGCCAAGTGCCCCTGGCGGTATGCCTAAAGCTGTCGGGCTATCGCCCTCAATAGAGTCACCCAGAGGATAGCTGGTGAAGACAGTGGTTCGTTCGGAATAATAGCTTTGCATATTAAACGCGACGTTATCATTCAAGTTCTGACTGATGCTGAACCAAATGTTGTTCCTATCCTGCTCGGGCAGTAACGTACTCGCATCTTTCGCAGCGCACGGCTCACCCACGGGCGTAACCTTGACGCCGAGCGATGATGCCAGGGGATTGTCCGTCCAACCTGCGCCATAACTGGCCCAAGTGGTAACGGCGCCGACCGGAACCAGACACTCTGTGTCGTTGGGAATTACGCCAGACGTCGTCCACTCACCCCGACGGGCCCAGTCACGATCGCCATTGACAAGGCCTTCGCGCTCGTTATGACTTATTGACAGCAACGCTGAGCCGTTTTCCCAATTGGTTCCTCCGGTCAAGGAGAGGTCCGCTGTGTCGTAATCATCACCGCCACCATAATTGAGATCAATCTCGACGCCATTGTATTCTTTCTTGGTAATGAAGTTCATCACACCACCGACCGCATCGGCGCCGTACAGTGACGAACCACCATCGGTAATGACTTCGACGCGCTCGATAATCGCGCCAGGGATGATATCGGGATCTATCGATGCCTGATCCAGACCAATCGGTGTGATTCGGTGGCCATCGACCAGAATCAGTGTGGTGGAACCCGAAGCCGAGTTAAAGCCCGGCAGGCCACGAAGGTTGGGGCGGTTAATGACCGTTTGCGCAGCCCCCCGAGGATCCAGTTCCGCACGGGTATTAAAGTAATTGTTGACCTGGGGAATAGTGGCCAAAATTTCATTGGTGGTGACAGCACCACTGGCGGTGATGTCACTACTGTCCACACCGATGGGCATTGATCCGGTAGGTTTAATACCCCGAATAAAGGTACCGGTCACAATGACTTCTTCGATGGTTTGTCGAGATTTTCCGTCAGTGACGGTCTCGGTTTCCTGAGCTAATGCCATTGCCGGAATCAAAGCCATTGAAGCGGCCCCGATCGCAAGAGATAGTGCATTGCGCTTGAGTGGTACTATAAAATCGTATTGCTTTTTCATTGGTCAATCCTCAAATTTTATTATTTTTATATCTAAATTTTGACGTTCTGGATTACATAGCCATAAAAATACTCCTTACCTCCTCACAGCATTCCACGCTTAAACATGAGCCATGTTGGACCGAGCCAGCCCATGGCATTTCATTACCAATGTCGTCTTAGCTGATACGCAGCACGTCGTTCACGAACTATTCGCTGGCGCTCCGCCGCCGTCACAACGAGTGTTTCAGGCGGCAAGTAATCACGTACCTTTTCCACTGCGACTTTTTTCACCACTGGCATGGGCTGATAGTTGCAATGGGTCCAGCGTCCCTGCACCACGCCGCGTTGATAACCACCGGTATCCAGCCAATTTGGCACCCCGGGATCTAATCTGGAGATCACCACGCGCAAGACACCATCTGCATCCGCAGCAGCCTGCGACTCATTCAGGCTGCTTTGATTGTTGTACCAGTCGAGGGTTTGGTATATATCGTTGGTGAGAATCACAGAACGGTACTGGCAATGTTCCGGTTGAGTGGCTTCGATGATCAGCGCCTCATCATCCTGCAGATCAAAAGCCCCTTCGTAATAAAACTGTCCGTCCAGGCCACCGCTTGTGGACACGTCCAACACCTTGAGTTTATTCACGTAGCCCTGCGCCCGCAGCTTGCTCGCCTGGTCTACAAACATGGTAGACATGAACGCCGTCATCATGGGCAGACGGCGCAATCTCGCTTCCATGGTCTCGGCGGATGGTCTGGTTCGCCCCACCGGGATGTCGATGCGTTCGATGGTAATCGCCGGGTCGATCTGCGCCTGCCAGTCTGAGCTCACCTGACGCAACATGAGGCGATAGGTTTTCGGGTGCAATGGCCACCAGTCGCCGCGATAGCCTTGCGGCTTATCAACACTCAGCAGCACATCGAACTGACCGTCGTCATGGGTTTTCAGCGTGTCCAGATACAAGTAGTTACGTGTCGGCCCCGGGTGATCACCTTCACTGCCCGGGTCTGCCGGAGACGGTCCGACCTGACCAATCACACTCATCGTCAAGGTGCCGGGATAACCTCGCAAACGATAAACACCGCCGGGCGCAATCTCCGCAGCCTTGTATATCGTATCCGCATTGGGTTGGCCCACATTGATCAGTTCGCCAATACTGGGCAGAAAAACCGGATGATCGCCATCCGCGCCCAGAGTGCTGATGGCGGACATGGTCAGGGCCTGCAGAATCAAACGTGCCACTTCCTGCTGCACCTGAGGATCATTGCGCAGCTCAGCCGGCAACTTATTCAACGCGGCAACGGGCAACGCCTGCAACTGTTGAATCAGTGCGTTCCAGCCGGGTATGGCGACGGGCTGCGCCTCGGATTGAGCGTGCAGCTCCTCCGCAGCGAATCCCAACGACAACAACAGCGCCAGGGAAGTTTTGGCCAGTAAATTTCTGAACATTATTTTTATTCTCATTGCAGACCGGGTGATTTTTCTCATTGCAGATCTGATAGATCCAGGCCGGTCGTCTATTTCCTCCTGAATGCCGCAGCGTTCAGGAGGTTCTCTTAGAATATCCATAGACGTCTGTCAGATTATGGCGGAATGCCACAGCGCTCAAGTCAGATAGTTTTGTAAAAACGCCATTCTTTGCTTTGCCTGACATTTTCTTTATAGTGGTGTTGTGATCCTGCCCTGGTGGACTCGCCAGCTTCATTGCAATATCACAAAGAGCTGCACAAGACACTGGCTGTGCCCCGGTGAGGCACCAGCCGCTAATAATAAGTCCGGACAACCGGGCATGACACAGAGCATCATCAATGTGACTGGACAACCGCAAGCCAATGCCGACCGCGCCCTTGTGCAAACCATGAGGCCGGCCGAACTCACCTCCCGTTTCAACCCCGGAAACTGGCTAGACAGGCGAGAAATTCACACACAAAACTTTTCCGCGGTCAGCGGTAGCTATGAGCGCTCCGCGGCCATCACCGGCAGTTGGCATTCCAGTGCCGTCCACTTTCTGGATATGCGCCTGGACGTACGTCCTCAAGCCTCCCGTGGCTGCTTTGAAAACGGCCACGATGAATACCTGCCCATGGGTGAAATTCTCTTTGTTCCCTGTGGTCAACGCTACCTGGGTAATGGTGGCACGGGCACACAGCGCAACCTGTTTGTGTTTCTCAAAGCCGGCCAGCACGCCGATGAAAGTGAGTTTTTTGCAAAGCAGATAACGCCCACCGTACTGCGTGATTTTCTCGACCTGCGCAACGTGCGCATCCGTTATCTGATGAAGCAGATCGCGCGCGAACTCTACCAACCGGATTTTGCCTCGGAGCTGATTCAGGAGGGGATGGGCGCCATTTTGCTGGCCGAGCTAGTGCGGCAATTGCACCATCAGCATGACCCGGTTGAAGGCCGGGGACGCTTATCCCCCAGGGCCATGCGCCTGATTAAGGAGCGGGTTATGGACGGCAAGGGGGCACCGTCGTTGAGCGAACTGGCCTCGCTGTGTCAACTCAGCCAACGTCACTTAATGCGTGCCTTTCGCGAGGAGACCAGCCAGACCATCGGTGCCTATATCAAACAGGTGATGATGGACAAAGCCGCCTATTTATTGCGCTTTACAAACCACCACATTGCCAGCATTGCCCACGATGTTGGGTTTATGAACGCGGCGGCATTCTCCACCGCGTTCCGGCGGGCTTTTGGCAAATCCCCACGAGAATTCCGCGAAGCCTGCCGCGCCCGCATATCTTAACCCACCTCACTACGTTCTTGAGCAACCAACCACTCTTCGTTCATGGGAAAAGCAGCTATCCCTTCCTGGAAAAAGTATCTATACGTTCTGAGAAGGACAACCTATCGACAGGTTCCTGTCGGATGAAAGCGGCTGGTCGTTTTTTCCGTCACGGGCTCATTAAGGCTCTGGCAGCCTCAACGCATTGCTGCAGCCACGCAGCGGGGTGGCCATCCAATTTGGCCTGAGCCAGATTGGGAATTTCCAGACTCACCACCCCCTCGTCGGGAACAGCTGCCAGAAATTCTTGCAGAGGCAGTTCGCCTGCGCCAGGCATTTTTCGCTCGAAGGTGGCTTCGCGCATGTAATCCGGATTCTGTGCCACGGCCAGTGCGTCACTCAACTGCACATAGCCAATCAAATGTTTGTCGACAGCAGCCAACTGCTCCGCACTGCCGCCAGAGCGAAAAAAATGCATACTGTCAACCAGCAGCCGTAAATTCGGGTGCGCAATCTGCTCAACCACTTCCAGAGCCGTCTCCAGGCTGTCGATGGTGAGCCCGGGCGCAAACTCGACCGTGGCAGCCATGCCTTGCGCGGCTGCCATCTCGGCAAAACACCCTAGCTGTTCAACACATGCCTTCAAATTCGGGTCCATGCCAACGGTATTAACCCGAGTTGCCCCCAGCTCGGCCATGAGTTCCAGATCTTGCGCAAACGCGGACACATGGCGGCCTTCGCGAATACCAAAACCTTCGCCCAATGAAATTGTGACACCGGTATCCTGCAATGCGGCTTTAACTTCCGTGCGCAGTTTTTTATTGTCTCTTAACGACCAGGGCTCAAAGTTATACACAGGCACGGGAAACTGAGACAGGCCCAGAGAAATATTCAAACAATTCAGATCCGCAGCCAATTGAATAAATTCAACCGGTGGCAAATCAAAAATACTCAGCAGTTCGATACCCAGTTTTTTCATTCTGTGCTCCTGTTGTTCTGCTTATTGTTGAAATTGCTGTTGTTATTATTATCTTGATAGATTGATAACACAGAAACCCAGAACTAACCAGAAAATCAAACCCCCTCATCAGGACACTGTTTCTTGAAACAGCCGTGACGGCGATTGGCTAGGCAAATGTCTTCGCTCAGGCGATTTTCCGCACCCTGCATGTAGAGCTTAGCCAATTGTTCCGCACCGTAATTTTCGTTATAAAAGGTTGTTGATTGCACTCAAGGACTGAGGCCTGCCAACGCCTCGCAAACAGCTCACTTCCTCTCAAGCCACACCTTATTACCACTGCGTGTCTCGCAGTGTCCGCTGCAGTTACAAGTATGGCCGGGATGAACTGGGGGAAATAACTACGAACATCGCAGGCAGTATAGCGAAGACCGGATTCTGCAATTGTCAGAAGTATTCGCTCTTGGCATCTGTGCCTATGCAGTGATGACCATCCACTATCATGTGGTGCTGCATATTGATGTTGAAACGGCGGACTGCTGAAATCAGTGAGACCTGTTACCGCTATCAGTCTAAACTCAATAGCGAGAATGCTGAGATTACCGGCCGGTTAACCCGACTAACCCATAATCAGTACCACTGGGGTTTTGGGCTCTGTTACTTGTATCTGAGGAACGTCGAAGGCTATGGCTGGAACCAAATAACGGGGTCGGACCGATTGAGGCGAACTGTTTGCAGCTGCCGATGGTTCGTTACAATTAAAGGTGACCGTATTTTGCCCCCCCCCCGTCTTTCCCCCTAACGCTTTCCGCCGCCCGATCCCCTTTTGCGCTGCCTGGAACTTCGCTCAGTGGCTGTTTCAAGCTCACGAAGATTTCAATACCCCTGTCCCCATTGATCGGTTTTTTAACGATTCACTGTCAATATTTTTTACAACGATCGAAAAATCTCCATCCACCAATCGCTAACCTTCTGATTTTATTGAGGTGGCACAAAATTTGCGCGAAGCTTTTTTTGAGGCCACGCTAACGCAAGGAGTTTTGCCGTGGCTGTTGCTGTGTTGATAGTACAGGTGATGCCCAAGCGTGCTTCGAACCGCCTGATGTTGAGCCTTGATTGAAACCCAGCAGATGAAGGCCGGCAGCGGGAGTATTGCACTTGAGCGGTGACTCGGCTTTGTGGTTTAAGCCCTATTCCGTGCTTGTGGCCTTATTCAAGCTGTCGTAGCCATGTGCCATACACGACTTGCAACAGTCATGGCTTTATCAGACCTTCAATAACGGTGAAGAACCTGAATGCCGCGCCTCATGTTGACGAGATACTGTTGTGTACTGCGTCGCTTACCCCACGCCCGCCGACCGTATTGTTCAAAGGTTAATGCATGGATAGTCTCTTAGTTAGTAGCGGAAGAACGCAGACGGCATAGGAACCATTAAAACCATCAGATCGATGACATTGATACGCAGTCAATAAGGAAGCGCAACAATGGATAAGCCAGCCCCCTTCAAACGCACTCAACTGTATTACGAAATAGAAAATTTCCCCAACAAAACCAGCTTCACCCATGAGCAAGTCCGCAATATTTTTTCCCGGGCGTTTGCCAAGTGGTCAGCGATTTCACCGTTTGAATTTAAGCAGGGAGCGATCAATGGCAGAAAAGCGGACATTGTCCTTCGATTTGGAGGCGTAGGGTCCAACAAGGAAGATGTGGCTGCCGAAAAGAAAGGCACCGACATCACGTTTTCAAACAACATCACATGGCTGGACTTTCACGATCTGTATAAGGCCAAAAACTGGAGCCTTGTCGCTGCATCTGCATTTACTTTACTGACATTGGCAGCACGTGGCATTTGGGAACTGGTTGACCAACTGGATAAATCCCGAGCTGATTTATATTCTGTGGCGGTGCACGAAATAGGTCATGTGCTTGGCCTCCACCATGTAGGCGGCAAGAATTCCATTATGTACGAGAACCTGGACTATGACAGACAGGTGAACTGGCACACCAAGTCGTTACCTCAAGAAGACATGCAGTCTCTCATCAAAATTTACCCCAAATTCTTTTCTGAGTATTTTTTGAAAAACAACAAAATCAACTGGTTTGATCGGGGTGGTGAACACCTTAAAAAGATTTCGATTGGTAACGACGATTCGATTTGGGCGGTTAACGAAAAGGGTGAGTTGGGGTTGTTTTCTTCGTACCATGTGACGTATCAGGACGACAAAACAACCTGGTTTTTTGGCACCGGAATCCATAACATTAAAGACATAAGCTGTATCAGTGCGATGTGTGTGGTTTTAGTGAACAATGCCAATAAAATTCTGATTTACGATCACACCAAAAAAGAACAACACACTATTGATGTTAATTTCAACGTTGTGAAGGCCGCCGCGACCGGTGAAGTGGTCTGGGCGATCACGGACAATGGCAAACTGGCCAAGATTGTGGTCGGGGAAAGTGGCAGCCTGGACCTCAGCATTGACCGTTTTTTTCTCGCTGAAATTGTAGACATTGACGCCTCCGTCACCCCGGAAGGGATGGACACCCTGGTGGTTTTAAATAAGGATGGCGATGCCTTTCGCAAAGTGAGAACAAAAGACGACGATCAAAACTGGCGCTCTGATTTTATCAAACCAAAAGGCGACATCAGGTTCAAAGCCGTGTCGGTGGGGGCTGACGGCTGTCTGATGGGAGCGTCTAACAGTGGGAAAGTCTACCGCTGTATTGCGGGAGAGAAAGAGTGGTCTGAGGTCGCCACCAAAAATTTTTCCGCCATCGCCATGTCCAAAAAAGACAATTTGTGGGGCCTGGACAATGGCAGGGCTTACAGCACAATTTATGTCATGCCCACAAACAATGTCGATGCGCCAGGCCATTAATAAAACCTGCATGCCATCGTACTGGCGTGAGCTATCCAATGCAGCTGACGATCCACCGGGTAACCTCAAAGCGCTCAGCGTGGATCTGCGCCCAAATTCTTTTCCAGCTCTCGAAGAGTTCAATGCATTACCACTCAAGCCACGCCTTATTACCACTGCGTGTCTCGCAGTGCCCGTCGCTGGCATCGACGATAGAACGCCTGAATCAAGTGTCTGCGCCTGGTGTTTTCGCACGTGTTGCCTAAAGCCGACTTCTCGGCATTGCTGCCGAGCTGGTTGCCAGTGGTTATCCCATCCGTGCTTTGTTGATCAGCCTAAAATCTTTTTCTGTCTTTGTCTTTATGCCCTTAAATAAGTTGTTCATTCAACTCTGGAAACTGCACGGCTGCTATCAGCATAGACACTATGAACGCGCCCGTCGGCGAATCTCAAAGTCCCTGGCCGACAGAGCCGTCCTCTTTGTTAAAGACTTACCGATAGAGTTTTTCGACGTACTCCCTGGCAATGGTCGACCACAAAAAACGGGTGCTGGCGGCCTGCTCGCACAACTGCTGCCACTTTTCGGCATCGCTGCGGAACAGCTGCAAGGCATCGGCAAAGCGCTGGATCAGGCCATCCTGTTTGGCTTCGGTGTTGGGGCCGTTAAAAGCAAAACCGTTGTAGCCATCGGTCACGGTGTCCACCAGACCACCCACATGGTGCACCAGACAGGGCTGCCCGGCACGCATCGCCAGCATCTGACTGATGCCACAGGGCTCGAAGGAGCTCGGCATCAGGAACAGATCACCACAGCTGTAAATGGCGTCCGGTAACCCTTCGGAGTAACCGCGCAGGAACAGCAGGTTGTCGTAGCTGGCCATGACTTCGGTCATCTGCTGCTCGTGTACGGGATCGCCACTGCCCAGCACCACCAGCACCCCAAAACCGTGCAACTGTTCGAGCAGGTATTCAAGGATATAACGCCCGTCTTTGCGGCCAAACAGCAGGCTGACCTTCTGGTCGGTCAGTCGACCGACCGAGGTGACCACCATATCCGGTGGCTGTGTCAGCCAGCTGTTGCGCCACTGATCGAGTCGGCGCAGAGCCATAAAGTAGCCGCTGTCCACAAAGGGAGTCTGCACCAGCCACTGTTGCAGCTGCTGGTCGATCAGGGCGGTGAGGGCTTCCAGCTGGGTCGGGGCAGCGGCGGTTGAGGGGTAATCGCAACCGTTGAGGATACCCACCAGCCGATGGCTGGCCGCCGCGGAACGCAAATCATCCTCTAGCCCCTCGCCCCCCACAAAGCCGTACTGGCTGTTACTGGGGGCCTGGATTTCACGGGCGTAGGTGGGCGAGACCGCCTGCACCTTGTCACACAAATTGATGCCGATGCGCATGGGGTTGATGCAGTCGCCGTAGCGGGGATCCTGTACGGCGAAGCCTTCGAGCGTGCCGGCCGTCAACTCCGGGAACCAGCTTTGCAGCGAGGAGTCGTGACCCGCCTGCGGCCGAATGCCCTGCAACGACAGGTTGTGAATGGTGTAGACCAACCGGGTTTTCGCCTGGGCCCTGAACTCGGGATGGCAGCGCAACAGCAAGGCGACCAGCGCCGTGTGCCAATCGTGCAGGTGCACCACATCCAGATCGCCCCACAGCTGCTCTTTCAGTCCCTGTGCCACCGCGGCACAGAACAGGGCGAACTTGGAAGCATCGCGGGCAAAGGGGCTGTCGGCGGGATCGTCACAGTAGATTCGGCCCGGCTCGCAAGGTGAAAACAAGGGGTGATCCAGCACCCAGCAGCGCAAGTTGTTATGCACCGGATGGCGGGCAATATGGAACAGTTCGACATGTTCACTCACCCCGCCGAAAGTCACATCAACCGAGCCCACACGAATGGCCTCGGGCATGTGGGAAAAACGCTGATAACCGGGTATCACCACATCCACTTCATGCCCCTGTTTCGCCAGGGCCTGGGGAATGTCACGGATCACGTCGCCGATACCACCCACCTTGCCGCCGGGCAGTGCACCGTTTTCCGCTGCTACCATCAAAATTTTCATAAAACCATCAGCCAGTCATACGGCCTGTGGCCGCGCTTTTTATTATTCGTCAATTGGTGAACGATTAAACCACACTTTCCGGCTGGCCGAGCATACCGCGAGTGACCAGCACCACGCCGCTTTCGGTGACGCGAAAGCCATTGCTCCTGTCCTGATTGTGGTCGAGGCCGATCACCGTACCTTTGGGAATGATACAGTTGCGATCGATAATGCATTTGCGCAGCTTGCAGTTGCGACCAATCTCAACGTTGGGCAGGATCACGGATTCCTGCACGGTACAGAATGAGTTCACCCGCACACTGGAAAACAACACCGAGCGTCGCACCAGACTGCCCGAGACAATGCAGCCACCTGACACCAGCGAGTCCACCGCCATGCCGCGGCGATTGTCATCGTCGAACACGAACTTGGCCGGTGGCAGCTGTTCCTGGTATGTCCACAGCGGCCAATAGGGGTCGTACAGATCGAGTGGCGGCGTGGTGCCTGCCAGTTCCATGTTGGCCTGCCAGAAGGAATCGAGGGTACCCACGTCGCGCCAGTAGGTTGGCTTGCCCTCTTCCATGCTGCGAAAGCGGTGCGCCTGCACGTGGTTGGTCTTAATCAGTTTGGGGATCAGGTCGTGGCCAAAGTCGTGCGACGAGGATTTGTTGTCCGCATCGCGGGTCAGTACGTCGAACAGAAATTCGGTATTAAAAATGTAGTTGCCCATCGACGCCAGCGTCATGCCCGGCTTGTCGGGAATTTCAGCGGGCTGTTCGGGCTTCTCTTGAAAGTCGACAACGCGATCCGTGACATCGACCTGCATCACACCGAATGCGCCCGCCGCTTCTTCGACCGGAACTTCCATACAGCAAACGGTCATGTCGGCTCCACTCTCCACGTGGGCCACCAGCATTTCACCGTAATCCATTTTGTAGATGTGGTCGCCGGAAAGCACCAAAATATACTCGGGGCGCTCGGCGCGGATGATGTCCATGTTCTGCCAAATGGCGTCGGCGGTGCCCAGATACCACTGGTCGGAGTAGCGCTGCGACGCGGGCAGAATCTCCACCGACTCACCCAGCTCACGCTTGAAGTGGCCCCAGCCGCGCATTACATGGCGCACCAGCGAGTGGGCTTTATACTGGGTCAGTACGCCGATGTTGCGGATACCGGAGTTGATGCAGTTCGACAGCGGGAAATCGATGATTCGGTATTTGCCACCAAAATAAAGCGCCGGTTTGGCCCGCCACTGCGTCAGTTCATACAGCCGCGATCCGCGACCACCGGCCAGAATCAGCGCCACGGTACTTTTGGTTAACCGGCTGACGTAACGTGTACCTTTATCTTTATCTTTGTCCTGATCCATTTTTATGCCCTCGCTGGTGCCCTGCTGTCTGCTCTACGTTTTATTCTGCGCTTTTTCATCTGCCCTTATTTTTTATTTTTCATCCAGATCTGATCGCGGTATTCGGCGATGGTGCGATCACTGGAAAAGAAGCCGCTGCTGGCCGTGTTGAGCACGCTGATCCGCGACCAGCGCGACGTGTCCTGAAAGGTTTCGCTGACCCGCTGCTGGGCTTCCACATAACTGTGAAAATCGGCCGCCGTCATCCACGGATCCGTGGCACTGCGGATGGCATCGACAATGGGCTTGAAGAGTCCGGCCTCGAACAGATTGAAGTGCCCGGACTCCAGCAGGTGCATCACCTGCATCAGTCTTTCATCGTGGGCGATGACATAATTGGGGTCGTAGTTCACGCGCGCCAGTTCCACTTCGCTGGCGTCCATTCCGAACAGAAAGTAATTATCCGCCCCCACCGCATCGCGAATCTCGATGTTGGCACCGTCAAGGGTGCCAATGGTGACCGCGCCGCTCATCATGAACTTCATGTTGCCGGTGCCGGACGCTTCTTTACCGGCGGTGGAAATCTGTTCGGACAGATCGGTGCCCGGACAAATCACTTCCATCGCGGTGACCCGGTAGTCCGGGAAAAAAGCCACCCGCAACCAGTTACGCACCCGCGGATCGCGATTGACCACCGCGGCCACATTGTTGACCAGTTTGATGATCAACTTGGCCGTGTGGTATCCGGGTGCCGCCTTGCCGCCAATCAGCACGCAGCGCGGGTGCATGCCATGGGTTTCACCCTGCAGTATGCGGATGTAGAGGTGAATCACGTGCAACACATTGAGCAGCTGCCGCTTGTATTCGTGAATGCGTTTGACCTGTACATCAAAGATCATGTCGGGGTCGAAATCGACACAACATGACTTCGTCACCATCTTCGCCAACCGCTCTTTATTGACTCTTTTAACCAGCATGAATTTTTCAGTGAAGCTGCGGTCTTGAGCGAAGGGCTTGAGTTTTTCCAGCTGACTCAGGTCTTTCACCCAACCATCACCGATGGTTTCTACCAGCAGCGATTTCAGGCCGGGATTGCAGTGCGCCAGCTATCGGCGCGGAGTGACACCGTTGGTTTTGTTGTTGAATTTATGTGGCCACAACTCATAAAAATCGTGGAACAGATTTTTCTCCAGCAGCTCGGTGTGCAGTGCGGCCACGCCGTTAATGGAATAGCTGCCGACGATCGCCAGATGGGCCATGCGCACATGGCGGTGATTGCCTTCGGCAATGATCGACATGCGCCGCTGACGCTCGGTATCGCCGGGCCAACGCTCTGCCACCTGGGTCAGGAAGCGAGCGTTGATCTCGTAAATAATTTCCATCAAGCGCGGCAGCAGGCATCCCATCAGCTCCACCGACCAGGTTTCCAGGGCCTCGGGCAACAGGGTGTGGTTAGTGTAGGCCATGGTCTGGGTGGTGATCGACCAGGCTTCAGTCCAGTCCTTGTCGTACTCGTCCAGCAACAGCCGCATCAGCTCTGCCACGGCGATGGCCGGGTGGGTGTCGTTCAACTGAAAGCTGTTGGTCTCGGCAAAACCGGCGAAGTCACCATCAAAGTGCCTGGCCCAGAAACACAGGGTGTCCTGCAGGCTGGCAGACGCCAAAAAATATTGCTGCCGCAGGCGCAGCTCTTTACCCTGCACGCTGTAGTCGTTGGGGTAGAGCACCATACTGATCTGCTCGGCGAGGTTCTTGGCGGCGACCGCATCGGAGTAATCGCCGGCGTTAAATTCTTCCAAATTAAACTCGTCGGTGGCTTCCGACTTCCACAGCCGCAGGGTGTTCACCCGCGCGTTTTGATAGCCCGGTACCGGCATGTCGTAAGGCACGGCCAGCACATCCTGGGTGTCGACCCAGCGTGCCTTCAGCTGTCCACCGGCATCGTAGAAATGTTCACTGCGACCCATGAACTTGATGCGACGGGTGTGCTCCGGCGCTTCGATCTCCCAGGGGTTGCCCTTGCGCAGCCAGAGGTCGGGGCTTTCCACCTGATAGCCGTCCTCAATCTGCTGGTGAAACATGCCGTACTGGTAACGGATGCCATACCCCACCACCGGAATGTCCATGCTGGCGCAGCTGTCGAGGAAGCAGGCGGCCAGACGGCCGAGACCGCCGTTGCCCAAACCGGCGTCCATCTCTTCGCTTTCGATTTGCTCCAGGCCACAGGCGTACTCTTTCAGTGCCTCGCGCACCGGCTCTTCCAGATCCAGATTGAGGATGGCGTTGTGCAGGCTGCGCCCCACCAGAAATTCCAGCGACAGATAACCGATGCGGTGCGGACTTTCCAGACTCTGGCGGCGGGTTTCGCGCCAGCGTGCCAGCAGCTGGTCACGCACTGTGTGCACCAGAGCGCGATAGAGGTAGTGGTGAGAATCATCCCCTTCGTCTTTACCCAGCGTCAGGTCGAGATAGCGTCTCAGCTCTTTGCTGATGGGGGCGTGTGCACTGTGACTGGCAGATGTGTTGATCACGGCAGATCTCCTATTGGGCCCTGTTAGGCATTAGCCCCAACCGTTAATGCAGATGGCAACCACTCCGTCACCAGTACCTGCAACGAATGTTCAGTGACGTCCAGCTTGCTGCCCGCCATCAACTCCGGCTGGTCGGGATCCACCGGTTCCATGGCGGTGTTCAACAAGTGGCTCCACTTGCCCTTGCCGAACAGCGGCAGCGTAAAGGGACGCTCCAGATCACTGGCATTAAAAATCACCAGCAGCATGCGCTTGCCGGCGGTTTCATGCCACTCACTGAGCATGTACCCCAGTAATTGATTGTGGGACTCGTGCCAGTGCTCATCGCGCATCAGTTTGCCTTCGGCATTGAGCCACTGGATGCCCTCGGGGGTGTTGTGGTTGGGCTGATGGCGGTAGCGATTAGGCTGCAACACATGAAAGCGACGGCGCATGGCCAGCAGTTTTTGCACAAAAGGCACCAGTGACTGGGGCGAATCGCGCAACCGCCAGTCGAGCCAGTTGATCTCGTTATCCTGACAGTAGGCGTTGTTGTTACCCAGCTGGGTGCGACCCATCTCGTCCCCGGCAAGGAGCATCGGCACGCCCTGTGACAGCATCAGGGTGGCGAGAAAGTTGCGCTGCTGACGGCGACGCAAACTTTCAATGTGCGGATCATTGCTCAGCCCCTCGGCGCCGTGATTGCTGCTGTGATTTTCACAGTGGCCGTCGTTGTTGTTTTCCAGATTGGCTTCGTTATGGCGCCGGCTGTAGCTGACCAGATCGCGCAGCGTAAAGCCGTCGTGACTGGTGATGAAGTTGATGCTGGCGTAGGGACGACGACCGCGCTGTTCAAAAATATCGCTGGAGCCGTGCAGGCGCCGCGCCAGCTCCGGAGCAATGCCTTTATCACCGCGCCAGAAACGCCGCACGGTGTCGCGGTAGCGGTCGTTCCACTCGGCCCAGCCGGTGGGAAAATGCCCCAGCTGATAGCCCCCGGGCCCAAGGTCCCAAGGCTCGGCAATCATCTTGCGGGTCGACAGCAACGGATCCTGAGCGATCATTTGCAACAGCGGCGCGCGGTCACTGAAACCGTTTTCCTCGCGCCCCATGATGGTGGCCAGATCGAAGCGGAAGCCGTCGACGCCCATGTCCCCTGCCCAGTAACGCAGGCTGTCCATCACCAGCTGAGCGACACGCGGGTGGCGCAGATTGAGCGTATTGCCACAGCCGGTATCGTTCACATAACTGCGTTTGTCACGGGGCATGAGCTGGTAGTAGGAGGCATTGTCGATGCCCCTGAAGCTCAGCGTCGGTCCCAGTTGATTGCCTTCGCAAGTGTGGTTGTAGACCACATCCAGAACCACCTCCAGCCCGGCGTCGTGGAAGCGGTCCACCATCTCGCGGAATTCGTTGCTGCCGCGCTTGAACAGGTAGTTGCGGTGCGGCACAAAGAAAGAACAGGTATTGTAGCCCCAGTAATTTTTCAGCCCCCGCTGGTGCAGGAAGTATTCGTCCAGGTACGAATGAATGGGCATCAGCTCGACTGTGGTAATGCCCAGCGACTTGAGGTAGTCGATCACTTTGGGCTGGGCCATACCGGCAAAGGTGCCGCGCATTTCGGGCGGCACCTCGGGGTTGAGCAAGGTAAAACCGCGCACATGGGTTTCGTAAATGACGGTCTCCTGCCAGGGCACCAGATGCCAGTGGCCCGGTGTGCAGGACGGCGCGATTTCGGTCACCAGCGATTTTGCCACCCACGGGGCATTATCGCGGTCATCAAACGACAAGTCCGCGGCATGATCGTCGGGGCGGTAGCCAAAATGGGCCGAGTGCCATTGAAAGGCGCCGTGCATCTGGCGGGTGTAAGGGTCGAGCAGCAGCTTGTTGGGGTTAAAACGGTGCCCGGCCGCAGGATCGTAAGGGCCGTGCACCCGATACCCATACACCTGTCCCCGCCGGACGCCGGGCAGGTAACCGTGCCAGACATCCTGGGTTTTCTCCGGCAGCCAGTAACGGCCCGACTCCGCCTGTCCCTGTTCGTCGTAAAGACACAATTCAATGCCGGTGGCGTTGGCGGAAAAAATAGCAAAATTGGTGCCTTCACCATCAAAGGTCGCCCCCAGCGGCGTGGGGTAGCCGGGCTCGATCGGAATCACGATATGCTCCCGGTATCAGGCGACTGCCACTCCAGCACCAGTGTGGCCAGCGGCGGCAGCGTCAGCTGCAGCGACTGGGGCTGATCGTCCCAGGGCGTGTCACGGGTGACCACTGCGCCACCATTGCCCTGGCCACTGCCGCCGTATTCGCAGCCATCGGTATTGAGGCGCTCGATGTAGCGCCCCGGCCAGGGCACGCCAGCGCGATAGTCGCGATAGGTTTCGGGCGTAAAATTACTGATGATCACCACCGGCGGGGTGCTCTCGCCCCCCCAGCGAATCCACGCCAGAATCGACAGCTGGTGGTTATTGAGCTGCAGCCACTGGAACCCGGCGGGGTCGCTGTCGAGCCGGTACAGCGCGGACAGCGAGCGGTAAGTCCGGTTGAGATCGCGCACCAGCGACTGCACCCCGCGATGTTTCTGCTCACGCAGCAGGTGCCAGTCCAGACTCTTGTCGTGATTCCACTCGTGGTACTGGCCGAATTCTCCGCCCATGAACAGCAGTTTTTTGCCGGGGTGCGCCCACATAAAACCGAGGTAGGCGCGCAGGTTGGCAAACTTCTGCCAGTCATCGCCAGGCATCTTGTCGATCAGCGAGTGTTTGCCATGCACCACCTCGTCGTGACTGAGTGGCAGAATAAAGTGCTCGCTCCAGGCGTACATGATGCCGAAGGTCATCTCGTTCTGATGGTGCTGGCGATAAATGGGGTCGCGCTCCATATAGCGCAGGGTGTCGTTCATCCAGCCCATGTTCCACTTGAGGCCGAAGCCCAGTCCGCCCTGGTCGACGGGCTTGGAAACCCCCGGCCAGGCGGTGGACTCTTCGGCAATCATCAGGATGCCGGGGTGACTTTGATAGAGACGGGTGTTGACCGTGCGCAGAAACTCGATCGCTTCCAGATTCTCACGGCCGCCCTGCTCATTGGGCTCCCACTCGCCGTGTTCGCGGCTGTAATCGAGGTACAGCATCGAGGCCACGGCATCCACCCGCAGACCATCAATGTGGTACTCCTCAATCCAGAAATTGGCGTTGCTGAGCAGGTAACTGATCACCTCGCGGCGACCGTAATTGTAGATCAGGGTGTTCCAGTCGGGGTGAAAGCCCTTGCGCTTGTCCATGTGCTCGTACAGGCAGGTGCCATCAAAGCGACCCAGGCCGTGAATGTCGGTGGGAAAGTGCCCGGGCACCCAGTCGAGCAGTACCCCCAGCCCGCGCTTGTGGCACTGATTGATAAAGCCCTTGAATTCATCGGGTGTCCCAAAACGGATCGACGGCGCATAGAGACCGATGGGCTGATACCCCCAGGAGCCATCAAAGGGGAATTCGGACACGGGCATCAACTGGATATGGGTAAAATCCATGTCGAGCACATAGGGAATCAGCTGGTCGGCCAGCTCGGCGTAGCTGAGGTAGCGGTTGCCCTCTTCCGGCACCCGCCGCCAGGAGGCCAGGTTGACCTCATAGATACTCACCGGTTGCTGCAGTTGACCGCCGCGTTCACGGCACGCCAGCCACTCACTGTCACACCAGGGAAAACTCTCGGACTTGAGCACCCGCGAGGCGGTCTCCGGCGGGTGCTGCATGGAGCGTGCGTAGGGGTCGGCCTTGAGTGGCAGCAGATGGCCGTCGCCATCAAGAATCTCATACTTGTAAAGGGCGAAGTCTTGCACCCCGGGAATGAAAATATCCCACACGCCCGCGGCCGGGTGCTTGCGCATCATGTGCTGGCGGCCATCCCAGCCATTGAAATCCCCCACCACCGACACCCGCCTGGCGGCCGGCGCCCAGACCACAAAATGCACACCGTCAACGCCGTCGAGGCACTTGGCGTGTGAGCCCATCCAGCGGTAGGTCTTCTCTTGAGTCCCTTCGTTGAACAGATAAAGATCGGACTCCGCCAGGCAGGATGAAAAGCGGTAGGGATCCTCCAGCTCCACGCTCGCTTGCCAGCCAGTGGCTCGAAAGCGGTAGGCAAAACGGTTCCTGCGGCGCTTGAAGGACAACTCGTACAGGCCCGACTTGTGCACTTTTTGCAGGTCGCCCAACTTGCGGCCGCTCTTGCCATCCAGCAGCTCGACACTCTCTGCCCAGGGCAACAGGCAGCGCACCACCAGCCCCCCGTCGGGGTGATCGTGCATGCCTAGCACCCCAAAGACATCGTCATAATGGCCCGCCACCAAGGTGGCGATCGTTTCCGGGCCAAGGGTGGCGGGGGCGGGGTTCGTCGCCGGCTGTTTGGTCACGTCATGCTATCCTCGTGCTGTGTGTCCGCGGACCGCTGACGCTCCTGGTGTATTTGCGCCAGCAGCTGGATCACTTCCGGACGGGCAAAAATCTCATCGGTATTGGCAGCCTGCTTGCGCCGCCAGTTGGGGTACTCGCGACTGGTGGCCGGGATGTTGACCGGTAGTTTCATCATCTGCAGATCTTCCAACTGTAACAAGACAAACTTTGAGGCACTGCGCGCTGTCAGCCTGTGGATCTGACGGCACAGATTGAAATCAAAGGGTTTATCCAGGTCCTCGAGCTGCCAGTCAGACGGCAGCTCGCGGTTGTCCTGCAACCACTGCAGCAGGCAGCGCTTGTCGCGACGACGCTGCTCGCGCACCGGCTGGGCAGCCGCCTCGTCGACAATCACCCCCACGTCGAGACGGCGACCAATGTCGTCTTCACTCCACCAATCCGACAGGGTGGGCACATCGTGATTGGTAATGGAGAGCAAGGCATTGGGGCGCAGCTCGTGGGGGGCCCGGAAACGGCCATCCCAGTGCTGGGTGAAGTAGAAAATATCGTTGCCGTACACCCCGGTCTCACCCATGGCCTGGCGGAACTCATCGGGCACCACCCCCAGGTCCTCACCAATCACCAGACAGCGGTTGCGCTGACTCTCCAGCGCCAGTATTGGCAGTATGTCCTCAATACGATAGTAAACGTAAAGCCCGTGCGCCTTTTCCTCTGGGTCAGTGCGGGGCAAACACCACCACAGCCGCATCAGCGACATGGCATGATCCATGCGCAGAGCGCCGACATGCTCCATGTTTTCGCGCAACAGGTTGATCAAATGCCGGTAGTGGCTTTCGCGCAGCGCCACCGGGTTAAGCACCGGCAACCCCCAGTTCTGGCCATCGTCACTGAACGGGTCGGGTGGCGCCCCGACAAAGACTTCAGGCACATAGAGATGGCTGTTCTGGCTCACCTCACAACCGCCGGGAATGGCCCCCACGGCCAGGTCGCCCATGATGCCGACTCGCATCCCTACCTGGCCGGCGCGCTGCTGGCAATCCTCCAGCTGCTGCTGGGCAACCCACTGCAGGAAACAGTAAAAACCGGTCTCACTGCGATAGCTGCGGGCGTGGATGTTATGGTGGCATTCGTATTCGGCCAACTGCTGCAAAGGCTCGCCTTCATGCGCCACGTAATCGCTGAAGGCGCGACTGCGATCGCAGACACCGGCCTGCTGGTTGGCCAGAAACTGCCGATAAAGCAGTTCGTAGAGCCGATATTTCAGCGGTTGGACCGCCTCGTAATCGACCCATTCCGCGGCCCTGAGACTCTGCAGTTGTTGGCCAAAGTCGGGGCTGGCCAGGAGCTCGGCAATGGCGCCCGACTGAGAAAATTCGGGCAGCAGATCGGGGGCAATATAAATCGGATTGAGGAAACGCCGGTCAGATGGCGAATAGGGACTGGCGCAGTCCTGACTGTCAGTGCGTGGCGCATGCAGCGGGTTGAGCCCGATGAGGTCTGCCCCCTGGGCCGCCGCCGCTTCAATCAGCTCTTTCAGGTCAGCAAAATCACCCACCCCCCAGCTGCGCTGTGAACGCAGCGTGTAGAGCTGACAACTGACGCCCCAGAATTTGTCGGACCGCCGCGCCGGCGTGCTCACTTTTGAGGCACTGGCAGTCTCGGACAGCAGGGTTTCTGCTTCAAAACAGCGCTCGGGTGCGACCACCAGACAGCCACTCTCCTGGCGCTCACCGTCACTGAGCTGCAGCGTGTAATAGCCCATAGGCAGGTCGCCCGGCTCATGAGCGCGCGCCGAGTAGCGCACGCCTTCCAGATAGTATTCGCCGGCCTCCGGGCACTGACCCGGTATCACCGTGCCGCTGATGACCTCCCCATGTTCAGAGGTGATGCGGTAAGTCAGGACTTGCGCCAACTCATCCGGGTGACAGCGAAACTCCAGCGCCGGTGACTGTAAGCGGGCAATATGCACGGGTTTCAGCCACCGCAGCCAGGTACCGGGATCAAGCCGGAACACCTCGGCCTCGACCGCCTCGGGTGAGTCGATGTCAAAGCCCATCAACTGCAATACCTGCAGCCGGTCTTCCCAGGGAACCGTGATATGGTGGCCGCCATAGTCCAGATAATCCGCAGCTATGCCACTGAGGTACATCAACCTTTCCAGATGATTCACTGCACCACCCTGCCAGTAATGTTGTTGAATCTGCAAACAAAGTTCGGGCCAACTTGACGCGTTAAGTCACAATACCTGTCGAACAACCGCCTTTACCCCTTGATCCATCGCCGGGCCAGATGACAAACCCCAAACCTTCAGCAATGCAAACCCCAACCTTAAGCATTGCAAAACCTAGTCTTAAGCATTGCAAACCTAGAAACCTAGCCTTAAGCATGGGTCAGCCTGTCGCAGCCTGCAATTTTGAATGTGGGCCGAACCGGTAAGCCCCCTCACCCGGACGGCGAGTGGCAAGCAGCGGCGCAGGCAGGAGCTGCCGAAATGGTCTGTTTATAGCAGGCCGAGGGTGCAGAAAATATTGCAACCGCGGGTGGCGTTGCGATTTTTCAGGGGTGATTGATCAACATCAAGTTTTGCCTGCGGGCGAGGCGCCCAGCTACCGGCGACAGGAGTCCATGGCCGGTGTGACCGCAAGAGCTGCCAAGCCCGTGACGGGAAGAGCTATAGAGCCATGACAGGAAGAGCTGCAAAGCCCGGGACGGGAGAGCCGTGACGGGAAAAGGTATAGGGTCCGTGGCGACAGAGGGATAGCCGCGCACAACCCCCCAACGATCAACGCCCTGCGTCGATCCCCAATCGCTTGATCAGACGCAGTAAATTGCTGCGGTCCACTTCCAGCTCCCTGGCGGCGGCAGCAACATTAAAGCGGTGTTTTTTCAATACGGCCGCGATCAGTTGTGCCTGAAAAGATCGGGTCAGTGCATTGAGGGATCCGGCCGGCGCGTCATCAGCCACGGCGAGCGGGGCTGCTCTCGACGGAACCGAGTCCAGCAAGTCCAGATGCCGGGTACCGATGCGCACCCAGCCGCTGCGCGACCGCTCCTGACCGGCCTTCAGTGCCGCGCGGCTAAGCAGATGCTCCAGCTCGCGCACATTGCCCGGCCAACGGTAATGGAGCAATGCCTGCCTCGCGCCGTCATCGAGCAACAGCTTTTGAATATTCAAACGATGCTGATCACGCTCCAGAAAAAACTCAGCCAGCTGCAAGATGTCTTGCCCGCGGTCGCGCAGAGGCGGCACCGTTACCGGGAACACACTCAAACGGTGATAGAGATCGGAACGAAAGCGCCCTGCGCCCACCTCTTCGGCCAGGTCGCGGTTGGTGGCGGCAATGATTCTGACATTGACCTTGATCGCATGATCGCTGCCCATGCGCTGCACTTCCCCCTCCTGCAGCGCGCGCAGTAATTTCGCCTGCAGGGCCAGCGGCAGCTCACCCACTTCATCCAAAAACAGGGTGCCGCCGTCGGCCAGTTCGAAGCGCCCGGCTCGGGCCTCAATGGCCCCGGTGAAGGCGCCGCGGGTGTGACCAAACAGCTCGGCCTCCGCCAGGGATTCTGGCAACGCCGCACAGTTAATCTGTATCAACGGCTGATCAAAGCGATCCGACTTGAGGTGCAACCGGCGGGCAATCAGCTCTTTACCCACGCCAGTCTCGCCTTCAATCAACACCGTCAGAGGAGTGGCCGCCACCACGTCCACCTCCTCCAGCAACCGCTGCATTATCGCACCGCTGCCAATCATTTCGGCCGTGGCCAACTCACGATTGAGCTCGGCCGTGACCTGATGGCCGTGCCGCAACTGTTGCTGCAATTGCACGATACGCTCAGCGGCGGTAATCACTGCGCTCGTCAGGGAGATCGCCAACTCCTGCTGGCGGGGAACCACGTCGTCAAACTGGCCGGGCCGCACCGCATCCAGCGTGATCACACCCCAGGGCTGCTCTTCAATGTAGATGGACACCCCCATGCAGTCATGGACGTGCAAGCCGCCATCGGGTACGTACATGAGTCCGTCGTAGGGATCTGGCAGCTCTGAATCGGCATCAAAGCGCACCAGCTGACGGCTGTTAACGATGGCGTTCAGGCGCGGGTGCTGGCTGAGCCGAAAGCGGCGCCCGCGCGTCTCTTCACGCAGCCCGATGAATACCACCGGCCGCAACTGATCGCCATCCAGGCGCAATAAAGCAATCGCGTCGCAGGGAATGGAGCGGCGAATCGCATCCAGCAAACGTCGGTAGCGCACCTCGGCCGGCAGGTCGCGACTCAGGTCTTCAATAACGGGGATGTAGTGTTCCAGTGTCATGCAGTCAAATCTACCACATTGCCGTCAATATGACAGCCTCGGGAACGTGTCATATTGACCACAAAAAATAAATTATTCTTTGTTTTCAATAAGTTAACAGTTGGCACGTATCTTGGTATATCTCCCACGGTAAGACCCCCTGTGGCTCAACCATACTTTTCCCGCTGAAAGCCCTGGTGCACGGCCGGAGAACACGACCATGGTCTACCCTCAAACCGATAACAAAGGAATTCATCATGCTCAGCCCCGAACAAACTGCCATCATCAAAGCCACCGCGCCCGTTGTCGGCGCCCATGCGCGCGACATCACGGAACATTTCTACCCGTTGATGTTCGAGCGCTACCCGGAGGTCAAAGCCTTTTTCAACCAGGCCCATCAGCAGCAGGGCACCCAGCGCCAGGCGCTGGCCAACGCCCTGGTCGCCTACGCCACCCACATCGACCAACTTGAGAAACTGGGCGATGCCGTCGGCCTGATTGCCCACAAACACTGTTCGCTGGACATTCAGCCCGAGCACTACCCGATTGTTGGCGAGTGCCTGATGGCGGCCATTGGTGCGGTGCTGGGGGATGCCGTCACGGCGGAAATCGCCGATGCCTGGGGGGCGGCCTACCAACAACTGGCGGACATTCTCATCGGTGTCGAAGAGCAACTGTATCAGGGCAACACGCAACGGCGCGGCGGCTGGCGTGGCGAGCGACAGTTCCGCATCACCGACCGGGTTCAGGAAAGCGACGTGATTACGTCTTTTTATTTGCTCCCCTGTGAAGGCGAGACGGTGATTGATTTTATCCCCGGTCAGTATGTCGGTGTGATACTCACCATTGACGGGCAATGTGTGCGTCGCAACTACAGTCTCTCCGATGCACCGGGCAAAGCCGGACTGCGGATCAGCATCAAGCGCGAACCCGGCGGCCAGGTGTCCGATTTTCTGCACTCTCAGGCGCAGGTGGGCGACACCCTGACACTGACGGCACCCTGCGGCGATTTTGTGCTCGACACCTCACCCGGCGCCCCGCAACGACCCCTATTTTTGGTGACTGGTGGCGTCGGCATCACTCCGGCGATGAGCATGCTCAACAGCTGCGTCGCCAGTGGACGCCCCATCACCTTCATTCACGCCGCCATCGACAGCCGTCACCAGGCGTTTGCCGAGCATGTGCACACGCTGGCCCAGCAGCACGACAACTTGCGCACCTTCACCATCCATGAAAAACCTTTGGCGGATGACACACCGGATGCCACCGGCTTCATTAATGCAGCCATACTTAAGGACTTGTTACCGGCCGATCGCAATGTGGACTTTTATTTTCTGGGACCCAAGCCGTTCATGAACGCGGTGAATGAACTGGCCAACGAGTTGCAGATTGCGCCCAGCCAGCTGCACTATGAATTTTTCGGTCCGGCGGAAATACTGACGCCCGCCAGTGCTAGCTCTGCCAGTACTAGCTCAGTCACTACCACCTCTGCCAGCGGGACCGAAGACGCACCGGCCTAATCAGCCCGCAACACGCGGCTGGCCTTTCCACCGAGGGCCAGCCCAACAGGTAACGCCAATGAACAACCGACTCGCGCAAGTTTCAGCGCCCAATAGCCCGTCACCCGACGTCTCAGTAAAGGCTGCGTCAACTGACCGATCGTGGCCGTTTTTCCGCTTGGCGTTTCGCCCGTTTTTTTGGCTCGGTGCGCTCTTTAGCAGCATCAGCCTCACCCTGTGGTCAGCCCACTACAGCCTCGGCATGCCTCTGACACCCTACGGCGGCAGTTACTTTTGGCACCTCCACGAAATGCTGTTTGGGTTTGTCACGGCCATCATCGTGGGCTTTTTGTTGACGGCGGTGCAGACCTGGACCAAGGTCCCCGGCCTCAAAGGCAAACCCTTAATAGCACTGGTGGCACTCTGGCTGCTGGCCCGGCTGTTCATGCTGTTGCCGCACTGGCTGCCCGCTCAGCTCATCAGCACCACCGACTTGCTGTTTTTACCTCTGGCGGCCATGTTTCTCGCGCGCCCCATTATCAAGGCACGCCTGTGGCGCAACCTGCTGTTCGTGCCGATCCTGCTGTGCATGGCGGCTCTCAACGGTATGATGCACGCCAGCTTGACGCAGCCGACATCACTGAGCTTCACCGCAGTGGCCCACACCATGATCCTGTTGGTGGCCCTGGTGATGTGTATCATGGGCGGCCGGGTATTCCCCATGTTTACCGCCAATGGCACCCACACCGCGCGGGTAGCGCCCTGGCCGTGGCTGGAAAAGCTGGCCATCCTGACCACCGCCCTGTGCGTTCTGTTAAGTCTGCAGGTTGTTGACGTTCCCGCCACCCTCAAGGGCAGTGTCTTTCTGCTGGCCGGTATCGCCAACGCGGCTCGCGCGCTGCGCTGGCGCATCTGGGTCACCCTGCAGGTGCCGCTGGTCTGGTCACTGCACCTCAGTTATTGGGCCGTGTCGCTGGGACTCGCGCTGTTGGGGCTGGTCGAGTTGGGTATCTTCAGTCACACCTCGGCGGCTTACCATGCCATCACCGTCGGCGGCATGGGCGTGATGATATTATCGATGATGTCGCGGGTGTCGCTGGGCCACACCGGCCGTCTGATTGCGGCCAACGCGTGGGTCACCCTGTCGCTGCTCATCATCGTCCTGGCATTTTTGATGCGCGTGCTGGCCCCTTTGGTATTCGACGCTATCGCCATCAGTATTCTGGCGTCCGGCGGGCTCTGGGCAGCGGCTTATGGCATGTTTGTCATCGCCTATGCACCGGTGTTGTTTTCCCCCCGACCTGACGGTGCGCCCGGCTAACCGGCGGCGGAGTGCCGCTGGCTTTTTTCTGCGTTGCGCCAGCTTTTTTCAAGACAGAGGGAAGGGAAGCGGGGAGAAGCGGAAGAGAAGTAAAGAGAAGAAGAAAAGAACAAACGGGCCGCCGTGAAGTGAACCAGCGACCCGGAGGGCGTTGCCCGTCAATGAGCGATCGAGCGCGGCTCAATCACCGATGGCCCGAAATACTTCGCCATCCAGCACATCGGCGTTGATCTGATCCAGGCTGACCACACCGGCGAGCTTCATGGCCGTTTCCAGCTCCCACTGAAAGACCTGCAACAAATCGTAGACACCCTGCTCGCCGGCACCGGCGGCAGCCCAAATCCAGGGGCGACCGATCATGACACCTTTGGCCCCCAGGGCCAGCGCCTTAAACACATCCACACCATCACGGATGCCGCCATCGACGTACACTTCGGCTTGTGAACCTACCGCACGAGCCACGTCGGGCAGCTTGCGGATCGATGAGGCCACCCCATCCAGTTGACGACCGCCGTGGTTGGACACCACCAGGGCATCAGCGCCAACGTCCACCGCGGCGCGGGCATCGTCAACTTCCATTACCCCCTTGATGATCAGTTTGCCCGGCCAGATCTTGCGCAGCCATTCGATGTCTTTCCAGGTCACCGAGGGATCGAACTGATCGTCAATCCAGTCTTTGGTGTCGCTCAGGCTGTTGGGATTGGGCACCAGCTCGCGCAGATTGCCAATGCCGTGGGGCTGGCCCTTGAGGCCGACGTTGTACACCCATTGCGGACGCGTCAGCAGTTGCCAGGCCTTGCCAACCGCCACTTTAGGCGTCACCTTGCCCACCATGCCGTTGCGATAGTCCCGGTGACGCGCACCCGGAACGGCCAGGTCCACGGTAAACACCAGGGTGTTACAACCGTTATCCAGCGCCTTTTTCAACAAGGTTTCCACCGCCGAGCGATCGCGCAGCATATACAACTGGAACCAGATGGGCTTGTCCACCTGGGCGTTAATTTCCTCCAGGGTACAGACCCCCATGGTCGACAGCGTGTAGGGTACCCGGGCCTTTTCCGCCGCGCGCGCGGCTTGCACTTCACCGCGCCGTGCCATCATACCGGCCATGCCCACCGGCGCCAGCATGATGGGCATGGACATATCCTGCCCCAACAGTGTGGTTTGCGTCGACACGCTCTCGACATTGACCATGACCCGCTGCTTCAGACCGATACGGGCGAAGTCATTGCAGTTGGCGGCCATGGTCTGTTCCTGATTACAGCCGCCATCAATGTAGTCGAACAAAAAACGGGGCAGTCGCCGCTCCGCCAAACGCCGATAATCCAGAGTCGTCACCGGCGCCAAGTTGTAAGTAGGCATGAGAATATCCTTTAATAATTATCAACGAGGCGGTCCCGGGACAGCCCCCAAGCATGCCACGTCCGATCAAATAATCGCTTCGATCAGGCGTGGACCCTTGTGATTGATGGCGTCGCGCAGCTGGTCGTGGAATTCCTGCACCGTGGTCGCACGGGTGGAGGGCACGCCCATGCCTTCGGCCAGTGACACCCAGTCGATCACGGGGTTGGTCAGATCCAGCATCGACAAGGCTTTAGGGCCGGCGTTTTCCACCCCCACACGCTGCAGTTCGATGTTCAAAATGGCGTAGCTGCCGTTGTTGATGATGACGGTGGTGATGTCGAGGTCTTCGCGCACCATGGTCCACAGTGCCTGGACGGTGTACATGGCACTGCCGTCGGCCTGTAATGCCAGCACCTTGCGATCCGGACAGGCCACGGCGGCACCCACCGCCAGCGGCAGGCCCTGGCCAATGGCGCCACCGGTCAGCATCATCCAGTCGTGGGGGGCGGCACCCGCCGTGCACGGAAACAGCGTCAGGCCACAGGTGGCCGCTTCATCAGACACCACCGCCTGCTCCGGCATCAGGTTCGCCACCACCGCGCCGATGCCCATCGGGTCCAGTTTACCGTCCTCGGGGATCGGCGGTACCGCTGCAGGCTGAATGCGCGCTGGCTCCGCCGGCACGTCCAGAGCGGCCGCCAGGGCTTCCAGTGCGGTCAGCACATCCATGCCCGGCGCCGCCAGATTGGTGGTTTCGCAATCGTCAGGGCTCAGCCAACTGGGCTTGCCCGGGTAGGCGAAAAACGACACCGGTGACTTGCTGCCCACCAAGATGATGCGCTTGAAATCCTTGAGGAAATCGGCCGCCATCTCACCAAAGTAAGGCAGACGTTCCACCATCACTCGACCGGCACCGCGCTGCATACGGGCGGGGAAGGTTTCGCACACCAAACGCACGCCCGTGGCTTCGGCAATGCGGCCGGCAACGGTCAAAGCGGGCTCCAGCAGGGCCTTGCCCCCCAGGAAGATGGCGGTTTCCTCACCCGAACGCAGAGCGTCGGCGGCCTGCTGTATCACCTCATCCGAAGCCTGTTCCAGGGTCGGTTGCGGCAGCACAGCGGCAGGTCCCTGGGACTCTTCCCAGGCGTGGTCGGCCGGGGCAATGAGGGTGGCAATTTGGCCAGCCTTTTCCATCGCGGCCACCACCGCTTCGGCGCCCGCAGCGGCCAGATCATCGGCGGAGTCACTCACTCGAACCCAGCTGGAAACCAGGTTGGAATAGCCATTCACGTCCGAGGTCAACGGTGCGTCGAAGGGCAGGTGGTAGGTGGCGTGATCACCGACAATATTGACAATTGGGGTACCAGCACGGTTGGCGTTGTGCAGGTTGGCCATACCATTAGCCAGCCCTGGTCCGAGGTGCAGCAGGGTCGCCGCGGGCTTTTCCGCCATGCGACCGTAACCATCGGCGGCACCGGTAGCGACCCCTTCGAACAACGCCAATACAGGCTGCATACCTTCGCAGTTATCGATCGCGGCCACAAATTGCATTTCTGAGGTCCCCGGGTTGGAAAAACACACTTCCACGCCGGCATCAATCAAGGTTTTTAATAAGGATTCTGCACCGTTCATCATCGCTCTCCATCCGTCTGCTTAGTCTTATCGGTTTAAATTTTTATTCGATCAACACACGTATTTGATCAACACACTTTGAACCACTGAATTTTGTATCTGTGGCACTTTTTTATCTGTAGAACTATTTTGTATCTGTGGCAATCGTTTACATCTGTGGAACTACCACCCATGCCCGTTCAGTACAGCAACTGCCCGGTGGCTGTACTGAGGGTTCGATGCCACGGCCTGGGTTAAGACCCCACTCGGTCAATGACGTTGCCCGAGGCCAAAAACTCGCGAATGTTGGCCAGCCCCCGCAGGGCGATATCCTGGCGACACTCCCCGGTGGCACTGCCAATGTGCGGCAACAGCGTGACGTTATCAAAGCCTAACAGTGCCGGAGTGACCTGCGGCTCAAACTCAAACACGTCCAGCCCCGCCCCGCCCAAATGACCGCTTTCCAGCGACGCCACCAGAGCCGCTTCATCCACCAGGGGGCCACGACCGGTATTCACCAATACGGCGCCCGGTTTCATTTGCGCCAGGGTGGCAGCGTTCATCAGGTGACGACTGGCGTCGCTCAGGGGACAGTGCAATGACACCACATCGGCCTGCTGCAGCAGGTCGCTCAAGCTCTCACAATAGCGGGCGCCCAGGGCCTGCTCAGCTTCGGGTTTGGCGGACGGCCCATGGTAGAGAATGTCCATGTCAAAGCCGCGGGCGCGGCGGGCAACCGCCTGGCCAATGGCTCCGAAACCCACAATCCCCAGGGTCTTGCCGTGCACGCGGTTGCCCAAATGCGCCTTGGAACCGGCCCAATCGCCCTCGCGCAACAGACGCTCACTGACCGTCAGCCGGCGACAGGTCGCCAGCAGCAAAGCCATGGCCAGATCGGCGGTATCTTCCGTCACCACCGGTGTGTTGCTGACCAGAATTGAGCGCGCCTGGGCTGCGGCCAGATCGATGTTGTCCGTGCCCACACCGAGGTTGGCAATCAGCCCCAAACTGTCGGGAAAAGACTCAATCATGGCGGCTGATACCGGCTCCAGTGCGCTGGTGAGATACACCACCGCGTCGTTCATATTGTCGTTACCGGCACGACGAACATCGCCAAACTGGGCAAGCAGCCCCAGCAGAGCCTCGGGCAAGTGCTGGCTGGCAATAATTACGGGCTGAGTCATAGGGCATACCTCATCAACTTATCTATTTTAGTGGGTAAGAGTAGCGTATTGCTGCACCGCTGACTGTCGGATTGAAGACAGTCCCAAGTCCACAATTCGCGGCGAAAGTCCGTGCAGCCCGCGTCAATAACGGGGGCCAAACACAACAGCGGCGGCCATGATGACCGCCCCTGCCCAACGGGCAAGCCCGCTACTTTTGCATGGTCTGGTACATGGCGGCGGTAATGTCATCGACATTAAATTTCGCCGGTTTTTGGCGCGGCGGAAATTCTTTAAAGGTGCTGATGAACTCACCGACGACCGGGAAAGCCGGCATGGCCAGATACTGGTTTTGGGTTTGCCAGTGATTGAACTGGTTTGAGTTGTGATGGGCCCGCTCGTAAGGATCCATACGCAGGTCGAAAATCAGCGGGATGCGCAATTTCACGAACGGCTCACGCCACACCTGCATTTGCGTCGCGCGCTGTTCGGCAAACACCAGCTTCCAGCGACCGTCGTAGCGCAGGCCGGTGAGCAGACCGTCATCACTGAAGTAGAAGAAGTTTTTGCGAGGTCCCTCTTGGGTTTTGCCGGTGATGTAGGGCAGCATGTTGTAACCGTCCAGGTGCACCTTGTAAGTGCGGTCACCGATGCGCTTGCCGCGCTTGAGCTCTGCCTTGATCTTATCGTTACCCGCCGCGGCCATCAGTGTCGGCACCCAGTCCAAATGCGCAACCACGTCGTTGGACACCGAACCGGCGGCAATTTTGTGGGGCCAACGGATAAACGACACCACGCGATAGGCCGCTTCCCAGTTGGTGTTTTTCTCACCGCGGAAAGGCGAAATACCGGCATCGGGCCACTCATTTAGCTGCGGACCGTTGTCGGTGGTGTAAATCACAATGGTGTTGTCAGTAACACCCAACTGATCCAGCTTATTCAGCAGCACACCGACGTGGTCGTCGTGCTGCAACATGCCATCGGCGTAAAAGTTGAGGCCAGAGCGACCGCTGTACTCGTCCGGCACATGGGTGTTGTAGTGCATACGACTGGAATTGAACCAGACAAAGAAGGGCTTATCGGCGGCCACCGCTTTGTCGATGAAGTTAAGGCTGGCATCCAGAAACTCTTCGTCCACGGTTTCCATGCGCTTTTTGGTCAGCGGACCACTGTCTTCCACACGGCCATCGGCGTAGGAGTGAATCACCCCCCGCGGGGAAAACATTTTGACCAGCTTGGGATCTTTAAAGTAGTGAGGCTTTTCCGGCTCTTCTTCGGCATTCAGGTGGTACAGATTGCCAAAGAACTCGTCAAAGCCGTGGTTGGTGGGCAGATATTCGTCGCGATCGCCCAGATGATTCTTGCCGAACTGGCCGGTGGCATAACCGTAAGGTTTGAGCAGTTCCGCCAGCGTCGGGTCTTCTTTTTGGATGCCCAATGGCGAACCGGGAATACCGACCTTGGTCAGCCCGGTGCGCACCGGACTCTGGCCGGTGATGAACGCCGAGCGCCCGGCGGTACAACTCTGTTCGCCGTAATAATCCGTGAAGTACATCCCCTCTTTGGCGATACGATCGATGTTGGGCGTGCGATACCCCATCATACCAAAACTCAGGTAGCTGATGTTGGTGTGACCAATATCATCCCCCATGATGACCAAAATATTGGGCTTTTCCGACGCAGCGGCGGTCACAGAGGCCGACAACAACAGACACATCGCCCCCAGCAAAGCTGCGGGTGATTGACGCAAAGACCTGACGAACAGAGTGTGGAGCATGGGTGTTTTTCCTTAAGCCATGACAAGTGTGTGGGTGGGCGCTGAACCGTCGTCAGTCCATCGCCATCATTTGGGCAATAAGTGAGTCTCGTTCCTCCTGTGGCAACGCCAGTACCTGGGCGACCTGTTCGGCCTGAGCGGCGGGGAACGCAATCTCGGCACTGCCCTGCTGCAGTCCGGCGATGATGGTCGCGGCCGCTTCAGTCTGAGAAAGGTAGCCATCGACCTGCCAGGCGTTACCTTCAGCCATGCGGCCTTCGAGAAAGCCCGGGTAAATTCCGGTTACCGCAATACCGCTGCCCTGCAATTCAATCCGGATGCCGTCCACCATCATACGCACCGCCGCCTTGGAGCCGTTATAGACATGCTCATAGGGAAAGCCCGCGTAACCGGCCAGGCTCGACACCGCGGCGATGTGGCCTTGGCCACGACGGAGGAAATAAGGCACCAGATGAGCCAGGAACACATAATTGGAGATCACATTGATATCAAAATGTTGCTTGGCCAAACGCCAGTCAAAGTCGGTCAGCTTTTGCGGCTTATCAATGCCGGCATTCAGCAACACCAGATCAATGTCACTGTGCTCGGCCAGAATGGTCGGCAGCAGCGCATCCGTCGCCTCACAATCCGATTGATCGACAAAATAGGGATGAAACTCTGCCGTTGCAGGCAGTGATTGCGATAATGTTTCAATCGGTTGTCGCGAGCGGTTAACGGCCACGATGGCCGTCCCCTGTTGGGCGAATTGTCGACAGAGTTCTGTTCCAAGGTCACCACCGGCACCGGTGATCAAGACTTTGCGATAGTTCAAAATAAAATCCTCAGTTACCCGGTTGGTTAAGCGAAGTCGATCGCAACGTCACCCAGTCCATTGTCAAAGCGCGCCACCACCCGGTCACCCGGAGACACCGGCAAAGCACGGACAAACGAGCCCGACAAAATGACATCACCGGGTTTGAAGCCGACACCGAACTCGGACAGTTTGTTCACCAGCCACACCACCGCATTCACCGGGTTACCCAGAACCGCCGACGACATACCCTCTTCTTTCACCTCATCATTGATGATCAGCTGACCACCGATTTGACGCACATCCACATCGTCCAGGCGCACCGGGTTGCCGCCCAGCACCACCGCGCCAACAGCCGCCAGATCGGCGATGGTATCGCGCACGTCCATGCCCGGGGCCATGGCCACGCGAAGGTCAACCAGTTCAATGGAAGGCAGGATAAAATCCGTCGCACGAATCACATCCGCAGCATTCACTTTCGGTCCGCGCAGTTCGTCTTTCATGACAAACGCCACTTCCACTTCGACGTGTGGCGCAATCCAGTCGGCGTACTGCAGAGTGCTGGCTTCCAACTCGAACATGCGGTCGGTCATGGTGGCGAAATCGGGCTCGTGGGTGCCGACCATTTCCTGCATCACTTTGGACGTGAGGCCGATTTTGTAGCCTTTCACCGCGTCACCCTGCTGCTTGAAAGAATCGATGATGAATTCCTGAATGCGGTAGGAGTCCTCCACCTCGATTTCGGGGTAGTCTTTGGTGAGCAGGCCGATTTGTTTTTTCTCCTGCAAACACTCAATCAGTTTAGCGGCGATTTCTTTGCGAGTAGCATCTGACAACATTGGATTTCCCTCATTAATTCTGTGATTTTCTGAAAAGTCTGAACGGGCTGACCGCGCGGCTATTAAGCGCCGTAGCCACCGCCCTGACTGGATGCAGCCGCATCGCCGTCAAGCTCGGTGCGAACTTTCGCCAGGTTCATTTGCAGGCCGCCAGCCAGGGTCATAAAGTCGGTGGACATCACCACGAAATCAAAGCCCTGCTGCACACGCTGTACCGCCAGCGCCTCATTGGCCAGGATACCGGTCGACAGGTTGTTGGCTTTGGCCGCTTTCAGCACGCGCTGCAGGGCTTCATCGAACACCTGCTCGCCGTCGTTGTTGCCAGGTGCCAGGCCCAAACTCAGGGACAAATCGAAAGGCCCCAAAAACAGGCCGGCCACACCGGGCACCGCCGCAATCGCTTCGACATTGTCCAGCGCTTCCTGGGTTTCGATCATGGCGAACAGCGAAATTTCTTTATTGGCGCGCAGCGGGTAATCGGCACCTTCTGACAACATGGCACGCATCGGGCCAAAACTGCGCACGCCTTCCGGGGCGTAGCGACAAGCAGCCACCGCCGCTTTGACGTCCTCGACGGTGTTGATCATGGGGACAATCACGGTCATGGCGCCGGCGTCCAGTACCTTGCCAATCATGGCGGTATCGTTCCACGGGACGCGCACCACCGGCGGGGTAGTGGAAACATCCATGGCCTGCATCATGGAGACCGTGTCCTGATAATCCAACAGTCCGTGCTGCATATCGATCACGATAAAGTCAAAGCCACTGCGAGCGGTAATTTCCGCCGTCAGGCTGTTGGCAATGGCACACCAGGAGCCTATCAGGGGCTTATCGCCCTGCAGGGCTTTTACCATCGAATTACTCATACCGTTTTCCTCTCGTCATTTTGCATGTGGGCTTGTTTTACGGCCTTGCTGTAGCACGAAAACACAACAGTGGAGTCGCCATTACAGCGCGCTCTCTTCGAGTGCCCACGGCTTACCACCCTGGTGTGTCACCGCACCCTTGCTGGCGGGTCCGACCGCTTGCACGTATTTGCTGGCCACACCGGTGGTGGCAATCAGGTTCGGCTGGACCGGCTGCTGTTGCAGTGCCGCGTCCCGCTGTTGCCACTCCTCAGCGGAGATGCGCAGATTGACTTCGCACGCCAGCAGATCCACTTCCACCGTATCGCCGTCCTCAATCAGGGCAATGGGGCCACCGAGTGCGGCTTCCGGGGTGACATAGCCAATGCAGAAACCGCGTGAAGCTCCCGAAAAACGACCATCGGTCAACAAAAAGACGCTCTGCTCCATGCCCAGACCGCAAATCAGCGCGGTAACCGTCACCAGCTCACGCATGCCGGGACTGCCTTTGGGCCCTTCACCGCGAATGATGACGGCCATGCCCGGTTTGATTTCACCGCCCAACAGCGCTTTGATACACGCCTCTTCAGACGTGAACACTTTGGCAATACCGGTTTGGTGAGTAACCTCCATGCCGGCGCACTTGAGAACAGAACCTTCTGGACACAGGTTGCCTTTCAGCACCACCAGACCGCCGCTTTCGGAACGGGGCTTATCCAGGGTCAGCACCACCTCACCGTCGGGCGCCGGCGCGTCCGCGAGGGCCTCGGCGAGAGTGTCACCGGTGATGGTCAGACAATCGCCGTGCAGGTAGCCGCCGCGCAGCAGCTCCTTGAAAACCACCGGAAAACCACCCACGTCGTGCAGGTCTTTGATCAGGTAAGGACCGGTCGGACTGAGGTTGGCAATCAATGGGGTGCGGGCAAACACTTCGGCGATGTCGTCAATATCGAATTCAATACCCGCTTCGTTGGCAATGGCCGGAATGTGCAGCACCGCATTGGTGGAGCCGCCCGTGGCCGCCACGGCCGCGCAGGCGTTTTCCAGGCTCTTGCGTGTCACCAGCTCGCGCGGCAGCGGACCATTGCCGTTGACCACCTGCATCAACACCTGACCACTCTGGCGGGCGACCGCCAACCGCTGCGAGTAAACCGCAGGAATGGCCGATGAACCCAACAGCGACAAGCCCAGGATTTCGGCCACCATGCCCATGGTATTGGCGGTGAACTGTCCCGGACAGCAGCCCGGTGCCGGCCACGCATCCCGGGAGACGGCTTCCAGCGCCTCGGCGCTCATTTCCTGTTTCACATAGCGTCCCAGACCTTCGGCCATGGTTTTGATTTCCACCCGCTCACCCTTGTGAGTCCCGGGAATGGCGGTACCCCCATTGAGGAAGATGGCCGGCACGTTCAGACGCACCATCGCCATCATCATGGCGGGAAAGTTTTTGTCACAGGCGCCGATGCAATAGAGGGCATCGTACTGATGCCCGCGCACCACCACTTCGACACTGTCGGCGATGATTTCCCGTGAGATCAGTGAGTAGTGCATGCCGCTGTGACCATTCACCAGGCCGTCGGAGACGGAGATGGTATTGAATTCACGCGGCGTACCACCGTTGCCATAGATGCCGAACTTAGCCTGCTCGGCCAGGTCCTTGAGTTTCATGTTGCACGGGCTCATTTCCCCCTGGGTCGACACCACTCCGACAAACGGGCGCTCAATGTCTTCGTTATCCAGGCCCATGCCACGCAAGAAGGTTCGCTGTGGCGCTCGTAACGGACCGGTTTTAAACAATGTGGAGCGACGTTGATTTTCAGGAATATTATTTTTGCTCATATGCAGCGACCTCTTTATTAAGAGTAAACAGTGGTTCCGGCCCAAAGTAATTCGTGGCCAAGGTAATGGAAGTACAGTACCAAAAGCCCGCCGCCACAACCGTAACCATAGTGACATTCAGGGCCGGTGAAACCACACCACCCTCAGCGTGTTATTGCGAGCCAACGAGTCACACAACCATCTGAATCCAAACGACCCCGAAACCAAACGAGTCAGGAACAAAGTGTAGCCTTGTTATCCGCAAGCCAGACAATTCAGCAGGCAAAAAAACAGGAGTCACCACAAAGATGACTCCTGTCAAAGATTGTCATTGCTGACAACAAGAGAGACGTACCTACAAACTATTCACGTTAGAACGAATAGCTCGCTTCAATCGCCAGGGTTCTTGGACGCTTGATCTCGGCTTGCACACCACCTGGCAGTGGTCCCAGATTACTCAATGTCACATCGGAACCGTTGGTCATAATGCGTTGATCAGTCAGGTTTTTACCGGACAAAGCCACTTGCCATTTCTCATCAAAAGGTGAGAGTGCAATGCGTGCATTGAAGGTAGTCGCTGCAGCTTGTTCTTGACGACGATCCAGCGAACCGGCCACATAGTGGTTGTCCATAAAGTTGGCATCCAGGGTGGTGCGCAGCTGCAGGTTATCGGTCAAAGTATAATCGTGGTTCGCACTCAGGTTGACCGTCCACTCGGGCGCATGCATGTTTTCACGACCGCTCAGATCACAGTTGCCACTGCCACTGGGGCTCGCAATCTGGGTACCAACACCGGGGCAGACACCCTCACTGTAATCAGTCCACTCGTAATTCAGGTAAGCCGCACTGGCCACAAACATCAGGTTTTCGGTGGCCATCCAGCGACCATCCAACTCCAGGCCCTGCACCTTGGCCGCACCGGCGTTAAAAACGCTGTAACCAAAGGTGCCATCGTAAACCGAGACCTGCATATCGGTGTAATCAGTCTGATAAGCCGCCAGGTTGAGCTCAGCTGCTCCGTCCAGCAGGGTCATTTTGGCACCCAACTCAAGGGTTTCCGCCTCTTCCTCATCAAACTGGAAGTTATCACCGCCCATCGCCAGGATGTTGTACCCATTGGGGTTGTTAGCGGAGGTAGCCCCGTTGATACCGCGGGCATCAAAACCGCCGGATTTGTAACCGGTGGAATAGGTGGCGTACAGCATAATGTCGCCAGTGAGGTCGTACTGAACGTTCAACGATGGCGTCAGCACTTCCTCATCACGCTTGCCACTCAGGCTGTGATCCGCCAGACGGAAACCACCCGCGGAGGCGTCCAGGGCCAGTGCATTCTCCACAGTGAAACCCGAATTGGGAATCAACTCGATATCCGACTGCTTCACACCTGGTGCCAGGTTGAGTGAATACAGCGTCTGGTCCCTGGTGCCTTCTTTCTTCTCTTCGGTGTAACGCAGACCCGCGGTCAATCGCAGGCGATCGGTCGCATTCCAGGTGGCCTGAGCAAACACCGCCCAAGTGTCACCCTCCTGGGTAAACGGGCGATCCACTGCACTGTCAAACACAGGCAAGCCACCGGCGACCAGTCCCACAGTGGATGGTGATAAGCGAGCCAGCTCGGAGTATTCCTGCTCGGAGGTCTGGTAGAAGGCCCCCATAATATAATCCACCGCTTCACCGCCCGGTGAGGTCAGACGGATTTCCTGGCTGAACTGCTCAAATTCTTCGGCCATGTCCATATCTACTACACGAATTTCACTCCAGTCGCCATCGTAGTTGGTTTCCTGATAATCAAAATCGGAATAGCCGGTAGTTGAGGTAATGGTGTGCTCACCCACGATATAATCCAGCTTCAGCACCACATTATTACTTTCGAAACTGAGCTTGTTGTCTTCGTTGGCACCTACCTTATAGTCAAACTCGTCATCACCATTGAGTAGACCCGCCGTTGCCGGGTTGACCTGATAGTTACCGTAATCGATCACCTGGCCAATACGCCCGGCACGCTCAATATCGGCGGTTTCCAGTTTCAGAGTGGCCAACAAGTTGTCACTGACATCCCAGTCAACGGTCAGGCGCGCCGCTTTTTCATCAGCCTGAGGAGCTTCTGAGTTGCGGGTAATGTTTTCCAGGTAGCCGTCTTCCTGACGATCACGCACCGCGAGACGTGCGCGCAGACTTTCGGTGATCGGGCCACTGACGTAGGCATTAACTTCAGTTTCGCCGTACTCCGGCGCATAGCTGATGCTGGCTTTGCCTTCAAAATCGTCAGTGGGCTTGGCGCTGACCAGGCTGATGGCACCGGCGATGGAGTTTTTACCAAACAGGATCGACTGGGGACCGCGCAACACCTCCACTCGCTCCAGATCCATAAAGGACGAACGTGACTGCAGGCTGCGGCCCATGTAGATACCATCGGAATAGGTACCGACGGACTGCTCAAAGCCCTGGTTGGCACCGGAACCAATACCACGAATAAACATCAGCGGCACAAGTCCGCCATCCACCACTTTTAAGTTGGGTACGTAGGCGGACAGGTCCTGCAGGTTTTCGATACCGGCCTCGGCCAGCTTATCGCCGCCCATGGCGCTGACGGAAATGGGCACGTCCTGCAAACTCTCGGCACGTTTCTGAGCGGTCACCACCACTTCTTCGAGAGCCAGGGCCTGGGCATAAGCGGATGTCGCTGCGAAGCCTGTGGCCGCAACCACCGCAATCGCCAAAGGGTTTTTGAACAACTTGGATTCTGTGTTTTTCATCGAAATATCTCTCCATTATTGTTATCAGGCAAACTCTTTGGCCGCCCGTATAATTTGTATTTATTGCTTTCACAACGCGGTTTACACGCGATAGGCCATCATAATCCCGAACCTCGGCTGCAAACTTGACAATAGGTGGCGGGTATTTGACATTTGGTGCCCACAACCCAACAATGCGTTACATTGCCTGCCATTTCACCACTTAAGCGGGCAGACGGCTTAACCCGACAAGTCAGGCAGACGGCTCAACCAGACAAGAGAGAACCACCATGACCTACCTGATGAGATCGGGCTCCCTGGAAGGGTATCTGGAGCTGATGGAGCAACTGGACGTTGATGCGGATCCGCTCTTAAGGCAGGCCGGATTGAAGAAATGGATTTTCAACAACCCCAACACCATGATCTCTTACCAGGCCGCCAGCCATCTGCTGGAGCTGTCCGCCGCCCACACCCGCACCCCCCATTTTGGCTTGCTGATGGCCTTTCGCCGCCGCGGCCTGGTTATGGGGCTGTTTGGGTTGCTCTGTCGGCAGTGCCCGGACGTGGCCACGGCGATCAACCAGGCGATCCGCAACCTGCACCTGCACAACCAACTGGCGAGTATGGAGCCCCGTGTGGGCGACACCGAGGTACTGATCGTTCGTCATTTGCGGGACCAACGGCTGGAGAAAGGCACCCAGATGCGGCAGATGGCACTGGGGGACGTTTGTCGTTTCCTCAATTCCCTGACCCCGGAAGCGTTTAAATTAAAGCGGGTTTACTTCTCCCTCTCGGCACCCGTTGACACACAAATCTACAAGCAAATGTTCAAAACCGAGGTGTTGTTCGAGCAGGAATTTGATGCCCTGAGCTTTGATCGCAGCCTGATGAATCAGAAGTTGCCGGCGCAGGACCAGGATGTGCAAAAACACCTGGAGCATTACCTCCAGGTCATGAAAAACGATCTCTACGATGACATTGCCAAGCAGACCAAACACCTGATTGAGCAAACCATTACCTCGCCGGAGTGCAACATCAACAACATTGCCCGCCTGCTGGCCATGCACAAGCGGACCCTGCAAAAGAAATTGACCGAGCGCGACACCAGCTTTAGCGATCTGCTGGACGAAGTACGCTGGAGCAAGGCGCGCCAAACTCTGGAAAACTCCAACATCCCCCTATCGCGACTGGCCAGCCTGCTGGGCTATTCGGAGCTGAGTGCCTTTTCCCGTGCGTTTAAAACAGAATTTGGACTGTCCCCCAAGCAGTGGCGCCAAGCGCATCAAGATAACCGGACGGAGTGGGCCCTGCCCCAGTCGCCTCAGGAATTGTCCTGAATCGGACAGTGCCACCCCGGCACAGGCGCTATGCTAATGAGGTATAATGACACCTGAAGGCTCGAACTGCGATGACAAACATAACCATAGAATTACACGCCAACGACGATGTCTTGATCGCTCGCCAGGACCTGCCGGAGGGCACCCAGCTGCCGGAGGGCATCAAAACATCCAGCGAGATTCCCTCGGGCCATAAAGTTGCCCGCAAGGCCATCGCCTGCGGCGACCCGGTGCACCGCTACAATCAGGTGATCGGTTACGCCAGCGAAGACATCCCAGCCGGCGCACACGTGCACATACACAACGTGGCCATGGGGCAGGTCGAGCTCGACTACGCCTTCTGCCGCGATGCCAAACCGACGGAGATGATCACCCAACCTCGCACCTTTAATGGCATCCGCCGCGCCGATGGCCGCGTCGCCACGCGCAACTATATTGCGGTCATATCCAGCGTCAACTGCTCGGCCACAGCGGTCAAAATGATTGGCGACCACTACCGCAACGCGCTGCAGGATTTCCCCAACGTCGACGGTGTACTGACCCTGACTCACAAGAGTGGCTGCGGTCTCGATCACCCTCTGGAAGGCATCAACTCCCTCAAACGCGCCCTGTCCGGCTATGTGCGCCACCCCAACATCGCCCACGCCGTGGTGGTGGGGCTCGGCTGTGAAATTGCCAACCTGGGCGATGTGCTGGGCGGCGCACCCGGCGATTCCTTTTCCATCCAGACCGAAGGCGGCACCCAAAAACTGGTGGACAAGGTCATCGCCCGCATTGATGAACTCCTGCCCGGCGTCAACGCGGTTGAGCGCGAGCCGATTCCGCTGTCCGAGCTGAAGCTGGCCATGCAGTGTGGCGGCTCTTCGGGTATTTCCGGCATCAGCTGCAACCCGGCCCTCGGTTACGCCGTGGACCTGCTGGTGCGCCACGGCGGCACCGCCATTCTGTCGGAAACCACCGAATGCTATGGCGCTGAGCACCTGCTGACCGCTCGCGCCAGCAGCGAAGCAGTGGGGCGCCAGTTGCTGGAACGCATCCAATGGTGGGAAGACTTCACCGCCAAAAGCAATATGGTGATCAACAACAACCCATCGCCGGGCAACAAGGCCGGCGGCCTGACCACCATCATCGAAAAATCCCTCGGCTCCATCGCCAAGGCTGGCACCACCAACCTCAACGCGGTGTACCAATATGCGCAACCGGTAGAGGCCGGTAAAGGCCTGGTGTTTATGGACGCGCCGGCTTTCGACCCGGTGGGCGCCACCGCCCAGGTCGCCGGCGGCGCCAACGTCATGGTGTTCACCACCGACCGCGGCTCGGCCTTTGGCTGCAAGCCGGCACCGTCCATTAAGCTGGCCGGCAGCAGCTCGCTGTTTGAGCGCATGCCCGACGACATGGACATCAATGCCGGCACCATCCTCGACGGCAGCGAGTCCGTCGAAGAGGTCGGCCGCCAGATCTTCGAGCGCATTATCGAAGTCGCCTCGGGCGATCATTCCAAAAGTGAGGCCATGGGTTACGGCGAGGAAGAGTTCTGTCCCTGGGACATGGGCGTCATGCTGTAACATAAACGTCATGCTGTAACATAAACCACCGAGGGGTCGCCTGCTCCTCCCTGTGACCGCATCAGACCGGCCTCATATGAGGCCGGTCGCAATTAGAGTTGGCCTTGCCGCGGCTTGCGTTTATATTAGCCTGACACTCAAAACCTCTCAGGAAACCCCAATGCCAGGCACCGAACGTTCACTCACCATGCGCTTTTTAGCAGAACCCAAAGACGTCAATTTTGGTGGCAAGGTCCATGGTGGCGCCGCCATGAAATGGATCGACCTGGCAGCCTACGGCTGTGCCGCCGCCTGGAGCGGAAAATACTGCATCACCGCCTACGTGGGCGGCATGCGTTTTGTGCAGCCGGTACTGGTGGGCAACATGGTCGAAGTGGAGGCCAAGGTCATCTACACTGGCCGCACGTCCATGCATTTGGGCATTGAAGTCCGGGCCGGCGACCCCACCAGCAGCGAAAAACACTTAACCACCCACTGTGTAGCGATCATGGTTGCGGTCGACGACAAAGGCAAACCGGTGCCCGTCCCCGAGTGGGTGCCGGTCACCGAGAACGACATTTTCATGCGCGATTCGGCCATCCGCTTGATGCGCATGCGGGAAAAAATCACCGAAGAAATGAGCGCTCATCTCAGCTAGTTTCTAGTTTCTAGTTTCTAGTTTCTAGTTTCTCAAGACGTTACTAGCGCTTGCCGTATTAGTCCATAAAACGACGCAGTTGACTGCGGTAGCGCTCATTTTCCCGCAGCAAAGACTCCTTTTGCTGCATCAACTCAATCACCAGCGACACCGCCACCCAGTCAATCTCCAGGTCCTGGTGCAAGCGCACGGCTTTTTTGATCCAGTGCACACTGGTGGTATCAAACACCCACTCCGACGATGTTGCACCGGTGAGCGGTTTGGCGATGCCGTGCTCCACAATGTCGACAATGACTCTACGCTCGATGCGCTCCAGCTGGCACAACTCATTGAAAGTTAATTCACGGACCGGAATGCTGAATACTGTTTCTGTCATGTTTTTGAACTCCATTCCGCCCTGGGGTCAAAGCTGGCGGTTTCCGAGAGCTGTTGCCACAGCTGGCGGCCTTTTTCATTCGCGGCCGGCGGCATGACGATTTTAATCACCGCGTAAAGGTCACCGGTTCTGTCAGTGCCCTTGATTTTTAACCCCTTGCCTTTCACGCGCAGCTTATGACCGGACTGACTGTCGGGCTTGACCGTCAATTTAATGCTCCCCTCCAGCGTTGGCACCGTCACCTTGCTCCCCAAAGCCGCCTCCCAGGGTGCGACCGGCAACGTAATCACCAGGTTGTGCCCCTGCACATCAAACAGCGGATGAGGCACGAGCCGAATATGCAAATACAAATCACCGGGGCTGCCCGCCCCCACGGCGGGCTCACCCTGTCCCTTCACGCGAATGCGCTCACCTTCAGTGACCCCCTTGGGGATCGTGACCCGCAAATGTTTTTTAACCGGCTTCATCTGCCGGCCGTCAAATTCCGTCATCTGGTATTCAACGTTTTTCAGATTGTCTCTGAGGGTATCTTCCAAAAACACCGGCATTTCAATTTCAATGTCGCGCCCACGGTTGTGCTGCTGGCGGGCACCACCAAAGTCAAAATCCTGTCGGCCACCGCCAAACATGGAGTTAAAAAATTCCGAGAAGTCACTGCCAAATTGAGCCTCGCCCGCTCTTCGGGAACCGCGAGCCTGCTGCCAGCCAGGCGGTGGTTCAAAGTGGTCACCAGAGCGCTGCCCGTACATTCTCAGCTCATCAAATTCGGCCCGGCGCTCAGTATCTTTTAACACCTCATAGGCCTCCACCACTTCTTTGAACTTTTCTTCCGCGCCGCTTTCAGCGTTCATGTCCGGATGATATTTTCGTGCGAGCTTACGATACGCGGCTTTGATGTCTTTGATGTCTGCATCGGCCTTGACGCCGAGGACCTTGTAATAATCTTTGAATTGCATAATTCTCCCTAAACGCAGCAAGGCAGAGTTGACAGACACAGTGCGATGCAGTGATGACGGTTCGATGTGGAACCTACTGCCAGATGAGTTGACATCCAGAACACCGGACCCCGCTCAGCCTTCAAAAGTATTGTTCATTTCCTGCGGTTTTTCGAGGGACTATTTTGCAGACCCGTTTTCAGGCGCTGCGATGCCTCACAGCAAAAGTCGCGATGAATTGACGGCAAGGAAAGGACTTTGGTGCCACCAGGCGCCATAAGACAGCCGCAACACAGCCCCCCGGCATACCCGCCGAGCCCAGCGCGCGCCGGGCAGCCCCCTCGCCGGTTCAGTCCAGCATGTGCAGCAGTGCCGGAGCCACCACCAGCCCCCAGGTCAATCCGGCCACCACCAATGCCATCAACACCGCCAGCGAGCCAATGTCCTTGGCCTTGCCGCTGAGCTCATGATGCTCGTAGCCGATGCGGTCGATGGCGGCCTCAATGGCCGAATTGAGGGCCTCGACAATGAGCACGAGCAACCAGCTGACCAACAACGCCAGTGATTCGTAGCGGTGCAGGGGCAGGGTCACAGCGGGCACCATAAAAATCACCCCCAGCCCCACCTCCTGACGAAACGCCGCTTCGTCCCGCCATATTTGCTGCCAGCCTTGTATCGAGTTGGTGGTGGCTCTGGTCAGCCGCTGTAACCCCTTGGGGCTGTACTTTTTCTCAAACACCGGGCTCACCGGGTCCGATTTCACCGCCGACTCCATGATTACAGCACCCCCTTGTCATCGGCACGGTTATCGAGCCTGCCCGCCAGGCTTTCCGGTTCGGCTAATTGGCGGTAATAAGTCAATTTTTGGGGGGACTCGGGGTTACCGATCAACCGCGGCCGCGCTTCAAACGTGTCGGAAATCAGACTGCGACTGCCGTCCCAGCCCTGAAAACGAATGCCGACCATGTCGGCCAGGGTGTGCATAAAGTCGGAGCTTTGGAACGGGCGGTCGGCGCGCGCTTGCCAGCTGCCACGGGTGCGCCACTGGGGTGATGTCCAGGCAATGAAAGGGACCGTGTACATGGCTGTCGTCGGAGCGCCTTCATTGCGGCCCGTAAACTGGTGTTCTGAGTGATCGAAGACCTCTTCCCCGTGATCAGAAAAATACACCAGCAGGGAGCGTTGCCTGGCGCTGTCCAGGGTGTGAATCAATTCCGTCACCACATGATCGTTAAACAACACCGCATTGTCATAGCTGTTGTATTCCTCCAGGTTGCGGTCTTCGACCCACTCAGGCACCCCCTGGCGGTCATGAAAAACCCGATAATTGTCCGGGTAGCGGTAGGAGTATTTTCGGTGCGTTCCCAGCAGGTGGACAAAGATTGCCTGACGCGGGTATGACTGCTGCAAAGTGGCCGCAAAGGGCTGCAGCACACTGTCGTCGTGCTGGCTGGCATTCTGCTCCCGGTTGTTGTTCAGATACACCTGTTCATCGGCCATCTGTGACAGAGTGGTCAACAAGGTATTGCGCCGGGTCTGGGTCTGCTGATTGGTGATCCAGGTAATGTGGTAGCCGGCCTGCTTCAACATATTGAGCACATTGGGGCGAGTATAAAAGTCATCCGGGTGCCGCTGGTCGGCCAGCGATAAAACTTGCTGCAAGGATTCAATCGTATAGGGTCGGGGCGAAATGACATCCGTAAACACCGTCAACTCATTCTTCAACTGTTCCAGTCCAGGGCTGGTCGCGCGACCATAGCCGTATAAGCTCATGCGCTCCCGGTTGGTGGACTCACCAATCACAATGACCAGCCGCTGCGGCAACCGGGCGTCGTCCGCCTGAAAGTTTTTCAACGGTGGCAGGCTGGCATTTTCGGCCAGCAGGCTTTCCATGTTCGCCAGGTTAGTGCGGTATTGTTGATAACCCACTACCAGTGTCCAGGGCGCAGCTGGCTCCATCCGATGCAACTGATGATACACCGCGGCGTCGAAGTCGTTACCCTTGAAGGCCCAGGTATTGATCAGGGGCCAGAACACCGTCAGTGACACCAAAGCCACACCGGCACCTCGCTGTTTTGCAGACAGGGTCACCGCTTGCAGCTGGCTCCACAAGTACACCGGGATGGCAATAAACACCGCCAGCGCCAGCGGATGCCACCACTGCCAGTACGACTCCAGAAATTCACTGCCCTCCGCCCAGTTGGATTCAAACACAATAAACAGCACACTTTGGGAAAAGTCCTGGCCGTAAAGCATCCAGTAGCCCAGGTTGAGCAGGGCAGCAGGCAGCAACAGCAAGCCGATCATCGCCCCGATCACCTTGTGGTATCGAGGCCACAGCATGAGCGGCAACAACCACAGACTGCTCATCAACAGCGCCTGTCTGAGGCCCACCGTACCGGACATCCCCGATGATAAAATGACCAGCTGATACATGACGGAAAACGAGGCGACGTAAAGATAACTGGTCAGTAAGGGATGTTTTTTCAAATAAGTTCGCACGGTATGCCACCTTGCCAGATTGAATTAAGGGGGCATTTATAGAGACCCGAACTTAAGGAATCCTTAAGGAGGCGTTACGCCGTGGGGAAAAGCTGCGGGGCTACCGCTTTTTATGGCTTTCTGTTAACCTTTGTTAAGCACTTTCAAATCTAAGAAAGCTGCCTGATATAACTAACATTAAACTTAAGGAAGGAGTTTATTATGTCTGAACAAGGCGTTTCAGAGAAAAAGATCTTACCGGCATTTCTCATGTGTTTTTTCTTGGGCATGCTGGGCATACACCGTTTCTACGTGGGTAAAATTGGCACCGGAGTGCTGCAGATCCTGACCCTGGGTGGTTTGGGTATCTGGGCATTCATTGACCTGATCATTATTGTGGTTGGCTCCTTCAAGGATAAGGAAGGCAACACCTTAACGACCTGGTAAGCTGAACCCACTGCCCTCAATGAGGGCAGCCTCTCCCCTGTGACTGTGATACTTTTTTTGGGTTTCTCATGGACGATAACACCACCAAGACCGAACATTTCAAATTCAGCGGCTCAGCCGGTGAGTTCTTCGGCATACGCTTTGTCAACGGACTGCTGAACATGATCACCCTGGGCATTTATTCACCCTGGGCTAAAGTTCGCGAGCTGCAATACTTATACGGCAATACCGAATTGGCCGGCGGTGACTTCCAGTTCACCGCCGACCCCAAGCGCATGCTGGTCAGTCGCCTGATTGCCATCGCACTGTTTCTGACCTTTCTGTTTGTGGAAAACTTTCAATCCACAGAAGCTTTCATTGCCTATGCGGTGATGATCATCGCGTTTTTACTTTTCTCGCCGATCGTTACTGTGTTTGTGATGTCATTCCGCTTGCGTCATTCACGCTGGCGCGGGATTCACTTCCGTTTTCACAACGATTTCAAAGGGGCGTATCGCGTTTACCTGGCCCCGATGTCATTGCTTATTTTGTCTCTGGTGAGCCTGGCGCTACCGTTTAACAGCGAGGCCGTTGAAGATACGTTGGGCATCACCGCGCACGAACGTTTTTACGAAGAACAAAAGCAACAGCAAGAGCTGCACAGCGAAGCCCCGCTGTCGGCGGCTAACAGCGATGATCCGTTCGACACCTATGACGACAGCGCAGAAGAGCCCACCTACATCAACCCTCATTTATTCTGGCCTTCCGGGGTATTGTTGCTGATCTTTTTGGCGTTGATCCCCTATTTTGATTTTATCAATATGCGCTTTCTGGTCAGGAATACCCATTTTGGCGCGGCGGCCTGTCGCTATCGCGCCGACTTGCTCGAGTTTTATAAAATTTATGGTCTGCTACTGGCCGGTTTGGCCTTGGTGGCGCTGTTGTGGACGGGGGTGGCGCTGTCCTACACCAGTTACGGCCTGGCGGTGATGGGATCGATTTTGTTCTGGCCGTTTGCCTCAGCCTTTATGAACAGCAAGCGCTACAACCTGGTGTTCGGACGCACCACGTTCAAAAATGATGAATTCTACCTGCGGGCCAACGTTCCCTTTTGGAAGGCTTTTTTCGTGCTGAGCACCAATACCGTTTGTGTCATCCTGTCCTTCGGTATGCTGAAAGCCTGGGCCGACATCAGAACCGTTCGGCTGATTCTGGGGCACACCGCGGTGGAGACCGAGCAGTCCCTTGATGACTTTGTGGCGGGCCAACAACAGGAACTGTCGGCCATTGGTGAAGAAATCGCGGATGTGTTTGATCTCGATGTCGCCTTCTGAATCGCTTCAAGGCACTTACTATGACGGCAAGCGGTCCGGCCGTCATAGCGGGGTGATGTCGGTTGATGAGTCCGGTCTGGTCACGATCAACGGCGTCAGCTGCCCGGACTGTCAATTTGCCGAGCTGACCATTACGCCGCGGATCGGCAACGCGTCCAGAACCCTCTCTTTCCCGGACGAGGCTTTTTTTGAGACCCGCGACAATGACACCATAGACAGCCTGATTCGTAAGCATACCCCCAGCAGACGCCACAACCTGCTGCACTCGCTCGAATCCAAACTGCGCTACATCGTGCTGGCCGTGGTGGTCATCACCGCCGGCGTGCTGGGCTTTGTGAATTATGGTATCCCCGCCATCAGCAAACACATTGCCTTTTCGCTCTCGCCAGAAGTGTCAACCCAGCTGGCCGACACCTCACTTGAACAACTGGATGACTTTTATTTTTCCCGCACGCAGCTGCCCAAAGCCCGCCGCGAGACCATAAACCAATTGTTCCTGGACAATCTGCCAGAGACCACCGCATCCCCCTATCGCTATCAGCTGCACTTTCGCCAAGGCAATGCGATTGGCCCTAACGCCTTTGCCCTGCCCAATGGCAGTGTCATTATCACGGACGAACTGGTCAACCTGGCTGCAGACGATCGGGAAATCCTGGCCATCCTTTATCACGAGATGGGTCACGTTCACTACCGGCATTCACTGCGTCAGGTTATCCAGGGCGCTGGCATCCTGGCAGTTTCGGTGTGGCTGACCGGCGATTTCGATTCGCTCTTTGACTGGACGGCCGCCGTGCCCGCGTTTCTGGTGCAACGAAAATATTCCCGCGACATGGAAACCGAAGCGGACGACTACTCACTGGAAAAAATGCTGCAGAGCCGGATAGACCCCATGCACTTCGTCAACATCATGACCCGGATGCAGGCGTACACCCCCGAGCCCCACAAAAAAACCAAGCCGGACGGCTCGCCGCAGCACACAGCCAATACCGACATCGCCGACGGCAATCCGGATTCAGGGACGGGGCCAAGCCCAAAAGCCGAAGCAGAGACAGAAACAGAAACAGAAATGAAGAGTAAGAGTCCGGTGGCAGAGCGCATCGTCAACCTTCTCAGCTCTCACCCCAACACGGAATCGAGGATGGACAGGTTCCGATCAGCGTCGAGCTCCACCCAACCGCAACGGGAGTGACGCCGTCACTCCCACAACACCGGGTCGAGACGGTAATAGCGCTGAAATTGCTGATACAGTTCAGGGTGCTTGTGCTTCAATTGCACCGGCTTCTCAAAAAAGGCCTCGGTCACCACCGCAAAAAACTCGGCCGCTGACGTCGCCCCATAGCTGTCAATGACATCATCGTGATGCTGACAGAGCCTCTCGTACTCGCGCGACAACACCGTCGCCCAGTCCTGATATTGTGAACGATCGGCCAGAATTGGCAGGCCATCCATGCGGTTGTTTTCTTCATCGAGTTTATGGGCAAATTCGTGCATCACCACATTGTGGCCGTCGCGGCCGTCACGCGCCCCCTGAATCACCTGATCCCAGGCGACAATCACCGGCCCCCGATGCCAGGATTCTCCGGCCCGGGCACTCACCGACTCCGAGTGCAAGGCGCCGTCCCGCTCAGTGACATTGGCCACATAGGTTTGCGGATACACCAGAATGGTTTCAAAACCGGGAAAGTATTCCACCCCGGTATTGAGGATCAGCAGGCAAGCCTGGGCGGCGATCAACACCCGCACTTCATCGGTGATGCTGAAACCACTGCAACCGACAAACACCTTCTCTTGCAGAAACACATTGATGTGCCCTTCCAGTTTTCGTTGCAGGTCCACAGGCAGTTTTCGATAGAGCGGGAAGTCGTCGGCCAGCACCTGACGCCAGGCTTGCGGAAAGGGAGCGGACATCAACACCGCCCGCTGTTTGCGTTTGCGCGCCCTGAGCCACTGACCGCCCCAACGATAAAGCAGGTAACCCACAACCGGGCTGAGTAAAATCACATAGAGAATCATGGGGACAGTTTACCTTGAGATTGCCAGTGGCTTTTCATGTTCGCGCTCCGCTGTTTCAGGTTAGTGCTCAGTCGTGTCAGGTTGCTGCTCAATCGTGTCAGGTTAGTGCTTCATTGTGTCATGTTCGCGCCCCATCGTGGCTTTTCAACGACAACGAAGCCCGCGGTATGAGCTACTGTCGCTGCAACAAAAACTGCAAACAATCTTGCAGATCCGGGTAGACTTTTACCACAGAATCAGCGCCCGCCAGCACCCCGGCCGTGCCGCACAACAACAGGTTCAGCTGCTCGCTGGCAGCAGCCTGAAGCCGCTGTTTTTCATCACCGCGCCAGACGCCGTCCTGATAAAAAATGACGCGCGCAGCGTGCAGTTGCCCGGCCAGTGCCAGACTATCCGCCAGAGTGAAGGGCCGGCACAGCAGCTGCACCGGATAGCTCGCATCCGCCAGCTCCATGGCCATCAGGCACAAGCGCCACAGCGGCGTGTTGTCGCCAACCACCAGTGTCAGCGGAGTGGCCTTGCGGGTCCCCTTGCCATTTAACCGAAACAGGGTGTAACGCACCAGTTCACTCTCGGCCAGCAGGTAACCCGCCTGACTCTCTTCCTGAGCCAGGCGCGCAAAGGCCGGCTCCATGAGTTGTTGCCGGCAGACACTGGACGGGTAGTTTAAAAAACTCTGATCAATTAACTGTTCGATGTGACGGTACTCGCACGCGTGCACCGCGGCCAGCAGGGCATCGACCGATTCTGCCCAGCTGCCCGAGCTGTCGGACAGTGCTGCGGTCTCATTCGCGGGCTTCCCCTCCTTAGCCACCGACTCGTCAGTAGAAGCCCCCTGCGACAACAAGGCCTTCACCCGCTTTAACGGTACACCACGGGCCACCAGAGACAGGATCTTCTCCACCGTCGCCACATCATCTTCTGAATATAACCGGTGCCCCTTATCCGTTCGCTGGGGAACCAGCAAGCCATAGCGACGTTCCCAGGCCCGGATGGTCACGGTATTCACCTGGGTACGTGCACTCAGCTCGCGGATGGGAAACCCGGACAGCTCGTTTTTTGCGCCTTTCGACGACATAACCAATCCTTTCTGCACTCTCATGCGTATCGATGTTTACAGACATTGTCATACAAAACTGTGAGTTATACAAAAATAAAAGCTGTACAAGACAAAACCTATACACTATATTTATTTGTACAACTTTGATAACCCTTGTCAGTAACCGTTAATGAAGGCAGCTGAACCACAACACCCCCTGCCATCAAAGATCATTGACCCTCGCTGACAGCGCATTGATCCACAGCACTTTTGCACCGGAGAAATCACCATGAACCACGAATCAGTCATTGCCAGCGACCGGTCTACTCAACAGTCCTCGACTAAACTGCCCTCTGACACCGCTTCCAGCCTGCCCACCCAATCCCGGAGTGAACTGCAGGTTGGCCTGAGCGCGTGCCTTGCCGGGCAGCCTGTGCGCTACAACGGTGGGCACAGCCAGTCGCGGCTGTGCCTGAACCTGCTGAGCCAGCATTTTCACTTTCGCACCTTTTGCCCGGAAGTGGCCGCAGGCTTCGGCACACCCCGCCCCACCCTGCGACTGATCGGGGACCCTGAGAACCCTCAGCTTGCGTATAGCAGTGCCAAAAAATCGGCCAGCCCGCTCGACAACAACAGTCCGTCACAGAGCCACCCGGATGAAGACCTGACCCGGCAATTGACCGAGGGTTTCAAAGAGAAACTGGAGGAGTTTCATGACCTGGACGGGTATATCCTGATGAAGAACTCTCCCAGTTGCGGTCTCGAACGAGTCAAGGTGTATCAGTCTAACGGTTACCCGCACCGGGAGCGGGCTCAGGGGCTGTTTGCCCACGCCTTGCAACAACGCTATCCGCTGATGCCCATAGAAGAAGAGGGCCGCTTGCACGATGCCAAACTGTTTGAAAATTTTGTGCTGCGCTTGTACGCCTACCACAACTTTCGCAAAGAGGTGCTGAGCAACCCCAGCATGGGCAATTTGATTGCCTTTCACAGCAGCTATAAATACATTTTGATGGCCCACCACCAGCCCAGCTACAAATCCCTGGGGCGTTTATTAGGGTATCAGCAAACCCCCAAAACCGAGTCGGAAACCCGCGCCGTCATTGACGAGTACTTCCCGATGTTTATGCAGGCGCTGTCGAAACCCGCCAACAAAAAAAATCACACCAACACCCTGTACCACATACTGGGCTACCTGAAAAAAACCGTGCCCTCAACGGCCCGGCAAAACATCGTCGACATCATCACCCATTATCAGCAAGGTGTGGTGCCGCTCATCACGCCACTGACGCTGCTCAAGCATTACATTGATCAATACGGTTCCGACTACATCCGTAAACAGCGCTACCTGCAGCCATACCCTTACAGCCTGGGTTGCGCCAACCGCTTGTAGCCACTTGTGGTTCATGAAGGTCACTGCGGTAGCAACCTGCCGTTGCATAAACCCATTTTTAATGAGCCTTAGCTATGTCTGACTCCATCAGTATCCACTGGTTTCGCCAGGATCTTCGCCTCGCCGACAACCCGGCCCTGACTGCGGCAGCCGACAGTGATCAGGTGCTGCCGGTGTACATCCTGGACGATCAGCACAGCGGAGAGTTTGCTCCGGGCGAAGCCAGCCAGTGGTGGTTGCACCACTCGCTGGCATCACTGAATCAATCCCTGAACGCCAAGCTCAACCTTTATAAGGGTGATCCTCTGACGATCCTGATTGAGCTGTGTTGTCGCCTGAATGTCACCAAAGTGTTTTGGAACCGCTGCTACGAACCCTGGCAGATGAGTCGCGACATCCAGATCAAGCAGCTGCTTAATGGCGCCGGTATTCACGCGCAAAGTTTCAATGCGTCCCTGTTGAGTGAACCCTGGACTGTGCTGAAGAATGACAACACCCCTTACAAGGTGTTCACGCCTTATTATCAGCGCGCCTACGCCACGGCCCAACCCGACAGCGTCGCGCTGCCCGCCCCCGCGTCGTTAAACTGTCTGCACGATGACCGCCAGAGCCTGCCTCTGGATGACCTGCAGCTGCAGCCCAACGTTTGCTGGTACGGGGGATTGGAAAAAAGCTGGTGCCCCGGTGAACAAGGTGCCCAGACAGCACTGCACGGGTTTCTGGAACATGGCTTGGCACACTACAAAGAGGGGCGAGACTTTCCCGCCCAGGACAATGTGTCGCGGCTCTCACCACACCTGCATTTCGGCGAAATATCTCCGCAACAGGTTTGGCGCCACGCGGACAAAACGGTGGACGGCAATAACATCGAACACTTCAAGCGTGAATTGATGTGGCGTGAGTTCTCCTATTACCTGCTGTACCACTGGCCGAAGCTGCCGCGGGAAAATCTCAAAAGCGCGTTTGACCACTTTCCCTGGCAGGACAACCCCGCCTGGCTGTCCCTGTGGCAACAGGGGCTGACCGGCTATCCGCTGGTCGATGCCGGCATGCGAGAGCTGTGGCAGACCGGCTTTATGCACAACCGGGTGCGCATGGTCACCGCGTCTTTTTTAGTGAAAAACCTGCTGATTCACTGGCGCCATGGCGCCGCCTGGTTTTGGGATTGTCTGGTCGACGCCGACCTGGCCAGCAACAGCGCCAGCTGGCAATGGGTGGCGGGGTGCGGCACCGACGCCTCACCCTATTTCAGAATTTTTAACCCCGTCACCCAGGGCGAAAAATTTGACCCGGACGGCGCCTATACCCGCCGCTTTGTGCCGGAACTGCAACACCTGCCGGACAAATACTTGTTCAAACCCTGGGAGGCGCCCGCCGAGGTATTGGAGAACGCCCGTGTCACCCTGGGGGAGGATTACCCGATGCCCGTGGTCGATATCAAGACCTCTCGGCAAACCGCTCTGGACGCCCTGCAAGCGTCCAAAGACTTCCAGCAGGAGTTCGCCCACTAAAGATCAAGGGAAACCGTCTACGGCTCAATCGACCAAACGATTGTACTGCCGCATCACCGCCTGCAACGCGCGATGGTCAATGGCATCCAGGGTGTGTCCGGCCGGCTTGAAGGTCGGCACCGTCTCCGCCGCCACCATGGCATTGAGCACGGCCTCTTCCACGGCCTGCACCGCCGCTTCGTGGATGACATCACAATGGGCATCGTTCACCGCTTCCATGGTGAACGAGCGCGGCTGCTCCGCTCCCAGCGCCGGCATGTGAAAATCGTTGGCAGTCGAAAAGGCGAGCATAATATCGCCCGAAAAATGTCCGCCGTAACTGCCCGTGCGGCCAATGCCCATGGCGCCCCGCTTGGCCAGTCGCTGCAACTGAATGGGCAGCATGGGCACGTCGGTTGCCAGAATGACAATGATGGATCCGGTCTCATGCCCGGTGGTCCCGGACACCAACGCGTTTTCTGTCAGGTGCTGGCCCACTGGCACGCCGCAGACGCTGAACTCCGGTCGCAAACCGTAATTCGACTGCACAAACGCCGCCACGGTGTAGCCCTGCCCCATGATATCAATAACCCGCGAGCTGGTGCCCGAACCGCCTTTGAACTCATAGGTTTGCATGCCGGCTCCGCCACCGACATTGCCTTCGTCAATCGCACCGGTGGTGGCGGAGTTCAAAGCTTCCAGCACGTGCTCTTGTGTAACGTGCTGCCCCCGAATGTCATTCACCATACCGTCATAGGTTTCGGCAATGACCGGCATGGCCCAGGAATGATACTCATCGTAATACTCGCGGTACTGCTCGATCATCCACGCCGTGGTGGCATGGTGCGCAACACCGACAGAGTGCGTATTGGTAATGCAAATAGGGCTGAGGAAATACCCGGCATCCTGAATCCAGTGGGAACCGGTCAACTCGCCATTACCATTGAGATCAAATTGCCCCGCCCAGACCGGGTTGGGTTGCTGCTGGCGGCCGCGTGGCAAAATGGCCGTGACGCCGGTATAAATCTGATGACCAGTCTGCGCGGCTCGTCCCATAATGGTGCTATAGCCGACTTCGACGCCGGGAACATCGGTGATGGCATTCCACCGACCCGGGGTGCCGGACAACGGTAACCCTAAATCTCTTGCTCTTGGCTTCATCGTGTTGTTCTCTTAATGATCGACAGGCTAACGGTGTTCCGAGATACGGCCTGCAGGCACCATGCGTTGATAACCTCCGCATTGCGCTTTTTAAAAAGTAAGGGGGATGCCCGGCTTAACGCCGCACACCTTATACAGCAACTGTTATGCGGCCACCGTTTTTCGGTTGGGGTGTTTAATGGCCGCGAAGACAAACAACAGCAGACTGAGAGTGACGCCGGCGATCGCCAGGACATTCACGGCAAAGAAGTTATCGGCGCTGACAAACAGCGCCGCCACACCCGGCCCGACGGCGGCTCCCAGGGCGTGAAAAGCCGGAGCGGCTGCCACACTGCGACCACTGTCATCAGCGGCATTGACGGCCGCGTATTGATACGCCAATGAAAAATTCCAGCTGAAGTTATACAGCGCCAGTGCCAGCAAATAGCTTTTTTCATCGATACGGCCCACCAACATCAGCAACGCCCCCACCATGATCAGCGCCCCCACGGCCAGGGGAAGTAAGCGACCATAACGCTCACCACACCAGGACGCCAGCAAGGCGCCGGGCACACCAAACGCCACACCAACGGCCAGACTTTCACCAATTACGGCAGGCGAAAAGCCACTGTCGGCGCCCATTCTTTCGATGTAGGTCCACACCACACCCACGTTAAAGAAAAACATAAAGCAGCCCAGCAGGGCGAACAGAACCGCCGAGCTGACAACCCGTTTTTTCTCAACGGACGTCGGCATCACCAGACCCGAGGCCGGCAGCCACCACAACAATACGAGCGCCACAACCTCCAGGCCAATCAGTAACCCCAGCACTGCCTCAAGCCCGTATTGCGCCACCACCACCGGCAAGCCCAGCAAGCCGACAATCTGAAAACTCACCTGCGCCGCCACAGAAAAACCAAAACACCGATCCGCCTGCGGGTGATCGGACAACACCGTCAGGGCAATGGAATAGGCGGCACCGCCGCCCACCCCCACCAGACATTGCAACACCACAAACGCGGGAAAACTGGTCACCCAAAGGCTCAACACATTGCCACACAACATCGCGCCCAGGGCCAGCAACGCCGACCACTGCCAATTGACTTTGCGTATCCAAAAAATGGCGGCCACCGAACTGAGCGCCGAGCCGCCCATGATGAACGTTGCCAAAAAGCCAATCTGCGACTCTGTCAGCGCAAACCGCTGGGCCACCGCACCGACAAACAGCGGCAGGATCAGAAAGCCGGCCATGGCGATGACACTCACCAGAACGCCGGCAGTGACAGAGGATGAACTTTGAACGGTGTGCTGTTTCACACAGCCCCCTTTACTTAATAAGAAAAAATGATCGGCTTAGTCACCGCGAATGAACGGGTGTCTAAAACACAAACGGCTAGAGAGATGTCTTACCTTAGCGATTGACATAACCCTAACCGTTTTCAAAAGCACTGTCGTCCCCCCCAACCCAATCTGTATTTTAAGGCTTGTTTTGGGGCTTGTTTTAAGACTGTACAACAACGGTTGTACAGCTTCAGCGTAAAACACGCACTTAGGTCTTCACAGCCCTAGCCTGGGTGTTAAAAACGATAGCCCACTTCAACCCCAAAAGTACGCGGCTCACCGATCAGACGCTCAAGTCCACTGGTTTGAGCACCGTAGAACAGTGGCGTCACCGGGTATTTCCACAACAGAGCGTCGTACTCTTCATCGGTGAGATTCTTCGCCCACAAATGTACCGACAGTGAATCATCCGCGGTCACATAACCAATGCGCCCGTTGAGCAAAAAGCGCTGTTCCACCACCAGGTCCGGATCATTGACCGCATCGGTGAAATAGTTGTCCCGAGCGGTCCAGTCCAGATGGGCATTAAACGCGCTGCCATTGCTCAGCGGGAAGGTGTAATCCACATTGGCTGACGCCGTCCAGTCGGAGACCAGTTGCAATTTATTCCCCTTGCAGCTGGTATTCTCACCGGCACAGCCGTCGTATGCGGTGTACTCGTGATCCAGCAGCCCGAGGCTAAGCCCCAACGCCAGATTTTCGGTGGCCAGCCACTCCACTTCCAATTCCAGCCCGTCAATTTGCGACTCACCGGCATTGGTGGTGGTGAAACCCAGCCCCAACAGCTGTCCCACCTGCATGTCCGTATAATCGGTACGGAAAACAGCGCCATTCACCTTCAAGCGACGCTCAAAGAACATGCCCTTCACACCCAGCTCGTAGGAGATTGCCTCCTCCGGGCCAAACACAAACGCATTGACGTCGGTAAAGTCGATAATGTCGGTCTGGAAGCCGCCGCTCTTGACCCCCTGGCGCACCGAGGCGTAGGCGTTGATCGATTCGTTGATGGCGTAACCCAGACTGATGTCACCCGACCAGGCATCATCCTGCTGACTGGGGCTGAACACCACATCGGCGAAACCCAGGCCCACGTTATCGACCTGGGAGTATTCGCTGTCTTTTTCTTCATCGGTGTAACGCAGACCCACACTCAAGGTCAGCGCGTCCGTCAGATAAAAGTTGGCGGTGCCAAACAGCGCCCAGGACTCACTGTTGACGCTACTGTTCACAATGATCCCCGTCTGGGTGTCCGGGTAACCGACCACACTGGTGCTGCGCAGGGCATCCACCTCCTGATCCATGTAGTAATAACCGACCACATAGTCAAAATTGTCGGCCGAGGGCGAGGCGATACGAATCTCCTGGCTGAAGGTGTCCGAGTTGTCTTCAAACTGGGAATAAGAGAGCGTGTACGGGCCCGCATCGTCATCGGCCTGCAAAATGAAATCGGCCGAGCGCTGGGAGGTAATGGACGTCAGGGTATGACCCGAGGGCAGGTCCCAGTTGACGGTCACCGAGGTGCCGCCGGACTCAATGCGCTCGCGGTTGGGGTCATTCTGATTGGTTTTATACGGATCAGGCTGGTACCAGCCGGAGCCGGGCTCCAGAGTATTCAACACCGGCTCCAGCGTCATACCAAACAGCTGGTCGTTGTCCTGCTCCAGATAATCGGCGGAGAGGGTGATTTCCAGGCTTTCGGTCGGCGTCCAGTAAAGCGCTCCACGCCCGCCCACACGGTCATCACTCATGTAGGAATCACCGTCGTAGAGGTTGTCGACGTAGCCGTCCTGCTGATAGGAGAAGCCACTGATTTTACCGGACAAAACCCCGTCGATGATCGGGCCGGCCACACTGCCCTGAATATCCTGACGCTCGTAGTTACCGAGAGACAGCTTGATCTGGCCTTGCAGTTCTTCCGATGGCTTTTTGGTGGTGATGTTGATCGCCCCGGCAATGGTGTTACGACCAAACAGCGAGCCCTGTGGCCCGCGCAGCACTTCGACCTGCTGAATATCATTCATGGGGAAATTAAAGGCGGCGGGACGACCGGCATACACGCCGTCAATGTACACCCCGAGGCCACTCTCCTGACCGGCGTTGCGGGTCACACTGACAATGCCACGCATACCCCAGGAATTGAGCGAGTTACCATTCGGGTCCATCGCCAGATTGGGCACGCTGCCCACCAAGTCGCCCATGGCCGTAGCCCCCATGGCTTCAATTGCCATCTCCCCCATCGAGCTGATGGCAATGGGGATGTCTTCGGCACTTTCTTCCCGCTTGCGGGCGGTGACAACCACTTCTTCCAGAGCGAAGCCTTTCCCCTGGGCATAAACCGGCGAGACGCCAGCGATGGCTCCAGTCAGAGCGGCAAAGGCCGTGGCTCGATATAATTTTGGCAGTTGATTTTTCATGGTTCAAGATCCTGTAGATATAGATTTTATGATTATGAAACTCTTCAGTTATCTCTCTCTTCTGTTATTATTCTGCCAATAACCCTTTTTTCAGCAGCCTCCCTGTCGCATCGCGGCCCTCATCACGACGACCACGCGACCTGCAGAGAAGTTTATTATTCTTTACATACGTGTTTCACCCCATACTAGAGCAGCTAAAACCCGGACACATAGGCTCACCATGCCAAGTTTTGGCACCGCCAGCATAGAAGCCCAACATGAACACTGACGCACCGCTACATCAATCGCGCATCAACGCTGTCTATTCAAAGCTGCTGTTCCGCCATATGGAAAGAGCCCATGCGGATGTAGACCAGTTTCTGGCCAAATTGCAATTACAGCGCTCGGACTTTGAATCCGACGATGACCAGATCCCCATGTCGACGTTTCTGCTGCTGATGGAAGAAGCCGCCAAATACTTGCAAGACCCCAACCTGGGACTGCATTTTTATCAGGGGTTCGATCAACGGGAGCAAGGTGTGCTGGGCTACGCCCTGGTCAATTGCAAAACCCTGGGGGAGGCCATCAATCTGGTGGTGCGCTATTACTGTCTGTTTCAAAATGACATGTCCTACGAACTCGCCATCCACGACGACAAGGCCTTTCTGTCCTATGAGGTAACCGCCAAGCATTTACCCCCCAGCCGTCAGGATTCGGAAATGACCCTGATGGCCGTCGTGGTTCTCATCCGCCAATCCGTGGACGCCGGCTGGTCGCCGCTGGAGGCACATTTTCAACACCCGGCCCCCGCCAATCTCGATGAACACAAGCGTGTGTTGTGTGACAAACTGCTGTTCAACCAAGCCAAAAATCAACTGGTGTTCGACCCGCAGATTCTGCAATCGACACTGAAAAACGCCGACCTATTGCTCAGCCAGTCACTCACTACAACGCTGGAAGAAATACTCAAACTGCGTCAGGGGTCGTCGGAGAATCAGTGGCTGAACACACTGCGCAATCACATCATCGACAGCCTCAACCAGGGCGCGCCGGCGATTGAAGACATTGCCGACAAAATGCACATGAGTCGCAGAACCCTGCAACGAAAAGTCTCCCAGGAAGGGATTACCTTTAAAGATCTGGTGGAAAATACGCGACAGGAACTGGCGACGAATTACCTCAGCGCTTCCGATATGCCACTGCAGGATATTGCCTTTCTGCTCGGCTACTCAGACATCAATTCGTTCAACCGGGCGTTTAAACGCTGGACTCAACACACGCCGCACGAATACCGGACACTGCGCCGAACCCAGCGCTAATCCCAATACCCGGTGGCGAGTGACTAGAAACTAGTGGCTAGAAACCAGGAACTGGAAACGAAACACCCACAGCGGTGCTGTTAGGGAGCACCGGCGCAGCAGTCTAGGCGGCGGTCATAACGGTATCCATAGCGTGAAATCAACAGACTCCCGCCCGGTATAACGCACCATGGATTACCGGAATTATTGTGACAATTATTGGAGGGAGATAGCGCTATTGTATCTGAGACAACGGTTTTGCACAGGGCCTTTCCTATAGGGCGATTCACCTTTTTCTACGGATCGGGGTTGAGCCGAAACGCCAGGGCCAGGCCCGGTGTGACCATAGCCTTGAGCCCACTGCCAACCAGGGCTCAAGCCGGACGTCCGCTGCTCTTAAGGGGTGTACCAGATCGGCGAGCTGAACGCCCGCTCCTGATGCACCAGCGGGACCTCGTCAGACATCGCCGAACCAAAACGTACCTTGTCGTACAGCGTCCAGCGCGGGGTGGGGATTTCCAGCACCCGCACATAGTAAAAAGCCTGCTGCTGCGCCTCAAAGTCCGGGTCTTTAAACACGCCGATCAACTCGGTGGCGCCGATGCTATTGGTGTACTCGGCCGTCTCCAGGTTGACCGTATTGCCCACCGGAGGCAGCTTGCCGTTCGCGCCGCGCTTGCGATCGCCAGACCATTTAACGTCATAGATTTTTTCGTGGGTTTTTCCGTCGTCACTGAGCCAGCCTTTGACAATCTGCACCCGATCGAGATTGGCCCCATCGGGATCTTTCATGGCCGCGACGATAAACGTGGGCGCTTGTTGACCGCTCGCTTTTGACAGCATGCCGCCCATCGGCACCCCTTTGCGGTACCCCCGCTGGATCATGTTGTTGCCCAGGTCTTCAGCCACAAAGTTGAAGCCACCAAAAAAGCGCAGCTGTATTCGAGGGCCGGTGGTGGCGTAAGTCTCTTTGCGTTTCAGCGCATCCCAAATCGCGGTGCGGGTATTTTCCCGGGCCCACACCCCGGTCACACCGGACGCGGCCTGCTCCCAGCCCGCATAGCTGTCCGTGGGTCCGCTCAATAGGGGGAAGTTCCAGCGGTCTTTGCGTGGCTCCAGGGTTTTAAACTTTCCGAAAAAATTATCTTCATCGGCGGTCGATAACCCGGTGTGGGTGTCGGTGCCGCCATCGGCGCCATACAAAAACGGATTGACCCCCAACTCGCTCTTAAGACGCATGCCCGACTTTAACGCCTCGCGCCAGTATTCGTATTGAAAAGAGTTCTCTGGCTTGGGCTTTAAAATCAGGTTGCCCCGGTCCCACAAATCCCAATTGGCAAATTCGTCGTCAGGCGACAGCAGAGGGTGGGATTCACTCTGGCCTTTAATCTGGGAGAGTTCATACAGGGGCTCATACTTGGCCCGCAGTTGCGCCCACTCTTTGGTGAGAGGCGAGCCGTCAAACTGCTTTTCCTCAAACATTCGGCCATTCGACATGTTGCCATTGTGCGGAATGGCGAGCACCTGGCCTCCGGTTTTGTTTTCATAGTCCGCCATCCATTGCCAGAGATCGTAAGGGTCCTGAGTCTGAAACGTGGTCAGGGGCAGAACTTGTCCCGCTTTATCCGCCTTGTCACGGAAAATTACATTGCGGTGCAGGTTATCCCCGCCGTTGGCGTTGACCGTCCATTCAAAGGCAATCATGGTGGTAAACCTTCCCGGCTGGTCGTACTTTTCAGCGGCCTCAAGCGTTTTTTCCCACGCCGACGTCATCCACTTGGGGTCCATGACGGCTTGCGGCAACGTGCCTTCGGACTGCATGACAATCAATTCACTTTTGGCGTCTGCTGCCGCCTCTCCCCCCTGGGGAATGGCTTCGCTCCAGCGTTTCAAAATGGGGTTTTTCATCATCTCCGGGTGCTTCGCGACAATCTCGTTGATGACCCCCATCCCATCGGAGTGATCGGTCACCATAAACCAGTCATAAGGACGTTTCAGTTTGGCCTTTAAGCCAGAGTTGGTGGTGATCTCCTCCCCGAGGGCAAATCGATAGGCGTCAGCGGGGGTTAAAATGGCGCCATCCATACCCGCATCCGCAGACCAGCCAGTATGCACGTGGGTGTCTCCAAACCATACCTGTGTTGGATACTCATCACTCCTGGGTCCGGAGCTGTCGGCAAAAATGGCGGCTGACGCCAGCAGCGCGACAACCCCCACAAAGGACAGCTTGGCGGTGGCTTTTGAGGTGTTCGCTGAGCCGGAGAGCGGCTTGTTTTGTGCCCTTTTTATGCGGGCATGCCCTTGTGTTTGAATGGGTTCTTTTAAAGAAGTCATCACTGGCACCTTTGGCGATAAAAAAAATAACGATGGGACGATCAACGAATATAACACTGGCAATCTAGCACACTTACTGGAGTTAAAGTGTAGGCGTGATGCCGTTAAACGGTAGTTAAAATCCAGGCATGCTGGCGTTAAACCCAGGCGCGGCCGCAAAAAAGTCCTACCCGCGCTGGGCTTTAGGCGCACAACTGCGCGTTTTTTGACGCACGGATCCCCACTCACATTAAACGTAGGCGGCTGACCTTTTTGAGTTAGGCCGTTGAATCATTGAAGGTGTCCAGCATAGCCGCTAGCGTCGCCTTCTGACCGGCAAAAAAAACCACCGCCCGAGGGCGATGGTATGGTGGCAAGACTCCGGCTAGCGGACACTAGGGGAGCAATTTATCCATCCCAAGACGTGAAACATTCTTTTCTGAACACAAGGTGGACCTGAAAACCGTTAGCCGATTTCCAACAGGATATCCCCCGGGGTGATGCGATCGCCCTTTTCCACATGTATCGCCACCACGGTGCCGCTGATGGTCGCCTGAATTTCCGTTTCCATCTTCATGGCTTCGGTAATGAACAGCGCGGTGCCCGCCTCAACTGACTGGCCTTCGTGCACCAGCACTTCGACAATGTTACCCGGCATGGCGGTGGTCACGTGGCCCGGCTGGCTGGCTTTGGTCCGCTTGCCCTGCCCAGCCTGAGGCTGAAAGCTGTTCAATGGTTCGAACACGATTTCTTCCGGCACGCCGTCGAGAGTCAGGTAAATACGACGCTGACCCGACGATGTGTTGCCCACGCCGGTAATCACCACATCGTGCTGTTCACCGTGGACATCGATGTTGAATTCCGTCGGCACGCCTTCGCTGCTGGCGTGCTGACCATTGCCAATCGGTAACAACACTTCCGGCTGCAAGGTACCCGCCGCACGCTCTTCCAGAAACTTGCGGCCGATGTCCGGGAACATCGCATAGGTCAACACATCCTCGTCGCTTTGCGCCAGAGACCCGACCTCCTCGCGCAAGGCTTTGAGCTCGGGTTTGAGCTCATCCGCCGGACGGCCGTCAATCACCGGCTCATTGCCAATGGCTTTCTTCTGCACCTCCGCATTCACGGCCGCCGGCGGCTGACCGTAGCCACCGGCCAGGTAGCGTTTGACTTCGTTGGTGATGGACTTGTAACGCTCGCCAGTCAACACGTTCAGCACCGCCTGGGTGCCGACAATTTGCGATGAGGGCGTGACCAGTGGCGGAAAACCCAGGTCTTCGCGCACCCGCGGAATTTCCGCAAACACATCGCGGATACGGTCCAGCGCGTTCTGTTCTTTCAGCTGGTTGGCCAGGTTGGACATCATGCCGCCCGGCACCTGATTGATTTGCACAGAGACGTCTTCGTGGGTGAACTCACTTTCGAACTGGTGGTATTTTTTTCGCACCTCGCGAAAATAATCGGCAATTTCCTGCAGTAATGTCAGGTCGAGGCCGGTGTCCCATTGCGTGCCGCGCAACGCCGCCACCTGGGATTCCGTGGAGGGGTGACTGGTGCCGCCGGCAAACGAGGAAATCGCGGTATCAATGTGATCCACCCCGGCCTCAATCGCTTTCATCTGACACAGCGGTGCCAGGCCGGCGGTACTGTGAGAGTGCAGGAACAGCGGCAAATCCACGGCCCCCTTGATCGCCTTCACCAGGTCATAGGTCGCGTAGGGGGTCAGCAAACCGGCCATGTCTTTGATGGCAATAGAGTCGGCGCCCATGTCACGCAGGTCTTTCGCTTGCTGAATGTAGAGCTCGGTGGTGTGAACCGGGCTGGTGGTGTAACAGATCGTTCCCTGGGCGTGTTTGCCGGCCGCCTTTACCGCCTTGATGGCGGTTTCGAGGTTGCGCAGGTCGTTCAGTGCATCAAATACGCGGAACACATCGATGCCATTGGCGGCGGCTTTTTCCACAAACGCCGACACCACATCGTCGGCATAATGACGATAACCCAACAAGTTCTGGCCACGCAGCAACATTTGCAGGCGGGTATTGGGCAACGCCGCGCGCAACTGACGCAGACGTTCCCAGGGGTCTTCTTTCAAGAAGCGCACACAGGCGTCAAAGGTTGCACCGCCCCACACCTCCAAAGACCAGTAACCCACTTGATCCAGCTTGTCGCAGATCGGCAACATGTCCTCGGTGCGCATGCGCGTGGCAATCAGCGATTGATGGGCATCGCGCAGAATCACATCGGTTACGTTAATTTTGCTCATGACATTCCTCTCCAGATTCTTTTCAGTCGGCACGGCTTTCTCTACAGGGTCAGCCATCACCCAAGTCGGTACAGGCCGGTTGTTTCAGGCCAAGTTGGTTACACATCCAAGCAGGTTACAGGCCGGCGTGAGCGGCAATAGCCGTCGCGATCACCAGCGCCAGCTCATTGGGTTGGCGCTTCTCGGAGTAGTGCTGCAGCTCCGGGTGATTAGGCACAAAACTGGTATTAAACTGACCGCTGCGGAATTCCGGATTATTGAGGATTTCCTGATAATAGGTCGCCGTGGTTTTAATGCCCTGCAAGCGCATATCCGCCAGTGCCCGTTGGCCCCGGTCCAGCGCGTCCTCCCAATTCAGAGCCCACACGATCAGCTTCAAACACATGGAGTCAAAGTACGGCGGGATGGTGTAGCCGGTATAAATCGCGGTATCCACCCGCACCCCCGGACCACCCGGTGCGTAGTAACGGGTGATCTTGCCAAAGCTGGGCAGAAAGTCGTTTTTGGGGTCTTCGGCATTGATGCGAAACTGCAGGGCAAACCCCCGATATTGAATGTCTGCTTGCGCGTAGCGAAGTTTTTCTCCGGCCGCGATGGCAATTTGCTCGCGCACAATATCCACCCCGGTAATCTGTTCCGTGATGGTGTGCTCGACCTGCACCCGGGTGTTCATTTCCATGAAGTAGGTGCCCTCATCGGTCACCAGAAACTCCACCGTACCGGCGTTTTCATAACCGACCGCCTTGGCCGCTTTGACCGCCAGATCGCCAATATGCTGGCGGTGCTCGTCGGACAACTGCGGGCTGGGCGCGATCTCAATCAGCTTTTGATTCCGCCGCTGAATCGAACAGTCACGCTCAAACAAATGAATGGCATTGCCATGACGGTCCGCCAGCACCTGCACTTCAATGTGGCGCGGATCGACAATGCACTTCTCCAGAAAGACATCCGCTGAACCAAACGCCTTGGTCGCCTCTGAAATGACACGTGGGTATTGCTGACGCAGCTCTGCGGCGGAATCACAGCGTCGAATCCCGCGCCCACCGCCCCCGGATGTGGCTTTCAGCATCACCGGGTAACCGAGGGTTTCCGCGACGGACAGGGCCTCATCCAGATCGGCCAGATTGCCATCGGTGCCTGGCGTTACCGGCACTCCGGCGGCCGTCATCGCGGTACGTGCGGCGGTTTTATCGCCCATGCGGGCAATCACTTCGGCAGAGGGGCCGACAAAGGCCAGCCCGCGCTCGGTGCAGATGCGGGCGAAGTCGGCATTCTCAGACAAAAAACCATAACCCGGGTGAATGGCATCACAACCCGTCTCAGCGGCCAGGTTGACGATACGGCGCGGATCCAGATAGCCCGCTAACGGGTCATCGCCGATAAAGTGCGCCTCGTCCGCCCGCTTCACATGCAGCGCATAGCGATCGGGCTCGGTATAGATTGCAACAGAGCGGATCCCCATTTCCGCACAAGCGCGGATAATGCGTACTGCGATCTCACCGCGGTTGGCAATCAGCAATTTCTTGAACATGCAAAGCTCCGTTCGGTTCAGATAATGGTTTGAGCGGCTGGGTCAACCGCGCTGGTGTTAACGGTGTTGGTGTTAACAGCCCTGGTGTTATCAGCCTGGGTGTTATCAGCCTGGGTGTTATCAGCATAGCTGCGTCGATGAAGCTACGGTATCGCAATGCAACCAGTAGTTAAAATTGATATTTTTTTGGTTTACCATAAGATAAAATTTATAAGCAACCCGCCCCCTCCAGAGACCCAACCCATGCCTTACACGCTCAGCCAACTTCTGAACCGGCTCTCCTTTCGACAACTACAGGTGTTTATGGCGGTGTTTGAACGCCGAGGTTACAGCCGCGCGGCGGAAGAATTGGGTCTGACGCAACCGGCGGTCAGTGCCCAGATCCGCCAGCTGGAGCAGATTTTTAATCAGCCCCTGTTCGACTACGTGGGCAAGACCCTTCACACCACCCCGGCAGGGGATGAGCTCGCGCGCAGCATTCAACACATTTTTGGTGAATTGCAGCAACTGCAAGGCCAACTTTCGGAGCTGGAAGGCGTGATCTCAGGCAGCCTCAAGCTGGCCGCAGTGAGCACGGCCCAATATGTCGTTCCGCATTTACTGGCCGGATTTCTGAAACAATACCCCAAAGTCGAAGTGACCATGAAAGTAGTGAATCGTGCCCAGGCCATCTCAAGGCTGGCGGAAAATGCCGACGACCTGGTGATCATGGGGATGGTCCCCGAGGACAAATCCCTGTCTTTTATGCCCTTTCTCGATAATGAACTGATCCCGGTCGTGCACGCCACCCACCCTCTGGCCCAGCAGGCCCATGTCACCATCGAGGAGTTCTTCCAGCAGCCGCTGCTGTTGCGCGAACACGGCTCGGGGACTCGCCACGCCCTGGAAGCCTATTGCTCGGAACAACGTCTGGGGCTGAACTGGGTTATGGAACTGGGCTCTAACGCGGCCGTGAAGCACGGGGTGCTGGCAGATTTAGGCGTCGCGGTGATGCCGCGCTTCAGTGTGCAGCTGGAATTGCAGCAGGGTATTTTGCAGGAACTGAATATTGACGGTTTTCCCTTGCGCCGCTCCTGGTGCACCGTGCACCCCAGCCGCAAACACCTCACGCCCGCCGCCGAAGCCTTTCTCGATTACATCCGTAACAACATGGCACAGATCCAAACCCACTTTGTGAATTTCTACGGCACCAAAGGCAACCCGGCCCACATCACGGCACTGTGACACTGCCATTTATTGAAACGCCCTGAAACCCATGCCCGCCGTCGCTATTGCCGCTCTCGAACAGTACGGTCAATCCGCCGCGCCGGTCAACGATAGCGGGTTGAGCAGCGCTTCCAGTTCCGCTCGTGAGATATCCGTTTCCTCGGCGGCCACATCAATCACTGGCCGCCCCTCCAGCGCCGAGCGTTTGGCGATTTTTGCCGCGCAGTCATAACCGATGCGACGGTTTAACGCCGTGGCCAAAATCGGATTTAACGCCAGCTGGCGTTCACTGTGGGCGTCATTAAACGTAAAACTGGCAAATACCTGGGTACTCATGGATTCGCAGGCACGACTCAGCAGCACAATGGAGGTCACCAACTTATCGGCAAACAATGGCAACATGACATTCAACTGAAAATTTCCAGATTGCGCCGCGACGGTCAACGCACACTCATGCCCAATCACATCGGCGGCAATCATGGCGACAGCCTCTGGAATGACCGGGTTCACTTTACCCGGCATAATGGAAGATCCCGGCTGCAACGCCGTCAGCTGGATTTCATTCAGCCCGGCGACGGGCCCGGAGTTCATCCAACGCAAATCGTTGCACACTTTAAGCAACACGATGGCCAGATTCTTTAAGGCCGACATCACGTTCAAGGTGTGTTCCTGAGCACTCATGTACACGGCAGGCGTTACCGCCGCCGACCAGTGCACGTCGCCCTGTTGCGACAACAACTGACACACCGCCGGGGCAAATTCGGGCGGGGTGTTGACGCCTGTTCCTACCGCGGTTCCCCCCAGCGGCAACTCGTGCAAGGCCAGCTCAGCCTGAGCAATACGCTCTCTGGCTCGCTGCAGCTGTTGCCGCCACACCTGCAGCTCCTGCCCTAACGTAATCGGCATGGCATCCATTAAATGGGTGCGACCGGTTTTCACGGTGCGGGAAAATTCTTGTGCCTTTGTCGCCAAAAGGGCACTCAGCGCCTCAAGGGCCGGGTAGAGCTTTTCCCGCAGCAGTCGCACGGTACTGATCTGAATCGCCGTGGGGATCACATCGTTACTGCTTTGCCCCATATTGATATGATCGTTGGGGTGCACCTTTTTGCCGGCCACCGCGGTCGCCAAACTGGCGAGGACTTCGTTAACGTTCATATTGGAGCTGGTGCCGGAACCGGTTTGGAAAACATCAAGCGGAAACTGTTCGTCGTAATTCAGCTGTAAGGCCTGCTCTGCCGCCACCCCAATGGCTTTGGCCACCTCGGGATCCAGCAGTTTTAAGCTCGCGTTCACCTCCGCCGCACAGGCTTTAATAGCAATCAATGCATCAATGGTCTCGCCGGGAAAGCGCCGCTGCGAGTATTGAAAGTTCTCTTTGGCCCGCTGTGTTTGGGCCTGGTAGAGGGCGTCTTTTGGAACCCTCACCGGCCCCAGGCTGTCGGTTTCAATGCGGTCGTTTGTCATGTGGCGCACTCCTTTTCTTCGCGGTGTCATCATCTATCACTGTAGACAAACTGTCGTCAAATGAGTGCCACACAGCACTCATTGCGATAAGAATTAAAAAAAAGAGATTATTGACACCGGCATGGCGAGCATCCTCGTGACACGCAACGCGTTGCCGAAGTGCCTCACTGGAATTCAACCCAAAGGGCGGGTGAGTGACGCCGTGTCAATCAATACTGACAGGACTGGCCGACCATGACCTCACACGGCTATATGTCATCGGCCGACTTAACCCGGTTACGCCCTTCCTGCTTGGCCTCATAGAGTGCCGCATCGGCCTTGTAAAACAGCTCTTCAAGCGTGGCTTCTTTGCCGAAATGCGCAACCCCCACGCTGGCTGTGAAGGTAATTTCCTCACCACCCACCGGAATGCTCAGCTTACTCACCGTTTCCCGCAAGCGTTCCGCAGTCTTTAACGACGCGTCATCAGTGCCACTGAACAACAGCGCGAATTCTTCCCCCCCTAAGCGGCCAAAGATATCGATATCACGGATTTCAGCCATCAGGGTACGGGCAAACAACCGCAAGGCGTCATCCCCAACGCTATGGCCAAAGTTGTCATTGATGGCCTTGAAATGATCGATATCAAACATCAACAGGCTGAAAGCCGAGGCGTGACGCTGACTGCGATGCAGCAGCTGAGTGCCGAGACGAAAGAAGCTGCGGCGATTGTTCGCCCCCGTCAATGGATCGGTGCTCGCTTCCACCTCGGCCAGTGACTTGGCGGCTTCAAGGTCCCTGGTCCGCTCCTTAACCAGCGTTTCCAACTCCGACTTTTTGTGCTCCAGCTGTGTCAGGTATCGCAGCTCGGCGGCATTCTTCTGGTCGCGGAGTTTGTATAAATTCACGCCCATGGCAAACAGAATGACCACCATTTCGGTGTAAGAGCCCACCGCCGGCCAGTAATAGTTGCTCAGCGTGTGCTCGACATAGCCCAGGTCCCGCAATGCCTGCGACAGTAACCCCGCCACTAAAAAGGCCCAGGCCAACGCAAACACCGCGGCTTCACGAGCGCCCTGATACCAGCGCATCAAGCCGGCGATGGAGACCAGGGGGTACATCAACAACAACACCGTAATCAAAATCACCGCCACGGCCTTCTGCTCGGCCCAGGCCGCCAGCACCAGCAAACATGCGCACCACAGCATCAACAGCAACAGCCGGTCAAATCTGGGAATGCAGGTGCGGGTTTTTAAAAACAGCCGGGCGAACCAGATTCCGGTGGTAATCACCAGGGCCCCGCTGAACGAAATGTAGCGCCAGTGAAAGTGTTCAGGAATGATAAACTGATGAGTAAAGCCCGCCATCGTCCACCACATGGCAATCTTCGACAGAGCATAGAGGCAATAAGCGAAAAACAGTGCTTCACCCGTTGCCAAACCAACGGTCAAAGACACCATCGCCATGATGACGATGCCCCCCATCAGAAAGGCCAGCAGGCCGACCTCAGCCGTTTGCGCCATTCTCAAATTCTCGGCGCTCCATACCCTCAACGAGGGATAGATAAAACCGCGGTCCCCGGTTCCGTAGCGCACCAACAATTCCGTCGTTTGACCGGGCTCAAGGGTGACGGCAAACACGAAACGGTGATGAGAAACTGCTCGATCGGAAAATGAGCCATTAATGTCAAACTCGGCAATTTTCGCCATAGACCCTGGCGAGCCAATCAAGCCCTCACTGGACAGCGGCGAGCGCTGATACGCCTGCAAGTTTGCCAACTGGTGGTCGACATACTCCAGGTACAAGGTCCTTGATTGCGCTGCGGGGTTGGTTAAATAAAGGTGCCCCCAGAAAGCCCCCGGCTTTAAGCCCAGCGATTTATTCGACGTCGTCAGCGGTGAAAATTCCCCCGCCGCGAAAGCCGTAAGCGCATCATCCAGGGTTTTGTGGCCCTGCAGATCGTGCCAAAGCTCCAGGTTTGACTCGATGGTCTCGCCATTTTCATCGCCAGCCACCACCACCGGCTTAACCGCCAGAGCCTGCGTACCCAGAGCGCACAAATACAGCAACAGCAGACAACGAATTCCAGCCGCCCACCCAGAACGACCGACCCATTGAGCGCGATGAAACGACACACGGTGGCTATTAAACATAGTTTTAATTGTTCTATTGACTAATAGCTCACAGCATCAGAGCCGGAATAAGAGTATTTAGGCGACAAGAATAAGATGACGCCGCAGAAAAGTCTATCGTCGCCACAGAGGAGGGAGCCACCCGCACAGGCAGCGTTTTGTTCAGTCGTACCTTTATATTAGGAAGAAATTTACGAAAAGGAAATGCAGGAAAACCATTCGACTACTGAACGGCGAGAACTTGAACAAGTTCTTGCTCAAGCGACCCTTCATCCTGTTTCAAGCGCACACCACGGCAAAGCAACAGGGGCAGACTTCCGTGCGCAAACGGAAGTCCAACGGCCTATTGGGGACGGCGCTATTTGTGCGGCCCTGGTGACTTAGGTGGGCGATCTTGGTGACTTAGGTGGGCGGCCCTGGTGAATGGCGTTAGCCAAGTCCATTGATCAGCGTTCGAAACGGTTGATAGTCCTGAATAGGATGCAACGCAGGGTCTGTGTCCAGATGTTCACTGTAGGTTTCCGTCAGATCCAACGCCTTGGACAGGAAACGAACCGCCTCATCAAACTGGTGCAAGGCGGTATGAGCACAGGCGAGCTGGTAAAAGGCATGGCTGTTTTGGGGATCAATCGCCAGCGCCTGGTGGCACAGGTTGATCGCCCACAGGGGCTCGCCCAATTCCAGCACCGCGTCAGCCTTATACGTCAAGGCCTCGCAATCATCAGGACGCACCTTGAGGATCTGATCATAGATCGGCACCTGATGCCCCGGCGAATGGTCTTGTTGTGCACGCAACCACAAAGACTGCACTTCCTGGCTTTGCTCAAGCGCCTCCCGGTTTTCTTCAATGTGCTGGGTCTTCTGCATCAACTGATTTTCAATTCTCTCAAGTCGAGCCTCATACTCATTGATCAGCTTGGAGATCTCGTCATTGGCAAACGAGTGCACCCGCTCTTTAATATCACGAATGGATGTCCAGCCCACCAGCACCAACACCGAGCTGGCTGCGGCGATCAAATAGAAAAAATAGGTGATGGTATTCGTGGCGTAGGTCACCCCCCGATCCACCGAGGTCAATTCACGATCGACGATTTGCTGCAACAACTCATTTTTCTGAGCCGCCATCTCCACCCGTAACTGTTTGAGTTCATCCAGCACATAGCGCTCAATGAAGGGGGAGTACAGCGCCTCGTCAAGCGACTCAATGGCTTGTTCGGCCTGCTCGGCTCTGGCAGCTTGTAGGGAGGATTGTTGGACATCTTCGGCGGGAGGGGATCGTTCAGCAGTGGAGGAGAGTTCGGTTGTTACTTCGGCGGCGGCCCCCAAGGAGGACACCGCCAGCAGGATTAAGGTTAAAACACCGGTTAGGATGCGAGGCATATAGCTCTACCGTGGTCATGAATCTCGACCAGAGACTCGTGTAAACTTTTCACAGTCTGATCGTAATCAGACTCATTGACAATAAACTGCATATCCACCTGACGCATCGATTGATGTACCGCGAGGACACTGATATTGCGACTGGCAACAGCCTGTACCGTTTTGGCCAAAATACCCGGAATCTGCATATCACTCCCAATGGCCGACACTATGGCCACTTTTCGCTGGTTAAATTCAGCATCGGGGTAGCGCTCTTCCAGCACCGCACGTATACGCTTCACTGTTTTCAGGTTCGTCGACAGAAAGTGCGTAATGGTATTGGCATTTATATCTTTAGATACAATATGTGCTTTAAACCGCTTGATCGTCGCCAACACCTCATGATCGTAATCATGAATATTACCCGCCATGTCCTGATCAAAAATCTCCAGGGCATAGACACCTTTACAGCCGGCAATGATCTCAACACAAGGAGTATCGCTCACATAGTCACCGGTAATCAAGGTACCCGCGTGCTCGGGCTCAAAAGTATTCTTCACGCGCAAGGCGATGTTGTTCTGGCGCAAGCCTTTGGCGGCCTTGGGGTGAATCGCCTCCATCCCCAGGTTGGCCAGCTGATCGGCAACATCATAGTTGGTACGGCCGATGGGGACAGCGTTTTCTGCCCCCACCAGACGGGGGTCGGCACTGCTCAAGTGGAACTCTTTGTGGATGATGGCTTCCTCAGCGCCGGTGATCACCGCCAGGCGACTGAACGTCATCTCACTGTAGCCACGATCAAAAGAGGACATCAAACCGTCCTGGCTGTGAGCGTAACCGGTTACCACTGGCAGCACTTGGGACAGGTCCAAATCCGAAAAGGCCAGGCGGATACGTTCATCCAGCGACACGTGCTTATCCGTATTCCAGCCCGTCAAATCCAAAAACACCGCCTTCACGCCGTCGCGCTGCAATAAGGTGGCGGTATTCCAGGCGCTGTGAGCCTCCCCCAGACTGGCCAACATCTCACGCACCGTAGCCAGGTGAGCATCCAGAGCAAAATGTCCGTGCATGCACAAGCTGTGGAGATCCACAAGGCACGTTTGAGCCTCATTGACTCTTTCGTCAATGAAATTGTTGGCTTTATCCAACAGTTCGGTATCGCCAAATAAATTGCGATTGATCGCATGCAGCTCTTTTTTAAGCTCAGCCAGTGAATGCAACCAGGTTTTGTCTTCCACGCTGCTGGCAAACAAACCATAGATACCCGGCTGGCCATTCTTCTTGTGCTCAAGCAATTTATCCGTAATACCGCCGTAGGCAGACACGACAAACACCCGCTGATACAGGTCGCCATTGTGGGCGCCCTTGAAAATAATGTTATCCCGAACTGACTCATAGTCGCTCATGGATGTACCGCCAATTTTCTCAATCGTGTGCATATTCTTGTCACCTTAAATAATTGTTACAGTTTCTTTCATGTCGCAGGCCAACAGGGCGTCCCTGTTATTCATCGAGCAGTCACTGGCTCGATCATCAATCAGCACAGCTGATGCAAACCTGCGTATCTGGAACTGCCAATAATCGATTCACCGGTATCTCACAATCACAAACTCTGCACAGTCCGGCATCGTCACTGTCCAGCCACAACAAATTGCGGGACAGCCGTTTCAGTTCACTTTTATGATCTGCCAGAACCTTTTCATCCACTGAAGAGCTGATGGTTAAATCCAAATCCGCGGACGGGTCATCATCCTGCTCCAGTTTCTTACTGGTAAAACTCTTAGCTTCCGCAATTTCACCTTGCAGCTGTTCCATGCGATGTTCGATCATCGACTTTAACTTTCTGAGTTCAAGAGCATCCATAGCCAGTTCAATCCTTCACTCTTTTTTGACGAAACCCAGAGTCTTTAACCCTCTGATGAATCATTTTCATAAAAAAATTCGCCCTAAACCAGCAGCGAATTTTTTTAGACAATGATCAATCACACCAACCTTATGGTGCATTATTGTTAGATACTTTCTGCATCCAACTCATAAGCACCTTCGGCATTATGAACTTCTTTGCCGTTCAGAGGAGGATTGAACACACACGCCATTTTCATTTCTTTGGTCGCCCGCAAGACGTGTTTATCGTGCTTGTCGAGAATATAAAGAGTGCCGGGTTTTATTGGGTATTTGACACCATCGGCCAAGGTTTCGACTTCCCCCTCACCGGACATGCAATACACGGATTCTAAATGGTTCTGGTAATGCATCTGAAAATCGGCACCCGCGTAAATTGTCGTAATATGGAAAGAAAACCCCATATTGTCATCTTTCAGCAGCATCCGGGTGCTGTCCCAATTGCCATCTGGCGATACAATTTTACGACTGGTTTTTTCTGCTTCTTGTAATGTTCTTACAATCATTGGCTAACGCCTCCAATAATTTATTTTAAAATGCCTGATACAACAGCCTGCACAATATGACAGCTCATAAACCCGCGAACACTTCGCGGGCACGCAGCCAGATCATCCAGGCTTTATTCTCTTGTTGATTTCGGTTTTTTCTGCGGCCAGAGCCTTTACTTACGATGCAACACGAACATCATCAAAGTAATCGCTTTCTTCCGGCATGGAATCCTCTTTGGCACAAACTTCACGAATGGCCTGTTCAACAATATCGATGCCTTTTTTGAGGTTTTCATCACTGATAATCAGTGGACACAGGAACTTAACAACCTGGTCGTCAGCACCACTGGTCTCAATAATCAAACCATTCTGAAACGCCTTGCGAGTAATCTTCGCAGCCAGATCACCATTGACACAGTTGATGCCACGGAACATACCACGACCACGAGTGGTGAAGTTACCTTCACCATACTTTTCCACAATGGCATCCAGTCGATCGGCGACGTAATCGCCTTTACGCTTGATTTCTTTTGAAAATTCGTCGTCTGCCCAAAAATAATCAATCGCTGCTTTCGCCGTGACGAACGCGAAGTTATTACCCCGGAAAGTACCGTTGTGCTCACCTGGCTTCCACTGATCAATTTCAGGACGGAACAGTACCACCGCAAACGGTAAACCATAACCACCCAGAGATTTCGACAAGGTAACAATATCGGGCTTGATACCGGCTTCCTCAAAGCTGAAGTAGGTCCCGGTACGGCCACAACCCGCCTGAATATCGTCCACAATCAACAGGACATTGTGCTTTTTGCACACGACATCCAGATTGCGCAACCATTCAAAGCTGGCAACATTAATACCGCCCTCACCCTGCACAGTTTCCACAATAACGGCAGCCGGCTTATCAATACCACTACTTGAATCTGACAACACCTTGTCCAGATACGCGGTAGTATCGACATCGTCACCGAGGTAGCCATCAAATGGCATGCGGCTGGTACCGTGCAGACTGGTACCCGCTGCACCGCGATGGTGAGAGTTACCCGTTGCCGCCAGGGCACCCAGGCTCACGCCGTGAAAACCGTTGGTGAAAGTAATGATGTTCTCACGTCCGGTGACATTACGGGCCAGCTTGAGCGCAGCCTCTACCGCATTGGTACCGGTCGGGCCGGTAAACTGCATGACATAGTCCAGATCACGGGGCTTCAGGATTTTTTCATTAAACGCTTCCAGGAATTCACCCTTGGCCTTCGTGTGCAGATCCAAACCGTGAGTAATGCCATCACTTTCAATGTAGTCCTGCAACAGCTTTTTAAAGATCGGGTGGTTGTGCCCGTAATTTAAAGTACCAGCGCCGGCCAGAAAATCCAGATATTCTGTGCCGTCTTCATCGTACAGAAACTCGCCCTTGGCGCGATTAAAGACGCGCGGGAATGAGCGTGCATAAGATTGAACTTCCGATTCGATCTCTTCAAAAATTTTCATAGTTCGTTTCTCCGAGTAGTTTTAAATTCCACCAAACCAGTAGCGTCTAACTTGCGAACTGACGCACCGATTTTGAATTTTTTACAGACCTTTACAGCGCCCGACAGATCACCTAATAATCAGACCGGCCTTTAAATGCCCGCTTATGAATAACAGCTCCAGGCTCTTACCAGCGGCTCTAGACCGAAAACGGTCCGATGCGCACCAGAATCTCTGAATCGTGCTCACCCTGGAAATGAGCATCCCGGCCAAACATCACAGATTCATGAAGTTCAGCCCCCAAACGTCGCGCTGCGCCCTTAAAGAGCCCCCAGGACGCCTGGTTGTCTTCTGTAATTGTTGTCTCCAGATGGGTCACGCCCTGACAGGCAGGTCGCGCCAGAATATTCTCAATCATCTTGCCGGCCAGCCCTTGACCTCTGGCGGCTTCGCCCACGGCGACCTGCCACACAAATACGGTGTCCGGGCGCTCAGGAATAAGATAACCACTGATAAAGCCCACCAGCTCGCCATTCATTTCTGCCGCCACCGACGTGCCCGCAAAATGACTGGTCTGGAGCAGATTGCAATAGATCGAGTTGGGATCCAGCGGCGGACACTGGGCCACCAGACGGTGAAGACTCATACCATCCTCAGCAACCGGTTCCCGTAGAGTAATCTCGTTTTTCACCTCAACCCCCTCAAACTCATTTACACATCAAATATTTCTTACCCTAACAATATTAAAGCAAATATCCATTAGGTCCTGAGCAATACAACACCTAATGACTGCGCCATGAGTCACCAAAATCAACAAAACCCATAAAAAATGCATTCGCTATTGCTTAGAGCCCTAAACATAGTACACTAAATATTATAAATGTCCAGACGCGCCTGATTGCCGAGAAATGCTTAAAGAGCAATCGACTACGTTTTAATAGCAGCTCGGAATGACCTTTGGGTTACAGCGGCGATCGGGATTGACGTCCAGACCACGTGGCCTGGCCGCATGGCAGGGCACCACAGAAGACCGCCTGGGATCCGCACAGCAAGCGGCTCTCAGGCACCAATGAACGCAAAGGAAAGCGGGAAGGAAAAGCGGGCAAAACGGACGCAGCCAGGAGAACGTCGACAGCGGAAGCCATACAACACAAGGGGTTAACCTATGCAGCACGCCGTTAACCCCACCACTGACACCCCGGGAGGATTACCGATATGAACCTCCAGGCGGACCCAATAGAGGAGGCTAGAAGTGAATAAAATGGTCGGCGACATCGATCCCTGCATGTATAATTTGGCATTCAGCAAGCCCAACTCAAGCAGAGAAAAATTCTTGAACAGCATCGAAGAAGTCTTGATCGCGCTGCGCCGCGTCATACGCGCAACCGATCTGCACTCCAAACACCTGGCAAAGACCACCGGCCTGACGGCACCCCAGATATTGCTACTGCAAACCATACGCGACAACAGTGACAGCACTATTGGCGAAATTGCCTCAAAAATGAGCCTCAGCCAGGCCACGGTGACTACCATTATCGATCGCCTGGAAAAACGCGAACTGGTATTTCGGGAGCGCTCCAAGGAGGACAAGCGCAAGGTACACGCCTACCTGACAGATGACGCATACAACATTTTGAAAGAGGCCCCAATTCCCCTGCAAGATCACTTTGCCCGGCAGTTTGGAGACTTGCAGGAATGGGAACAAACCATGATCATTTCATCGCTGCAGCGTGTCGCCCAGATGATGGACGCCCAGCACATCGACGCCTCACCGGTGCTCGATGTGGGTCTTCTGGATCGCCATGATACGACCATCGACAAGCTGGCTCCCTTTCTCGACAAAGCCGATCGGGACACGCCCCCCCATAAGTGAAGCCCTTCCGGTGGAAGCTTCCGAGCAACCAGCCCCTGTGATTTCGGTAATGGATTACCGCTGAATCACAGACAACCTCACCACACCGACCTCTGCCCCCCCTATTGCCCCACCCTCATTAAAAGGCCCTATGCTGACCATAAGCAGAGCCTATTAGGTAAAGTAGCGGCCAACCGATACAGTGACGGATCGCGACTCAGCTTTGTGCGCTCACTTACGAGCAAACCGCGACCCTCTTCTACCACCCACCGAATGGACACCCACAAAGAGCTTCCATGATAAAATTACGCGATCTTGAGTACCTGGTGGCCATTGACGAACACAAGCACTTTGGTCGAGCCGCAGAAGCCTGCTTCGTCAGCCAGCCGACCCTCAGCGGGCAAATCATAAAACTGGAAGACCAGCTGTCCTTGCAGCTGGTCGAGCGCCATCGACGCAGTGTCATGTTAACGCCCGCGGGAGAGACCTTGATTGCCAAGGCCCGCAAAGTGTTGCAGGCTGCCGAAGAATTTGAATCCACCGCCAAGTCCTTACTGGACCCGCTCGCCGGCGATTTGCATGTTGGCATGATTCCCACCCTGGCCCCCTATTTACTGCCGCACATCATGCCAGGCCTGAATCGCGCACTGCCCAACATCCATTTCTATTTACACGAAAACAAAACCCACAACCTGCTGCAGGAATTGAACGGCGGCAAGCTCGATGTGCTGATCCTGCCCTATTTGGAAGACATGGATCACTTTGAGCGCTACGATCTGTTTGAAGAAGAACTGCTGCTTGCCGTCCCCCGCCAACACCCGTTTGCCAACAAGGATCAGGTCACGCTGGATGATTTGCAGGGGGAGCAAATCCTGACCCTGGAAGACGGTCACTGCCTCAGGGATCAGGCACTGGGCTACTGCTTCAGCGCGGGCGCCCATGAAGACAACCGGTTCCAGGCCACCAGCCTGGAGACGTTGCGCTATATGGTGGCCAGCGGCCTGGGAATGACTCTGCTGCCCAAGCTCGCGACCCTCAATCAACAGCCGGACAACAACCTGCACTACATCCCCTTTTCCGACCCGGCACCGACACGCAATATCAGTTTGGTGATCCGCCCCAACTACTCCCGCATGGAGGCCGTTCGGGCCGTGGTCAGCGATGTGCGGGTTTCGCTGTCCAAGCTGTCGGAACTTTGATTTGAGCCAGGGCTGCCTCTTTTTTGAGGGTAAGGTTTGTCACCCGCCGGGCAGCCTAAAATCACTTCCCGGATTCGACCACACCATGTCACACCACACCGAGACTCACCCCACAACCCTGATCACAGAGTGATCAAAATGCCCGTTTACCGACACTGCAAAGGCACCACGCCCTCCCGGCGCCAAGAAACTTGCCCCTGTGCACCTCAACAGCCATTAAGAAGTTGACAAATAAAGACCAGCTGGGACACTAGGCTACACTTTAATTACACCTCTCATTACACCACTCATTACACTACGGATGAAAAGAGTCCCCGCCTTATGGAAATGACCAAAACACTCGGTGAATTCATTATTGACCGTCAAACCGAGTACCCAAATGCTACCGGTGCGCTGACCTCCATCTTCTCCTCTATTCGCCTGGCTTCCAAAGTTTTACACCGACAAATCAATAAAGCCGGACTTGTGGACATCACCGGAGCGGCCGGCGCAGAGAACATTCAGGGTGAACAGCAGCAGAAGCTGGACATTTTTGCCAACGAAAAATTTAAAACGGCCCTTGCCGCACGCGGCGTAGTCTGCGGCATCGCGTCTGAAGAAGAAGATAAATACGTCAATTTTGAGGAAGGCAATACTCAGGAAGGTGAGTACGTGGTGCTGATGGATCCGCTGGACGGCTCCTCCAATATCGATGTGAATGTGTCCGTTGGCACTATCTTTTCCATCTATCGCCGGGTTTCCCCTCTAGGACAACCGGTCACCGAAGCCGATTTTCTGCAGCCGGGCAACAAACAGGTCGCAGCAGGCTACGTCATTTACGGCTCATCCACCATGCTGGTGTACACCACCGGCAACGGGGTCAACGGTTTCACTCTGGACCCGAGCCTGGGCGTGTTTTGCCTGTCACACCCGGACATGCAAATGCCGGAGGATGGTAAAATTTACTCCGTCAACGAAGGCAATTACATCAATTTCCCCACGGGCGTGAAGAAATACATCAAGTATTGCCAGGAAGAGGACGAAGCCACACAGCGTCCGTACACTTCGCGCTACATCGGTTCACTGGTGTCTGATTTCCACCGCAATCTGATCAAGGGCGGGATTTACCTGTACCCGACAGCCCGCAGCTACCCCAAAGGCAAGCTGCGCCTGCTCTATGAGTGCAACCCCATTGCCTTTCTCGCTGAGCAAGCCGGCGGCAAAGCCATCAGTGCGCCGGACCAACCGATCATGGACTTAAAGCCCAGCGAACTGCATGAGCGCACGCCTTTTTTTGTCGGCTCCACGAAAATGGTGAATAAAGTCGAAGAGTTTTTGCGCGAAGGTTAACGGCCCGGCTCTGATGCTTGCATCAGAAATCAGACCGTGATCGTTTGCGCTGCAATTCAAGTCACCACTAAAGCTGCAGCTAGATGAACGAGGGGACTGCGCATTGCGGAGCCCCCTCACGCGTCGTTTCCTGCTGAGGATCACCAGCCGCTCGACGTTTACAGCGAGCTAAAGTACGCCGCCAGGTTGGCGATATCCTCATCGCTTAACGGCTTCGCCATCCCGCTCATGATGGCGGCCTGCCCGCCGGTGCGCTCGCCATTTTTATAGGCCTTCAGCGCCAATTCGAGATATTGAGCCTGCTGGCCCGCCAGATGAGGATAGCTCGGAATCATCGCCTTGCCATTGACCCCGTGACAGGCCGTACAAACGGCAGCTTTGGCTTTACCCGCAGCCGCATCACCGGCAGCCTGTGCCAAGCCAGGAATCGCCAACACCGCAGCCACCAACATAACAACACGCAATCTCATAAGTTCTCTCCAGACGGACTAGTCTTTAAAATCAAATCTATTAACGATACATTGTCTAACGATACATTGTCGTTGCCCGAGTAATGGGTATCGACTGATGAATCATACGGTTCAGTCGCTTTGCGCATCGCACCAGGCAAAGCACGCAACACATCAAGGCAGACGCTGAAGTTTGATTGCCACCAAGGCCATCGGCCTCCCCTGTTCGGACAACATCGACGAAGTGAATCATATCAACACGCCACCGTCCATCAAAGAAACACCGTTACCGGCTCCGAACTCGGCCCGGGTATTTTTTATTCAACGATGGCTGGCCACGGCCTTCACACTGGCCAGCGCTCTGCTGCTGCACTCGGCGATGGCCGCCACCGCCACGTCAAACACCACAGCGACCCAGCAACCTGACGATGCATCCGACAGGCTCCGTCCCTTTACGAGCGATGGCTGCAGTGCCTTTCCGGATGGCACCCCCGACCAACAGCAGCTTTGGCTGAGCTGCTGTCAGCTGCACGATTACGCCTACTGGAAAGGGGGGGCTTACGCTGAGCGCGAAGCCAGCGATCTCGCTCTCAGGCGATGCGTCGCAGCTACAGGACAACATTATATTGCTGAATTAATGCTGAACGGGGTCCGAATTGGCGGCACGCCTTATTTGCCCACCTCGTTTCGCTGGGGGTATGGCTGGCCATTCTTGCGAGGCTACAAGCCCCTCAGCCCGAAAGAAATCGAGCGGGCCAAAGCCCTCAGCCAGAACATCCACTGGCCCAGCAGCCCACAAGATCATCACCCCGAAAAAATGGATCAACCATAAACTCAGGAGTTCCACAGTGAGTATAGATATCATCACCCCGCGCTTTTGTGAAACAGACGCTCTGGGTCACATCAACAACGTCAGCTACGCTGCGTGGCTGGAACAGGGTCGCACCGGTTTTTTCACCCGCAACGCACCACACAAGCACTCGCCGCTGATGCTGGTCAAGCTGGAAATCAACTACCGCCATGAAAGCTTTCACGGCACCGACGTAGAAGTACACACCCACTTGACCAAACTCGGCAACAGCACCTTCACCCTTGCTCAAACCATTTTTCAAAAACAGGTGGTCGTCGTAGAGGCCATTTCCGTGCTGGTGCGATTTGATTCTCAGAACAAACGCAGCCTGCCCTTTGACGACGTATCAAGAGCCCATTGGTCGGCACTGCTAAAATAAACCTGCAGAGGAAACACGAAATCGATAACACAATACATCAGCAGATGCACACGAACGCCGCCGGGCAACACCGCTACGTTAACGCCGATAGACCCAGTTACGATGCTTGTTATCACAGGTCCACAGATCGTGACTGAGCGGCTGACACCAGGAAATAGCGGCGGGAAGCTTGTGGTCATAACGGGATTTAACCGCGAGAGTTTGCTTGTCTCGTTTCAAATACTCAAACATTTGCGCCAGTCGTTCCACAAAGTTTTGCCGCTGCGCTCGCGACTCCTCCCACGTGTAATAAAACTTACTGTAACTCATGGTCGAGCCTCCCAAACCGATCGACAGCATTTTTTCAATGTAATGCCGATAGCTGCCGTATAAATCCTGTTGCCGGGGTGGAGCCTCTACCCCAATCGGGCTTAATTGCAAACGGTTAGCCGCCGATAAACTGCCTTTCGGTAACCGGTGATTTGGCAGGTTGAGGACCAGGCGATACTCATCCCCAGCACAGCGAATGACGTCGGCAAATAAACGGCAAGAATCACTATCGACGCTGCCCCCCGGCGCCGGGGCGGCAACCACGGTCGAGTCCCGCGAAAACTGCGGCTCGGCTTGGGGCCGGCGATTCGACGGCTCTGCCAATACTGTTTTGGCCTCTGCGGGTGATGGCGGTTTTTTGTTTGGTATGGCCGGCAAGGCAAGGCCTACTCTGGCCGCCGGCCGGGATAATAACAATCGCTGGACCGCCGGGCTGTTGCGACGAAAGTCTCTGATCGATGGCAAGTCTGCGCCCTTGCCCAGCAACTGACAATAGGCTTTTTCCAGCTCGGTGTTTGGCTCAAAGCCCTGACCCGGCTTGCAGGACCAGGCCACCGGCGCCGCCAGGCAGGTGCACGCGAGACTCCCGACCAAGACCCAACACGCCCTGCTCATGGACATATTACCTTTCACCCCCACCACCATACTCACTCATGAACTGCTCTGTGTCTTGCGTAACGCTGCATCTTGCCCCAGACAGCGTCGCCAGGATACGAAAAAGCTCACAGCGATGACAATCAACACGCAGGCATGCCGCAATGCGAGTCACACCAAACGACGCAGGGAGTGAGCAACCGGAGCCAGAGACAAACGTCAGCTTGAGCACAGAATTCAAAACACAATAACGGCGATGCAAGACGTCACCAGCCAGAAGTCGTGTGATTTACAAATGTGACAAACGGGCAAACTGAGGTCGCAAATACTCGACCTGATCCTCGCGAATGCGACTGCCATTGATCAACGCCAAGTACTCGGCCGCATTGGGGCAATAAGGCAGGGCAATCAACTCCATATCCAGCTCTTCCAGCAACCAGCTGCCTTTGCGCTGATTACAGCGTCGACACGCCGCCACCACATTGGTCCAGCGGTCGCGACCGCCGCGGCTGCGTGGTTTCACATGGTCCCGGGACAATTCCCTGGGTGAAAAAAAGCGACCACAATACAGGCATTGATGGTTGTCTCGAGCAAACAGCGCTGGATTACTCAACGGCGGTACCAACCGTGCAGGCGCCAATCGCCCCCCGCCACAGGCCAGGATGGCCGGGACTTCAATGTAACTTTGGCGCCCGGAAACCCGGGAATAACCACCGTATATTTTTCTGACCACCCCGCCCAGACTCCAGGACACCAGATCCCGGGCATAAAGGCATACCGCCAGCTGCCAATCAATCCATTCCAGCGGCTGTCCAGCCGCGTTCAACCTCAAAATGCGCGCCTCCATCACCCCGCCTCCCGGTTCGCAAGATAGCCGGGCAAACGATTTACCGGCAACGCTGATGTCCCGCCAATACCCTCGGCCCCCGCCCGGGCACACCGCCCAGTGGTTCCTGGCGCAAACCACAGAAAGCCAACATGCCCCAAACATACAAGCCATAAATGTCGGGCACAGACGCCGGGGGGTCTTGGAACACAGCTGGCTGGACTTGAAACGAGAGTGAAAGGTTTACCGGCAAGTCCCGAAGGCTTACAAGAAGGTCGATGGGTTCGTGAACCAGCCCATCGAATGAGAACATCGTGATTACAGCTGAAGGCTAAACCTCCTCTGGTAACGCGGTTCCGGCCAACCCTTTAGGTTTTAGGTTCGGCCCCGCTGTGTTCATTGTTCCTGACTCACCACGGTTAACGTAACATGCTTCACGCAGCCCAACGTAAGTATAAATCAGCTGCGCTGGGGTGCTGCCTGTTGCGCCTATAGGTTTTGGTTGGCTGCTGCTCGCTGCGAGCCCCACCTCAGCCAAAGCCTCACTTGAACCGGAAAATACCCTGCCCTCCGGAAACCCTCTCCACAAGGAGCGGCTTCATTCACGAAGCGGGTATTCACAGCGCTCACAGGACCAGCCAAAACTGAGCACAAATCAACCGTTTTGATCAGTATCCAACGGCCCAATTATGGAGTCAAGCCCGTCCACCGGCTACCGACCGCCAGTTGCCGCTCACCAATTGACTGAGTCAGGCCGTGCGCGGGCTGTTTAGCCGCTATTTAGCCGCCAACGCCAGGAACAACAGAAGATGGTAGTAACAAAAGCAAGCCCCTAACGGGCAGAAGATAGCCTCTAACGGGCCGAAAGACCGGCAGGCGCAGGGCAAAAGAGAGAAAATGACAGGCCAAAAAGAAAAAACCCCGGCAGCTTCCCGCTACCAGGGCGTACATCACAGGATTTTCTTACCCTAAGTCCTTAAATTATCAGCTTATTTCCCTATTCCTTGCCGATTATTTTTTCCTGATCATCCCTGTTGCTCGTCCGTGTGCTGCATCCTAGCCTGAGTAATAATAGCGCACGGCACACATTTCAACAGTGGCAAAATGCTATATTCTTTGTGCGATATATCGCACAAAGCTGTCACCCCACGGGACCCGCTAAAGGTTAACGGGAGACTTTCTGGCCATCAACGACTTAAAATAGACAGCGTCACCAGGCGCCCGATACATTGACCTCACCATAGCCCTTCGGTAGGGTTGCGCTTCTGTTTAACCACTTGTGAGATCCCTCTGTGGCCGCCAAGAAAAAAGCCGTCGACTTTGAACACTCCCTCCAACAACTTGAAGCCCTGGTCACCGACATGGAGAAGGGGGAGCTGAGCCTGGAAGAATCCCTCAAAGCGTTTGAAACCGGCATCAAACTGACCCGCGAGTGTCAAACCCGACTCTCCGACGCCGAACAAAAAGTCCAGCTGCTGCTGGAAGAACAAGGCCAGCTGATTGCACAGCCGTTCCACGATGACGACCCGCTGTGAGTGCCTGCCCAATGCAACCGCCACTGAAAGCTTTTCTGACGGAATGCCAGGCCCGCATTGAAACGGTCCTGGAAAGCGCCCTGCCCCCCCCCAACGCCAGTGAGCCGACCTTGGTGGCGGCCATGCGCTACAGCCTTCTTGACGGCGGCAAACGCATCCGACCCGCCCTGGCCTACGCCAGTGCCCAGGCGATTGATGCCGTGTCACCCGCCACCGATCAGGTGGCCAGCGCCCTGGAATGCATCCACGTCTACAGCCTGATTCACGACGATTTACCCGCCATGGACGACGACAACCTGCGCCGCGGCAAGCCCACCTGTCACATTGCGTTCAGTGAAGCCACCGCGACTCTGGCCGGTGATGCCCTGCAAGCCCTGGCTTTTCAGTGCCTGACCGGCGCCACCGACCTCGACAGCGACACCCGCTTGCAGCTGGTGCAGCAGCTCTGTCTGGCGGCCGGCGCCCAGGGCATGGTCGGCGGGCAGGCGATTGATCTGGCGGCCGTCAACTGCGCGCCGGACCTGCAGCAGCTGCAACGCATGCACCGTCTGAAAACTGGGGCACTTATCGTCGCCAGCGTGGTGATGGGAGCGATCGCCACCGGCAAAGCCAGCCCGACGCAAATAGCCGCACTGAAAACCTATGCCGAGGCCATTGGCCTGGCGTTTCAGGTGCAGGACGATATCCTCGACGTCACTGCCGACACCGCGACCCTCGGTAAACAGCAAGGGGCCGATATCGCCCTCAACAAACCTACCTACGTTGCGCTGCTTGGGCTCGAGGGTGCAAGACGCAAGGCCCGGGACCTGCATCAGCAGGCGGTGGATGCCCTCAGCGGGTTTGACTCAAAAGCCGACACCCTGCGAGCGCTGTCAGCCTACATCGTCGAGCGGGAAAAATAAGCGGCACGCCAAACAAACGCCGACACACAGCGCCTGCCCAGTCGACGCCCCCAAGCGGCAAATGTCCACGCATTTGCCGCCATTCCTGCGGATTCGCCCGGTTTCGAGCATAGGTGCCAATAAAACTCCTATGCAAGCCCGGACTATCCCCCTAAAATTGCCCTTTTAGCCTTGAGCAAAACGCCACCCCCATGTTTGATGAAATACCACTATTCCGCCCCCTGACCCCCTTGCTGGATCAGGTGAATTCGCCCGCAGACCTGCGACAATTGGAAGAGAAAGAGTTGCCGCAGCTGGCCCGTGAGTTGAGGGAGTTTCTGCTCTACAGCGTCGGGCAGACAGGTGGGCATTTCGGCGCCGGGCTGGGGGTCGTAGAACTGACCATTGCGTTGCACTACTGCTACAACACGCCGGAAGATCGTCTGGTCTGGGATGTCGGCCATCAAACCTACCCCCACAAGATCCTTACCGGTCGCCGCGAAGAGATGTTGACCATGCGCCAGGCGGGAGGGCTGTCGGGCTTTCCCAAGCGCGCTGAAAGTGAATACGACACCTTTGGCGTCGGCCACTCCAGCACCTCCATCAGCGCCGCCCTGGGCATGGCGCTCGGAGCCGAGATGGACGCCAGTGAACGCAAAAATGTCGCCATCATTGGCGATGGCGCCATGACCGCCGGCATGGCCTTTGAGGCCCTGACTCACGCGGCGCATACAGAGACCGACATGTTGGTGGTCCTCAACGACAACAACATGTCTATTTCACGCAATGTCGGCGGTCTGGCCAATTACTTTTCCAAAGTCTGGGCCAGCAAGCTGTACACCAATTTCCGCGAAGGCAGCAAAAAAGTGCTGTCCAAAATCCCCCAGGCCTGGGAATTGGCGCGTAAAACCGAAGAGCACATGAAAGGCATGGTCTCGCCGGGCACTCTGTTTGAAGAGCTGGGCTTCTACTACATTGGCCCCATCGACGGTCACGATCTCGACCGCCTGACCCACGACCTGGCCAATTTGCGCAGCCTGCCAGGACCCAAGTTACTGCACATTATTACCCGTAAGGGCAAAGGCTTCGCCCCGGCGGAAGCGGATCCCGTGGGCTATCACGCCCTCAATAAGATTGAACCCAAACCCAAGGTGCAGGTCGCCACGCCGACCGCGCCGAAAAAGCAAAAGTATCAGGATATTTTTGGTGACTGGCTGTGTGATATGGCGGCACAGGACGACAAACTGGTGGGCATTACTCCCGCCATGTGTGAAGGCTCTGGCATGGTTGAGTTTGCCGAGCGCTTTGCCGACCGCTTTTACGACGTCGCCATTGCCGAGCAGCACGCGGTCACCCTCGGAGCGGGTCTCGCCTGCGAGGGCCAAAAGCCCGTGGTGGCCATCTACTCAACGTTTTTACAGCGTGCCTACGACCAGCTGATTCACGATGTGGCCATCCAGAATCTGGACGTTACGTTTGCCATCGACCGCGCCGGTCTGGTAGGCGAAGACGGCCCCACCCATGCGGGCAGCTTTGACCTGAGCTTCCTGCGCTGCATCCCCAACATGCTGATTGCCGCACCCAGTGACGAGAACGAATGCCGTCAACTGCTGACCACCGCCTTCAAGTTCAAAGGCCCCGGGGCGGTTCGCTACCCCCGCGGCACCGGCCCGGGCAACCCCATCGACAAGGCTCTGACGCCCCTGCCCATAGGCAAGGGCGTGATCAAGCGCGAAGGACTGAAAGTCGCCATCCTCAATTTCGGCACCTTGCTCTCGTCTGCCATGAGCGCGGCAGAACAACTCAACGCCAGCGTGTGTGACATGCGCTTTGTGAAACCTCTGGATACCGAGTTGATCCGCAAAATGGCTGACAAACACGACCTGCTGGTGACACTGGAAGAGAATACCGTCGCCGGTGGCGCCGGCAGTGCGGTGATGGAATGGCTGGCGGAGCAGGGTATTGTCACACCGGTACTGCCCCTGGGGCTGCCCGACGTGTTCATTGAACACGGCAAGCACGACGCCCTGCTGGACGAAGCCGGGCTCAGCGCCGGGAAAATTTTGACGCGCATCCAGCAAAGGCTGGCGCCGACTCAAACCCAGGCTTCGGCCGGAGCGTAAGCGCCGGCCTCCTCCTCCCCTCTATCGCCCAACTGAACGACTGGAATCGCTATGCCCTGGCTACAACTTCACGTGAACACCGACCGCACCCACGCCGAAAGCATCGAAGATGCCTTGCTGGCAGCCGGTGCCGTGTCCGTCACTCTGGAAGACAGGGCAGACCAGCCCATTTTGGAGCCCGCGCTCGGCGAAACCCCGCTGTGGGACAACACGCTGGTCACAGGCCTGTTTGACGCCGACATCGACACGGCCGCCACCAGCCAGGTCGCCGTCGTGGCGCTGGGCGGTGAACTCCCGCCCCACCGCTGGGAATTGCTGGAGGATAAAGACTGGGAGCGTGAATGGATGAAGAGCTACCAGCCCATTCACTGTGGCCACGACCTGTGGATCTGCCCAAGCTGGATCGACACCCCCGACCCGGACGCCACCAATTTGATGCTCGATCCGGGCCTCGCTTTTGGTACCGGCACCCACCCCACCACGTTTATGTGCCTGCAATGGCTGGCGGAACAGGGGCCATACCACGGTGAAACCTTTGTCGATTACGGCTGCGGCTCGGGGATTTTAGGCATCGCGGCGCTGTTGCTGGGCGGCGCTCACGTCACCGGCACAGACATCGATCCGCAGGCCCTGCTGGCGACCCACGACAACGCCGACCGCAACCAGATTGCCCGCGACAGGTTTCCGGTGTATCTGCCCGCCCAGTGCCCGGAGCTGCAAGCGGATGTCATGCTGGCCAACATCCTGGCCGGCCCTCTGGCCGACCTGGCTCCGAATCTGAACGCCCTCACCCGCCCGGGCGGCAAACTGTGCCTGTCAGGCATTCTGGCCACCCAGGCTGAAACCGTGATGGACGCCTATCGTCGCTGGTTTGACTTCGACCCGATCCGCCAGCAGGAAGAGTGGGTGTGCCTGACGGCGGTCAAGCGACAAGCGTGACTTTAGCCGCCAAAGGCCACCGCAACGGCCGCAAGCCCTGAACGCCCGTCAATTTGCGTCCAATGTCTCACATCCGCTGTCTGCTTTATTCGTTTATTTACCGATCTCGCCGGAACGTCTAAACTCAGCGGTCTAGTTAAAACTCCAGGGAACGACCACAGAATGGCAGACAGGGTAACAAGCTGCCCCCATTGCAGCACATCCTTTCGCATCACCGACGCCCAGTTGCAAACAGCAAAAGGGGCGGTTCGCTGTGGCTCCTGTTTGCAAATTTTTCGGGCACTGGATCACCTGCTGCCACTGGAACCCGCCCCCTCCGACGCCGTAAAACCGTCAATGGTAGAGGCTGCGGTCAACAAAACCCCCTCTGCAGATAAAACGCCTTTCGCGGGTAAAGCCACAGTAACCGGCACAGCCTCACACACCAGTAACGCGCCCCCAGAGAAAACTGAGGCGCCGACTAAGACCGCGTTCTCGCTCGTTAACGACCCGTTACCGGACGACGATGCCTCTCTCAAAACCGAAATTGAGCGTGCGGTCGCCAAGTCATCGGCGCTGTTGGGTGACGCCACCACCCCAGCTAAAAACCAGCCGCACACGCCAGCGAAGGCGGCGCCCATGGCAGAGGACCCGCAGGATGAAGCGGAAAGCTCTGCCATCGACAGCCCCGCCGCGGAACAAGTATCCAGCGAAGAGTCACCGCCGCAAGCTGCGCCGTTGCCCCCTTCGGCCGATACGCACGATGACGATGACCTCCTTATCTCGGACGACATGGATCAGGACACCGGCTCCCATAGCCTCCACCTGGGTGAGCTCAGTGACAGCTTTCGAAGCCAGGGGAACCTCGGCAGCAGCCACAAGGGCTCCTTGTTTGATCGTGAAATCAAAATCGACGCCGACCTTGAAACCGATATATCGGACGAGTCCTGGGCGGTCGATCTGCTGCAGGAGCTTGGAGAGCCGGACACTGACGACAGGGATGAAGACCCCGAACCCACCTTCTCCCTGCCCGATGACTTCGACCTGGAAGAAACCGAAAAACAGTACGAAGACCAACTGTTTGGCGACAGTTCCCTCGACAACCAGACCGATCACAGCCTGTTCGATGACGCTCTGCTGAAGGACCAGTCAGCCTTCCAGACTTCAATCGACTCTGAACAGGCTCCCGAATTCAGTCCACCGGCTCCCGAATTCAGTCCACAGGCACCGGTAACCTTCGAATTGCCCGACGACATTGAGGCGGGTGATGGCACGCGTGACAATGATAACCGAGATGACACCCTCTTCCGCGAGCTGGGCGAAGACTTCTCCTCGTCCCGCAAGGAACCCACATTCAGCCTGATCGAAGAGGACCCCCTCCCGCAGGACAACCTGCCGAAGGAGAGCCTCTATGAGGCGGCGGATTACGCCACTGAGCACTATGCCTCAGATGACTACGATGCCCAGGATCGCGACGTTTCAGACAGCTACAACCCGGGGGATGATGACCCTTACGGCTCCGAAGGGGATCCGTACAGCACAGAAGCAGAGCCTGATCACTCGCTGCTGCTGGAGGGGATTGCCCGCGCACCGGTTGAAATGGAATGGCAACAGGAGAAATCTCCCTGGCCCAGACGCCTGCTTTGGGGCGGCTTAAGCCTGCTGGCCGCCGCTGTGCTGGCGGCGCAACTGGCCTGGTACAACTTTGACAGCTACAGTCGAATTGAGCCCTGGCGCCAAGGCTATATGCTCGCCTGCCCCATGATTGGCTGCCAGGTGCCCCCTATTGCGGATCCGCGCCGGGTAAAAGCCTACAATCTGGTGGTGCGCAGCAACCCGCGCGCCGGGAATGCGCTGATTATTGACTCGATCCTATTGAATACGGCCAATTTTGAACAGCCATTTCCCGACTTTACCCTGACCTTCAGCAACCTGCAGGGTAAACAGCTGGCCTATCGTCGCTTTACCCCCAGGGAATACCTTGGCGGGGAAATGGCGGGAGCCAGCCACATGCCCAGCGGGCAACCGGTACACATCTCGCTGGAGATTCTCGACCCGGGCCCGGATGCCGTCAATTACACCGCGGCCATTCCACTGGATTAGGTGCCTCCTCAGCCCCGGACTCCTGTAATGGCAGCACTCACTTCACAAAACCGGTCGCCATAAGCCCTGTCGCCCCTCACGCCAGAGAACTGCTGCTCTGGGGAGAGCATTTTACCGCGCCTGTCAACGCCTGTTTTTTCAGCAATTTGTGCAATTTGTGCTTCCAAAACCCCGCCCATCGCGGGTATGATACACCCCCTTTCGCAGATGACCGGCCGGGCCCGAAAACCGGATAAAAGCCAGTCAAAAAGGGGTGTTAGGCGTGAAACTGCAACAGTTTCCGCAGGTGCAAATTGGGGTGTCTCTTGTTTCAAATTGGTCCATACCACATCAACAACCAGGTGGTGTTGGCGCCTATGGCCGGTGTGACCGACCAACCGTTCCGGCAGTTGTGCCGGCGACTGGGCGCGGGACTTGTGGTCTCTGAAATGGTCACCTCAGACTCGCGTCTATGGAACAGTCGCAAATCTCAGACACGTCTAAACCACAGCGGTGAAGCTGAGCCTCGCTCGGTTCAGATTGCTGGTGGCGATCCGGAAATGATGGCCACCGCTGCGCGCATGAATGTGGAACGCGGCGCTCAGATTATTGATATCAACATGGGCTGCCCCGCGAAAAAAGTTTGCAAGAAAGCTGCCGGATCGGCCCTCTTAAAAGACGAGCCTCTGGTCAAGGATATACTCACAGCCGTTACCGACGCCGTCGACGTGCCCGTCACGTTGAAGATCCGTACCGGCTGGAGCACTGACCATCGCAATGGCATCACCATTGCCAGGATGGCAGAGGACACCGGCATTGCCGCCCTCGCGGTCCATGGGCGCACCCGCGCCTGTGGCTACAGCGGCGACGCCGAGTACGACACCATTGCCGCCATTGTCGACGCCGTTTCCATTCCGGTGTTCGCCAATGGCGACATTGATGAGCCAATCAAAGCCAAGCGGGTACTGGAACATACCGGTGCCGCCGCCGTCATGATTGGCCGTGCGGCACAGGGACGCCCCTGGATTTTTCGGGAAATCAACCATTTCCTGAACACCGGGGAGTACTTAACACCCCCTCCGGTTCATGAAATCCGGGATATCCTGTGCGCACACCTTAATGAGCTGCATCGCTTTTATGGCGACTTCATGGGACTCCGTATCGCCCGCAAGCACGTGGGGTGGTACTTGAAAACGCACACCGACAGTGGCGATTTTCGCAAGATGTTTAACCAGATAGACAACGCTCAAGAGCAACAAACCAGTGTTCGAAACTATTTTGAACAACTGATAACGAAAGAGGATGAAGCAGCATGAACACAGCTGAAGCGCTTATGGCTGACGCGCCAATCGAACTGACCAGCACTGTTAACGAACCGGCTCCTGCAGCCACTCAAAACCAATCTCTGCGCGATTGTGTTGAACAGGCCATGGACAATTACTTCAAACACCTGGACGGTCAAGCGGTCTGCGACGTCTATGACCTGGTCATGGCCGAAGTCGAAGCCCCCATGCTCGAAATCGTGATGAAGTACACCCGCCACAACCAAACCAAAGCCGCCCAGGTTTTGGGATTAAACCGCGGCACCTTGCGCAAAAAGCTGAAGCAATACGGATTACTCTGATTCGTCGCTATACTTTCCAGGAAGGGTGAGCTTGCTCACCCTTCTTTGTTTTAATTGTTTGACCCCAGTTGGGTATTGAACATTCGATGTCAGCGGTCAATGCTTAAGACTGTCCTCGCATCCCATGTCTGATCCCCAGCACCCAACCCATGTAAAACGGAACCACCCATGACCCAACTCGTCAAAGTTCAACGCGCTTTAATCAGCGTGTCCGACAAAACCGGAATCGTTGAATTCGCCCAGTCCCTGAATGCCCAGGGCGTGGAAATCCTCTCCACCGGCGGCACCTATCGCCTGCTGCAGGAAAACGGTGTCCCTGCCATTGAAGTCTCTGACTACACCGGCTTCCCGGAAATGATGGACGGACGCGTAAAAACCCTGCACCCCAAAGTCCACGGCGGTATTTTAGGTCGTCGCGGCACCGACGATGCGGTCATGGCCGAGCACGGCATCACTCCCATCGATATGGTCGTGGTCAATCTCTACCCGTTTAAAGCTACCGTCGCGGACCCCAACTGTGACCTGCCAACCGCCATTGAAAACATCGACATCGGCGGCCCGACCATGGTCCGTTCGGCTGCGAAAAACCACAAAGATGTCGCTATCGTGGTCAATGCCCACAGTTACGAGACCGTGATTGAAGAGATGAACGCCAATGACGGTGCGCTGGGTTACGAAACCCGCTACGACCTGATGGTGCAGGCGTTTGAGCACACCGCCCAGTATGACGGCATGATTGCCAACCACTTTGGCGCTCGCCCATCGTCGTTCAAACCTGGCCAGAATGAAGCCCGCGCGTTCCCCAACACCTACAACGTGCAGTACGAGAAAGCCCAGGACATGCGCTACGGTGAGAACCCACACCAGCAAGCGGCCTTCTATGTCGAAGCCGACGCTCAGGAAGCTTCTGTTGCCACCGCCACCCAGATCCAGGGCAAAGAGTTGTCGTTCAACAACGTTGCCGACACCGACGCCGCACTGGAAACCGTCAAACTGTTTGACGAGCCCGCCTGTGTCATCGTCAAGCACGCCAACCCATGTGGCGTGGCCGTAGCAACTGACATCAAAACCGCTTACGAGCTGGCCTTTGCCACTGATCCGGAATCCGCCTTCGGCGGTATCATCGCCTTCAACCGCGAACTGGACGCCGAAACCGCCCAGCTGATCGTCGACAAGCAGTTCTCCGAAGTGATCATTGCGCCTAAAGTGTCTGCAGAAGCCGCGGCGGCCGTTTCCGCCAAGAAAAACGTGCGCCTGCTGGAGTGCGGCGAGTGGGGCGCTGAGCGTCCGGTTGCCTTCGACTACAAACGCGTCAATGGCGGCCTGCTGATTCAGGAAAAAGACAACGGCATGGTCAGCAAAGACGACCTGAAAGTGGTCACCAAAGTTGAGCCCTCCGATGCGCAGATGGACGAGCTGCTGTTTGCCTGGAAGGTCGCCAAAATGGTGAAATCCAACGCCATCATCTACGCCAAAGACGGTCGCACCATCGGTGTCGGCGCCGGCCAGATGAGTCGCGTCAACTCTGCCCGTATCGCTGCGATTAAAGCCGAACACGCCAACCTGGAAGTCAAAGGTGCGGTGATGGCATCCGACGCCTTCTTCCCGTTCCGCGACGGCATCGACAACGCGGCCAAAGTGGGCATCAGTGCGGTGATTCAGCCCGGTGGTTCCATGCGTGACGACGAAGTGATTGCCGCGGCCGATGAGCATGGCATGGCGATGGTGTTTACCGGCATGCGCCACTTCCGTCACTAAGATTGGCCTAACCCTTGGGCGCTGGCAGCCTCTCGCACTGCCAGCAGATAAACACGTCATTGCGAGGAGCGAAGCGACGCGGCAATCTCCTGAAACGCGTGCCAATCCTGGGAGATTGCCGCGCTTCGCTCGCAATGACGAAACCTTAGGGCAACCAACTATTTTGAGAGAAAAACAATGAATGTATTAATTATTGGCAGTGGCGGTCGCGAACACGCCCTGGCCTGGAAGGCCGCTCAAAACCCCAGTGTGGAAACCGTGTACGTGGCCCCGGGCAATGCCGGCACCGCCACCGAGGCGGGTGTTGAAAACGTCGCCATCGATGTGATGGATTTCGACGCACTGGCGGCCTTCGCCAAAGACAACAACTGCGGTCTGACCATCGTCGGTCCGGAGGCGCCGCTGGTTGAGGGTGTGGTGGATTTCTTCGCCGGGCAAGGTCTGCGTGCTTTTGGTCCCAGCAAGGGCGCGGCACAACTGGAAGGTTCGAAAGCCTTTACCAAGGACTTTCTGGCCCGTCACAACATCCCCACCGCCGAGTATCAGAACTTCACCGAAGTGGAGCCGGCACTGGCCTACCTGAAAGAAAAGGGCGCCCCCATTGTGGTCAAGGCCGATGGTCTGGCCGCCGGTAAAGGCGTGATTGTGGCTGAGACTCTGGAGCAAGCCGAAGACGCGGTGAAGGACATGCTGTCTGGCAACGCGTTTGGCGACGCCGGCTGTCGTGTGGTGATTGAGGAATTCCTCGCCGGTGAAGAAGCCAGTTTCATTGTCATGGTGGACGGTAAAAACGTCGTGCCCATGGCCAGCAGCCAGGACCACAAGCGTGTCGGCGACAACGACACCGGCCCCAACACCGGCGGCATGGGCGCCTACTCTCCGGCACCTGTTGTGACGCCCGGGATTCACCAGCGCGCCCTGGATGAGGTGATCTACCCCACCGTCAAAGGCATGGCCGAAGAAGGCAATGACTACACCGGTTTTCTGTACGCGGGCCTGATGATCATGGCCGACGGCACCCCCAAAGTGATCGAGTACAACTGCCGCTTTGGCGATCCGGAAACCCAACCCATTATGCTGCGCATGAAGTCCGACATGGTGGAGCTGTGCGAAGCCGCCATCGACGGCGAGCTGGCCGGCAAAACCACCGAGTGGGATGAGCGCTGCGCCGTGGGTGTGGTCCTGGCCGCAGGCGGCTACCCGGCCGACTACGCCAAAGGCGACGTCATCAGTGGCCTGCCCACTGAAGAAGTCGAAGGCGAAAAAGTCTTCCACGCCGGCACCACGCTGAAAGATGGCCAGGTGGTTACCAGCGGCGGCCGTGTACTCTGCGCCACCGCGCTGGGCAACACCGTCACCGAAGCACAGCAGCGCGCTTACCAGCTGGCTCGCAAGATCGACTGGAAAGGCGCCTTCTTCCGCAACGATATCGCCTACCGCGCCATCGCCCGCGAACAGAAGTCCTGATCGGCCTCCCGGTTCCTTCTGTTCTGCCACGACCGGTTCAGGTCGTGGCAGAACAACCCTATCACCAAGCCGGAACAGTCAGCGCAAACCCCACCGCTTGCCTTGCGCTGCCGCAACCCTCTGCCCATCCTCCCTGACACCCCCCGCCCCGACACCATCCCACTCACCTTGCCCCTGACCCCGCCTGCCGTTTCTCAATTGTCATTCTCAAGCGTTTTTCCTTTAATGGACCAGCGAGGGTAACACCCGCTTTACCGTTATATTCAAGCTGGCGCAGCTGGCCGCTTCGCGCCACTCCAGCACCCACATCAACACCACTTACAATAATCACACCGAGGTCCTCTATGGCTGGAATTCTGCAACAAACGCCCTATCCAACATCCCCTCTACCGACACAAGACAACCATTATCGCTTTGCCCTGGCCACACTGACGTCGCTGTTTTTCATCATGGGATTCATCACCTGCCTGAATGATATTTTGATTCCCCACCTTAAAAATGTATTTTCCCTGAATTACACCCAGGCGATGCTCATTCAGTTTTGCTTCTTTGGTGCCTACGGTCTCACGTCGGTGCCGGCCGGTATGCTGGTTAAAAAATTAGGCTACCAGCGCGGCATTGTGATCAGCCTGTTGGTCGCGGGCTGCGGCTGTGCGCTGTTTTTTCCGGCGGCGGCCGTGGTGTCCTATCCACTGTTTCTGGCCGCACTCTTCATCCTGGCCACAGGGCTGACTCTGCTGCAGGTCTCGGCCAACCCGTATGTCACCCGCCTCGGGCCAGCGGAGACCGCCGCCAGCCGCCTGACATTAAACCAGGCATTCAATTCCCTGGGCACCACGCTTGCTCCGTTTTTCGGTGCGCTGCTTATCCTGACCACCGTCACGGTGGTGGACACGGAGATGACAACCGCCGATTTGACCAGCTTCCAGGCCCACGAAGCACAGTCCGTACAGTTGCCTTACCTGCTATTGGCCGGCGCTTTTTTGTTGCTCGCCACCATTTTTAGTCTGTTAAAACTTCCGGTCATTATTGATGAACAGGCCGAGCACACCGCTGACCTGTCCGCCTCACCGCAAAAAAAATCCGCCTGGCAACACCGACATCTGGTGCTGGGTGCGGTGGGACTGTTTGTGTATGTGGGGGCAGAAGTGGCGATTGGCAGTTTCCTCGTGAGTTTTATGGGTGAAGGCCATATTGCCGGACTGGCCGAAGCCGATGCCGCCCGCTATATCGCCTATTACTGGGGAGGAGCCATGGTCGGTCGCTTTATCGGTGCCGCGGTGATGACGCGAATCCCCGCCGGCAAAGTACTGGCCGCCAGCGCCACCATGGCTGCCCTGCTGGTTGCTGTGGCCATTGCCTCAACCGGTCATGTTGCCATGTGGGCCATTCTGGCAGTGGGGCTGTTTAACTCGATTATGTTTCCCACCATTTTCAGTCTGGCGGTGCAAAAACTGGGGCCACACACCAGCCAGGGGTCAGGCATATTGTGTACAGCCATTGTGGGCGGCGCCATCATCCCCGTTGCCCAGGGTGCTCTGGCCGACACCACCAGCATCCAGATCGCGTTCTGTCTGCCATTTATCTGCTATGTGTATATTGTCTTTTACGGTTTGAAAGGCGCGAGCATTCGCGACTGAACACACCCGTAACACACCCTGCATGACCTCCCCACACATCGTCTGCCGCGCCGGCGATGTGTGCTGATCCCGCGGCTAAACCGCTTTTCCTGTTCTGGCGGCGTCTCCTGACCTCCCGCGACCCTGTCGTGAGTCAGCGATGCGGTCTCCTCTACCCGCCCGATCACTTCCCATTGCCACCAGCACGGTCTGAAGGACACCTCCAGCGATACGTTAGGCTACCGCTGTGGCTACGGCCAGTTGTAGCTCTGTCTCTCGCTGGCCCTGTCCACTTTAGTTCTGTCCTACGTTAGTTCTGTCCTAATTTAGTTCTGTCCTACTTTAGTTCTAGTTCCGCTCAACGGCAGAGCCGCTCTGCGGTGGTTTCTGTCAGCCGTGGTTTTGATTGGACGTGTTGCTCTGCTGTGGTTTCTGACAGCCTTGGTTTCTGTCAGCCGTGGTTTCTATTGAGAATGACACCTGTCAGCGTGGCGCCTAAGAAAGCGAGCTTGAGGCAAAAAGAGAGAGGTATACGAGCGGGATGAGCCCACACATGGCCGGGGGTGATGGCACCTTAGCCCGCGTGCCGGGTGATGCCACTGAATGATTTCAGTCCGCCATGATCCGGCAACTGAGAGCGACGCACAAAAAAGCCGGCCAACTTTCGTTGGCCGGCCAGATGTACAAGGGAACCTATAACCGGGCGCTGTTAGAAACTGTAATTCAAACGCACACCGTAGTTGGCAGGTACAGAGCGTGAGCCGCGCACAACACCATCACCAGCGCCAGCCCAATAGGGTATAGACTCATCCGTTACATTGTAGCCGAAGGCTTCCACATCCCACTGTTCATTAGCGCTGATGTACTTGATCGACATATTCACGGTATAAAAAGCTTCGCGGGTGTCGTCATGCGCCTCGGTGTTGGCATTGGGGAAATCGTGTTTATCCACATTCCAATAGGTCAAGTAAGATTCATCCTCCCAGTGCAAACCCACAAACGGAATGACGCGTGCCCCGCTGTCCAAATGAAAAGTATGATCGTAGTTGATGGTAACGCTGTACTCCGGTGAGGCAGCCAGCTCATTGCCCTTAAGGTTGCGATACAGATCCATATTGTCATTGTCGTGAGCCGGGCCATATTCCATTTGGAACAGGTCCGTCGCGCCGTAATCAAAACGGGTGACAAAGTCCGAAGTAATCTCGGTTTTCAACCAGGTGGCAAAACCACTGACGCGGCCATTGGGGTATGGCATCCAGTCAAACTCGAATTCAAAGCCTTTGATTTCCGACTCCGCCGCATTCTTGGTGCGATAAACAACGAAGCCGTTCGTTTCGACTTCACCGTAATTATCACTGGTGGGATCCTGTTGCACACTGTAGACATTAAACACCGATTCCGGTGACGCCAACTGCATGTCCTGGTAGTCCGAGTAAAAGAAAGTACCCGATAAGTTCAGACGACCATCCAGTAAACTGGCTTTGGCGCCCAGCTCAAACGTGGTGACTTCCTCGGGATCGTAGTTTGAATCGTGACGGGTTTTTACAATACGGTTTCCATCTGCATCGAGCGGGTATTCGGCCGTCAGTGGATCCTGTTCGTACTGAACAACCACATCGCCGATACCGCCGGATTTGAAGCCATTGGCCACATAACCGTACAACATGATGTCTTCGGTCAAATCATAATCGAGGCCAATGCGGTAAGTACTGGCAGACCAGCTTCCCTTGGTATCGTTATTGGTGGTGTCACTGTAAATTGCCGGATTGTCGAAGTGATCGGGCGAGTAAGAGTTGAAGAAGCCACTCGGGTCACCCTCATAGCCAGGAGCGTCAAACACCCAGGCGGGATAACACCCCGGGAAGCCGGCATCCGACGGTGTCAAAGCCCAGTCCCGAACACAGCTCTTGTTGTGACCGCCCTTGTCTTGCTTGGTATCTTCTGTCCAGCGATAACCCAGGGTCAAATTCAATCGGTCGGTTAATTGATAAGTGCCCTGGGCAAAATAGGCTTGTGATTCCAGCGTGCGGTTCGGCTGATCCCAGAACGTGGAGTCATTCATGTGGGCATTAAAATAGCCCTTCATGTCATTTTTTTCTTTGAAATAAAAGGCGCCGGCAATCCACTGCAACGGGCCGCTGTTCGTGGACTGAATTTGCAGCTCATGGGACTGGGATTGGTACTGGGTATCAACGAAGTTGAGTTCCATATCCCAGTCCGTCACCCCCGCGTCAATGTCCATCAGCGCCGAACGTTTTTGAGAGGCGTAACCCGCGTTATACACCAGTGCCATGGTGTCGGAAAAATCCCAGCGGAAATTCGAGCGCACACTGTCAATGGACAGATCCAGTTTACCCGGGGTGTTCACCACCACCGTGTACTCGTCAGCGCCTGGGCCATAGACGGAATCACAGCCGGCCTGACCCGCGACCATATTGCCGTCGGCGTCTTCGGTAAGACGTTTGGCGGCCTTATCACAGTCAATGGTATTGAGATTACCGGCACTTTTATCCTGAAATTTTTCGTACGTCATCATCCAGGACAAATCATCGGTGGGTTCCCACAACGCTGAAATACGAAACGCGTACTGGTCAATATTATTGTAGAAATCTTCCTCATCCGCTTCGACCAGCTCGCGCTTGTCACTCCACCAGTTGCGCTCCTGAATCAAGGTCTTTGCATCGCCATCCAGTAACGGTGCATTTTTGGCGTCGTCAGGCAGTCGGCGGCGATCCCACTGATTGGCATCATAGTAGCCATCGAGATACGAGTCTCGCGTCTGGTCCATAAAAGAAGCCCGCAGAGCCAGGGTCTCGCTGACGGGAATATTGATCATGCCTTTGATCAGCCGCTGATCCCAGCTGCCCGCTTCGACGCCCACGTTGGCTTCAAATTCGTCGATTACCGGACGCTTTGAAATGACGTTAATCGTTCCGACGGTTGAGTTGCGCCCAAACAGGGTCCCCTGAGGACCGCGCAGCGCTTCCACCCGCTCGACATCAAACATTAATGCCATGGCGCCCTGGGGGCGTGGTGAGTAGATGCCATCCATGTGCAAACCGACCGACGGGTCACCCAACTCACTGGTATTGGTTGATCGCACTCCGCGCATGGCGATCACCGGTGAACTTTGATCCTGATCGTAGGCAATGTCCAAGCTGGGCACCAGATTGCCGAGATCTTTTACATTATTGATCCCCTGCCGAATCAAGTCCGCCTCCGTAAACGCGGAGATGGCAACGGGGGTGTCCATGAGGTTGGTTTCACGCTTGGTCGCGGTAACGAGCACTTCTTCCAAAATCTGACTGGAGCGGCGCTCGGAGACATCTTCAGCTAACGCCGGTGCTGCAATAGAGGCATTTGCCACGGCAATAGCCAAAGCCATAGGCTTGTATAATCTCATCTGGTATCTCTCCAACTTGTTATAATGGTTTTCTATTTTGGATTAACAGAGATAGTCCGGACTCTTCACCCTTCCGAGACTTTCTTGTTACTAAAGCCGATGAGGCTGTTAGCTGAAGAGTGTCAGCACAGCATACGGCTTCATTTTCAGAATGGCAAAAAGCAATTTATTTAAATACAGAGATTCGTCAGGAAGGGCTAACGCTGAGACAAAAGGGATAAAAAACCCCGCCGACAAGACCAAACGCCCAGTTGCGCAGCGGCAGCAGGTAGAACCAGGGCCATGACCGGGCAGTCAGGGCTGCAGCAGAAAGACTTTAATCGCTTCCCGGTAGTTGCGACTGACTTTAAGCTCTTCGCCACAGTCCAACCGCAAAAAAAACTCACCCTTGGTGTGAGGGGTTACCTGCTCAATTCGATTCAGGTTTACGATGGTCGAGCGATGCACCCGCTTAAAGACGTTGCCATCCAGCCTTGCCAGCAACTCCTTCATGGTACAGCGCATAATGTGGGTAGTGCCTTTGACGTGAATGCACATGTAATCACCGGCGGCATCCACCCAGTCAATATCCGCTTCCGGCACCACAAACACCTTGTCCGAGTCTTTGATGACTATTTTTTTGTTGTCTTCAACGACAACTTCCGCAGCACTAGCAGCTTCCCCGGTAATGCCCGCAGCGTGCACTTTCCGGGCAATCGCATCAATGGCCCCCATCAAAGAAGTTTTGCGCTCACCGCCCGACGGCTCAGAGCTGTAGCGTTCCAAAGCCCGCTGGACCGCTCGCTGCAGGCGCTCTTCTTCAATAGGCTTGAGCAAATAGTCCACCGCCAGTACATCAAACGCATCCAGTGCGTATTGCTGATACGCCGAGGTAAAAACCACCAGCGGCATGACATCCGCCTGCAGGGCTTTGACCACGTCAAAACCATTCATGCCCGGCATTTGAATATCGAGAAACATGATGTCCGGATTAAGCTCGAGCACCGCCGCAACGGCCTCTCGTCCATTACGGCACGACGCCAGCAACTCAACCTCCGGAATATCCGCCAAACAGGCTTCGAGAAAGCTGACGGCCAGGGGTTCATCATCGACCACGATCGCCGTCAACACCCGCGAATTCGCGTCGGGTGATGCATGATTGAACACTGCCATAATTCAGCCCCTTAAAAACTTTGACTGGTCGAAGAACCACCGTTTACGTTTGGCTTACCACCCTCCATCCGTCAGCCTTTCACGAGCTCAGCCAGTGGCTGCTCGCGCTGACCGGGCTCCACCTCGTAAGGAAAGCGCATGCTGATTTGAACTCCGTTCCGCTCAGAAGTCCCAATATCAACCGAGTGATCGCGACCATAGAGATTTTGCAAACGCTCCAGGGTATTGTGTAAACCCACACCCCGTCCCTTCAGGGCCTGCTCGGATCCACCGGACAATCCCGGACCATCATCCCAGACGTCAAGGCAAAGCAGGTCATCCTCAATGTCCGCTTTTATACCAATAGTGCCACCGGTTTCCCGAGTCGATATCGCATATTTGATGGCGTTCTCAACCAGCGGCTGCAACAACAAGCTCGGAATCAACGCTTTTTTGGCGGCATCACTGACCTGCACATCCATCGACAATCGATCGCCAAAACGAATCAGTTCAATATTCAAATAAAGCATTAAAGCGTTCAGCTCTTCTGCCAAACTGATTCGATACGCCGGTTCATTGTCCAGCGCATAACGGAGAAAATGGCTTAACTTTTGAAGCATATTCTGCGCAGTGTCATTGTCTTTGAGACGAATAAGCGCATTGATGGTATTCAAAGTATTGAAAAGAAAATGCGGATTAAGCTGATAACGCAGCATCTTCAACTGAGCCTCTCTGGCGACCGTTTCGGCCTCGAGACGTTTAAGGTGTTCCTGTTGGGTTTCTTGCTCGGCCTGGCGGGATCTTTCCTGTTCGAACTGCACCTGATTATAGTAACTCAAGCCGTAATACAGCGCGGACCAGCAAAGAAAAATAAAAAAGCCACCAAAATACCAGCCGCCAAAGTCACTCCACAGATTCTTTTCTTCCTGCACAATCCAGATAAACGTGACCATGCGCAAAATGGTCCAGATGCCAGCCCCCAGAGCCACCACCAAAAGCGAGATACCCAAGCGTTGCAGCAGGGGCCTTTCCCACAACCAGGTGTATACGTTGCGCAGAGGGTATGACACCAGCACCCCCAACACAGCCTGTAACACCGTATGCTCGATGTGTGGCAATTCAGCCGTGCCATACCAGAGCGTCAGGGAAAAGAAGGTAATCGCCATCAACCCCAGCCAAAACATCAGCTGAAACAGATAAAATTGCTGAGTGCGAACGGTGTAGAGACCTTTGTCGAGTTGCGGCTTGGGCACAGTCATTCTCTGGTTGTTTATGGTTATTAGGTGTCACTCATGATACGTGATCCAGAAAATGATACCTAGCCCAAGCCCGGGGGTTTACGTCCACATTAACTCAGTGCCAACCCCACTTATCGCAAACCAATCGCTCCCCTGTTCGGCCCATGGTAGCTTGCGCTCTATGTGAGGCCGTGATCACCCTGCCGCCGCCCTGGCGCACCGTTCAATCGGACTGATACTTCTCAACCTATAAAAAAAGAAGTTTCACACAATTTGATCACTGCCTGGGAAATTGGTTTCCATTATCTACCTTAAGAGGTCTACATGTACTTAATACAACGCTCCAAAGCGACATCTCTGGGTTTCGGCTTGTGCCTGATAACACTCCTCGGCTGCGATGCCCAGGCACCGGCCAGCAGTAGCGCGGACCTCACCCCACAGGAACGGCAGATCTGGCCGCAAATAGACAGTGCCATAGCGCGTGATGAACATCAGGAAGCGGCTATCGTCCAATGGCTGGAGCAGATGACTCTGGAACAAAAAGTCGGTCAAATGATACAGGCCGAACTTAAGCAGGTCACACCCGAGGACGTTAAGCAATACCATCTCGGCTCCATACTCAATGGTGGTGGTTCCTTTCCCAACAATGACAAACTCGCCACCATTGACGACTGGTTAGCCACGGCCGATGCGTTCTATCACGCCTCAATGGACACCTCCGGGGGTGGGCTGGCCATTCCGGTCATGTGGGGAACCGATGCCGTTCACGGCCACAACAACGTCGTGGGAGCCACGCTTTTCCCTCACAACATTGGCCTCGGCGCGACTCACAACCCTCAGTTGATCCGTCAAATTGGCGCCGCCACGGCCCGGGAAGTGGCCGTAACGGGGATTGACTGGGTCTTTGCCCCAACCGTTGCCACGGTGCGCGATGACCGCTGGGGAAGAACCTATGAAGGCTACTCGGAAACACCCGCGCTGATCAAACAGTACGCGGAGCAAATGACCATCGGCCTGCAGGGGTCGGCTCACAGCAGCCAGTTACTCGATGAGACCCGCGTTGTCGCAACCGCCAAGCATTTTATCGGTGATGGCGGCACACTCGGCGGCATTGACCGAGGCAACAACCTGTCCCCTGAGCAGGAACTGTTTGACCTGCACGGCCAGGGTTACGTCTCGGCGTTGAGCGCCGGCGTACAAAGGGTGATGGCGTCTTTTAATAGCTGGCAGGGCGAAAAACTGCACGGCAGCCAATACCTGCTGACCGAGGTATTAAAAAACCGCATGGGTTTTGACGGCTTTGTGGTGGGTGACTGGAATGGGCATGCGTTTGTACCGGGCTGCTCCACCAAAAGCTGCCCGCAAGCCATTAACGCCGGTCTCGATATGTTCATGGCCCCCGACGCCGACTGGAAAGAGCTGTACCACAACACGATCCAACAGGTACGTGCTGGCGACATTCCCTTACAGCGGATCGACGACGCGGTTAGCCGCATCCTGCGCGTGAAACTCCGAGCTGGGCTGTTCGATAAAGGCGCCCCCTCCACCCGTGCGGTGGCGGGCCGGGAGGAGATACTGGGGTCTCCTGAACACCGCGCCATTGCCCGTCAGGCGGTGCGTGAATCGCTGGTGCTGCTGAAGAACAAAAACGCCCTGCTGCCCCTGGACCCCAAACTCAATGTGCTGGTCGCTGGCGATGGCGCCGACCACATCGGCAAGCAGTCAGGCGGCTGGACCCTGAGCTGGCAGGGCACGGGCAATGCCAACAGTGATTTTCCCGGGGCAACCTCAATCTTTGACGGTATCGAAAGCGCCGTCGAAGCCGCCGGAGGCTCAGCCACGCTCAGTCCAGACGCCCGCTACGAGCAGCGACCGGATGTGGCCATTGTTGTGTTTGGTGAAGACCCATATGCCGAGGGACAGGGCGACGTGCAAACGCTGGAATACCAACCCGATGGCCACACCGATCTGGCCCTGTTAAAACGCCTGAAAGCGGCAGGAATTCCGGTGATCTCGGTGTTCCTGTCAGGGCGCCCGCTGTGGGTGAACAAGGAGCTTAATGCCTCGGATGCCTTTGTTGCCGCCTGGCTGCCGGGCAGTGAAGGCGCCGGAGTCGCCGATGTGCTGTTCAGACAGGCCGACGGACAAATTCACTACGACTTTGTGGGCAAATTGACTTTTTCGTGGCCCAATCAGCCCCATCACACGACACTCAATGATGACGACAAGACTTATCAGCCCCTGTTTGCACAAGATTATGGCCTCAGCGTCAAAGATCAAGACACCCTGACGGACAATTTGGCGGAAGTGATTGACGGCGCGGCTGAGTCCCCTACGGACCAGGCCCGGTCGCTGTTTGTCTCTCGGGCGCTTCCCCCCTGGCAACTGCTGATCGGGGACACGGAGTACGGCCAGGTGCCTGTCAACGGCAATACCGTGACCATTCCACAAGTCGAAACGCTGACCATAACCGCCATCAATAAAGAGGTGCAGGAAGATGCCCGGCAAGTACTCTGGAGCGGCCGCTCTCTGGGCGAAGTCTTGCTGCAGGGGCAGGCCAACGGCCATGATCTCACGGACATGCTGCAAAAAAATGGGGCCCTGAGCCTGGAGTTGCGCATCGACAGTGAACCGACAGACAAGGTGCATGTGCGGATGGATTGCGGCAGTCAATGCACGGGGTCGCTGGAAATCCGTGAAACCTTGCTGCAGCTCAAACCGAAACAGTGGTTACCCTTTTCCATTGATTTGCGCTGCTTTGCTCAGGCGGGTGCCGATTTCACTCACATCACCAAGCCACTGGTGTTGACGACCAGAGGCGAGCTGTCACTGAGTTTTGCCAATGTGAAGCTGGAACCCGGCCTGGCCGATCGCGCCAATTATCAGTGCGGCGGCAACACCAATTCCGGTATCGCCGCTTACTGAAACTCACGCTACCTGCTGTCGCCAGACGTCACATGAACCCGGGGCGACAGCAGGCTAACCACCCCGCGCCGGCATGTGCCGCCCACCTCCCGAGGCAACGTAAAGAGGTTATCTGGGGCCATATTCAAATTTCATCTAACTCCCCGCTTCACATCCCTCTAACACCACGTTAGCATCAAGCCTTTGCACGTCATAAAACCATAATAAAAAGAATATCTATAACAAAAACAACTTAAAGTGACTGTGAACATGCTGAGATTCACGGACTGCGGACGATTTACCGTCCGTTTCCCTGCAGGTACCATTGACGCCCTAATCCGCACACTGTGCCTCTGCGGTCTGGCCCTTGCCACCGTATTCCCGTTGCAGGCTCATGCGGCCTCGCCGTTACTGCAGCAGATTACCGCTACCCACATTACCGCAGTACTGATTGGCGCCACCGCCATGCTGGTCTTGATCAATCTCGGCCAGGCCTGGATACGCCGCGAAACTCTGAACCTGTGGCTGGCCATTTACGTGCTGGCGCTGTCCGCCACCTTTTTGTGTGTGTGGCAGATTAACCACACCCCTCCGCCCGCCACAACAGCCCACATCGCCAGCCGACTGTTTGTGCTCATGGCCATGGTGGCTCAATGTCGGCTGGTGTTCCGTTTTGCGCCACTGCCCAAAAGCGCAGCCCGCTGGAAAACCTGGTTTATCGGTCTCAGTACCGGCGTTGTTTTGCTGGCCGCCACCGCCGCCAGCCTCATGTCTCCGGCGGCCACCCAGTTCCTGAAGCTGATGTTTCTGTGCAGCACGCTGCTGTGTGTGATCCATTTAGCCATCCTGGTGCATCAGCAGGCCGACAATGCCCTGCTGCTCCTGCTGGCCAAGGGCTTTGCGCTGTTTGCCTTTGCCGGCACCTGGCTGCTGAACAGCCTGTACACCGGTCAACCCGGCAGTCACTGGCTGGCGCAATCGACGATTATTATTGAAAGTATGTTCATTACCTATGCTCTGGTCATGGTCAGTGTTGAACGCTGGCAACGTCGACTTCAGGCACACTATCAGCGCAGCCGGGACCTCAAGCTTAAGCAGCAATACAACGCCACGCTGAAGCTGGTAGACCAGGAACTGCGCACCCCCTTAAGCGGTATTGTCGGCATCGCCGAACTGTTATTAGACACCTCGTTAACGAAGACCCAGCGCGACCAGATCAGCACCATGCGCAGGGTCAGTGAATCGCTGTTGAAGTGGTTAAACCGTCTTAATGACTGGCGCGCCCTGCAACTCGGTCGGCTGCGCTTTGATGCGATCCCATTTGATTTCTCACAGGTTTTGCAAACGCTGTTTGAAGACAGCCAGGTGAAAGCCCGGGACCGAAAAATTCAACTGACCTATACTCCCCACGACAACCCCCCCACCCTGGTCAAGGGCGACCCTGCGCGTCTGAAACAGATCATTTCCGGCACGCTGGAGCTGGCGCTGTTCTACAGTGAACAAGGTGAGATCCACATCGAGCTGCAACCACTACCGGTGCGCAACCGATGGCAACTGGTGATCACCGACAGCCAAACCGGGCTGCAGCCGGAGGACATTCAAATCTCATTGGGCGACGATCAGGAACACGATACCGGGCACTACAGCAGCGTCCAACGAAACTGGTTAATCGCTAAGGCGCTGGCCGAGCACACCGGCGGTCAATTGACCGTCGAGCTGGAGCAGGGCCGGGCTCGCTTCAGCTGTGAATTCCTCCTGCCGCGCTACTCGTTGCTGCAACATCACGAGAGCCAGTACGATCAGCTGCTGCACAAAAAACGTTTACTGGTGGTGGATTACAGCAGTTCCAGCCGCAAAGTCGTGGCCAAACGAGCCGACAGTTGGGGCATGAAAAGCACCTGCGTCCCCAATGGCAAAGATGCGCTGGCCATCATCGACACGATGAGTCAACTGGGCGCCGACTTCGACGCGGTGATTCTCGACCATGAGTTGCCGGACATGAACGGACTGGATCTCGCCAGACGCATCGTGCAACACCCGTCAGTGACCCAACCACCGGTGATATTGATGCTCACCGGCGATAACAGCTTTCCCGCCGAAGACCAAGTTCTGGACGCCTGCATTCACAGCGTCCTCACCAAACCCATCAGCGCGCAAAGCCTGAAGATTACCCTGGCGGAAGAGCTCACCTTGCAGCAAGCTCGTCAGAAAACCCGCCCCGAGCCGACACTGCCTGACGACACCTTAATCTAGGTTCTAGGTTCTAGTTACTAGGTTCTAGGTTCTAGGCCTTCACGGTACGGTCTGCGGCCCAGTGCCGCAAGCTGGCGAGCTGCTCGGCCATCACCACCGACAATGGGGTGGTACTGACCATCGCCTGAATCAACAGGTCGTCAGTCAATGCCATTCCCTCTTCCAGAGCATAGAGCGCGGACACCACCGCCTGCTCGATTTCGGCGCCGGAAAAACCTTCTGCCACCGCGGCTATACGCCCAAGATCAAACTCGTCCGCGGAGAGATTGCGCTTTTTCAGGTGAATCGCAACAATCGATTCCCGTACCTCCGCTGTCGGCAGGTCGACAAAGAAGATTTCGTCAAAACGGCCTTTGCGCACCAGTTCGGCCGGCAATTTCTGAATATCATTGCTGGTGGCCACCAAAAATACGGGGCTTTTACGCTCTGCCATCCAGGTCAGAAAATAGCCCAGCAAGCGCCGCCCCAGACCGTCGTCGGCACCGCCCTGGGCCAGGGCTTTTTCCAGCTCATCCAACCACAACACACAGGGCGCCATGAGCTCAGCCTGCTGCAACGCCGAGCGCAGATTGCGCTCACTTTCCCCAATAAACTTGTTGTAGAGCGAGCCCATGTCCAGCCGCAACAGCGGCAACTGCCACAATCCGGCCACCGCTTTCGCCGCCAGACTTTTACCGCCCCCCTGCACCCCCAATAACAACACGCCTCTGGGGGGTTCCAGCGAGGTCTCGCCGACAAAGGCTTTTTGCCGCTGCAGCAACCAGTGTTTAAAATTCTCCAGCCCGCCCACGCTCGCAAACGACTCGGTATCGTACTCGTAACTGAGCAGCCCCTGATGGTTGAGCATGGCAAATTTGGCACTGTTGACTTCCGGCAGGTCACTGTCGGTAATCGCCCCATCGTCGGCGATGGCGTGATAGGCAAGGCGGGTGACGTCCTGATGGGTCAGACCGCGCAAGCTCGCCAGCAACGTCTGTAACGCCGCCGCGTCGGTGCGGATGCGCTGTTGACCGGACTGCCGGGCAAAGCGCTTCGCCTCCTGCCGGATGAGCGTCATGATTTCGTCATCGGAGGGCAACGACAGGCGCGCCCGGGCACTGAACACGGACAACTCCGGCGGCAGCTCCAGCGCGTGACTGAGTAACACAATGCGTTTGGGCACCAGGTCGAAATTGAGCGCGATGTCCTTTAACAAACGGATCACTTTCGGCTCACCACTCAGGTGCCAGTGAAAATCACACAGCACAAAGACACCGCCGTCACTGCGGGCCTTGATTCCCTGCAACAGTTCCAGCGGGGTCTGCTCCGACTCTTTACGCTGCAATCTGGGGCCAAAGCCCACGGTGTCCAACCCCTCGGTCAGGGTCCAGCGATACAGGGGTTGCCCCTGTTTCTGGCACTGACGCTGCAGGAGGTTAAGGGCATGATTTTCCTGACTGCTCTCCAGTGCAATCAACGGTACCCGCTGCCGCAGCAAACAGGCGATATCCTCACTCACCGTCACTTGCATATTCATTCCTTGTCTTATTCCGGTTCTGGCGTCAGTTTACCCCTTAACCGCTGAATTTCGCAGCCCGTCGTTTCTCTCTGAGCCAGTCGTGAAAATTATGTCTTTCCCCCACGATCCATTACAATGAAAGGCATTGCTTTCCGAGGTTGCAGGGTATCCGCTATGTCCTTTCGTCACTTATCAGTCACTGACCAGTTGCTCAGCCAAATGGATAAGGCCCTGCGCACCCTCGCACCGGGAAAAGTCTGCCATCAGCGCCCCTCTCCGGCCCAGTCCGTTAACGAGGCCGACATGACCGACGCCGAGCGCAAGCACGCCGCCGGCCTGATGCGCGTCAACCACTCCGGCGAAGTTTGCGCCCAGGCTCTTTACCAGGGGCAGGCCCTGACCGCCAAACTACCCAGGGTTCGCCAGGAAATGGAACACGCCGCGGAGGAGGAAATCGATCATCTGGCCTGGTGTCAGGAGCGCCTCGAAAACCTTGGCAGCCACACCTCGGTGTTGAACCCGCTGTGGTATGGCATGTCGTTTGGTATTGGCGCCGCCGCCGGGCTGGTGAGCGACAAGGTAAGCCTGGGCTTCGTCGCGGCGACCGAGGATCAAGTGTGCAAACACCTGCAAAGCCACCTGCACGAGCTGCCGGTGCAGGATGAGCGCAGCCGCGCCGTGGTTGAGGTGATGCTGGAAGATGAGGCCAAACACAGCCACGCGGCGTTGCAAGCGGGGGGGTATCGCTTTCCCGCGCCGGTGAAAGGTGTGATGAGCCTGATGTCCAAAGCCATGACCAAGAGCAGCTACAAAGTTTAACGTCGGGTGCCGGCGGCCCCGTCGCGGCGCTAGCGAAACCGCAAATTGCTGCGCGACAATTGATCAACGCTGGTGCACCCCATCAGGCGCATGTCCCGCTCAATCTCATCGCGCATCAACCCCAAAGCCCGCTCGACCCCGGCCTGCCCGGCCGCCGCCAGCGGGAACAGATAAAACCGTCCGCCGCCCACCGCTTTCGCCCCCAGGGACAGGGCTTTTAACACGTGCGTGCCGCGCTGAATGCCGCTGTCCATAATCACATCAATTTTATCCCCCACCGCATCCACAATCTCCGCCAACTGGTCAAACGAGGAGCGCGAACCGTCCAACTGACGCCCGCCATGATTCGAAATCACAATCCCCGTACAGCCGATATCCACCGCCTTCTTCGCGTCCGCCACCGACATAATCCCTTTCACACAAAACTGCCCGTCCCAGCGCCGCACCATGTCTTCCACATCGCTCCAGTTAATGGCGGGATCCAGCATCTCGGTAAAGTATTTGCCGATCGACATGGCGCCACCGCTCATGTCCACGAAGTCGTCGAGTTGTGGCAGTTCAAATTTTTTGTGGGTGACGTAATTAATGCCCCACAGGGGTTTGATCAAAAATTGAAACATGCCGTTTAACGTCAGGTTAAACGGAATTGAAAAGCCCGTGCGCAGGTCGCGCTCGCGATTACCTCCGGTACTGCTGTCGACCGTCAACATCATCACTTCCACCCCCGCCGTTTTGGCGCGCTCCATCATGGAGTGATTTAAGCCCCGGTCTTTATGAAAGTAAAATTGATACACCTGAGGGGTGCGAAACTGCTGACGAACCGCTTCCAGGCTGACGGTGCCCAGGGACGACACCCCAAACAAGGTGCCAAATTTCTCAGCCGCCGCGCCCACCGCCAGCTCACCGTCATGATGAAACAAACGTTGCAAGGCGGTCGGCGAGCAATAGATGGGTATCGCCAGCGTCTGCCCCATCACCGTCACCGACATGTCGATTTCTTTAACCCCTTGCAACACATTGGGCACCAGATCACAGCGCTCGAAAGCCTCCGTGTTGTGGCGATAGGTCACCTCGTCATCCGCGCCGCCATCAATGTAGTTGAAAACCGGCGAGGGAAGCCGTCGCTGGGCCAGTTTGCGAAAATCGTGAAAGTTGTGGCAATCTGTTAAACGCATGGGGGAGCATCTCTGTTTGCTGTCTAGGCCAGGCAGACTTAAGATTTCTCTCAGCGCCAGCGGTTGGGACCACTGACCAGGACAGGAGAAATGAACATGAGCAGCCATAGCCCAGAGACTAACACATCGCCACGCAATCCCGGCACCCCCTCTTTATCCACTATTGACACCTCTCACGCTCAACATGACCGCAGCAATCCGCCACAGTACGCCGGCTTCTGGATCCGCACCGCCGCGGCCCTGATCGACAGCTTAATCATCCTGGCGGTGACCATGCCGCTATTAACCCTGGTGTATGGCCGCGAATACTGGCTGGGTGATCTCGCCATCCAGGGGACCTGGGATGTTTTATTCAACTACCTACTCCCGGCCCTGGCGGTGATTCTTTTCTGGATTTACCGATCGGCAACCCCGGGAAAGATGCTGCTTAAGTTGACCATCGTCGATGCCGCAACCGGAGGCAAGCCCCGAACCGGCCAATGGGTGGGGCGATATTTTGCCTATTACCTCTCCATCCTGCCGCTGATGCTGGGTTTCATTTGGGTTGCGTTTGACGCTCGCAAGCAGGGCTTTCACGACAAGTTGGCGGGGACGGTGGTGATTCGAAAATAAGTGGCCAGTCAGCCCAGGCTGCCCTCTCTTGCTGTGCAATTCACCTTGGTCGAGTGGCGAAACGTAGGTGGTAAAAAATCGCCGCTGTGTAGAAACAGCGGCGCCACAGTCAAAAAATGTGCAGAGAACATCCCCTATTGATGACTGTGCAAAACGGTGTGATGAATGAAAGGGTATGACCGCTAAGCCGGGTTACGACAAGGCGAAAAAATCCAGTGCGTTCAACCCCAGAATTTTCTGTTTGCGCTCGGCCGAAAAGGTCGCGTGTCCACGCACCAGTTTGCCCACCTGTTGTTCGCCCAACGGAAATGGCGAGTCGGAACCCAGCAGCACCCGCTCCTCCCCCATGACGTTCACCAACAACTCCAGCGAATCTTCACTGAATACAGCCGAATCCACATAAAAGCGATCGGTATAGTGAGACGGCGGATGAGGACAGTCTTCACGCACAATGTCGCGGTGCTGCCAGGCGTTTTCCACCCGCCCCAGGGTGAACGCAAAACTGCCGCCACCGTGAGCAAAGCACAGCTTCAACTCCTTGGGAATACGCTCAAACGCCCCCGACAAAATCAGTGACAAAATCGACAGCTGCGTCTCGGCCGGCATAGCCACCAGCCACTGCAACATGTACTTCGGCATACGCTCATGACCGAGCATGTCCCAGGGGTGAACCAGAACCGGCATCCGTTCACTGGCACAGTGTTGCAAAAAAGTGACCAGACCTTCATCGTCCAGATTCTTTAAACCCACGTGATTACCAATCTGCACCCCAACGTGCCCCTGGGCTTTGGAGCGGCTCACTTCAGTACAGGCCGCGTCAATATCTTGCAGCGGCACCTGACACAAGGCTTTTAGTCGTTGCGGCCGATGACTGCACATGTCCAGTGCCAGATCGTTAAAAATGGCCGCCGCCTCGGCCGCGTGCCTGACCGGGCGGTCGTAACCAAACAGCACCGGGGTGGCGCACATGATTTGGATATCGACCCCGTCGCGATCCATTTCTTCCAAACGCAACACCGGATTCCACAGGGCTTCGTACACCGGGCGAAAAGCTTTTTCCCCCACCATCAACATGCCGCGCCCGGCCTCGGTGTGTTTCAACCACGGCCAGTCCGGGGTGCCAAAACGCTCGGCCAGATCCGGCCAGCGCTCAGGCACAAAATGGGTATGCATATCCACTACAGTCATAATCTACTTCTCAAATTTCGTTCAGCACACAGCCGTTAAGCCGGGTGAATTTCACCGCAATTACCACAGGTGCGCAGCTTGTCGTCGGCCTTGAAGGTTTTAAACAGCGGCGCCAGATCGGTGGCAATGTTCTGCAATTGCACCTCGGCGCGATGCACCAGGTGATTACAGGACTGGCAGTACCATTCAAACGCATCCAGCTCACCTTCTGCCCGTTTGGGTTCAATCACCAGACAAATGCTGCCCTCTTCCGGACGCTGCGGGGAATGACGCACATGGGGTGGCAATAAAAAAATGTCCCCTTCTTGCAGGTGCAATTCTTGCGGGCCGGATTCGGTCATAATGCGCAGAAACGCATTGCCCTTCATTTGGTAAAAAAATTCTTCCACCGGATCGTCATGGTAGTCATAACGCTGGTTAGGTCCCCCCACCACCGTGACCATTAAATCCGCATCTTCCCAGATCAATTTGTTGTTCACCGGGGGCTTTAACAGATGCTCGTGTTCGGCAATCCACTGCTGAAAATTAAACGCGCTCAGCTTGCTGATATTTTTCACTAGGGGTGTGGTCATGAGGTTAGTCCGCCTTTTTCGGCAAGGGGTCGGTAGGCCACCGCTTTAATTTCGATCAATAAATGTGGGTGGGGTAACTGGTGCACCGCCACGGTGGTGCGCGCCGGTCCGGCTTCATCAAAAAATTCACCGTACACCTGATTGTAGCCACCAAAATCATTCATATTGACCAAAAACGTACTGATTTCCACCACATCGGAGAGGTCAGCGCCGGCCTCGTTGAGGATGTCACCAATATTTTCAATGACGGCCCGGGTCTGCTCCGTAATGCTCAGTTTGGTGGTGCCCATCGCGTCCACCTCGACCCCCACAAAACTGTTGTCCGCTCGGCGTGAGCTGGTGCCAGACACAAATATAAAATCGCCGGCGCGCCGGTAATGAGGAAAGCGGCCTCGGGGCCTGGCTTTACCCTGGATAACCTGGGCTTCGTTCATCTTAATAGTCATGTTGTTATCGGCGTCGCTGCTGTCTGCACTCGCCTGAGCCTCTGCGGGCCTGGATTCAATCATCATGCTCTCTCCTTAGCCATTTTATGGGTGTATCAATTCACTGACGGCAAACTCAGCCACACCCAACTTTTCGGTGTTGACTCGAACATGCACGCCCGGCCGAAGGGCTTCTGCCGCCGTCGCCGCGCCTGCCAGCACCACACTGCCTTCCGGCAAGACAGCGCCAGCCTCACCCGCCATACGCGCTGCCGCTACCAGAGAGCGGTAGGGATTGCCCAGAATGGCGGCACTGGAACCTATCTGCACCGGCACCCCATCAAATTCCAGCACCATGCCCAGATTGGCAATATCAACACTGGCTTGCTGCCAGGCGCCGATGGTAAAAGCCGACGAGGAACAGTTATCGGCAATCACATCCTGCAGGGAAAACTTAAAATTGTTGTAGCGTGAGTCAATCACTTCGAGCGCCGGAGCCACCGCCTCTACCGCGCTCATGGCTTGCGCCAGATTAATCACACCGCTCAACGGCTTGTTCAACAGAAAGGCAATTTCCGGCTCCACTCGCGGGTGAATGAAACGGGACAGGTCCAGCTCACCGCCGTCTTCAATGGCCATGCCGCTGGTGAGTGGTCCCCAGATCATGTCATCGACGCCCATTTGAATCATCTTCGCACGGCTGGTAAATCCCATCTTTATTCCCAGAGTTTGTTCACCACGCTCATAACGCCGGGCCAGCGACAGCGCTTGCACCTCATAGGCCTGTGCCACCGACAGGTCAAACCCCTGGGCCGACAACTGCTCAATGGCACTGGCCCGATGGGCGGCGGTGTCGACCATCACCGCTAGCGCGGTTAACTGCTGACTGGATAAGTTCACCTTGATACCTCCGACGTGTTGCTTGCGGCGGACAGGGTGTCCACCGGTTGTTGTTTTTTCTGCAGCAGGTCCAGAGCCACATCCACAATCATATCTTCCTGTCCCCCCACCATCGCCCGCGCCCCCAGCTCCACCAAAATCTCACGCGTGTCCAGGCCATAAGTCGCGGCCGCGGTTTCCGCGTGACGCAAAAAACTGGAATAGACTCCGGCATAACCCAGCGACAAGGTTTCGCGATCGACCTGCACCGGACGATCCTGCAGTGGCCGCACCAGATCATCCGCCGCATCCATCAACGTGTACAAGTCACTGCCGTGTTTAAGGCCCATGCGATCAGCGGCAGCGATAAAGACTTCCAGCGGGGCATTGCCAGCCCCGGCGCCCATCCCCGCCAGCGAGGCATCAATACGACGTGCGCCATGCTCGGCTGCGATCAGGGAGTTGGCCACACCCAGCGATAAATTGTGATGGGCGTGAATGCCAATTTCGGTTTCCGGTTTTAACGAGTGCCGCAGCGCGGACACCCGTGCAGCGACATCGTTCATATTCATGGCCCCGCCGGAGTCCACCACATACACACACTGGGCACCGTAAGACTCCATCAGCAGGGCTTGCTCAGCCAGCCCTTGCGGACTGTTCATGTGTGACATCATCAGAAAGCCAACGGTGTCCATCCCCAACTCACGAGCGTACTCAATGTGTTGACGGGAAATATCCCCTTCGGTGCAATGGGTGGCTACCCGCACCGAGCGCACACCCGCAGCGTAAGCCCATTGCAAATCTTCTTTGACGGCAATGCCCGGCAGGATCAGCGTGGTTAACACCGTGCTATCAAGGACATCCGCCACCGCTTCGATCCACGCTTTATCCGTGTGTGCGCCAAAGCCATAATTAAAACTGGAACCGCCCAAACCATCACCGTGTGCCACTTCCAAGGCATCGACCCCCGCCGCTTCCAGCGCTCGTGCAATGGCCTGTACCTGATCAAGACTGTACTGGTGACGGATAGCGTGCATACCGTCGCGCAAGGTGACGTCCTGAATGTAAAGTGGTTTCAATTCGTTCATCATTTTTTCCTCAAGCCGTCAGCCGTTGAAACTTTTTCAGCGCAATGCGCTCAGCCGTACCGAGCGCGGCCGAGGTCATTATGTCGAGATTGCCTGCGTAGGCCGGCAGGTAGTGTGCAGCGCCTTCAACCTCCAGAAAAATGGAAGATTTCAGTCCGGAAAAATTTCCGTAACCCGGGATGTGTAACGGTGTCTCCGGCGAAAAGTGTTCGAACTGAACTTTTTGCTTTAACCGATAACCCGGCACATAGCTTTGAACGTCTTTCGCCATCCGCTCCACCGACGCCTGAATTTTTTCCTCGGCGACGGACTCGCTCAACACCAGCACCGTATCGCGCATGATCATGGGCGGCTCGGCCGGGTTTAGAATAATGATCGCCTTGCCCCGCGCAGCGCCGCCCACCTGCTCAATGGCCCGGGCCGTGGTCTGGGTGAACTCATCAATGTTGGCACGAGTGCCCGGTCCGGCAGAGCGCGATGCGACTGAGGCAATGATTTCGGCGTAGTGCACCTTGGCCACCCGACTGACGGCGGCTACCATCGGAATGGTCGCCTGGCCTCCGCAGGTAACCATATTCACATTGCCCTGCTCCAGGTGTTCCTCCACATTCACCACCGGCACCGTATAGGGACCAATTGCTGCCGGAGTCAGATCGACGACCACTTTGCCGTGTTGTTGCAATTCGTTGTTGTGGTGTTGATGGGCACTGGCTGAAGTGGCATCAAACACAATTTTGATGTCCGTAAATTCAGCCATCGACAGCAAGCCACGCAGACCATGATGGGTGGTGGCGACCCCCAGGCGCTGCGCCCGGGCCAGACCGTCCGATGCCGGATCAATGCCCACCATCACCGCTATCTCTAACACTGTGGACGTGCGCAAGATTTTCATCATCAGGTCGGTGCCAATATTGCCCGAGCCAATGATGGCCACTTTGATTTTTTCCACTGGCATTTTTTGCTGTGCTGACATCAGTACGCCTCCGCCGCAAAACCGACCCGCACCGACCCCAGGCCGGAAATTCGCGCCTCGACACGATCCCCCGGCGCCACCTGCACCATGGGCCCCAGTGCGCCGGTCAGAATAGTGTCGCCCGCTTTCAGTGGCGTGCCCTGTTCGACAAAAGTTCGCGCCAGCCACACCGCCGCATTCAACGGGTTACCCAGACACGCCTGACCTGCACCCACCGAAATCTGTTCACCGCGACGCTCCATCACCATGCCACACAAACGCAAGTCCACCTCCGTCAGTTTTTTCGGCGAGCTGCCCAACACGTACAAACCGGATGAGGCATTGTCGGCAATGGTATCAACGATGTTGATGTCCCATTTGTGAATACGACTGCCGACAATTTCGATGGCTGGCAGTAGATAAGCGGTGGCGCGGATCACGTCCGCGACGGTTGGCTGAGACATATCCAAATCGCGCTCCAGCACCAGTGCGACTTCGGCTTCCACTTTCGGCTGCATCACCTCATGGATCGCCACGTCGGCGCCGTCGCTCACAAACATGTCCGCAAACAACACCCCAAAGTCCGGCTGGTTCACGCCCAGCTGGGTTTGCACGCTGGTGGACGTCAGCCCCGCTTTACAACCCACCACGCGGCGCCCCTGTTCGACCCAGTGTTGCGTATTGACCCGCTGAACGGCGTAAGCCGTTTGCAGGCACATCGCAGGTAAGATGTCGCGCACTGGCTCACAGGGCCGGCCACGGGTATGAGCCTGGCGAATCCGTTCTGCCGCCTCTAGAATAATTTCGTTTGTCATAATGAATAACCTGAATATTAACGACTACAGCTTGATGCAAATGTTGGTCGGCTCTGAATAAAAATTCAGCGAGTGCACGCCACCTTCGCGACCAACACCGGATAACTTCACACCGCCAAACGGTGTGCGCAGATCGCGCAGGTACCAGGTATTGACCCAGGCAATACCCACCTCCAGCTGCTGGGCCACGCGGTGAGCTCGCGGCAAGTTCGTCGTCCACACCGTCGCCGCCAAACCGTAGTGACTGTCGTTGGCCATGGCGACTGCTTGCGCTTCGGTATCAAAAGGCGTGATATGACAGACGGGCCCGAACACTTCTTCTTTAACGATGCGCGCGTGCTCTGGCAAACCGGTAAAAATGGTGGGCTCAACAAACGCACCGTTATCGCGAGCGTCACCGAACACCGGCACCCCGCCGCCGGTGACCACGGTCGCGCCCTCCGCTTTGGCCGATGCAAAATAGGAAACGACCTTGTCGCGGTGTTTGTGAGAAATCAGCGGACCCATGTCGGTATTTTCATCCAGTGGCCAACCGATGTTGATGGCTTGCGCCTTGGCCTTTAAGGCCGCGACAAACTTGTCAAAGATGGGGCGCTGCACATAGAGTCGCTCGGTACACAGACACACCTGGCCGCCATTGGTAAACACCGAGCGCGCCGTACCGTTTACCGCTTCGTCAAAATCACAGTCATCAAAAATGATGCCGGCGTTTTTACCGCCCAGCTCAAACGACAAGGCTTTCACACCATCGGCGGCTGCGCGCATGATCGCCGAACCGGTCTTGGACTCACCGGTAAAGGTCACCGCGTCCACCCCCGGATGCGTGGTTAAGAACTCGCCGGCGGAGTTCGGTCCAAAACCGTGCACCAGATTGAACACGCCTGCCGGCACTCCCGCCGCATGCATCACTTCGGCCAACAGCGTGGCCGTGGCCGGCGTTTCCTCTGAAGGCTTGGCGATCACGGTGTTACCCGCGGCCAGTGCCGGCGCCAGTTTCCAGGTCAGCAACAACAGCGGCAGGTTCCAGGGGGCAATGACGGCCACCACCCCCAGCGGTTTATTGACCGCATAGTTCAGCGCACCGCGGCCATCGTCGGTGGGGGTTTGAAAACATTCACTGGATTGCGACTTGATCATATCCGCAAAAATTCGAAAGTTGGCCGCACCGCGCGGAATGTCGATGCTGCGCGCCTGATGAAACGACTTACCGGTATCCGCCATTTCCGCGGCGACAAATTCCTCAAAACGCGCCTCAATCCCGTCGGCCACCCGATGCAGCAATTGACAGCGGACCGCCGGGGCCATCTGCCCCCAGTCACCGTGCAATGCCCGTCGAGCCGCCTTAACGGCGGCATCCACGGTGGCGGCATCCGCTTCCGCCACCCGATTAATTTCTGAACCATCCACCGGATTGATGTTCGCAAACAGCCTGTTGCTGGCCACAAACTCACCCGCCACATAATTCCTGAGGACACCACCTGCGTGAGGGACTTTCTCGTACATCGGCTTCTACCTGTTCCCGTTAAAAGCGAATGACGCCACTGGGTTCGCTGCAAGGCTGCAGGAACCTCAGGGTGACATCATGTTGGTTCTGAGGGGCACTGTACGCCAGCCAAGCATAATGGAAAAATAACCATTTATGGATCAGCTATATTGTTTTTAATATAGCTATGCGCAACCCCTAAAATCGCCAGCGGGTCTCAAGATAAATCAGCGACAAGGGTCTGGCCTGCGCCCCAAAAGCCTCGCCAGGCCAGAATTGCGCCAGATTGAGCTCCAGCTTTAAACCGCGAATGCGCCGGTAACTGAACACCAGATCCAGCTCTTCCCCCAGCGCCCGGTCAAGGCCGTTGGGGGCACCCTTGAGACCGTAGCCATAAAAGCGGGTGTCGGCCTGCGCCTGCCGGTAACGGTGATACAGCACTTCCAGTGACACCCCCTCGGCGGGAGTGAACCGCAGCCCCAGCGTCGACAGTCCGATGTTGCTCAGCTCCGGCTTGGTCAGCTCCCCGTAATACTTGAGTTTTGTGCCGCCCTCGCCAATCCAGCCATTGTTCAACTGCAGTCCGGTTTGACGAAAGCGACGATTCACACCGTCGTCACTGTCGCGATCATGACCACTGGCGTAGGCATAACCGGCGATGGCACTGATCGCCGGCGACCAGCGCCAGATCCCTCCCACATCAATCCCGTACCCGCGCAGCGATTGCGACCCCGATTCCCCGCGAGCCAACATCAATTCCAGCCAGTGATCCCAGGAAGATGACAGACGCCCGGAACTGCGCACCCCCAAGAGCACCGGGCTGTCATTGTCGGCAGTGTGACTTTCGCGGGCCAAGACATAGGCGCTGGCCTGGCGGGCGTCATGGCGGAGCTGAAGTTCCACAAAACCGTAGCTGGTGTCATCGTCGCCCTGCGCCAGTAAATTTTCTTTCCAGACGCCCTGACGTCCGGCGAAGGCCCGCGCCTGCCAATCCCCGTGGGCGGATGACCACCGATGTTCAGCGTGCAGCCCGTCCACACTCTGATGAAACAAAAACCCCCGCGAGTCCTCGTAGTAATAGCGGCCCAGTGACAAGCGGGGCTCACCGCCGGCATCGAGCCAGGACAGATAGGCGCTCTCGAAACCTAATTGCGAGGCGCGATCCGGCCGGTCCACCACGTACAGTTTCTGCCATTTGAGCGAGACCAGGCCGCTGACCCGAGCAAACGGTTTGGCGGCCACGGCCAATTTCAACTCCTGCCCCAGCCACTGTTCCCCGGCCTGCCCCGCCGACGCCGGCCGGGTGCCGATCAGACTCACGTGCTCACCGCCCCAGCTCCAGGAAGCGTTCAACAGGTGCGGCGCATCCCAGGGCGTGTTGAAAGGAAGCGCAGCCGCATTGAGGCTCGGGTTGGCCGAGGGATGGGCCGCAAGGGGGACCGCATTACTGATCCCCCCCGGCGGCGACTCAACCGCAACCCCGGCCAACGCCTGCTCTACAGACTCTTGCTTCACAGACCCGGGCTCCACCGGTATTGGTTGCAGTGACTGCCGCTGGGTCTGTGGCTGGCGATCCTGGCGCGGCGGCTCCAGGTCACTGGCCGCCAGTGCGCGGTCAGCCGGAAAACACATCATCAGCATCGCAACTCTAGCCGCTAACCCCGCTGCCATTGACCTTCCTCCCCAAGCACAAAAGACCAGAGAGTAGGAGATGCCCGCGGCGGGTAGAAATAATGAATCCTCCGCAAGCTATAACAATTCAATGATAGCAAGGAAGACTGATATGCAATTTACCATGACGCCTCACCCTGGGATGTGGTATTTTCAAGCGGCTCGATTCAAACAGCGGAAGCGACCATGACCCCCGACAAATTTGAACGCACCCTCATTGCCCGGCTTAAATTCAAACACCTCAAACTGCTGGTCACCGTGAACGAACAGCGCAACATTTTCAAAGCCGCGCAAATACTCAACATGGCGCAACCCGCCGCCACCAAAACCATTCGCGATCTGGAAAACGATCTGGAAGTCGAACTGTTTGAGCGCTCGTCCCGTGGCGTGACGCCCACGCTTTACGGTGACATCGTCATCAAACACGCCAAGCTGATTTTGTCGCAGGTGAAACACGCCAGCGAAGAGCTGGCGTCGCTAAAAGGGGGGCTGGCCGGCCGCGTGACTGTCGGTACGCTGCTGGCGGCCAGCGCCACGCTGCTGCCCAGTGCCATTGCCAAACTGAAAAACGAGCGGCCGAACGTGTCCATCAATTTGGTGGAGGGCACCATTGATACCTTACTGGGTGGTTTGCGCATCGGTGACATCGATATGGTCGTAGGGCGACTGCCCAAAGCGCTGCAGAACGAAGGCATCGCCAGTGAAGTTCTGTATTACGAACCCGTCGTGCTGGTGGCCCGCAAAAATCATCCGCTGGCCGGCAAAGCCCATTTTCCCCTCACCGAACTGATGGATTACGAATGGATTTTGCCACCGCAAACCACTAACCTGCGCCAGGAAATTAATGCCGCCTTGACCGCAGCGGGACTGGAATCACCGGCACGGGCCGTGGAATCGGTCTCCATACTGGCCAATCGGACGCTGCTGGAGGAGACCGACATGGTGGCCGCCCTGCCCGCCCAGGTGGTGCTCGCCTATGAGCGCTCTGGTGACCTCATTCAATTACCCGTGGACCTCGGCATTCAGCCCGGCCCCATCGGTGTCAGTCTGCGTGAAGGTCGCGAACTGTCACCGGCCGCCAACTACCTGTTGGAAAAATTGCGCGATGTGGCCAACAGCATGTAACCCCCAACTACCGTTAAAACTCTTTCTTGTTTTAAAAAAAAAGCACCGCTGGGCGGTGCTTTTCGGCAGTTCAATAACTCGAGTGCTACAGAGCCGTTTAAAAATGCCAGCTGCCGGTCACCCCCCAGGTACGTGGCGCCTGATAGCCGGCAAACACGGTACCAAAAATTTCAGAGACTGAAGCCACATTCAATTCATCCGTGATGTTCTTGCCCCACACTTTCAACTCCCAATCACCGTCAGCACTGAAAAAACCCACGCTCGCATCCAGCGAATACTGGTCATCCACCCGGGTTAACGGGTTGTTGTCGTTGTCAAAGAAGAACTCATCCTGCCAGCGATAATCCAGACGAACATTGGCAGATCCCAGGTCCAACACGTCCCACTCATACACCGCCGAAAGGTTGTAGGTGTTTTCCGGCGAACGCTGGGTGCGGTTGCCATTGAGGTTTTCACCGTCGATGTCCAGATCAGAGACAAACTCGGAATCCAGGTAGCCGTAACTGCCGGACAGGGTTAACCCCGCCATCGGCAGGTATACAAACTCCACTTCCAGTCCAGAAGCTTCAGCGTCCGCATTGGCAATCTGATAGCTTGGCGGAGCAGACCCCTGACGCACCAGTTGCTGAATTTGCTGGTCGTCGTAAAATGCCATAAAGGCCGCGACATTCAACTGCAAACGACGCTCCAGCCACTGTGACTTCAAGCCCAACTCAAAGTTATCGGCAAATTCTTCATCAAACCCGTCTTGCACATCGGCCGGGGACAAGGACGCCTCGCCATTCCAGCCGCCGCTTTTATAGCCCTCGGCGTAACTGGCATACACCAGCACATCTTCCGCCGGACGGAAGTTCAAGGTGACCATTTTGGTGACGGCTCCGAAGTTGTCGTCAGCACTGGCCTGGTTCGTTTGTTCGGTGCCTGGATTTTGCCAGGGGTCCTGGAACGGTTCACCGTTGAGGGGCGTTCCCCAGTGAGACGCAGTGAACTCTTTGTCATCGCGACTCCAGCGCAAACCCGCGGTCAAGCTCCAGCGGTCATTGAAATCATAGGTTGCCTGTCCAAACACGGCGGTACTGTCGGTGGTGCTGTGGGTCGAATTAAAATCCTGCCCCTCAAACACGAAGTACCAGTCCGGAAAATAGAAAATATAATCGGCATTTTCACGTCGGCTGACGTTTTCGTGCAGATAGTAGGCACCCACCACCCAGCTCAGATTATCGCCACTGGCCGACAAACGAAACTCCTGCGAAAACTGCTCGCTCTCTTCGTTCTTGTTTTGGATGTACAGATCGTCCGGGTTTTCAAATTCACTGTTACCGAAGTCGTAAAACGTCCCGGCGGAGTTCTCTAAAAACTCTGACTCATTTTCACGGTAGGCGCTCAACGAGGTGAAGGTCACCGCATCCAGATCCCACTCCACTCGCAAAGTCACACCTTTGGCATCCGCCTGCTCGACGCCATCCACATTGTTGGGGCCTTTGCGCGGATCCGGGTTTTTATAGGGCGCATTCCAGTCAGACACGATACTCATATCCCGCCAGCGAGCGGTAGAATCACTTTTAAACTGGTCCACACCCAACAACACATAAAGAGCGTCGGTTGGCTGCCAGGCGATTTGCGCACGAAAGGATTCGTTATCCAGATCTTCCATGTCGTTCCCGGTGAACGTATTCTCGGCATAGCCATCGCGCAAACGCTTGCTCGCCGACACCCGGGCGGCCACGGTATCGGTGAGGGCGCCATTGACATAACCGCGCACTTCTCGCTGGTTGTAATCCCCCAGCGTACCTTCCACCATGGCCTCAAAATCCTGGTCGGGCTTGGCGGTCACATAACTGATCGCACCACCGACCACGTTTTTCCCATACAGTGTGCCCTGCGGCCCGCGCAAGATTTCGACACGATCCAGGTCGAACAGATCGGAAGTGGCCCCGGCCCCACGAGACATGTAAACCTCGTCGACAAACACGCCGATCGCTCCGGCAGCACCGGCGCTTTCAATGTCGGTGCCAATACCGCGCATAAAGATATCCGGCTCCGACGCACTGAACATATTGATCTGGAAGCCCGGCACCCGACCGCCCATATCATCAATACTTTGAATGCCTTTTTGGCGCATACTTTCGGCCCCCATGGCCGACACCGCCATGGGAATGTCTTGTAAAGATTCTTCCCGTTTGCGCGCAGTCACCACCACTTCTTCAATGGCATAACCGCTCGACTGTGCCCATACAGGAGCCTGTACCCCCGTAATTGCCAGAGCAACACCCAAAGTTAATGGCTGCATGCGCCATGAAAATTTTACGCTCATTATTGTCTCCTCCCCACTCAGTAGGGCTTTATTATCTGGCTCTACAACCACCGCCTCGCAACCGGATCGGCGCTCATAGAAACTGCTTTAGTGTGAACAGAAGTAAACTACTGTTAAGTCCACCTTACGGCAGCCTGACATACAGGAAAAATAGAATTTTGAGCCTCTGCTATCGCAAATTCATATAGCAAAAACCGTCACCCAAAACGCAAAAAATCCCCAGCCACGACAGCTGGAGATTGGCAAACACACCCTCACCGTCAAGCAGAAACCAGCGACAAAAATACCGCCGCCAACCCCACCGGCGCCACATAACGCACCAGGCTTCGCCAGACTTTATAACTGAGTGTCTCACCGTCCAATTCCGACGCGGTGATGCTGCGCGGCAACACCCAGCCGACAAATATCGCCACAAAAATACTGCACAGGGGCATCACCAGCGTAGACGTCAAATAGTCAAACACATCAAAGAAAGTTTTGCCTTCAAACAGGGACAACATCCCCAGCGGATGGACATCCGACAGCACATTGAACGACAGCACCGACAACAAGCCCAGCAGCCAGCTCATACCGCCAGAGATCAGCGCCGCATTGCGCCGTGAGGTCCCCAGCTTCTCCCGCAGCCAGGCCACGGAACATTCCATCATCGAAATAGCAGACGTCAGTGCGGCAAAAAACAGCAGCAGAAAGAACAAGGCTCCAACGAAGCCGCCACCGGGCATCTGACCAAACGCATAGGGCAATGCCATGAACACCAATCCAGGACCACCGCTGGGGCTCATGCCATAGGCGAAAATAATGGGAAAGATGGCCAGACCGGCCAGCAACGCCACCAAGGTATCGGCACCAATAATACTTAAAGAAGAACGCGGGATGGAGGTTTGACGATCCAGATAGGAGCCGTAGGCCATCAGGTTCGTGATGCCGACGCCGATGGAAAAAAACGCCTGTCCAATCGCTTCCAGCACCACATCGGTATTGACCCGAGAAAAGTCCGGCGTGAATAAAAAAGTCCAGGCGGCGGAAAAGTCTCCGACAATGGCGGCGTACACAACCATGCCCACCAACATCACGAACAACAGTGGCATGAGCACCTTCACGGCGGTTTCAATACCCGCCTTGACCCCGCGGGCCGACACGAATACGGTCAGTAATAAAAAGCCACTGGCCCATAAAAATAATTCACTGGCACTGGCGTTGAGTCCATCGAACGTTGCCTGGATGGCTTGTGCATTCGCATTCGCCAATGCACCCGTCCCCGACTTAAAAACATACGCCAGCGTCCAGCCACCGACGACGGTGTAAAAAGAGAAAATCAACACCGCCGCAACCACACCCACCAGCCCCATCCAGCGCCAGCGTTCAGAACTTCCGGCCTCCCGTGCCACGGCCGCAATGGCATTGGGCGGGCTTAACTGCCCACGGCGTCCAACCAGCAATTCAGCCATCAGGATCGGCAACACCACGCACAGAATGGCGGCAATATAAATAAACACAAACGCCCCACCGCCGTTACTGCCAGCGGCGTAGGGAAAACGCCAGATATTGGCCAGCCCCACCGCGGAGCCAACCGCCGCCATGATGAAGCCCAGCCGGGAAGACCATTGTTCGTGTGCTTGTTGCATAGAAATCTCTTTCAGTTTTTATTCGAGGTGATGCCACTGCGACGTCTTTTTTGAACTCATGATGACGGCAGATGGTTTTGTCCAGACACTTGGAACATGCCCCCGGCATGAAAACGCCGGCGCGCTTACGTCACCGCATGACGACGGTTGTATTCCGGCTGCTGCCAGATATCGTTGTCCATGATGTCGCGCAGAATGTCGACGGCATCATAGACATCGGTGTAGCTGACATACAGGGCCGAGAAGCCCACCCGCAAAATATCCGGTGCGCGAAAATCGCCAATGACTCCGCGGGCAATCATCGCCTGCATGATGGCGTAACCGTGTTCATGGGCAATGGCCACCTGACTGCCACGCTGTGCGGCGTCCAACGGGCTCACGACCCGGAACTGACAGTCTCCGCAGCGCTCCGCCAACAAGCGAATGAACAGATCACCCAGCTGTTGAGATTTCTGTCGCACCAACTGCATGTCGGCGCGAACTGAAATATCCAGCCCTACGGCGGTCATCGCCAGACTGACAATGGGCTGGGTCCCACTGAGCATCTGACTGATGTTGTCGGCCGGCGTGTAGTCACGCTCAAACGCAAAGGGCGCGGCATGCCCCCACCAACCGGTGAGCGGCTGCAGGGCTTTGCCCTGATGACGCTTGGCGGTAAAAATAAACGCCGGACTGCCGGGACCACCGTTGAGGTATTTGTAGGTACAGCCCACCGCAAAATCCACCCGACATGCGTTCAGCTCGACCGGCATGGCACCGGCACTGTGACACAAATCCCAGATCGACAAGGCGCCGCAAGCATGGGTCTTCTCGGTGATGGCCTGCATGTCGAGAATACGGCCGGTTTTGTAATGCACCTGGGTCAGGCACACCACCGCCACGCTGTCGTCAATGACTTCAACAATCTCTTCGCCTTCAGCAAACACAATCTCGTGTTGATCGCCCAACAGTTTGATCAGCCCCTGGGCGGTGTAATTGTCGGTGGGAAAGTTACTCCCCTCCATCACGATCTTTTTACGCTGCGGGTGCGCTTGCTGCTGTGACATCAGAGCGGCCGACAACACTTTAAACAAGTTGATCCCGGTGGAATCCGTCACCACCACTTCACCCGCATCGGCTCCGATCAATGGGGCCAATTGATCCCCCAGTCGCTGTGGCAGAGAAAACCAGTCGTGCAGGTTCCAGCTTTTGATCAGATCCTGGCCCCACTCATTGATTACCGTCTGACGAGCCTGGTCCAGCGCCTTTTTCGGCATCGCACCCAGGGAATTTCCGTTCAGGTAAATGGTGTTCTCTGGCAGGTCGAACTCCTGGCGAACCGCGGCCAGGGCATCGTCCTGATCCAGGCGTTCACAGTCTTGTCGAGTTAGTTGAGTCATAAATATTCCACACATTGATTGAGCCGGGTACACACGGCATTACAGTCTGACTTTACCGGGATGTTACGGCAGCGCCGGGAGGCAGGAAAATAATAATATTCGCACAAGGTATAACAAAAGCCATATACCCAGAGCAGCTGAGACAACAAAAACCATCACACAATCATTTTCCCTCAACGAAAAAACCCGCCTCCAGCAAAGAAGGCGGGCCTGAAAGATCGGCACCCATCAAGGTTACCCACCCGAGACGGGCGTCGCCGATCAGTCCCGCGGCGGCCAGGGCTTGTCCGGCATACCGAAGTTGGGCTCACCCAGAACCGGGCTCGACAGCGCGTAGAAGCCGTGATTGGTGAACAACCAGAACAGGTTGCGATCGTACTCAACGTAGACGCTGTGAGACAGATTACCGCGAGCGTAACTGGCCACCCGCTCGGTGTTAAATGGCGGCACAAAATACGCGACGATTTCCGGGTTTTTCGTGTCGCTGACGTCAAACACCTGCAGGCCGGCGTTGTAAAAGTTGAACGGCAGGATGCCATCACGAGGCGTTCCCGGCTGGGTGTAATAACCGGTACGCTTGGGCCCAAAACTACCCCGGCGCTGGCAGAAATCGCTAAACGCAGCATCCGCCGGCGGTTTTGGCCTTGGCAACACGCCGATTTCAAACGGTTTCTGCGGATTGCTCACATCAATCATGTGAACGTCCTTGTACGGTTCCCAGCAGTCTTCGTTCAGCGGGTAGCCACTGAAATACACAATGCCGGTCTTCTCCACCTGGGAAACATCGATAAAATCCCCTTCGGTCCCGGCGACGCTGGGTTCAAAATTCAGGTGACTGACCACCTTCATGTCGGCCGGATCGGAGATATCCACCACATAAAAGCCCAACCCGCCCATGGCGGCGTAACCGTATTTGCCACCGTCCTCGACCGGCGTCGGGATAAACAGCGACATGCGCGCGCCCATCCAGGAAGTGCGATTGCCCGCGCGCGGATTGGCTTTAAACGCCGCCTCACTGTCCGCATCAAAGGCCACCTGCCCCGGCACGGTCAATTGGTCGAGGAATTTGGGGTTGGACGGATCCGACATGTCCCAGGATTGGTAGCCCGCCGAATACAGATCATTGGGGTATTCCGTCAGCGCGTAGCTGGCGTCCGGTGCCGCCGCCACAAACATCGTATCGCCGCCAAAATAGGCGGGGATATCGCGCACACCGGAGCCCTGCTGCTCCCCAATCGGGGCATCGGGGTGCTGGTAATCGGTGGTGCGTTCGGCCAACAGCTTCCAGTCTTTGGGCAGTGGACCGTTCATTTCATAGACTTTAAAGCCTTTCAGGTGCGGCGCCTTGCGAATGGCTTCCACTTTATCGGGCTGGGTGCGCTTGTTTTTCAGCAGACCAAAGCGGCGCACTTCGTACGCCTGCACCATGATGTACTTGCCCAGCTTTTCATTCCACTGAATCGACGCGGCGCCAAACATTTCATCGTCAGCCATGGGGTTTTGCGCCACCGCATCCGGTCCGTCGGCTCCCCAGGTGTGGCCGCGGGTCAACAACAACTCCACGTCTTTGGGCTGGGTAATATCAAAGATTTTCAGATCCTGGCGGACGTACTGATAGAGATAGCGGCGCCCCTCAAAGTCGACAATGTTCTGCCAGGTGTGGAAGGGCTCTACCGTAATCGGGTAATAGGCCTCAACCGTCATGTTTTTGATGTATTGCTGGGTGTCCCAGTAATCGAGAATGCCGTCAAATGGCTTGGGGTCATGAGAGTCGCGGGTCGCAACGGGGTGAGTAAACGCACCGGTGGCGGGATTCAGGCCGTAGCTTCCTGGCTTGGGGTCCGGCGGCGTCAGGTCAGGGCTCAGGCTGTCCGCCCTGGCCACCCATTTATCCTGAATATTGATGCTCTCCGCGCCATGCCCGCGCCCTTCGGGGTCAGACGCCTGCGGTTCATGCGTGGCCGCACAAGCGCTCAGCGCAATGAAAAACCCTATGGCGGCCGCCAACTTGCCGGCTCTCTGTGGGGCCCGGTGTCCCCATTGCTTTTTCGTCATCTTCATCCTCACTCGTGTTACCTCCAATTCTGGTGACCTTTTTTACGCACAACCTTTTGCGTCGAAGCATGCAACCCTGCCCGCTCTCAAGGAGCAGAGCGCCAAGCACATGCCCCGATTCTAGGAGAGGACGTCATAGCTTAAAAATAATTTAACCCAACACTGTTATAATAAAATACATATAGCCAGCCAGAATTGAATTCTTTCCTCCCACCGCAGCATACAATCATCGATGTGAGCGATAAAACGACCTGCGGTGATCGTCAGTCAGCTCTCAGCGGGAGAACATTCACTGCAAGGGGCGAATAAGAAGGGGGTTCGCTGGAAGGGGTTTGTTGACGGGAAGGTTTGCTTAAAAGGCTTGTGAGTCGAAAGACGCTTTAGATAGCAGCAAGAGGCCGGGGTGGGCGGCCCGGAACAGGCCCCCCAAAGGAGAGAAGAATTCGCCAGCCTAGAGGGCGGCTTCTACAATCTCGTAGCCGTGACTCACCTCAACACCCGCGGCTTCCATCATGATTGAGGCCGAGCAATATTTGGTGGCGGAAAGCTCAACAGCCCGCTTAACCTGAGCTTCCTTCAGCGCCACCCCGGTGACAATGAAGTTCATTTTGATCTTGGTGAACGGCGAGGGCACGCCGTCGGCCCGCTCCGCTTCCAGCTCCACCCGGCAATCCAGCACCTTCTGGCGAGTCTTTTGCAAAATGCTCATGACATCAAACGTGGCGCAACCGCCCATTCCCAGCAACAACATTTCCATGGGACGCACGCCCATGTTTCGACCACCGTGATCCTCGGGGCCATCCATCACAACCGAGTGGCCACTGCCCGACTCGCCAAGAAACATTGCGCCATCTACCCACTTAACTGTTGCCTGCATGAATTTGCCCTCAAACAACGACTGCTTGCCGTTACTGTCATTAACATCGATGACCTCAACCTGGGGAACAGGCCGACGGTCGTAAAAACTCAGATCCGGGCCCGGTGACGCGCGAAACCTTTGCGCCAATGGCTCCGGAACTCTTCAATACCGGTTGTCAAACTCGCCGGCACCTCAGATTTGAGGCGCAAGAATACCACAATCCGCACGCCCGGAAGAGTGGCATATTTTTCATCATTTATTGACCCCCGCCACCCGAGGATAGATAACCCGGTCACAAAGCCAGTGAAGAGCCGTAGGCACCACTGGCCAGTGTTGACGATTATCGACATAATCAGTCCTAATAAATAGAGACCCTTTTATAGATATAGGCGTAAAAAGCCACGACCAGTGATGGTATCTTGTGCTTCAAACCGTTAAGGTTAGTCACACAAAAAGGGTACACAGAACAGCCTTGCAGGGGCTCTGAAAACTCTGCCTCATTCGCCATTGCAAGACAACGAGGAAATAGAATTGGTTGCCGTTTCATTAACTCCCCATATCAGCAATGTGGACGAATTCCTAAGCCATTGCCATCGTCGCCGCTATCCGGCCAAAAGCACGTTGATTTACGCCGGTGACAAGAGTGATTCGCTATACTACATCATCAAAGGCTCTGTAACCGTCATCATTGAAGACGACGAGGGTCGTGAAATGATCGTCGCCTACCTCAACGATGGCGACTTTTTCGGTGAAATGGGCCTGTTTGACGAGCAGGATTCGCGCAGCGCCTGGGTGCGCGCCAAGACCGAATGCGAAGTGGCTGAAATCAGTTACAGCAAGTTCCACGATCTGAGCGTCAAGCACCCGGAGTTTTTGTTTTCACTCGGCACCCAAATGGCCAAGCGTCTGCGCAACACCACCCGTAAAGTCGGCGATCTGGCGTTCCTGGATGTGACCGGTCGCGTGGCCCGCACCCTGCTGGACCTGTGCAAAGAGCCGGATGCCATGACCCACCCGGACGGCATGCAGATCAAGATTACCCGCCAGGAAATCGGTCGTATTGTCGGCTGCTCACGGGAAATGGTGGGGCGGGTACTGAAAACCCTCGAAGATCAGGGCCTGGTGTCGGTGAAAGGCAAAACCATGGTGGTCTACGGCACTCGCTGAAGCACCGCAAAGCGACCCCGCAAACACCCAAAAGCCGGCAATGCCGGCTTTTTTAAGGTTCATCGCGGATTGGCGTGAAAAGGTAGGAGACGACGGTAAAACCGGTTAGTTTTGAGTTCGCCAAAACAACAAACCCAACCGACTTACCGCCGCCTTATGAATGCTAATCTTCTTGCC
>NZ_JAAONZ010000018.1 GCF_011602365.1 Pseudomaricurvus hydrocarbonicus
CCAGCCACCTTGTCGGCCATGTCCTGTAGTTCTTTGTTTTTCATTGTCGATACCATGATTCATTAACTCCTCTAGGGTAATATGAATCACGGGGTTTACACAGTTAGTGGGACATTCTCTCCGGTTTTTTATTAACTTCTCGCTGATTGCTGACAAGCTAATTAGTGTGAACAGGCCCTAGTAACATCCTAATCACTAATGACTCACGTCTCGCCTCTCGCTTTTGTTTTTCCTTTTTTCCCTTTTGTTTTTCTTTTCCTAGCCACTCGCTACTCGCCACTAGCTACTTGTTTTTTCTTTTACTAGTTACTCGCCACTAGCTACTTGTTTTTTCTTTTACTAGTTACTCGCATCCCGCCACTGGTTTTAATACAAATGACACGCCACCCAACGATCCGTCGCAATCAGTTGCAACGGCGGGCGTTCACGATGACAGCGATCCATCACCCGATCACAGCGACCGGCAAATCGACAGCCTGCAGGCAGATTTACCGGTGACGGCATCTCTCCCACAATAAGATCGTGGGCGCGGGCTTTTTCCTGCTGCGGATCGGCCAGCGGGTTGGACTTGGTCAGTGCTTGGGTATAGGGATGTTTGGGCGAAAAAAACACCTCGTCCGATGGCCCCTGTTCCACCACAGAACCCAGGTACATCACCACCATGGTGTCTGAAATATAGCGCACCATGGACAGATCGTGCGCGATGAACAACAGCGTCAGCCCCAAAGACTGCTGCAAGTCACCCAACAGGTTAACCACCTGCGCCTGCACCGACACATCCAGGGCCGAAATCGGTTCGTCGCAGACCACAAACGTCGGTTCGGTAATCAACGCCCGCGCAATGCCGATACGCTGGCGCTGGCCACCGGAAAATTCATGCGGGTAACGGCCCAGATAGGATGCATTCAGGCTCACCCGCTCCAGCCAACTGGCGGCCAATTGCCGCCGCTTCTCGCTGCTGAGTTTACGTTGTTGCAGCCGCAGCGGTTCGGTCAGAATCTCTTCGATGGTCATGCGCGGATTGAGCGACGCGTAGGGATCCTGAAAAATCATCTGGATGTCTTTGCTCATGCGCCGATAATCGGCGGTGCTGTAACGCTGCGGCAAGGGCTGACCGCGATACAGTACTTGCCCCCCTGATTTTTCGTGCAGACCCACCAGGGTTTTGCCCAGCGTCGACTTACCGGAGCCGCTCTCCCCCACCAAACCGACGATGGCGTTTTCGGCAATATCGAGACTGACCTCATCCACCGCGGTGAGGATTTCCCCCCCACCCAACTGAAAGTGCTTGCTGAGATTTTTAATTTGCATCAACACGACGGCGATCCTTTTGCGGCCGGCTGATACAACCCCTCAACCTCAACCCCCGCTTCTGGGTGTTGCAACCAGCAGCGAGAGACGTGGCCGCGGCTAACGGCCATCAGATCGGGCAAGTGCTTGTCACACACCTGCATGGCGTAATCACAGCGACTGCAATAGCCGCACCCCTCGGGTGGCGCAAACAGATCCGGCGGGCTGCCGGGAATGGCGGTCAGTTTTTCATTCACATGCACATGAGCGTCGGGCATGGCCGCTTTCAAACCCAGAGTGTAGGGGTGGGCACTGCGATAAAAAATATCCTCCACAGTGCCGCGCTCCACAATCTGACCGGCGTACATCACCGCCACTTGATCGGCCATGCGCGCCACCACCCCCAGGTCATGAGTGATCAACACAATGGCCATACCCTCCTCCCGCTGAATTTCGCGCATCAGCTCCAGCACCTGATTCTGGATGGTCACGTCCAGGGCCGTGGTCGGCTCATCCGCCACCAGCACCGACGGACTGCAGGCCAGGCTCATGGCGATCATTGCGCGCTGCAGCATCCCCCCGGAGAATTCAAACGGGTATTGGCGGGCGCGCTGGCGGGCTTCGGGAATTTTGGTGCGATCCAGCAAGGCCACAGCGCGCTGCAGTGCCTCGCGCTGCGACATACCCCGATGGATCATCAGGGTTTCGGCAATTTGTTCACCGATGCGCATGGTGGGGTTGAGGGCACTCATCGGGTCCTGAAACACCATGCCGATGTCCACGCCGCGGATTTTGTTCAACTGCGCCACCGACAAACCAAGCAGCTCTCTGCCGTTCAATTTGGCCGAACCGCCCACAATGCGTCCTGGCGGCATGGGTATCAGCCCCAGCATGCTCATCATGGTGACCGACTTGCCGCAACCGGACTCGCCGACGATGCCCAGGGTCTCACCCGACTGCACCGACAGGGACACACCGCGCACAGCTTGTACACGCCCGCCCTGAGCGGCAAACTCCACCTGCAGGTTGTTCACCTCCAGTGCCGGCAGCCCCGGTTCGAGCTGCGCCCTTTCGCGCGGGGTATTGGCCGCGGTCATGGTCTCGCCTTGCTCTTCATTCATACATAGCCTGACTTAGCCTTTCATCTTCGCATCGAGGGCATCGCGCAAGCCGTCACCCAGTAGATTGAACGCCAGCACCGTCAAACTGATGAACAGCGCCGGGAACAACAGTTCGTGCGGGTGACTCATGAACGACTTCACGCCGTCATTGCACATCGCCCCCCAGCTGGGTGTCGGTGGCGCCACCCCCATGCCAATAAACGACAGGAAGGCCTCGGTAAAAATGGCCGAGGGTATGGAAAACGTCAGCGACACCAACACCACTCCCATCACATTCGGCAGCATGTGGCGCAGGATCAGATAGCGGCTGTTCGCCCCCATCAATTGAGCGGCTTCGACGAACGGCTGCTCACGCAACTGCAACACCTGACCGCGCACCAGTTTAGCGGCGGTGGGCCAGCCCAATAACACCATCGCAATCAGCATCGGCGTCACCCCGCTTTCTCCCGGGCCAATGCCCATGGCGACGCGGAACAGAATCATAAACAGCAGAAACGGCAGGGCAATGACAAAATCCGCAAAGCGCATCATCACTTCATCAGTGCGTCCCCCCAGATAACCGGAAAGGCCACCGTAAACAATGCCCATCGCCACAAACAGCAGCGGCGCCACGATGCCAATGAACAGGGACGTTTGACCGCCATAGACCAGCCGCGCCAACAGATCGCGACCGAGATAATCCGTGCCCATCAGATGACGCTGAAGTTCCACTTCGCGGCCGATCATCGAGTCGGTCTGATCGGCCGTAATCAGGCCGCGGCTTAGCGCCGCCCGCACACTGATGGCCAGGCGCGGGGTGGCTTTTACGGTGGCGTAATCCGACACCTCGCCCGTGTCGGCAACGGCTCGCACGGAATAGTAGTAAGGCATGTTTTGCAGTTTGAGGCGATCTTCATAAGAGACCTGCTCGGGCTGCTCGGTTTGCCCCAGCGGCAAGCCCAGGTCGGTCGCACCACTGGGCACCAGTAGATGGCGATAAACCTGATAGGCCTTGGCACCGGCCACCGGCTGCCAGGCGAGGCGCACGGACTCCGTATTGGCCTCACCCACCAGGGTTAACCCGGTCACCCTGGTCGCCGGATCAAAAGGCGCGCTCTGTAGCCGGGCCAGCTCAGCCGGCCTCACCTGTTGACCCGGCCAGGGCTGGGTATCCACCACCAGGGATTTTTTTTCCAGACTCGGCGCCTGGGAAATTTGCGTGAGGTCTTGCCCAACGGCATCAAACGGCACCACAAACGGCAGCACATAAGAAAACAACAACAGCGCCGCAATCAGATACAGCGACCACATCGCCCGGCGATTGCGCTGCAGCCGCCGCCAGGCATCCTGCCAGTACGACAGGGAGGGACGCACAATCTGATCTGGGTGTTGTGCTTTGGCCAGAGGCGCAAAGTCGTCAGCCGTCAGCGTTTGAGTCAGCGTCATCCTCACTTACCCCCGGACCTGACCGACCCGAATCCTCGGGTCGATAAAGCCATACAGTATGTCCACCAGCAGCACCATGAACACCAGAAACGCACCGTAAAACACCGTGGTTCCCATAATCACGGTGTAATCCAGCTGCTGCACCGCCTGCACAAAGAAGCGCCCCAACCCCGGGATGGCAAATACCAGCTCCACCACAAACCCCCCGGTGGTGATGGCGGCAATGGACGGTCCCAACACGGTCACCACCGGCAAAATGGCGTTGCGCAATTGGTGTTTGAAAAAAATCCGCAGCGGTGACACGCCTTTTGCCCGGGCGGTGCGAATGTAATCGGCACTGGTCACTTCCAGCATCGAGGAGCGCATCAACCGGGTCAGGTAAGCCATGGTCCCCAGCCCCAGCACCAGTGCCGGCACCAGCATGTGCCCAAAACTTCCCCAGCCGGCCACCGGCAACAGGGAAAATCCCAGCCACTCGTTCATCGCCAAAATCCCCAGCTGCCCGAGCATGGCAAACACAAAACTCGGCACCGAGACGGCGATCACCACCAAAAACATGATCACACTGTCGGGCCAGCGATCCCGGTACACCGCCGTCAACGCCCCCCACACAACCCCGCCCACCGTTGCGATGATAAGCGCCAGGACGCCCAGCACCGCAGAGACGGGAAAATGCTCGCGGATGATGTCGTTGACGTGGCGGTTTTTTTGCGTAAACGAAATGCCAAAGTCACCGTGTAGCATGTTCGACAAAAAGATGCCGTACTGCTGCAGCACCGGTTTATCCAGGCCGTAGCGGGCCTCGAGATTGCGACGAATTTCCGGCGCCACAGCCTTGTCGTTGGCCAGCGGATCCCCCGGCACGGCATGCATGGCGACGAAGGTCGCGGTGGCAATAAACCAGATGGTAATCACCCCGGACAAGAGCCGTTTAAAAATAAACTGCGTCACTTAAGGTTCCTTTTCCAAAATGACGCCAGCACCGCGATGAGCGTTGGGGGTAAGGCCGGAGCCTGGCGCAATACGGGTCTTGGGGTTAAGGCGGCTCTCGGGGTTAACACTGGTCTCGGCGTTAACACTGACCTCAGGCTGAATACTGGCATAGTTAAAATTGGGATCGCCACCCAGCGCACGCCGCAAAACCCCTTGCAGGCGCGGGTTTTGCACATAGACATTGCCACGCTCGTATAACGGCACAATCACCGCATCGGCAAACAAAATTTTCTGCATTTGATCAAACGCGTGCATGCGCTCGGCCACATCCAGCGAACTCTGAGCCACCGCCACCCAGTGGTCGTAGCGTTCATTGCGGTAACGCCCGCGGTTGTTGAGGTTATGACTGGCAAACAGGTCACCGTAGGTCAACAGGTCTTCGTAATCCGGCCCCCAGCCTGACACCACCATATCAAAATCACCACTGCCCGTCTTTGCCAGTCGCTGTTTGAAAATTTGCATGTCCACCCGAATTTCCAGTCCCAAAGACTGCCCCAGCAAGGTCTGTAAATACTCGGCGGTTTTTTGCCCTCCGGGGCTGTCATCCGCCAGCAGAGAAATCGGGGGAATTTTTGCCACTCCCAGCTCTTGCTTCGCCTTGTCCAGATACGCTCGAGCCTTGGTCACATTCAGCTCCGGTTTTTGCGCCGGGTATTCGCGCACAAAAAAATCCTGCTTGCCTTTCAGCCAGCGGGGGAACAGCGTGTAGGTTGGAAAACTGCCGGGGCTGCCCATCACTTTATACACCAGGTCATCGGTATTGAAGACCTGTTGAATCGCCTTGCGCAGATTGCGGTTGCGGGTCACCCGCGCATCGCGGTGATTGAATTCAATGTAAAAAATGGCACCGTCCAGGTAGGATTTGATCTGCATCCGCTCCCGCAGAGCCCCCTCCAGGCTTTCCGAGTTGAGGCTGCTAGCCATGGCGATCTTGTGGTCGCGGTACAGATTCATGTGCGCATTGGGATCTTCGGTAATGTAGGGCACATCAATGCGGTTCAGCCAGACGTGCTCCCGCCCCCAGTAATGGGGGTTTTTCTCCATCCTCACCGACGCGCCATGCACCCAGCGGGTGAGCGCAAACGGGCCGTTGTAGAGCATGTCCCGGGCCTCGGCGGCGTACCGGGAACCCCGCGAGCGATAGAAAGATTCTTTTACCGGAAACAGGGTGCGAAACGCCGTCAAACCGAGAAAATAGGGACACGGCTGGTGCAGGGAGACTTCCAGGGTGTGGTCATCCAGCGCCCGTACCCCCAGAGTCGACGGCGCCATTTGGCCGTCGTTAATCGCTTGGGCGTTTTGCACCGGAAACAGAATAGACGCGTACTCGGACGCCACGGCTGGCGTGACGGCCTGCTGCCAGGAGAACACAAAATCCTGCGCCGTCACCGGCGAGCCATCACTCCATTTGGCGTCGGGCCGCAACCAGAAGGTGGCGCCGTCATCGCGCAGCTGCCAGCGCTGCGCCACCCCGCCGACCAGATCGCCATTAGGGTCATAGCGCAACAGGCCCTCCATGACGTGCCCCAGCAGCATGCCACTGACCGCGTCGGTGGAGGTGATGGCGTTCATGTCCGGAGGTTCCTGACTCATCGCCACGGTCACCGTGCGGGACTGGTAATCCAGATCCGTTGCCTGCACCGCTGCTGACACCACCGTGATCAGCAGACACAACAGCAAAGACCATTGGCCTCGATTTCTGCCGGATCGTTGCCGGTGACTAGCCGCCCTTGTCATGACCGCGTTTCCCCATTTCTGAAAAGCTTATTACCCTTAAGCATAAAGGTTTTCGGTGGGGGATGAGATGCTTAATGGCCAGGATTTTCAAAATTTTGGCCTCTGCCCTTGCCTTTATGCCACGGCGACACCGTTCACCACGGCATAAAGCCAGGGGACAGGGGACAGGGGACAGGCTAAAACCAAGGTCGTCTTAAATCGAACGAGCGCCGGCACGCCATGAGCGAGGGTGCCGGTTATCGAGGAGCGCCATCCGGCAAAGCCAGCGCGCCGCCCAGACCGGCACGAACCTCAGGCCGACACGAACCTCAGGCCGCTTGGGCCGCCAGGTGCTTTTCCAGGGCTTCGAAGCCACCTATATACTCCTGGCCGTAGAAAATCTGTGGCACGGTGGTCACCGTCTGGCCGACGGTCTTGGACAAATCCGCCTTGGAGATATTTTCATCGTGAATATCCACGTAGCGGAACGGCAGCTCTTTCTCCTCCAGCAATTGCTTGGCGCGACGACAAAACCCACATTGCTGGTGACCAAAAACGGTGTAACGGGACATAAGCCTTCTCCAATTCAAGGGCTGTTTCAAGTGATGAGTAGGTTACTGGAGTTGTTTGAATTGGTTAAATTGATTAATCCTAAGCACTCAATAGGTTTTACCTTAAAGCCTGCCTACGCCTCCGGGCACTGCGGATGTGGGTATGGCTTCTCCACCTGCCCTGCCACCGCTCCAAACCATCACTCTCCCACAGGCGGCATCCAGCGGTAATGACCCAGATCAACCCGCCCGGCGTCTGTCACCTCAACCCCCTCCGCCAGTAATTTTTGCTTCTGCACCTCGAACGCTGCGGCATTCGTTAAGGCAATCTGGCCGGATTTATTGATGACCCGGTGCCAGGGCAGTTGATGTTTGGCGGACAGCGCATGCAGCAACCGCACCACCTGCCGAGCCGCCCGGGGGCTGCCAGCCGCCGTCGCAATATCGCCATAAGTACTGACCGCGCCGACGGGAATGGCACGAATCAACCGCACCACCGCCTGACTGAAGGGGGCCAGTCCCGCTAACGCGTCCGGATCCTGTCTGCTCACCGCCTCACCTTTTGTCGGGCCCTGCGTGACGCGGCTTCGCTTTCACGGCATGCCTCTCATTGCACAGTTCACATTGCACATTGCACATTGCACACCGCACATGACACCGCTGCTGCAAAGCAGGTACCTGGCGATCCCTTTTGAATCGGCCCCGAAACCAAAAAAGCCCCGCAATGCGGGGCTTTACAGCAGATATGACCTGTTATCACATCAACTTAGTTAACCGTGGCATCACCCGATTCGGCTTCAGCTTCGGCTTTTTGTTTCGCCTGGGCAATGGCCTGAGCAAACAGAGCGTCAAAGTTAATCGGTGGCAACATCAAAGCAGGGAAGCTGCCTTTAGTGATGACATTGTCGATGGCTTCGCGAGCGTATGGGAACAGGATGTTCGGACACACGGTGTTCAATACCTGTGCCAACTGCTGGCCTTCAATGCCCTGGATACCGAACAGACCAGCCTGATGTACTTCGACCAGGAAAGCGGTTTCTTCTTCCAGCTTCACAGTGATGGTCAACGTCAGAACCACTTCATACAGACCGTCTTCGATCTTGTTGGTCTTGGTGTTCAATTCCTGATTAACCTGAGGTTTCCACTGTTTACGGAAAGCTTCAGCACCCATAGGGGCCTCAAAGGATAAATCCTTCAGGTAAATACGCTGCATTGCGAATTGTTGTCCTGGCTGCTCAGCTGCGCCTTCGGTTGCTTCAGTGGTTTGTTCTTCTGCCATAATACTGCCTACGCTCTATTTTATATTTAGATAAAAAAAATGGCTGTCCCTGCAACGATTCAGCAATAACAATCGCCGCCGGACTCACCATCAGATAAAGGGTGTTGAATGAGTTATGGGGCCAGCCAGAATGAATTCAACCCTTGATTTTGAATTTTCCACCTGCCCCCTGATTTTATCGGGAACCGCGTTCTATTCTGGTCATTCTGGCCTGCGATACAGGTTACCTGGCCCTGCTCACCCGGTTACTCAACGCCAGACGCCAGCATAGCGTCCAGTTCACCGGCTCGCTCCAGCGCCATCAGCTCATCACAGCCACCCACGTGCACATCGCCTACCCAGATCTGCGGCACCGTGTGGCGACCACTTTTGGCCATCATCTCCTGACGCAAGGCAGGGTTATTGTCCACACTGATATCGGTGTAGGCTGCCGACTTAAAATCCAGCAGCGCCTTGGCTCGCACACAATAGGGGCAATAACGGGTGGTATAAAGAGTCACAGCGGCCATAACAAGCTCGTTTCCTCATCAACAGACTGGGTCCCCGATGTCCTGTCCGGGCATCGGGGCGGAACTAAAACGTGGATCGGGCGAACAAACCGCTCACTTCACCAGCGGCAGGTTTTGCCCTTGCCACTCGCTGATACCACCCTGCAGGCGACTGACGGTGAAGCCGTTGGTCTTTAAGACGCGGCCGGCGGCACCCGCGTGCTGGCCCATTTTATCCACCAGCAAGATGGTTTTGGTTTTGTGGTTTTCCAGCTGCGGCAACTGCTCTGCCAGCTTATTGTGTGGAATGTTGATGGCGTTGATGATGTGTCCGCTCTTGAACTCTTTGGCGTCGCGCAGATCCACCACCACGGCCTCACCATTATTGATCACACGGGTGGCACTGTGGATGGACAAGGTATCGCCGCTCTTGCGGTTCTCAGTCCAGAAATAGGCACCGACCAAAATCACGAGCACACTGACGAGCAGCCACTGCTCTGCGACAAAAACAAGGATATTTTCCACTGAATCTCACGTCCTGAATGGGTTGAAATCGAGACCGTTCAACAGACTAAACGGCAAAGCGTGCCAGTATACACGAATGGTGGGTTGGGGGCAGAGGCCGGGCACAGCTCTTGCAGCTCTTTACGCTAATTATCACCGTTTGGTTACGCGATGATCCCCCCGGATACACCAATGATCACCATCTGGCGGAAGACCATTGCTGACGGCCATTAAAAGGCCTGACGTCACTGAGCCGCACCCGCGCCCGCCCTTTTGACCCGGCCCGCATGGAGTTGCCTCCGGGAAACCGGTAGAATTGGCGCCTGCACGAGAGGGTTGCCGCCGCAACTCACAGATTTCACCCATCACCGGACATTGAAAAACGCCATGACTGATGCAAAAAAACCTCTGGTACTGCTTGTTCTCGACGGCTTCGGCTACTCCGAATCCCCCAAATACAACGCAATTCAAGCGGCTAAATCGCCAGTCTGGGACCGCGTTTGGAGCGAGCGCCCCCACACCTTGATCGGTACCTCAGGCATGGCCGTCGGCTTACCGGAAGGCCAGATGGGCAACTCCGAAGTGGGCCACATGACCCTGGGAGCCGGCCGCGTGGTCTACCAGAATTTCACCCGCATCAATAAAGCCATCAGCGACGGTGATTTCTTCACCAACCCGGTGTATGTCGACGCCATCGACAAGGCCAGCCGCCATGGCAAAGCGGTGCATATCCTCGGCCTACTCTCACCCGGTGGCGTACACAGCCACGACGAGCACATCAAAGCCGCCGTTGAACTGGCGGCCCAGCGCGGTGCGAAAGAAGTTTATGTCCACGCCTTCCTCGACGGTCGTGACGTTCCCCCCCGCAGCGCCGAACAGCCCTTAACAGAAACCGAAGACAAACTGCGCACCCTCGGCGTGGGGCGAGTGGCCAGCATCATTGGCCGTTTTTACGCGCTGGATCGAGACAACCGCTGGGAACGGGTCCAGCAGGCCTACGACCTGCTGACCGCCGGCAAGGCAGACTATCAGGCCGCCACACCTGTCGAAGGTTTGATGGCCGCCTACGATCGCGATGAGAACGACGAGTTCGTCAAAGCCACGGTGATTGCCGCCGAGGGCGAGAGCCCGGCCACCATCAACGATGGCGACGCTGTGCTGTTCATGAATTTCCGCCCCGACCGCGCCCGCGAGATTACCCGAGCGTTTGTCGACGCCGATTTTGACGGCTTCCCCCGCAGCCAGCATCCGGCCCTGGCGGCCTATGTGCAGACCACCGAATACGCCGCCGATATCGATGCCCCCATTGCCTTCCCGCCCGCCAACCTGGTGAACTCGTTTGGCGACGTGATGGCGAAAGCCGGCAAGCAGCAGCTGCGCATCGCCGAAACCGAGAAGTACGCCCACGTGACGTTTTTCTTCAGCGGCGGCCAGGAAGAAACCTTCCCGGGTGAAGACCGGATCCTGATCCCCTCACCCAATGTGGAGACCTACGACCAACAGCCGGAAATGAGCGCGCCGGAAGTCACCAAGAAACTGGTGGAAGCCATTGAGTCCGGCAAATACGACGCCATCATCTGCAACTACGCCAACTGCGACCAGGTCGGTCACACCGGCGACTTCGACGCCGCAGTCAAAGCGGTAGAAGCCGTTGACGCCTGTCTGGCCGAAGTCTTTGCGGCCCTGGAAAAGGTCGGCGGCGAGGCCCTGGTAACCGCCGACCACGGCAACGTTGAGCAAATGTTCGACGACAATTCCGGCCAGAAGCACACCCAGCACACCACACTGCCAGTGCCGTTTGTTTATGTCGGCCCGCGCCAGCTGGACCTGAAGAGTGGCGGCAGCCTGGCGGATGTCGCTCCCACCATGCTGGCCCTGCTCGGTGTTGAGCAGCCCGCGGAGATGACCGGTCAAAACCTGGTGGAGTTGGCGTAAACCGGAATTCAGACTGCGGCACCCGCCTCCGTCATCAGCAGATCCCCCCCTCTGGTGCCCCGTATCCAGCGCGGCGGGGATCCGCTAAACTCATCCGTTTCAACTCACTGTCACCGGAAAACATTATGTTGAGGTTTCCTCTGTTCCCACGCGCTTTCTTTCCGCGCGCCCTGCTGGTGAGCGCCGCGCTGCTGTTTGCCAGCCATGGCTTCGCACAAACGCAGGATGAAGACTACCAGGCCAAATTGCAGGAGCTGCAGAAGGCCATTGGCGAACTCAAGTCCGAGCTCAATCAGGTCAAAAGCACCCGCGACCAGCTGCAAAACGACCTGCAAACCTCCGAAGTGGACATCGGTGCGCTGGTGAACAAAATTGACAGGCTCAAGGGGGAGCTTGCCAGCCAAAAAAAGCAACTAGCGCAGCTCAACCTTAAACAGGCTGAGCTGCAGGTTGCCCGCCACGAGCAACAAAAACACATTGCCCAACACATCAACGCGGCCTACCGCCTGGGCAAGCAGAGCCACATCAAGCTGCTGCTGAACCAGGAGGAACCCGACTCACTGGCGCGCATGGCGAAATACTACGAGTACTTTCTGGACGCCAGAGCCGACAAGATCGACACCTACCTCGACACCATCGCCGAGCTGGACGCCATCAAGCCCGAGATTGAATCGCGCACCCGGACGCTGGAAGACAGCCAGCGGCAGCTGCAACAACGCCATCAACAACTCAGCAGCAAACAACACGAACGGCAACAGACGCTCGCGCGCCTGAGCCAGAGCATTCAACGCAAAGACCAGCAACTGCAACAAATGGCGCAGAACAAGCAGCGGCTGGAAAAGTTACTGGCCGAAGTCAGCGCCGCCATTGCCAACCTCCAGCTCCCCGGAGACGGCCAACCCTTCCAGAAGCGCCGCGGCAAGATGGCGATGCCGGCCCAGGGCAAACTCCTGAAAACCTTTGGCAGCACCAAACTGGCCGGCAAGCTCAAGTGGGAAGGGGTGCTCATTGGCGCCAAAGCGGGCACGGACGTCAAAGCCATCCACCACGGCCGCGTGGTTTTTGCCGACTACCTGCGCGGGCAGGGGCTGCTGGTGATCGTCGATCACGGTGACGGTTACATGAGCCTGTACGCCCACAACCAGGCCCTGCTGACGGAAACCGGAGACTGGATCAACAGCGGCGAAACCATCGCCCGGGTGGGCAATACCGGTGGACAGCAGCAGGTTGGGCTCTATTTTGAGGTGCGTCACAACGGCAAGCCCACCAACCCCGCACACTGGTGCCGCTCCTAACAGCAGGTGCGAGTCACCCCTGATGCCCTCTCGGGTTGCGCCATTCCCCCTGGGCGAGTGGTGACCCGAAAATTGAACTTCATCTCACTTCCTACATCTAACAACTTACGTCTACAATGAATACAACTTTCTGCTTATAACGTCTTGATCAATATTGTGGTGGTATCCACCGCGATTTCGCTCAGGGTCTCCGCCCCGTCACTTGGAGTACACCATGCCGCTTCCCGCCCGCTTCCGCCCTCTGGCGATTTTTCTCGCCATTGCCTGCCTGTCCAGCCCGCTGGCTTTGGCTGAGGATGCCGCCACCCCCGATTTGACCGGCGACAGTTCAGAGCTGGAAGCGAAAACCGATCAGGGCCTCCTGCCCCTGGAAGATTTGCGGGCCTTCACCAAAGTGTACGAACAGATCCGCACCGGCTACGTAGAAGAAATTGACGACAGCACGCTGCTGGAATACGCCATTAAAGGCATGCTGTCCGAGCTGGACCCTCACTCAGCCTATTTAAACGCCAGTTCCTTTGACAGCCTGCAGGTCAACACCACCGGCGAATTTGGCGGACTGGGCCTGGAAGTGGGCATGGAGGACGGTCTGGTCAAGGTGGTATCTCCCATCGATGACACCCCGGCGGCCAAGGCAGGAGTTGAGTCCGGCGACATTATCATCAAGCTGGACGACAAACCCGTGAAAGGTATGGGCCTGGGTGACGCGGTGGAGCTGATGCGCGGCCCCAAAGGCAGTGACATCACCCTGACGATCATCCGCGAAGGTGTGGAGCAGCCGTTCGACCTGGTCATCACTCGCGACACCATCAAGGTGCAGAGCGTGCGCTCCAACATTCTGGAAGACGGCTACGGTTACATCCGCATCGCCCAGTTCCAGGTCAACACCGGGGCCGAGACCGCCAAAGCCATTCAGTCACTGGAAAAAGAAGACCCCAACCTGAAAGGCCTGATTCTTGATTTGCGCAACAACCCCGGCGGCGTCCTGCAAGCTTCCGTGGAGGTCGCCGATGCCTTTTTGGATGACGGCCTGATCGTCTACACCGAAGGGCGCATTGCCGACACCGATTTGCGCTACGAAGCTCAGCCCGGCGATCTCACCAAGGGCTTGCCGATTGTGGTACTGGTGAATGACGGCTCCGCCTCAGCGTCTGAGATTGTGGCCGGTGCGCTGCAGGATCACCATCGCGCGGTCATTCTGGGCACCCAGAGTTTTGGCAAGGGTTCTGTCCAAACCGTCATCCCCCTGAGCGAGGAGCGAGCCATCAAGCTCACCACCGCACTTTATTTCACCCCCAACGGCCGCTCCATTCAGGCTCAGGGCATCGTCCCTGATATTGAGGTAGAGCGCGCCACGGTGACGTCCCTCAAAAGTCGCTCCCACGTCACGGAGGCCGATCTGCAGGGTCGACTGGACAATGGCAATGGCGGAGAGGCGATCGACAGCAAGTCGCGGAAAAATGCCAACCGTGAGAAAGACGATTTGTTCTCCCGGGACAATCAGGTGTTTGAAGCCTTAAACCTGCTCAAGGGCATCAACCTGTTCAGCAACCACCGGCCAGCCCGCTCAGCCAAGGCCATCGCCGCGCTGGAAGAAACCAACACTCCGGTCAAGGATTAGTTTTCAAAGCCGAATCACGCCTTGCCGCCTCCGCCAAAGGAGGCCGAGGCGCGTCCATACCGGCGTGATACCCGCTTCGCCAGCCGCCCACCTTCGACCCCATTGTAATTGTCGCTGAACGCCTCTTTTATCGTCTGTGGTATATTGCCCGCAGCCTTTGCAGACACCCCCTGTAAAGATATCGCTGTTTAACCCACTGGCGGGCTGGCCTTGATACCTCTGACATCTTTGTTCGTAAAAGCTGTGTTCATGCTGTGCTGTGTCGGGGCAACTCCCGCCGGCCCACCGCAGGTGAATGCCGACCGTCTTGCGGCCTCCACGGCAGTGGCTGACGCACCCGCGCCATCGACCGCCGGCGCAGCCCGCTCGGCTGCCGGTGAGGCACCTGCGGTGATGGCTGCGGCCCCCAGGCATGAGCCCAGCTCGGCCTCAATCACCCCACCCCACCAGCCGGCCAGGCTCGTCCAGCACGAAGACCCGGCCAACCCCAGAATCGCGATCATCATCGACGATCTGGGTTACAACCTCCGCCGCGGCATTGATGCCGCCAATTTACCTGGTGCTCTGACTCTGGCCGTTTTACCCCAAAGCCCGAACGGCGTGGCTTTGGCAGAGCTCGGCCATGAGCGCGGCAAGGAAATTATTCTCCACACCCCCATGAGCACAATAGGCGAGCACCGCCTGGACAGCGGGGGCTTAAGCGGGACCATGTCGCGACAGGAGTTTGAACAGGTCTTACAGCACAACTTGCGCTCCATCCCTCACATCAGCGGCCTCAATAACCACATGGGCAGCCAATTGACGCAACAACCCGAACCGATGCAGTGGCTGATGACCATACTGGCCCGTAAAGAGCTGTTCTTTATCGACAGTCGCACCAGCGCCGGCAGCATTGCCTTTCAAACCGCACTGCAAACCCTGGTGCCCGCCCGCAAGCGCGACGTATTTCTCGACAACGAACGCAACCTCGACAGCATCCAGCGCCAGCTGGAGAAACTGATTCAACTTGCCCACCGCCGGGGCAGCGCCATTGCCATTGGCCACCCCTACCCGGAAACCCTGGAAGCGCTGAACAGGGCGCTGCCCACGCTGACTCAACAGGGCGTGACACTGGTACCGGTGTCTCAGCTGCTGCCCACTCTGGCCGTGAACGGGATCACACAAACCCACTCTGAGCCAAACTTAAAAGCCACAATTCAAACCGCGTCTCAAACTTCAACACCGCAGCTCTCGCTGCCGCTAAAAGCTGCTAAACCTACTACAGACCGCAGCGAAAGCGGCACCCCTCAAAGGCTGACGGACAGCCCGCCCGAGCGTTGATGACCGAGCCGACCTGCGACACGCCAAGGCTCTGACCACCAACCAAACGGGGGTCAATCGGAACCGGAAAGGGACTTCACACACACAAGGAGGGTGTAGAGTTAATCGTGACCTCGAACCAAAGGAGCCCTAGGCGCAGTCAAAAGAGCCGTCAATATCGCCCAAACCAAAAAGCCGTGAACCGCGTCACATTATTGAAAGTAACGCGGTAGTATTGTCGCTTAAAACACTTTTAATGGCAGCAAGCGACTCTTCTGGCCTTGACCTTTTCGGCTTGGGCATTTAATTTCCACCCCGCGAAGCCTTAGAGGGTTCACCGGTTTGGCTTTAGAGGGTTAACCGGTTTGGCTTTGGAGCTAACGCCCCTGCGTTAACTCCTGCAGGTACGACTCTAAGCGCCAGGCAACTGCAGGATGCACACGATTTAATCGACAAGGTTTACAACACAAAGTGTTAGAACAATGTTTAATCGACGACATAAAAGGACGAACAACATGAAAAACTTACGTCAGGGTGAATCCGGAGCGGCTCCGGAAAGAAGTGAGCGCTTTTTCCAGCAAGACAAATACTGGTATTACAGCACTCGCGAAGGGGTGAATATCGGCCCGTTTGATACATTGACTGAAGCTGCCGAAGGCTGTTCGGATTTTATTGACTTCATCACCGAGAGCGACCCGGAATTCTCCAACACGCTGGTGCAATACTCTCGCAACGTGGCCTGACCCCCAGAGCGGTCCCCCTGGCGCATCAAACCGAGAGTGCGAAAAAAAGCCCGTCACGCTAGCGCATGACGGGCTTTTTTGAATCCGCGGCCTTGTTTCAATCCGCAGTTAAGTCTCCGGCACCCGGTCAGTGACCTGATCAGAGAAAACTCCCGGGGAGGCTCAAACATTAAAGCCTGACTTCAACCCCCTGATGCTGCATAAAAGCCTTGGCTTCAGGGACCGAATGCTCGCCAAAATGAAAGATACTGGCCGCCAGCACGGCGTCCGCACGGCCCTCTTTAACCCCGTCCACCAAATGCTGCAGATTACCGACCCCGCCGGAGGCAATCACCGGCACCGGCACCGCGTCACTGATGGCCCGGGTCACCCCCAGGTCAAAACCATTTTTGGTGCCGTCGCGATCCATGCTGGTCAGCAGAATCTCACCGGCCCCATACTCGGCCATTTTCACCGCCCAGGCGACCGCATCAATGCCCGTCGGCTTGCGCCCGCCGTGGGTAAAAATTTCCCAGCGCCCCGGCTCTCCGTCGGCACTGACCCGCTTGGCGTCAATGGCCACCACGATACACTGAGCGCCAAAGCGCTCGGAGGCCTGGCGCACAAATTCCGGGTTGTGGACGGCGGCTGAGTTGATACTCACCTTATCTGCGCCGGCATTTAACATGGTGCGGATGTCTTCAATGGTGCGAATCCCCCCCCCCACCGTCAGCGGGATAAACACTTCCGACGCAATCTGCTCAACCGTGTGTACCGTGGTGTCACGGCCCTCATGGGTAGCGGTGATATCCAAAAAGGTAATCTCATCTGCCCCCTGCTCATTGTAGCGTTTGGCAATTTCCACCGGGTCACCCGCGTCGCGGATACCCACAAAGTTAACGCCTTTCACGACACGGCCGTTGTCCACGTCCAGACACGGGATGATGCGTTTTGCGAGAGCCATAAATTACCTGCCGGGTTTTCAATCAAGAGAGTTCAATCAAGAGGGATCAATCAAAGGGGTTTATCAAGAAACTGCAGACTTAGCGCTCAGTCACTCAGAAAGAGCCCGATTATACCTCAAACAACCACGCTGAGGCAGCCTTCACACCCTGAGTGAAAAATGAACTAGACCTGCAGCGCCGAAATTGGCTAGACTCGGGGGTTAAAACAGACATTGAGGCTCATCGTGAACCTAGACTATTCACCCGAATATCGCGCTGAACGACGCTACATCACCGAACTTAAAGCCAAACTGGAGCACTCACTCTTCAAAGAGGACCTGCTGATAACCAACCTGTCCATCTCTGGGGTGCAAATGAAATGCAGCCAGGCACTGGTGAGCACACTGGCAGCAGAACTGGGTCGCTCAACGCCTCAGGCGCCGCTGCAAGTCACTATCCACATGGACATTCCCACCCCGACTCAAAAAACCTGCAACCTCAAGCTGCAGTGCAACCTGGTTTACTCGCGACGCCTGTCCAGAGACCGCTACCTGATAGGCGCACAGTTCAGTCGACTTGAAGACAGCGACAAGCAGGCTTTGGCCAATTACATGGAAAAGTTTGGCAAGATTCTTTAAATACCGCCGGTTGCCAGTATCCGCACACACAGCAGGCTCAGGTAAGTCTCGTTGCGTGACTCTCGCTCGACAAGTCGCCACTAACTCCGCCTGTATCGCCCGCTTGCCGCAGGGCCCGGGGTCAGACCTGACCGTCCCAGTGGACGAAGTTTTTCAACAGCTGCAAACCCGCCGTGTGGCTCTTCTCCGGGTGGAATTGCACCGCAAACAAGTTGTTGTTACTGAGCGCGACATCAAAATCCAGACCGTAGTGACAACGGCCCGCCACCTCAGCAACGTCTTTGGCTTTGACGGCTTTTTCGGCGGCAATGACGTAGTAGCTGTGGACAAAGTAAAAGCGACTGCCATTGTCAATCCCTTGCCACAACGGGTGAGCGAACTGCTGCTCGACCTGATTCCAGCCCATGTGGGGCACTTTCAGGTGTTCGCCCTGCTCATCGTGCAGATCGTTACCAAAAAAACGCACGTTGCCTTCCAGCTGCGCCAAACATTCCACGCCGCCGTTTTCTTCGCTGTGACTCATTAACGCCTGCATGCCCACGCAGATTCCCAGAACGGGCTTGCCAGAGGCAATCACCTCGGGCACCAAAGCATCAAAACCGGAGCGACGGATTTCCGCCATGCAATCGCGGATCGCGCCCACGCCCGGAAAAATGACCCGGTCGGCTTGCTCAATAACACTGCGCTCGGAACTGATGGTCACTTCGGCTTCGGGAGCCACGTGCTCCAGGGCACTGGCAACGGAGTGAAGATTGCCCATCCCATAGTCAATTACGGCAATGCGATTCGTTGACATACTGCTTCTCTAAATGTGGAATTCGGGTTTGGCACGGGTGCCTTCAAACACAGCTTGAGCTCACACCTGATGTGTGGCTTCGCTCTGAGCTCAAGCGTGCCGGCTTTCTTAAAGGACGCCTTTCGACTTAAAGCGTGCCCTTGGTCGATGGCATCATGCCCGCCATGCGCGGATCCAGCTCGAGCGCCATGCGCACAGCCCGCCCAAACGCCTTGAACACGGTTTCGATCTGGTGGTGAGCGTTGTGACCGCGCAGGCAATCGATGTGCAGGGTGACCTGGGCGTGATTCACAAACCCCTGAAAGAACTCCCAGAACAACTCGGTATCAAACTGCCCGACCCGCTTTTGAGTAAACGGCACATTCATGATCAATTCCGGCCGCCCGGAAAAGTCGATCACAACCCGGGACAACGCCTCGTCCAATGGCACATAGGCGTGGCCGTAACGCCGGATACCTTTTTTATCCCCCAGTGCCTGTGCCACCGCCTGCCCCAGGGTAATGCCAATGTCTTCCACCGTGTGGTGATCGTCAATATAGGTATCGCCTTTGCAGGTGATGTCGAGATCAATCAGGCCATGACGGGCAATCTGATCCATCATGTGCTCAAGAAAGGGCACCCCGGTATCAAACACGCCGGTGCCTTTACCGTCGAGATTGGCTGTCACGGTAATTTGAGTTTCGAGCGTATCGCGGCTCACTGATGCGGTACGTTCCGCCATATGGATCTCCGGTCATCTGTAGAATACGGCACCAATTTTCTCAGTACCGACAACAAGGCGCGAATTATACCCCGCTCCCGAGGCCAGTCCTACTCCTGTCCACCATTAGCGCAACGATAATTCTGACAGCTAAACCCGATAACAGGGCCGATCAAAGCGCTGAAGACAGCCGAGACGGACCTGCGAGCGATCATCTGAGAAAAATTAGACTTGCCGATCCCCGCCTTAAATGTAACTATATAACACTTAAGTATACTTTTTAGACGGCTTCCTCACGATGTACTCCCGCGCCCACATTCCTGCCCTTAAACGCTGGCTGCCGTTACTGGTTATGCTGGTGGTGCTGGCACAGCTCGCGTCGGCCGGCCACTGGCATGAGGACAACCGCAGCGTCGTGGACTGCAGCCTGTGCCTGCACCACAGCGGCAGCCATGCCCTGCACACGGGGCATTCGATCCCCTCGCTGCCCGCGATGGCTGCCGTTGCCCCGGCCCCGATAACCGTTTCTGTTTCTCCCTCAACGCCGTGCCTGCCCGTCTCGATTCGGGGTCCTCCAACCCTTTCTCTCTCGTAACAGATCACCCCAAGTAACTCAGCACACCCTTTGTTGAGCCCACACTTGAATCCCAAGTTGAACACTGAAATTCTATCCATTGACGGGAGGAACGGTGCACACACGGCCTGACTGTCCCCAGACTCCGCTCTGGACACGACAGACACGCTTGCCCGATGGCATGTGCGCCGCTCCAGCGTTCAGTGGAGGTACGGAGAGAACATGAAACACCTCATGCAGAACCCGCGATTGCGCACCGAACCCAGTCGCGCAGGAAGCGAACTTAGCCACGCAGTAAATAGCCACGCCGAAAGCCCGGTCAGAAACAAGCCGACGACCTTCCGTTTTGCGCCGCTGGCCAGCGTCGTCATGCTGGCCAATGCCAGCCTTGCCTTTAATGCGCACGCCCTCAAGCCGCAGCACGACCTGGAAGAAGTGATTGTCAGTGCGTCCCCCATTCACAACCAGCACAGCGACAATGCCCGGCCGGTCTCCGTGCTCAGTGGCGATGAGTTGCGCCGCAATGCCGCGTCCACCCTCGCCGACACACTCACCGGCCAGGTGGGCGTCAGTGCCGCGTCGTTTGGCCCCGGCGTGGGCAACCCGATCATTCGGGGGCAAAGCGCCAACCGCGTGAAAGTGATGCAGGACAACCTCGACACACTGGACGCCTCCAACACCAGCGCCGATCACGCCAACACCACCGAGCCGTTACTGGCCGACCAGATCGAGATCCTGCGTGGTCCCTCGACGTTAAGATTTGGCAGCGGTGCCATTGGCGGGGTGGTCAATGTCATCGACAACCGCATCCCCAGTACCAGCCCGGACACCCCCATCACCGGCGCCGTCGAAACCCGCTACAGCAGCGTCAACGAACAAGTGGCCAGTGTGGCACGTATCGATGGTGGCTCAGACCAGTTTGCCTGGCACGCCGATGGCCTCTACCGTGACAGCAACAACGTCAAGATCCCCGGCCTCAATAACCCGTCTGACCCGGATGAGGCTTCCGACGGCTACATCGCCAACACCCACAGCCGCGCCGACGCTTACAGCCTGGGCGCCTCCTGGATTGGTGAGCGCGGGTTCATCGGACTCAGTGTGAACCAGCAGCACAATCTTTACGGCATTCCCGCCGGCGCCCACAGCCATCACGAGGAAGAGGAGGAGCATCACGACGAAGAGGAAGAGCATCACGACGAAGCCGGGGCAAGCATCCGCATCGACATGCAACAGACCCGCTACGATCTGAAAGGCGAGCTGAAAGCGCCCCTGCCCGGGTTTGACAAACTGCTGGTCCGGGTTGCCCACAACGACTACGAGCACACGGAGCTGGAAGGCCAGGAGGCCGGCACCCGCTTTAACAGTGATGCCTGGGAGGGTCGTGCGGAACTGGTGCACAGCGAAGTCGACGGCTGGCAAGGTGCCTTCGGTTTCCAGCTCACCGACCGGGATTACGGTGCCGAGGGTGAGGAAGCCTTCATCCCCCGCATGACTCACATCCACAATGCCGGCATCTTCTGGATCGAAGAAAAACACTGGCAGCATCAATGGCTGGAAATAGGGCTGCGCGTTGAGCAGCAACGGGTGAATCCAGACGCTTCACGGGTTAATAGCAGCAGCGTTCGCCACAACGCCGGCAGCGCCTCTCTGGGCTACCACTGGAGCCTGAACGACATTCACCAGTTCAGTATCGCCTTGAGCCGCGCCGAACGCGCCCCCAGTATGGAGGAGCTGCTTTCGGATGGCGCGCACATCGCCACCCAGACCTACGACCTCGGTGACCGTGAACTGGACAATGAAACCAGCAATAACCTGGATCTGGGGTATGAATGGACCCCGCAAAATCCCGGCCTGCTGACCGACATCAAAGTCAATCTGTTCTACAACCAGATTGTCGACTACATCTATCAACACAACACCGGACTGGAAGACCCCGCCTCAGAATTGCCGATCTATCAATACCAGCAACAGGACGCCAACTTCCACGGCATTGAACTGGAGACACACCTCCAGCTGAGCGACGCCCTGTCTCTGCGTTTGTTCGCGGACAGCGTGCGCGCACGCTTTGATGCGGGCGGTGATGTGCCCAGAATCTCCCCCAACCGGGTGGGGGCCGAGCTCACGGTCACTCAGCCGGGCTGGTACGGATCGGTGCAGCTGATTGAAGCCGGTCGACAAACTCATACCGGCAGCGGTGAAGAGCCCACCGATGGCTACACACGCCTCAATGCCCAGGTGAGTGTGCCGCTTGAGGTGGGTGCCGCCGGCAGTCTGCTGTTTGTCCGCGCCGACAATCTGCTGGATGAAGACATTCGCCATGCAACGTCATTTTTGCGGAGCGTGGCGCCAGAAGCGGGGCGCGGCCTGACCGCCGGTGTGAGGTTTGCGTTTTAACCTCTGAGCGCCAAGCACACGGCCCCCGCTCACAATCTTGGCCGAAACCATCAACCCGACTGAAAACAATTTGAGAACAACAAGGTGCCGCTTTTGCCGGCGCCTTGTGTTCACGCCCAGTCTTACTCTGCCCTCGCCTGCGCGGCGTTCTCATGCAACTTTGACGCTCTGCTTTCGTTCTCTTGATCTGTATCAACACCTTTGCGGCGCATGTGAGTAATCTAGCTTCAATGATTCTACACACTGAAAGCGAAGGAGAACGTCATGACCGATCCCGTCACTGTAGCAGCGTTTGGGGCCACCCTCAGCATGGCGGCCATTCTGGTCGGCGCCGGTCTCGGCGGGGTGTTACTGTTCTGGCTGGATGGCAAAGCCGGTCACGGTCGAACGCACTGAGCCCGACGCAACCAGCACACTTTTATTCGTATTGACCATGCCCGCGTTGTAGAGCGTGGGTGGTGGCAGTCGCAATCAATCTCTGGCTTAATCGCTGACTTAGCCCGGCTCTCTCAAACCCCGAGAGCGTCCGGGTATTTTTACGCCAGCCACAACACACGCTGACAACCTCCCCATCACGTCCGGTTGAACCAACACCGCCATTGACGCATCACCCCTTGTGCGCGACAAACTCATCCGTGCAGTTCCCGAAAACCAGACGTCATCAGCAACTCAGAGCTCATCGGCCTGGTACGCCATCAGCAATTTTTTCACCCGCCCCATCTTGCGCAGTCCGAGCATCCGCATGGAGGTCATGACGCCCGCCATCAAACCGCCACCCACGCCTGCGGTCATCACATCCACGCCCGTCATGTAAAAGTTTTTCACCGGCGTTTGCGGGTGCAAAAACGGTTGCTTAAAACGCTCCACAAAGTGACTCAAGCCGTAAATCTCACCGCGTTCCTGACGTTGATAAAACTGCGTGGACAACGGCGAAGACAGCTCGTAATACTCCAACGCTTCGCGCAACTGGGGCCTGTGTTCGAACAGCTTTTCCAGTAATCTTTGCGCCAGCGCTTCCTTATAGGCCTCATAGTCTTCTCCACGCTGCTGCCAGGTGGTTCCGTTCCAGCGTTCGAACCAATCCATTTTGGTGAAAGTCACCACCTCAACGGTGGACTTATCCGGATAACGCTCTTTCCACTGCGGGTCTTTCGTGGATGGAAATGACACATACACCAGCGGAAACGCGGCCTCTTTATCGCCACAAAAACGATCCAGATTGCCCTCGTGATCGCCGTTTTCATAAATCCACAGGTTGGTACTGTCCAGCCCCAGCGACTCTGCATCGCCTCGAAACCCCGCATACAGACACAGCGAGGCGTTCGAACGCTCCACCTTTTTCGCCCACGCCCCCATGCGATAGTGCTGCCGCACCGGGGGCGGCAGCAATCGGCTCACCGTGTTCATAAAACCGGCATTACTGACGATCTTATCGGCCAGGATTTTACTGCCATCGGCCATCCGCACCCCGTAGGCCCGGTTATCCTTGACCAGCACCTGCTCAACATCGGCATAGGTAAACACCTCACCGCCGGATTTCTGAATAGTGGGAATGATTGACCGTGCAATGGCGGAAGCACCGCCAACCGGATAAGCACCGCCGGCCAGATAATGCTTGGCAATGAGCGCGTGCATCAGAAAAGCGGCATCGCGGGGCACCTGTCCGTAATCGCCCCACTGCCCGGTCAATACCGAGATGAGCTTTTGATTACTGGTCAGGCTCTCCAGCACCTCCCGAGTCGTTTGAAAAAATTCTTTGCGGACAACCCAGGGCCGCAAGCGATTATAAAGTTGCCCCATCCAGCGCGGCATGGCCTGGGCGGCAAAAAATTTCGGCGTGCCCGAGCTGATGTCACGAATTAATTGAACGTAGGCCCGAATCGCCGCTTCCTCGTCCGGAAACTTTTTCACCAGCCCCGCGACAAACCGGGCTCGGCCGGCCACAAAATCAAAGCTTTCATCCCCGATAATGATGCGATCGTACACCGGGTCCATGGCTGCCCATTGCAACCGCCCTTCGCTGATGACATCAAACACCCGCCGTATGGTGGAGTGTTCGGTGTGCACCTCACCGATGTAGTGCACACCCACGTCCCACTCAAACCCTTCGCGCTCATAGGCGTGGGTCAAGCCACCCGCGGTATAATGCTGCTCCAGCACACACACCTTGTGCCCCAACAACGACAACAGCGCCGCGTTGGTCAATCCCCCGATGCCCGAGCCAATCACGACAACATCATAGTGATCACTGGCCCGCCCCGGACGATAGCGTTTACCCGTGCGGACGCTGGTTGTGGTGGCGAAATTTTTTGAGGGTTTGGTGAGACCCCGCGCATTCACTGAAGCGGAATCCAGATCGGAGAGTGGTGTATCAGCGGTCGCCGTCATAAAACATCCTTAAACATCCTTTTCGCCGATAGACGTAACGTCAATGTTGGTGAAGACACCATTCAAGGGACTTTTTTGCCCCCATAACACCCTGTTTTGACAAGGTTTAAGACCCGTGTTGTTCCACCTTGTCCGAGCTCGCAGTGACTGTCGCGCTCAAACACAGCAAGCACGCCCAGCCAATTAACAACAGCTGCAAGGGGGCGCGTATAAACAGGTACACCGGGCCCCACTGGTGTCCACCCAGGCCGATACTGTTCAGCGCGGCGTAGACATTCGCAGGGAAAAACAGAATAAACACCGCAATGGCGCACTTGGCGGCGGCTCGCTGCCATCGAGGCACCCACAGCGCCAAGCCTATCACCAGCTCCAGCAGACCGGTAGTGTAGATCAGCGCCTCTCGCATCGGCACCCAGGGTGGCAGCATCGTCACCATCGCGTCGGTTTTCACCACATGCCCCAGCGCAAAATACATAAAGGCGATCCCCAACCCCCAATAGGTATAGGGGATGAGTCGCACCGGTTGCTGCCGAAGTAGTGACAATCCAGCGGCCAGTGAGACGGGCAACACCAACAGCCCTATGATAATCAGCGGGGTAATCATGAGCGCATTCCTCTGGTCGGGTTTTAATTCTTTTGTGGTCGACGGGTTTGTGGCTTATGTTCTTGTTAGCTAATGGGCTTTATGGTTCCACGGGGTTTTCTAGTACCACGGAGCTATCTGGTTCCGCAGGCCTATCAGGCTCAACGGACAACGCTCTTGACTGATATTGACTGTGCCATGCCGACGTTGTTATCAGGCGATCTGGCCCCGAGGCCTTGGTGAGCGCCCTGGTGCTCCTTAAACAACCATTCATAATATGCAATTTATTGCATAAGGTTAGTCGGGCCGACCTCAATATGCAATAAATTGCATAAAATTGGTTATACTCAGTGTTTATGAGCCGGCAAACCGTTAAGGAGTTTTCTGTGTCCCTGAAACACGCCGTGCTGGCGCTACTGGAAGCCGAGGAAGGCAGCGGCTACGACCTGATGAAACGCTTCCAGGCACGACTGGGGTATTTCTGGAACGCCAGCCATCAACAGATATACCAGCAGCTGAAAAAAATGCATTCCGAACAGCTGATCTCTTTGGCGGTGGAAACCCAATCGGACAAGCCGGACCGCAAGGTTTATTCCATCACCCCAAAGGGGTGTCGCGACTTGCAACAGTGGCTGGCAGAGCCCGTCAAGCCCAACAAAATTAACGACGCCCTGCTGGTGAAGCTGTACGCCGGAGAGCTCGCCGAGCCCGCCAGCTTACAAGCCGAAATTGCCCGTCACCGGACGATCCACCGCCAGACGCTGAATACCTTTCTGGGCATTGAACGCGAGTATCACGCGAGCCCCAGCGCCGAGCAAAGGACACTGCAACTCCCTTTCCTCACCTTAAGGCGGGGCATATTGGGGGAACAGGCCTGGCTGGCCTGGGCCGATGAAGTCGACGCGGTGCTGGCGCAAAGGCAGCCATGAACGCTCAAACCGCCTTGGGTACCCGGCGCACTTGCTTGCCCTTCAGCCACAAACATTGAAAACTCAGCCGCATCAATAGACCGCCAAAGAGGTTAACGACCGAATGTTCACTGCCAGCAGGAACCCGCCACTCGGAGTCGCTGCGCCGAGCTCTATTTTCAGGCCCGGCGCCATTCCCCTTGCCGGGTTGATATTGTTGCTCCTGAGCGGCTGTGAACCTAGCGTTCACCAAACCGCTCTCGGTACCATTGAACGCGATCGCGTCATCCTCAAAGCCCCCGCCAGTGAAATCATCACCCGGCTGCCTGTGCAGGAAGGCCAGCCCGTGGCAGCGGGCAGCTTGCTGGTGCAACTGGATCCCCGACGCTTACAGGCTCGAGTGAGTAAAGCGAGGGCGGAGCAGGCGCAGGCCGCGGCCCATTGGGCCGAATTGCGCAGCGGCGCTCGCATTGAAGACATTGATGCCGCCAAAGCCAGAGTCAGTGGTGCCGAAGCCGCTTTGCTGGTTGCCGAAAAGAGCTACCGACGTGCGCAGCAATTGCGCCAGCAAAAACTCAGCACCGAGGCCAACCTGGATCAAGCCCGGGCCCAGCGGGACTCTGCCCGGGCCAGTGTACAAGCGGCTCAAAAACAACTGCTGGTACTGACCAACGGTACCCGTAAAGAAGAGCTGGACCAGGCGGAAGCCGCGTTTCAGGCTGCCGAGGCCGAAGTGGAACTGGCGCAGTATGAACTGGATGAGCTCAGCATCGTGGCGACACGCAACGGTTATCTCGACAGTCTGCCCTGGAATCTGGGCGAACGCGTGGAAATGGGCAGCCCGGTGGCGATCATCCTCGCGGACAACGGTCCCTACGCTCGCGTGTATGTCCCGGAACCCTCCCGCGCAACCCTCAAGGTCGGCGATCACCTGGACATCAAAGTGGACGGCATTAAGGACCTTATTGGCGGACGCTTGCGCTGGATCGCCAGCGAACCTGCGTTCACACCGTATTACGCACTCAATGAAAGAGACCGCGCCCGTCTGGTGTATTTGGCCGAGGTGGATTTACTGGACCACACCGACATCCCCGTGGGCGTGCCGGCCGAGGTGATACTGGCACCCGAGGCACCTTGATATGGCCGATTCACGTCAACAGCCCCACTCATCTCAACCAACCCATGCAGGTCATCGGCCTGACGCAGTTGAATACGCCATTGAAGCCAACCGCCTGACCCGCAAATTTGGCCCGCTGACCGCCGTCGACCAGGTGTCGCTACAGGTGCCATCGGCATCGATTTACGGTTTTCTGGGGCCCAATGGCTGCGGTAAAACCACCATGATTCGCATGCTTTGCGGCTTGCTGTCGCCCACCGCCGGCGACGCCAAAATACTGGGCATTGCCGTCCCCGAACACGCCGAACAACTGCGTACCCGCACCGGCTACATGACCCAAAAATTCTCCCTGTACGAAGACCTCAGCAGTGAAGAAAACTTAAAGTTTATTGGGCGCATCTACTCCCTGTCCGGTAAAGCCCTCATCCGGCGGGTGGACGAACTGGTGGAGACCTACGAGCTCAGCACGCTGCGAAACCGCCGCCCTGACGCCATGAGCGGCGGGCAACGTCAGCGACTGGCGCTGGCCTGCGCCACCTTGCACAAACCCGACCTGTTATTCCTGGATGAACCCACCTCCTCGGTCGATCCGGAAAACCGGCGAAAGTTCTGGGAAAAACTGTTCGACCTGTGCGATCAGGGGACCACCATCCTGGTGTCCACCCACTTTATGGATGAAGCCGAACGCTGCCACCGCCTGGCCATATTGGAAGCCGGTCAGTTGCGCACCGAGGGCGATCCACAAACCTTAATGAACAACCTGCAATCCCACGTGGTGGAACTGACTGGCTCCCGCCTGCGGGACCTAAAAACACCCATTCAGCGTTTACCCCACGTCAAATCCGTGGCGCAGCAGGGCGCAAGATTACGGGTACTGGTGGACATTGGCATTGAACACCCGCAAGCCTACCTTGCCCAACAGCTGCCCCCTCCCGCACCCGGTGATGACTTTCAAGCCACTCTGGTGCGTCCCAATCTGGAAGATGTGTTTGTCACCGTCACCCACTCGGAGCGTCAATAGCATGCCCGCGTTTTGGGGTCGCATGAGCGCCGTCATCGTCAAGGAATTCAAACACCTCGGCCGCGACCGCATGACCTTTGGCATGGCCGTCATGATTCCGCTGGTGCAGCTGTTGCTGTTTGGTTATGCCATCAACACTGAAGTTCGCTACGTGCCGGTGGGGCTGGTTGACCAAAGCGGCTCTGCGGCCGGGCGCATCATTACCCAAGCGGTGAGTGCGACGCAGGTGGTGGATTTTCAACAGCGTTACCACACCCCGAAAGAAGCGGAGCAAGCCATTGTCAAAGGGGAGATCCGGGCAGCCCTGGTGCTGCCGCCGGATTTGACGCAACGGCTGGTGCAGCACCGCACTCTGGGGCAGTGGCTCATCGATGGTTCGGACACGATGGTCAGCGCCTCGTTACTGCAATTGCGCAACATGCCGCTGAATCAGGCCATCATCGACCCAAACATTGCCCCCCCGGCGGCCACCCCAACGTTTGACATGGCGCTGTTTTTTAACCCCACCCGGCGCTCGGCCGTCAACATCATCCCGGGGCTAACGGCGGTCATCCTGACCATGACCATGGTGCTCTTTACCGCCACCGCCATCGTGCGCGAGCGAGAGCGCGGCAATATGGAACTGATCATTACCACGCCCATCCGCCCCATTGAGCTGATGATCGGGAAAATCGTGCCCTATATTTTTATCGGCTTGATGCAGGTGTCGATCATTTTATTGCTGGGCTACTGGATTTTTGACGTTCCCGTTAATGGCTCTGTGACGCACATCTATCTTGCGACCCTGTTGTTTATCTGCGCCAGCTTAACCCTCGGTCTGATCATTTCGACCCTGGTGCAAACTCAGCTGCAAGCCATGCAAGCCACGATGTTTATTTTGCTGCCGTCAATTTTACTCAGCGGGTTTATGTTTCCCTACGAAGCGATGCCACACATCGCGCAAACCATTGCCGAGGCCCTGCCTGCCACACATTTTATGCGCATGATCCGGGCAATCATCCTGCGCGGCGCCGAACTGGATACCCTGGTGTTTGATTCCCTGTGGCTGATCGCCTTTACCCTGGCCGGCATTACCCTGGCGGCGTTGCGATTCCACAAACGGTTAGATTAAATCGAGTGGCGAGTCACTCCAGGGTGCCCTCTCTGGCTGCGCCATTCACCGTGGGCGAGTAGAAGATTTTAGCGGCGGGTGTTGCGCTTGACCAAAAAATGAATCAGTAGGGCAATGGATAAAAACACCCACTGATACAGGGGGATTGCGACAAACACCAGGCCCGCCTGAGCGTCCGTTTGCGGTGAGAAGTACACCGACAAATAGGCAATGCTGCCCAGCAGACTGCTCACCACTCCAGTGACGCTCATCACCCAGGAGACAGCATGGCCTTTAACGGCATTCACCGCAAATACCAGCGGCGGTAAGTAGGGGGCAACCACCCACAGGTACAACCCGCTCCAGGCTTCCGACATGGCAGCCAATGTCCACACCGCCACCAGCAGAGAGACAACATGGATTAATAACCCAGCTGTTTTCATCATCATGGCAAGTACCCGTATTCAGTCGCGAACGTATTGTATGGCGCTCATCCTCAAGCGTGTAACCGTTAGTCTCGAGCTCGGAACAACGTCTGCCGCTGTCACCGGGCCGCGAAAATTCCGCAGGACACACGAATATTGCTCAGCCGCCAGAATTTACTCCCCGACCAGAGTCTCGCACTTGTAAAAGGCGTCGGCGGAGCCATTGCCCAGGGCTTTGGTCAGTTTTGGCAGCAGCGAAGACATTTTATCGTACAATCCCCACGGCGGATTAATCACAATCATGCCCGCCGCAGTCATGCCATGCTCTTTGGAGTCGGCCTGCAGGCCCAGCTCAAACTTCTGGATATTCCTGATGCCGCTGGCAACGAGTTTTTTTTCCAGTTTATGGATTTTTTCCCGCTCCACCACCGGGTACCAGATGGCAAAAATGCCCGTCGAAAATTTCTTGTAGGCCTTGCCCACAACGCTCGCCACCTTGTCATATTCCGACTTGACTTCGTAAGAGGGGTCGATCAATACCAGTCCCCGACGGCTGGCCGGAGGCAGCTGGGACAAAACACCCTGCAGGCCATCCTGACACACCACCGAGATTTTGCGCCGGGCTGATTTGGACGTCGCCTGTATATTCCCCTTCAAGGCTTTATAATCTTGCGGGTGCAGCTCGTACAGCCAGGCTTTATCCTGGGGCCGCAAAAAGTGCGCAGCAATCATCGGCGAGCCGGGATAGCAACTCAACAGGTTCGGCTTGTTAAAGCTTTTCACCAGCTCAAGATAACTGGCCATTTCCGGATAGGGCTTATGCACAAGCTTGCCAATCCCGTTGCGATACTCTTCCAGCTTTTCAGCATCCTGCGACCTTAAATTAAACAACCCCGCGCCAGAATGAGTATCGATATACACAATCGCCTTGTCTTTTTTCAACAGGCGCTCAAAGATATCCACAACGACAATGTGCTTGATCACGTCGGCAAAATTGCCCGCGTGAAACGAGTGACGGTAACTTAACACAATCAGATCCTGCTTAAATAAGAGTGGCTTAATACAAAGCACTGTAAAGAAGGGCTTACACTCGAGACCGAAAATAAGGAGTGCAGAGCGGATAACCGGCTATCGAGAGCAGCGGCACAGCGTCAAAGGCAGGCAAAGAGAAACAGAAGAGCAGGCTCTTAACTCCGTTAAGAGCTGTGCCTGGCCAAACACGACTCTTTTAAAAAGAGCCTTTACTCGGTTCGTCGCCCCCCGGCTTAACGACCCGGGTACGATGAGGCCAGACCTTTGCGCTTATGGGGTAATTGTATACGTTAATGTCCGTTTGAGGTTGGTATATTTTGTCTCTGAGGGTTCAAACAGGGAATTGGCCACGGCTGTCATGGCGCTTTCATAGAACATTGGGCCTGGAGTGCCTTCCAGGACCCGGATGTTTTCGGTTCGTCCCGCGGCATTCACATCGTAGCCGATCACCACGTAGCCGGTGATGCCTCGAATCATCGCCCGGGCCGGGTAAATGGCCGCCGCATGCTGCCTGAGCCTGGGCTGAGCCCCATCAACCAGAGAAGATTTGACGCCGGTGGCTACTGCCAGGAGATCTTGTGAATCCGCCACCCTGATCTCTTCCCCCAGCGCCGATACCGAAAAACCACACACCGACATCAGCAACATTGCGGTCGCCAGCCATCTTTTTGCACACACGCTCATGAATTGTCCCCCAGTAAGCTACGGATTTATCCAGTATTGACGTGAATGGAGACCCGCTGATTAACTCAGGGACGCCTTATTGTTATCCGGTCAATACCCGTTTTTTCACAAAGTCAGTACCCGCTGTTAACCCCGACAGCCCCCCTCGGGATTGCATCTCCGTCAGAGCGGCCTGGGCCTCAGCCTCCCCCCAAATCCTTCACATTGCAGGAACACCATCAACCGGCAGCCGCGCAGCCGCACGCGAATCTGGGCCGGGGATGGTGCCAAAAATATTATCGCGCTCACCGTAAAAGCCCAATTATATTGTGATGAGCGTCACACTTTTCAGGATATCCGGTCTTTTGAGAGACAGACATTGGGCGACTCAAACCGCTCACCGTCTTACTTCCCCCGGGTACCTATAACCCACTACACTGTAGGTAAGACCCCGAAACAGCCCACAACCCCGAGAACAAGGAACGCGCTCCCCTCCGTATGCAGATTCACCTCCCCAGCATCCACAAAAACCTGAGTCTGATCATCCAGGCCATCCTCTGTATCGGTCTGGTGACAATGCTGTGGAAACAGGAATGGGCCATCGCGGCGTTTACCAGCATGATCATCCTGCTGACCTTTGTGCCCCTGATCGTCCATAAACGCTTTCACGTCTACATTCCCCCGGAGTTCGAGCTGCTTGCCACCGCATTTTTGTTCAGCTCTCTGTTTCTGGGGGAGGTCGGGGGGTACTACACACGATTCTGGTGGTGGGATATCGCCCTGCACGCGAGTTCGGGGTTTTTATTGGGGATTGTCGGCTTTTTGTTAGCGCATATACTCAATGAGACGGAGCGAATTGATATCGATATGCACCCGGGCTTTATTGCCCTGTTCTCTTTCTTTTTTGCCGTTGGGGTGGGTGCCATCTGGGAAATTGTGGAGTTCACCATCGACAGCTTTACAGGCACCTCGATGCAGAAGCCCATGCTGAAGGACCCCTCGGGTCTGACCGACACCATGTGGGACCTGATTGTCGATACCGTCGGTGCCCTGGTGATTTCAATACTGGGTTATGGCTACCTTAAAGCCGCGGGTAATAATTCTTTTCTGGAGCGCTGGATTCACCACTTTGTCAAACGCAACCCGCAGTTTTTTAAGCACCTGGAGTAATCAGGCCAGCCACCGACCTGCGCGCCCCCAGGGACAGTCAGCTGACATCGCCACTGCTGCTCGGCCGTTGCGTGGTTGCCAACGCTCCCGACAGCAGTTTTACCGTACTGGACTCAATGAGGGCATTCAAGGCAAACGCGGAACCGGTTTCGCGCTGGCACCAGGAACCGTGGCAACCGTGCTCAAACATTGGGGCTGCTGTGAGTGGGTAGCGCACATCACCGCACGTGCACTGGCCGCTCAGCGGTTGACTCATACCGCTCTCCGTTCCCTGGGTTGGGCGTTATCATGATTGTCGCGTTTGTGGCTCTACGGTGGGATTACAACCGGGCCAGAGTTGATGCCCCATCCAGCAGCGATGACGTGTGGCGGGTGCCGCTCACCCCGACCAGGACTTCACTCACCCAGCAGGGCATCGACACAGGATTGAGCGTGACTGGTCACCAGAAAATGGCTTGCGCCTTCAATGATCGACCGCTGGCAGTTCGGCAGCTGCTGATACAGATGATCCGAGATCGCGTGCGCCACCGGGTTGGATTGTGTGCCATACACCACTCGTGTAGGAACCTCGCAGCTCTGCACTTGCTGCAAAGAGTGTTGAATGCCGGTGCACACGTCCCAGTGACGCAGATTGTTGACCAGCAGCGGCTCCATACCGTCCTTGATAAAGTCCGGCAGTGGCGCAAAAGCCCCGTCACCCCCCCAAAAGTCAATCACTCGGCTGCAGGCATAGGGCACCTTGCGTGAAGCCTCATCGCGGTAGAGCCCGAGAAACTCAGCCACACGCTGTTGCATGTCCCGGTCCTGTGCGGCTTGCAGAACCCAGACCGCCACCGGTTCAAACAACGTCATCTGCTTGACCGCCAAATTGCCCTTGAGGGCTTGCGACAACGCCACCACCCCGCCGTATGAATGCCCCACCAGATGAATCGGCTGATCGGTTAACGCCTCAACCACCTGCTCAATAATCGCCAGTTCGGTGTCCACGGTCGGCGCCGAAAAATCCTCCGCCTCCGGTGCTCCCCCGTGGCCAGGCAACTTAATCAAAATACACTGATGCTCCCCGGCGAGCGCCTCCACCATCTTCTTCCAGGTAGACGTGGTGGCATAGGAGCCGTGAATGAACACAATGGGGGAACCGGAGCCTTGCTGTTCGTAGTAGGGGTCAATATTCATAGTCGTTCTCTGTCTTCATGTTCGTTCTCAGTCTTCATGTTCGTTGTCGACCTTCAGAGCCGCGCTCAATACTGAGTATTGTTTGCGCCACGGCGCACCACATGCCGCGCCCTGGTCCGCCTGTGTGCTTTTTTTTCTGCTCTCGCGGCTACTTCTGTGCTTTCGCGGCTACTGTTCTGTGCTTTCGCTGCTACTGTTCTGTGCTTTCGCGGCTGGCTATAGGCTTGTCGTCTAGGGCGCCGGCAAAACAATGATTGTTTCTTTTTGCCACAGATACGCGTCATCGGCAGGCAGCAATTTATTGTAACTCATAATGGCGTGTAAACTTTTGATATAGTCCCCTCTGCGTTCAGAGTACAAATCCAGAGTGTTGGCCAGCTCCCAGCCGCTTGGCCGGATGTTCTCGCGGCGCAACGCCGCCCGCTTGTCACGCAGTTTTTTGTAGGCCCAGTGCGTATTGAGGTTGAGCAGGTAAGCTTCTATGGACTGCTGGGGGTTATCGAAGCGGGCCACACTGTAATTCCCCAGTTCCTTGCGAGGACGCTTTGGCTTCACCCCTTGACCGCTAAAATCCCACTGCCCAAACAGGGCATTGCCCTCAATGGAAAACCGGGACGTTCCCCAGTTACTTTCTTCTGCGGCCTGGGCCAGTGACAGCGACGGAGGAATAACATCGACGCGACGCGTCAGCTGGGCAAGCTGCTCGTGGTTCAGTGTCTCGCTGGCGGCGTCAATGACCGCATACCGCTTGCCCAGTGCGACCAGCCACTCATCGTCGGAGGCGTTGTGATGGTTGATTTTTTCCAACAACATCTGGCGTTCAGCACGGACCTTTTCATTGGCCATCAAAATACCGGGCGCCACCATGCGAAAGAAAATGTTCTTCTTATCCTGAACCGGCATTGAGGGAGACTGCTGCTGCCAACGCTTGGGAATATGAGTTAATTCAATACGAGGGACTTCACGGATACCCGCTTGCCAGCGCTCGGCGGTATAGCCGATGCGGTTAAAGAATTTCAAGAGGTCGTGATAAGACCCCAGTGTGACCTGACGCGGTGCGGGCGCGTTGCCGAGAGCACGGCCACGCGGTTTTTCAGGCTCTGGCACCAGGGGTTGTTCAGCCGTTGATCCAATCGGCTCATCGGCCTGTAATCCGGTGGAGACAACCACGCAAAGCAAAACCATCAGAACACGCTTCAAGGTCTTCATAAACCGTCTCGTCCTGTTGCACGCTGCGGCGCGTGAGGCAGGAAAATCGATCACAAAACTGATCAGTATGCCACTGCGTCAGGCCGCTCTTAACCCGTTAAGAAGACATAGCCGGTTAAGAGCTCGCTAGCCGTTATCCGTTAGCCAACAAGAGTCGCTGCACCGTCGTATCAGGATGGAAGTTACGCCACACACCCCATCGCAGATGATTGCGGATCAAATCGGTTACGTGCCACCTGGTCGGCAATGAGGTTGGTGGGCTCTCCCGTCGCGGCCGAGCGCTGAAACACCTCTTTCAAGGTGTCGGTAATGCATTGGGTGATGTGTTTGTGCGCCTTGGCGTACGGCAATCCCTGACGCTGGTAATACACATCGATAATGCCACCGGCGTTAATGACGTAGTCCGGGGCATAGAGTATTCCTCTTGCGCAAAGGGCTGCCCCCAAATCATCGTAAGCCAACTGATTGTTGGCCGAGCCGGCAATCACCTGCGCCCGGAGGAGATTCAGCACGGTGTCGTCAATGGTGGCTCCCAAGGCACAAGGCGCGATGACGTCCACGTCCTGGGTAAATATGTCCGACGGATCGACCACCCGCGCGGACAGTTCTTTTTCCGCACGCTGGGCGTTCGCCGCAAACACATCGCTGACCCACAATTGCGCACCGGCCTGATGCAGCATTTCCGCCAGCCGATAGCCCACATTACCCACGCCCTGGATCGCCACTCGCACGCCTTTTAAATCCGAGGTTTTAAAGCGCTGCTGCACCGCCAGCTGCAACCCCACAAACACGCCATAGGCGGTGGCCGGAGAGGGATCCCCGCGGTCGCCCTGCAATGATGAGAAGCCAGCCACGTGTGAGGTTTCCAGGGCCATGATGCGCATGTCGCTTTCGTTAATCCCCGAGTCTTCGGCCGCGACATAATCACCGTTAAATGAATCGATGAAACGCCCCATGGCCCGCAACAAGTCTTCTGTTTTATGTTGGCGCGGATCGCCCAGGATGACAGACTTGCCCCCACCCAATGGCAAGTTGGCCGCCGCCGACTTGTACGTCATGCCACGCGACAACCGCAATACATCGTCCAGTGCAGCCTCGCCGCTGGCATAGGGAAACATCCGACAACCACCCAGGGCATTCCCCAGATTGGTATTGTGTATCGCAATGATCGCTTTAAGTCCGGTTTTTTTATCCTGACAAAAAGCTACTCGCTGATGATCATCATACGACCTGTGCTCAAACACACTCATAGTACCGCTCCTTATCGCAACGCGCTGATGTTCTTGTGAAACATCAGTCGCTGTCGCTAAACGACCTGATCAAGGTCAACAAAATGTACCGCCGACGTTTCACTACCGTAAAAGCGGTCCAACGTTTCGTTGCGCTTTTGGCGCCACTGCTTCACAGCCTCTTCTTTAATATGGCCAAAGCCTCGCACTTTTTCCACCGACGTAATCAATTCCGTGGCAACGGACAAATTTTCAGTTGTGAGATTGGGTAAAATATCTTTTTCCACCAACTCTTCGAACTCGGCAATCAAGCCGACTTCCATTTTTCGCTCCTGGCTGTAAGAAAACACATCAAACACCGTACCGCGTAAACGCCGGGCTTTCGCCAGCAACGCAAAGGCTTTGATCATCCAGGGGCCGTACTCCTGCTTTACCGGCTTACTGGTATCCGGATCTTTTTTCGAAAACGTTGGCGGCGCCAGATGAAAATGCAGTTCGTAGTTGCCTTCAAACTGTTCCTTCACCCGATCCATGAATCCGGTCTCGGCAAACAGACGCGCCACTTCGTATTCATCTTTAATGGCCAGCAGCTTGAAATAACTTTTGGCCACAGCCGCAACAAAGGCATCGGCCCCATGGCTGTCAAATTCCTGATCGTCTTTCAGCTTCAGCGCCCAAACCGCCTGGCGGCATTGCTCCACAAACTGACGATAGCGATTGGCGTAGTTTTTATCCTGGTAACGGATCAGAAAATCTGCCCGGTAGTCGATGATGTCATCCACGCTCTTGAGTGGCTGAAACGGTGGCTTGTGTTGCGGCAGAAGGTCGAGCACGGATTTTTCATCGTGTGCCGCACGGCGACCCCAGACAAAGGCCTGGCGGTTAAATTCCACCGCCACCCCATTGAGTTCGATGGAGGCTTCAATGGCACTGGCGTCGACCGGAATCAAACCTTTTTGATAGGCAAACCCCAGCAGGAACAGGTTGCTGCCGATGGCATCCCCCATCAGCTCAACCGCCAACTGGCTGGCGTTCACAAAATGGGTTTTGTCTTCTCCCACTTCGGCGGCAATGGCATTTTTCATCGCCACCTTGGGAAAGCGCATGTCAGGGTCACGGGTAAACGCAGCGGTGGGCGATTCATAATCGTTGATGATGGCGTGTGACAAATCGCGATTCACTTTCGCCAGCGCCTCTTCCCCGGCGGCCACCACCAGATCACAACCCAACAGCAGATGGGCATCACCGGCCGGCACCCGCACGGCATGAATATCATTCTGAGAGTTGCCGATGCGCACGTGCGACACCACCGCGCCGAACTTTTGCGCCAGGCCAGTCAGGTTAAGCACCGAACAGCCTTTGCCCTGCAGGTGCGCAGCCATGCCCAGAATGGAACTGATGGTAAGTACCCCGGTGCCACCAATGCCGGTCATCACCACATTCCAGGGCTTGTCCAGGGCTGGCAGTTGGGGGTCCGGCAGAGCAATGTCCACCGCCTGAGTGACCGAGCTGCGCTTTTTGCGCAATTGCCCACCGTGCACGGTCACAAAGCTGGGGCAGAAACCCTCTACGCAGGAATAGTCTTTGTTGCAGGCGCTTTGATCAATGGTGCGCTTGCGTCCCAGCTCGGTCTCTTTGGGCAACACCGACAGACAATTGGACACCACACCACAATCGCCGCAACCTTCACACACGTCGCTGTTGATCAGCACGCGTTTGGCGGGATCGGGATAGTCGCCTTTTTTGCGGCGACGGCGTTTTTCCGCCGCACAGGTCTGGTCATAAATAATGACACTGGTGCCTTTGACCTGGCGCATCTCTTTTTGCACCGCATCCAGGCGGCGGCGATGATCGATGGTCAGGCCCTCAAACTCGGGAAAGTCGTCCGGGTATTTGTCGGGTTCATCCGTCACCACGGCAATCCGGGTGATGCCTTCACCGCGCAACTGATAAATAACCTGCGCCACCGACAGCGGCCCGTCAATGGGCTGTCCACCGGTCATGGCCACGGCGTCGTTGTAGAGCAGCTTGTAGGTAATATTGGCCCCCGACGCCACCGCCGCCCGAATGGCCAGCAACCCCGAATGGAAATAGGTACCATCGCCCAGGTTTTGAAACACATGCGGCGTGTCGGTAAACGGGGCTTGCCCCAACCAGGTAGCCCCTTCACCGCCCATTTGGGTAAAGGTGTGGGTAGCGCGATCCATCCAGGTCACCATGTAATGGCAGCCTATGCCCGCCAGGGCGCGGGAACCCTCCGGCACTTTGGTGGAGGTGTTGTGCGGACAGCCGGAGCAGTAATGAGGGGTGCGCTCGATAATTTCTCTGGGGCGAGCCAACGACTGCTCCTTGCGCTCCAGAAACTGCAGGCGACGCTCAATATCGTCACTGCGGTAGAACGGTTGCAGGCGCGCCGCAATGGCTCTCGCCACCATCGCCGGTGTCAGCTCGCCCAGGTTGGTCAGCAGGCTCTTGCCGTGCTCGTCGTACTCTCCGACCACCCGTGGCCGCTCATGCACCGGCCAGTTATAGAGCTGACCGGTGAGCTGGTCTTCGATCACCGAGCGCTTCTCTTCCACCACCAGAATTTCGGTCAGGCCCTGGGCAAATTCATGGGTGGTGGTAGGCTCCAGTGGCCAGGGCATGCCGACTTTAAAGACCCGCAAACCAATCTCGGCCGCCATGCGTTCATCAATGCCCAAGTCCTCCAGAGCTTGCAACACATCCAGATAGGCTTTGCCGGAGGTGATGATGCCCAGACGCGGCGTCGGTGTATCATGGGTAATGTAATTGAGCTTGTTGACCCGCGCGAATTCCCGTGCAGCGTAAATCTTATAGTGGTTGAGTCGCTCTTCCTGCTCCAGGGGTTTATCCGGCCAGCGGCCGTGCAGGCCACCGGCGGGCATTTCAAAACTCTCGGGGATCACAATTTTGACGCGATCGGGATCAATGTCGGCGGAAATCGCCGAGTCCATGTTTTCGGTGATGGCTTTGAGCCCCACCCAGCAGCCGCTGTAGCGGGACAGTTCCCAGCCAAAAATCCCCAGGTCGAGAATTTCCTGCACATTGGAGGGCGCCAGCACGGGTGCCGAGGCCGCCATAAAAGAGTGTTCGGACTGGTGTGGCAGGGTAGACGATTTGCAGGCATGGTCATCCCCCACCACCGCCAGCACACCGCCGTATTGTGAGGTACCAAACGCGTTGGCGTGCTTGAGTACGTCCATGGATCGATCCAGGCCCGGCCCTTTGCCGTACCACATGCCAAACACACCGTCGTATTTGGCACCTTCAAACAAATTGACCTGCTGGGAGCCCCATACTGCGGTCATGGCCAGATCTTCATTGACGCCGGGGTTGAAGACAATGTTGTGCGGCTCAAGGTATTTACTGGCTTTCCACAAGGCCTGATCCAGCCCCCCGATCGGGGAACCGCGATAACCGGAAATATACCCTGCGGTGTTCAGTCCCCGAGCCACATCCCGTTGATGCTGCAGCATGGGCAGACGCACCAGGGCTTCGATACCGGTCATGTAGGCACGCCCCGACGCCAGCCGGTATTTGTCATCCAGCGTGATTGACGTCTGGTCGACGGCCGAATTCGGTCCTGTAGCGCTCTCAACCAAAGCGCTGTTGCCTGAAGTCTGCTTGACCATCAGATCACCTCCCACCTGAACATTCACACCCAACTTGGCGCCCATACACTGTCCTCATTGTTATTGTCATGGTTCTATAATCGCTACCACAAAATTCTAATGAAGTACCTGGGGTGTTTTTTTGTTTTATTCCCTCCAATTGCGTCTATAGTGCATACATAAACCCAAAAACAACAAAATATGAGGTTTATCATGCAAAACACAATTACCGGTCCGGATCTCAAGATTCTTAAGCTGCTGCAGGAGAACGCCAGCCTGACGGCAGCGGAACTGGCCGACCGCATCGGACTGTCCCAAAGCCCCTGTTGGCGCCGGGTGAACCGCCTGGAAACCGAGGGCTACATTCACAAACGGGTGGCGCTGCTCAATGCCGAGAAGTTGGGTATGGATGTGGTGGTCTTTTGTAGTGTGAACCTAAGTGTGCACGGTCGCCAGTCGCTGGAGGAGTTTGAACACGCCGTCGCCCTGCTGCCCGAAGTCATGGAGTGCTACACCATGACCGGGACCATGGACTACATGCTGAAAATCGTCACCAAAGATATTCGCCATTATGAGCAGTTTGTACGCACATTCTTGTCTCAAATGCCCGGAATACAGGAAATACATTCCCACGTGGCGGTAACGGCCATTAAAAACACCACGGCTTTACCGCTCGACACCCAACTGTAGGGGTCCAGCCGGCCGGGACCCAGCGCCAAAAACCGCTGACAATAACCGCCTGACGGGGCAGCGCTGTTCATATAGCATTCACCTCCATATAGCCTTCACCTCTCCAGGTAAATAGGCAGTAAATACAGACAACAGGGGCAGGTAGATGCCGGGTGGCCATGACATCGCCCACCAGCCAGCCGACGCGCCTTACATTCAAGGGAGGCCATGCGCAACATGAACATGACCGGCAGGGAAATTCATCGGGCTCACGACGACCTCGGTGTGGTGCAGGTGTTTGACGATGGGGACATGCGCTATTTGACCTTTGGTACCGATCACCAGCAAAGTTGTGCCCTGAAATCCGACCCCGCCTACCTGAGTTACGATTACACCCGTGCGATGTTGCTGCCACTGCTGTTTGAGGATAACCCTCGCAAAGGGCTCATCCTGGGACTCGGAGCCGGATCACTGGCCACCTGCCTGAACAGACACTGCCGCCAATTGAAACTGACCGCCGTCGAATTGCGTCAAACGGTCATTGACGCAGCGTACCAATACTTTCAATTACCCACGGGCAAAAAGCTCAACGTCGTTGCGGCCAATGCGGCGGATTACTTACGCGAACATGAACCCGCTAATTTCAACGTCATCTTCAGCGACATCTACGGCCCCGACGGCGTCGACGATTTGCAATTGCAGGAACGCTTCATCGATCAATGCCTGCACAGCCTGACCGCCAAAGGATGGCTGGTCCTCAATTGCTGGAAGAACCACCGCAACGACAGTGAAATCCTGCAGCTGCTGCGCGATCGTTTTGCCTATGTCGGTGAGTGCAACACCCAGGCTGGAAACTGGGTCATTCTGGCGTGTCGACAAGCGCCAAGGGCCGGGCAAAATCAATTGCGCGAACGCGCCAAAGCCTGGAGTCAAAAACTGGGTTTCCCCCTGCCCTTGTCACGCCTGCAGGATAAAACCCGGCCTTGAGGCGGTTCACAACAACTTTTGTGGCAGGTTTGGCACAGGGTTGACCACAAGATTTACCACAACGATCACAGATCACAGCCATCACGCACCGAAAACCGTGCTCCCATCGCCGGGGCAACCGTGCACCAAAATACAACACCGGCAAGCCCGTCGGACCGCCTCACTCTGACCCGCGCGCCAAAACAGTCTCGCCGACATTGCACCAACAGCTGACAGTGCGCCCCAAAGTAAACACCACCTCACGTCAAAAAACGCTTTTTTGAATTTTCCATCTCGGTAAATTTGCACACCTGCAGTGCACAACAGCGTTGGACTGCGTTTTCGCTCCTCTTTTTTGCACCGTGGCGGTCACCGAACACTGCAGTACGCAGACCGCCACCGCCGAGAAGATAAACTGGCATAGCCATTGCTGTATCAAATTGAAATTCATCCATATGAGAGCGCAGCTGATGTCCTACCTAGTCCCCACAGAATTTGTCACCAAAATGGTTGACGCAGGTGAGTCGAAAGTTTTTATGTCGACTCGTGACACGTTAATCCGAGCGTATATGGCCGGTGCCATCCTGGCACTCGCCGCTTCCTTTGCAATTTTCGTCACCGTAACCACCGGCTCTGCAATTCTCGGAGCGATCCTGTTTCCCGTCGGCTTTTGTATGTTGTACCTGATGGGGTTTGACCTGCTGACCGGCGTGTTTGTGTTGGTGCCCCTGGCGTTAATTGATAAACGACCCGGCGTCACCATCAACAGTGTCTTGCGCAACTGGGGACTGGTGTTTGTCGGAAATTTCGCCGGCGCTCTGACGGTGGCGTTCATGATGGCCTTTATTTTCACCTACGGTTTCTCCACCGACCCCGGAGCCATTGGCCAAAAAATTGCCGGCATTGGTGAATCCCGCACCCTGGGTTACGCCGAATACGGCCTGGCCGGTTGGTTCACCATTTTCATTCGTGGCATGCTGTGTAACTGGATGGTTTCCATGGGCGTGGTCGGTGCCATGATCTCCACCACCGTCGGAGGCAAGGTCATCGCCATGTGGATGCCCATCATGCTGTTCTTTGCCATGGGTTTTGAACACTCCGTGGTTAACATGTTCCTGTTCCCCTCCGGGATCATCATGGGCGGTGAGTTTTCCGTCATGGATTACCTGATCTGGAACGAAATCCCCACGGTCCTGGGCAACCTTTTCGGCGGCTTGGCCTTCACCGGTCTGACCCTGTACAGCACACACATTCGTACGGCGCCGAAACGTGCCTACTGAGTCTTAAGGTCAAAATGTGGCCCGACGAAAACCTGTAACTTTTAATCACAAAACCAGGGGCCTTGGGGGCAGCCCTTCAGCAAACGTCGAGCGGCAAACGAAGCCACCTGATAGCGATTTTTGCCCAGGTGGCTGGCGCCGCTTATCCGCGGGTTGGGATCCGCCGTTCAAACACGACAACCTGAACCTTTATCCAAAATTCACGGCATGAATCTTCCAAGGTGATTTTATGACACGCAATGACGTGACCGAACTGGTCATTACCCAGAAGCTGAAAAAGCAATTAACCTGGCCAGAACTGGCCAGCGCCATTGGCAAAAGCAAGGAATGGACAACCGCCGCCCTGCTGGGGCAAATGACCCTCGATGCAGAACAGGCGAAAATTATAGGTGACAAACTGGAACTGCCCGAGGATGCCGTAACTCAACTGCAAGTGGTGCCCTACAAAGGTTCACTGCCCACCGCCGTCCCCACTGACCCGTTGATCTATCGCTTTTACGAACTGATCAATGTCTATGGCACCACGTTTAAAGCCTTGATCCACGAGGAATTCGGAGATGGCATCATGAGTGCCATTGACTTTGACATGGACTTAAAACGTGAAGCCGACCCGAAAGGCGATCGCGTCAAGATCACCATGAGCGGCAAATTTCTGCCATATAAAAGTTATTAACCTTTCTTGCACCCGGCCAAATTGTACTGAATGGTGCGCTGTGTTGAACGTTGCAGTGCGCGCTGTTGTAAACGCTGCTGTTAACGTGGTTTTTTACGGCAACAGCCACTCAGTCTGATGTACTTCGTCAATCTCAACTGGCCTTTATCCTTGACCGTCACGCTGAGCAGCAAGATCAACAGAGTAACGATATGCCCGAAACACTCAGGCTCTCGCTAGGCCAGTATTCTGACAAGGGGCGCAAGCCCAGCAATCAAGACTTTATCGGTGCCACGGTACCCGAAAATTCTCAGCTCGACTTTAAAGGTGCGGCCCTGGCCATGGCCGACGGCATCAGCAGCAGTGACGTCAGCCACATTGCCAGCGAAACCGCGGTCAAAAACTTTCTCGACGATTACTATTGCACCTCCGACGCCTGGTCGGTCAAAAAATCCGTCTACAAGGTGCTTGAAGCCACCAACGCCTGGCTCTATTCCCAGTCCCAAAACAGCCCCATGCGTTACGAAAAAGACAAAGGCTATGTCTGTACCCTCAGTGCGCTGGTGATTAAATGCAACACCGCACATGTTTTCCACGCCGGGGATACCCGGGTCTACCGACTGAATGACCACGGACTGGAGCAATTAACCCATGATCACCGTCGCTGGATCAGCGAAGACCAAAGTTACCTCAGTCGCGCGCTCGGCGTCGACCATCAATGCGAATTCGATTATCAGTCACTGACCGTCAATATTGGTGACGTATTTATTCTGGCAACCGACGGTGTTTACGAATTTATCGAGCCATCGGAGCTGGTGCAGTGTATCGGTGAGCACCGCGCCGATCTCAACAGGGCCGCCCGAGTGCTGGTGGAGTCCGCCTATCAACAGGGCAGCACCGACAACCTCAGCCTTCAACTGGTCCGCGTTGATGCCCTGCCGTGCGGTAAAATTACCGCGTTAAAACATCAGGCCGAACAACTGCCGTTTCCACCTCAGCTTGAAGAAAATCATTGCTTTGACGGTTATACGATCCTCCGGCAACTGCACGCCAGCAGTCGCAGTCACGTGTATCTGGCACGGGATCAGGTAAGCGACTCGCAGGTCATCATAAAAACACCGTCAATAGACCTCAGGGGCGACCCCGACTATTTAGAGCGGTTTTTAACCGAGGAGTGGATCGCCCGACGCATCCACAGCCAGTATGTGTTAAAAGCCGGGCGCCAGCAGCGCACTCGAAATTATCTGTACACTGTGACCGAATACATCAAGGGACAAACACTGGCGCAGTGGCTGAGAGACAATCCCCAGCCAAACGTTGAAGAAGTCAGAAACATTATCGAACAGGTGGCCAAAGGCCTGATGGCGTTTCATCGCATGGAAATGCTGCATCAGGACCTGAAGCCTGACAATGTCATGATCGATCAAAACGGTACGGTTAAAATCATCGACTTCGGCTCAACCCGTGTGGCCGGCTTAGTGGAAGTCATGCCCGAGCAGGCACAGGATCATTTGTTGGGCACCGCCCTGTACACGGCACCGGAATACTTTTTGGGTGAAGCGGGCACCCCGCGGTCTGAGCAGTTTTCACTGGGGGTACTGGCGTACCATATGCTGTCCGGGCGCTTCCCTTACGGCAACAAGGTCTCGCAATCGAGAACCGTGCGCGCCCAGCGCAACCTGGTGTACCAATCCGTTCTGGATGTCGACCGGGAAATTCCGGCCTGGATCGACGACACCCTGAAGAAAGCCCTGCACCCGTCACCGCATAAGCGCTACGACGAAATGTCCGAATTTCTTTATGATCTGCGTCACCCGAACAAGGCGTTTTTGAACAAATCGCGCGCCCCCCTGCTGGAGCGCAACCCCGTCGCGTTTTGGCAGGGGATGTCCTTCATCCTGGCGTCCATCATTGTGCTCATGCTGTTCCAGTCGTGAACACCCGCGGCACGCCGAATCGACAGAAAAGGGGGCCTGCCACGCACCAGCGGATCAACGATAACGTTGATGGCGGTGTGCTGTGACCATAGCGCTGCCGTCAAACCACCGTGTGCTGGGTCACTGTCGCAACTCCCAGGCGGACAAAAATGGCACAATGGACACGTACAGTACCGCCGCCACCACAATCAGCATCGCAACCACCCGCAACGGATAACGCAACCAGTGCCGTAGCAACGGTTCCGGAGGGTTGAGCTGAGCCTGCTGGCGGGTACGCTCCAAGCGCTGCTCCTGATAGCTGTCGATCAGCGCTTTGGCCTGCTCCAGTTGACGATCATCCTTTAACCAGATTGCCGCCAGCGAGACGCCCCAGTTGCCGGCGGTGGTTTCATAATAATCAACGTTGGCTGCAGCCAGTAATTCTCGAACCTCCATCGCCTCGTCGTCAGGAACACCATTCAACTTAAACAACAATTCAGCCATCGTTCGATCAACCTTTGTCAGCAGCCAGCACAGGGGAGGCAGAGTATACCCTGCCGGACCGCAAAAAGCCGGAGCCTGACATCAAGCGAACGTCAAACCGGGCAGCCGCATTCAGTGAGTCGGCGGGCCAATGGCATCAGCTGAGCCAGACTCGCTGCTCCAGTTTCAGCGGCGCAGCGGGGGCACTGGCCTCGTAAGACAACAAATCCAGTGAGGAAACGGCCAGTTTGAGCGGCATGGTATCGATGGCCACGCTAAAGTCGGCGCCCACCACGGAAGATTCAAAGCGATCCCGATAAAGCCCCAGGGTGATGTGTGGGCAATAGATGCTGCTGCGGAAGTCATCGCCATTAAGTAGTAACAATTCGCGCAACCCGCCGAGCAGGTTATGGTCATCGCCTATCTCCAGAAACGGTGCCGAGGCAAAACTGTTCACCCCGCCCACGTCCAGGTGAAAAGGCGCAATCTCCGCCTGCTGCAAACGCTCCAGCTGGCGCTGCAACATGGCCGGAGTAAAGTCATCGTTGTGCGCTGAGGTCAGATCCTGGGGCTGCCAGAAACCACACACCGCGACCGTGAGGTGCAATTGACGGTGGTAGTCAGGCCTTAGGTAGCCGGCATAATGTTGCTGCGCCTGCTGCCAGCGGCGACAGATGTCATCTGAATCAACACTGATGGCCCAGCAATAGTAATGCCTTCGCCCTTTGTGCCAGTCGGGATGATCACCCGGCAAGGAAGGCAGGGTAAAACGCGCATCGAGAAACTCTTGGTAGACCTGTGGATAGTAAAATGACACGAACCCTCCTGACACCGGCGAAACAAAGCCCACTGTAACTTAATGAGCCCTATAACCCAATCCCGTAGCCCAGGGTATCGAGGGCGCCGGACGCCGGAAAACATGAACGACAAGTGCGTCAGAAGAAAACCCAACAAGCCCGCAGAGTGCGAGCTTGTTGGGTTGATTATCGATGAGGGCAGCCGCAGGAAACGCTTAGGCCACCTTTTCGTTCACGTACAGACCCGGTGCTGGCGAGAGTACCGGGTGCTTGTCACTGCCCAGTCGCTGCGGGGCAAAACGCTGCTTACCAGAGCGCCCCTGTTGCTGTAACCATCCCTGCCAATGCTCCCACCAGCTGCCGGAGTTTTTGGTGGCCGTCTGCATCCACTGGTCGGGGCCTTCCACCGACAAGGTGGATTGTTCATTGGTGTAGTAATGGGTGTTGGCAATACCCGGTGGACGCAAAATACTCTGAATATGACCGCTGGTACTCAGCACAAAGGTGCACTTGCTATCGACCAACTCGGGGACCTGAAAGCATTTTTTCCAGGGCATCAGGTAGTCCTCATCCCCGCCAACACAGTAAAAGTCCATCGAGATCTTTTTGATGTCAATGGGATACCCCTTCACCGTCAGTTGATTGGCGGACACAAACGCATCCTTGATGAAGATGTCCAAAAAGTCACTGTGCAAGCCTGCGGGCAACCGGGTTGAATCATTATCCCAGTAGAGCACATCGAGTTGAGGAGGCTCTTTACCCAACAGATAGTTGTTGATCCAGAAATTCCACACCAGATCTGTGGGCCGCAACCATGAGAAGATGTGCGACAACGCCTTGCCATCCATGAAGCCATTGACTGCGGAGATCTTGCGGCTCAACTCAACCGTTTGACGCGACGCAAACAAACCCAATTCAAAGCTTTGATCGGCTTGCAGTGCCGTCACAAACAGGGAGTGTGAGTGTACCAGAGGTTTTTTCGCCGCCTCCAGGTAACCCAGCAGCGCCATGGACGTTAGACCACCCGCACAGGCACTGGCAAGATTGACCTGATCGTTGCCGGTGATTTCGCACATGACTTCCAGCGCCGTTTCCAGCTCCGACACATAGCGATCCAGATTCCACTGGCTGTGGTGTTTCGACGGGTTGCGCCAGCTAATGATAAACGGCTGTACCCCCTGATCTTTCAAATACCGAACCAGGCTGTTTTTAGGGGTTAAATCAAAGATGTAAAATTTGTTCAGTTGCGGCGGCACAATCAGCACAGGCCGCTCACAGATGACCTGATCATCGTTCATCTTGTATTGAATCAGTTCCAGCACTTCAGTGCGATGCACCACCGCGCCTTCCGTGTCAGCAAGATCTTTGCCGAGTTCATAGGATCCCGGGCGCACCTGACTGGGCATGCCATGATTGGTGCGTACATCCCCCACCAGATTCTTGATGCCAGAAACCACACTTTTGCCGCCGGTCTGATAGGCGCGTTTTACCGCCACCGGGTTTAACGGTGAGTTGGTGGGCGACAGCATGGCGCTCATCTGTTCATGGATAAAACGGGCTCGACGGCGATCTGTCTCCTCCATGTCCAGGTCTTCAACCCAGCCGGACACTTCTTTGTCCCAGGCCAGATAGGCTTGCATGACAGAACGGTAGGCAAAATTATCTTTCCACACCGCGTCGCGGAAACGCTTGTCACTGCGCACAGGCTCCATGGTCGACTTCGACTGCACAATATTAAACAGCTCTTTGGCAAAATTGGTGTAGTGATGCACAAACACATCGGGCTGTTTAACCGTTTGCAGGAAAAACCGTGAGGTGGCCTCAAACAGGCTTTTGCCCTGAAAGGGGCCCTCTTGGGCAGACTCACGGTATTTTTTGTATTTGCGATATTTCTCAGGCACCTTGGCGTGCAAGCGGGGTTGTTGTTCCGTCCCGGCATCCGCTGTCAGGGTGTCAGCCACGTCAGCCTCGATAACGGCGTCGGCCATCGGCTCCCGCTTCAAGCGGGAATAGGCCGCCGCCTGACTTTCATCCAAATCGTACTGTTTGCGCAGGCCATCGGCAAACTGGTTTAACGCCAGAGAGCTTTTCCTGAGGCGATCGAGACTGGACTCCAGTGCGGTTGGGGCTGAGGCCTCAACATCTTCCGCCTCAAAAGCTTCTTCGGCCAGCTGCTCTGACTCGGTCGCGTCTTCCAACAAGCTTGTACTTTCCACTGATGATGGATCCAATGCAGGAGCACTTTCCGCAGCGCTGGAGTTGGTTTCTGAGGACAAAGTGTCGAGCGACCTCGCCTCGTGATCCGCAACCGAATTAGGGCTCTGAATAAACGGGGGGCTGACTTCTGGACTGTTGGCGCTTAACACGCCCTTATTGGGGTAGCTGCCACAAGGCTGGACAGATTGCCTGGTGTAGCTGTGTGATCCATGGTTTTTTTTAGCCAGTTTTTCAGGAATAGTTTCAGCAGCGTCTTTTTGGACAACATCAAGCTCTGAGAAAATCTCCGGCTTTACTGACGTTCCATTGTCACCAATACCCGGTACTGCGCTCACATGGTTCATAATCAGAATTCACCTTTCGTTCAGAGTTACCTCCAGGCATTCAACAAAACCCTTTGAAGAATGCCCTCTACCAGCCAATCACACTCACGCTACGGAAGATTGGCTATCTGCCTTGGTTGACTTCTTGGCCCGACTGGCAGACGTGGCCTTTTTTTCCTGCAGCTGGGTCGACAGCTCAGTAATGGAGTCGGCCATGTCTTTCATTAACATTGTCATTTGATCCATGTCTTTGCGGCTTGGTACACCAATGAAATGCAGGGAGCGGTTCACACCTTTATCGATGATCTGTTCAACGTCCTCCATCTTTTCATGAGCCTTGGATTTGATGTCTTCACTGGCGGACGTTAATTTGGCTTTGGGGAAATCAAATTTCTGGGTGATTTTGGTTTTCGCCTTTAGTTCGACTTTCTCACCTTTGGCCGCCATTTTTTTGCTGAATTCGGCGACATTCTCTTCCAGGGTCAAGGCAGAGCCAAGAGCGGTGTACCAGGCGTACTTGTAAAAGCTGCCGACCCCGGACAAAACTTTACCGGCACTGCTTTTTCCAGCCGACAAAATTCCCATCGGCACATCCATAACTTTTTCGGAATCCATGGTTTTTAATTCAGACATATCTAACCTCATAAATTTGCAGAGCCCACTAATGAGCGATAACTGGATTGGACATCAGAAAGTGGAAGCGGCGTCCTTGCCCCAGCTACTCCTTGGTAACGGCGGTCAACAATGCATCCAAATTCATTCGGTACAGGTCAAAAGTAAGAGCATATCCAGGCACTGTCAATGAACAACAGATGAAAAAAACATTAAATTTTTAAACACCAAAAAACTGCATTACAGACGTGCAACACAAGTGTCATCATGCTGCAACATGGCGCACTAAATAGTGAAAAATGTGCCACTCTTTCATTGAAGTAAATAATTTGTCACAGACTCTTGCTAAAAGATTTGCCACTGACATACTGGTGCTCTACAGATGAAAGGGCGAGCGATAAGGAATCCTGGGTTTGGAAATTGAAGAATGCTTTGTTGAAGTCATGGGACTTCAAATCCATGTAGCCAGAAAGCCCGATTCCAGTGAGCGCCCGCTGTTATTATTTAACGGCATCGGTGCTAACCTGGAAATCTTGATTCCGCTTATGCAGGAATTGAAGGGCATTGAATGCATCACCTTTGACATGCCTGGGATCGGTTTATCCGAGGTGCCAAGATTACCCATGCGTTTTAAAGCCCTGGCCAAATTATCCGCGCAGATCCTAGACCACTTCGGCTACGGTCAGGTTGACGCGTTAGGTGTTTCCTGGGGCGGAGCGATGGCACAGGAATTTGCTCACCGTCATCACAAACGCTGTCAAAATCTGATCCTGGCGGCAACCAGCGCCGGCGCCATTATGGTCCCGGGCAAGCCCTCGGTGTTCATGAAACTGACCAACCCCAAGCGCTACTTTGACAAGGATTACCTCAAGGACATCGCCCAGCACATTTACGGCGGAGAATTGCGCAAAGATCCGGAGCTGATGAACGAGTACACGGAACGAGTGCGGCCACCAAAATCCAGCCAGGGGTATTTGTACCAGCTCTATGCCGGCGCCTATTGGACCAGCATTCACTGGCTGCACAAATTGCCGCAACCAACGCTGATTCTGGCGGGCACTGACGACCCGCTGGTGCCGGTGGTCAACGCCAGAATTTTGCACAGTCGCATTCCCAACAGCCAGCTGATTGAAATCGACTGTGGACATCTGCTGCTCATGACTAAAATGTCAGAGGTGGCACCCATGATTACCGATTTTTTGACTTACTCGAATCCCGCCGTAAAATTGGCCGTCGTACACTGAGCCTTCAGGACAAGTGAATATGAATATGTTGTTGCCAACCATTCTCTTCCTTGCTTTTTGCCTGTGGACACTGTTCCACTGGCAGACGCTGCCCACTCTCCTGAAAAATGAATCCGAAGAAGAGCACTGGCCGCTGAGCATTCACCACACCGCCACGCCGGCCCGCATGGTCATCATGACCTTGCTCTACACCCTGTTTTCCTATTCCCTGCTGTTCATTCTGAGCCGCATCCTGATGCTGTTTTTGAGTGCCGCCCTGGCGCCGTGGGTTGCTCTGGCGATATTAATTGGCAGCCACTTTGCCCCCTATATGTCAGGCTTGTGCGCGTATGTGCGCTATTTTTTCCAGCGCCACCTGTTTTTCCCCTCGCTGCCCAGCCATCAGGAAGACTCCATCATCCGCACCCTGATGTCTCAGGCACCGGAAGGCAAAACCACCGCCAAAGAGATTTCTTACCTGCACAATCTGATTCGTGGGGAGTTTAAGGCCATACACGCTTTCAACCTGATGGCCCTGAAAAATGAAGGCCAGCTGGTCAAACGCGAGTTTAAGAAAATGCGCCTCAGCGGGCTGATCGAAAACGAAACACCGACCCCGGATGAGCAGCAGCAGATGCGCTTCCACCTCTACGCCTGCTACCGGCTGCTGACCCGCATCACGCTGGCCAGACACTGGGCCGGCCGCGATCGCCGCCGCGCCTTTCGTCGACTGGGCTACACCATTAATACCGGTGATGGTGAAATTTACGCTCGCTGCCGCCGTTTGAAACACGCCATCACGCAGCTTGTCTTACACCGGGGCCACCATCACGGAGTGAAGGCCAAGCGCTAAAAGTGGCAAAACTAGAAACTAGAAACTAGAAACTAGAAACTAGAAACTAGAGCAGCATAAGGTCGTCATTGGCGCTACCGCCAATGACTTTGCCGTGAGATGACTCGGTTCTGCCGGGTGGGGTTACAGCCCCATCGCCTGTTTGACGACGGCGTTCTTGAGCATGGGCAGGCTGTTGAGACGTCGCATGCCCTCATTGCGCAGCCAGCGGACCTGCAGGTGGTCGGCGCCGAATAAACGTTTAAACCCCTCCATCACCCCCATCATCGCCAGGTTGTGAGACTTTCGAGCCCGCTGGTAGCGCTTGAGGATAGAGGGGTCCGTCAACGGCAGTTGCCGCTGGCAGGCGCGCAGGATTTCATCGCGCATGGCACCAACATCCAGAAACCCCAGATTCACACCTTGTCCCGCCAGAGGGTGAACGGTGTGGGCCGCATCGCCCAGCAGTGCAATGCCCTCTTGAATGTAGTCAATGGCGTGACGCTGGCGCAGGGGAAAAGCAAAGCGTTGCGCGACGTCCGTCACCTGACCCAGGCGGTGCTCAAACGCTCGCCCAAGCTCACGGGCAAATTCGTCGTCACTCAGTGCCATCAATTCCGGCGCCCGCTCGTTATTGACCGACCAGACAATGGAACTGTAATTCACCTGCAGTCGGTCGTCGGCTTCGGTTTGAAGCGGTAAAAACGCCAGCGGTCCGGTCGGTAAAAATCGCTGCCAGGCCGTGAACTGGTGGGGCATCTCGGTGCGCACCGTGGTGACAATCGCGTGGTGGCCGTAGTTCCACTCGCGGGTGGGCATGTTGGCCAGCTCGCGAATTTTCGAGTTGGCACCATCGGCAGCCAGCAGCAAAGCGCCGGACAAATGACGGCCATCTTCCAGTAAAATCTCTATCCCGCTGTGATCCTCCAAACGCAAAACGTGTTTCACACGGGCTGGCCGCAACAGGGTAATTTGCGGATAGGCCGCCAGGCGTTGCAACAGGGCCTGACTGATCACGCTGTTCTCGACGATGTGACCCAGACAGGGTTGCTGTACCTCGCGGCAATCGAAATGAATGCTGCCGGTGCCCTCCGCGTCCCATACCTCCATATCCGTATACGGACAGGCGCGCTGCTGTTGTATCAGCGCCCAGGCGCCAACACTGTCCAGCAGCTCATGGGAGGCATGCGTCAACGCGACCACCCGCGGGTCGAACTCAGCGCCACGGTACTGGCGCGGTTCCTGACCGGCCTCCACCACCGCAATACTGAGGGCGGCACCGCGCGCATCCGCCGCCAAGGCACAAGCCATGGCACTGCCCACCAGCCCCGCGCCCACGATCACCACATCAAAATGCTCTACCGACGTCATACTGTTTGAATCTCAACGGATTGGTTTATCGGGCACACACTGTCCCGCGGCCGCCCGTAAAAAGGCGCCAAGGGGCTCATCTGTATGGTCTCGCCACTGCCACTCAAAATATTTTACAACACCACCTGGCGGCTGGCATTGCCCATGGTTTGCATGGCCAACCACTGCTTGGCCGGCGGCACGCACTCCAACCCCACAAACCCCAAACCGCGCAATGCCGCCTGCGGCAGACCGCTGCTGGAAAACAGTCTGGTCAACTGATCACTGAAGTGGATGGTGGCCTGTTGATCAAGCGCCTGCTGTTTCAAGTATTGCTGCAACAGCGCCAACTGCCCCAGCGGCCGATCACCCGCCGGCTTCAGTGTCGCCGCCAGCGCCGCACAATCGCGCAGGGCCAGATTGAACCCCTGCCCCGCCACCGGGTGCAAAAAATGGGCGGCATTGCCCATCACCACCACGGAGGAACGCACCTGCTCCTTGGCCACCGACAATTGCAGGGCATAGCTGTCGCGCTTACCCACACCGGTCAACGGCCCCAGGCGGAACCCAAATCGCTGTTGCAGGCGGCTTAAAAACGCCTCATCCGACAGCGCCAGCACCTCATCGGCCAGCGCTTTCGGTTGCGTCCACACCAGCGCACTGGTGCAGCCCTCAACGGAACCGCCCAGGGGCAGCATCGCCATGGGGCCTTCATCGGTAAAACGCTCGTAGGCGACGCCCTGATGGGGCTGGCTCAGGCTGATGTTGGTGACAATGGCGGTTTGCTGATAGTCCTTACGGTCGACATCAATCCCCAGACTGGCCCGCAGGGCCGACTGCGCGCCATCGGCGATCACCGCCAGCTGCGTGTGCACGACAGACTGCTGCCCGGCCATCTCCACGATCAACTCCGCCCCGTCCGCCACCGGTTTCAATTGTCGAACATGAGCCGGGGAAACCAAGGTCACATTGGGGAGCGTTCGCAGGTGCTGGATCAGCACGCGGCCAATCCAGGCATTGGGAATCACATACCCCAGGGCATCGACGCCCACCTGATGGCGATCAATCAAGGTGCCGCCAAGGTGCCCTTTGTCGGAGACGTGCACCTGCTCAATCGCAGTGGCGTATTCCCGCAACTGCGCCCAGACCCCAACCTGCTGTAACAGCAGCACACTGCCGTGGGCAATGGCCGTCGAGCGATCGTCATAGCTGGGCTGATAGGCGGGCGCGTGATCGTCGGGTAACGGAAACGCCTCCAGCAGGGTAATCGACCAATCGGGTTCAGCGTGGGCCAGCAAGGCGGCCAGTGCCGCGCCCACCATGCCGCCACCGACAATGGCAATGTCGGTCGAGGCGACCTTACCGGCAGGCAAACCGCTGTCGCTTTGCATGTTGATCTTGGCCTCATCCATCAGCCTGCCGCCATTAAAGCTTCAATGTCGTCTATGGTTTTCGGCACCGCAGAAGTCAGCACCTCACACCCCTCTTTGGTGATCAGCACATCGTCTTCGATGCGAATTCCAATGCCGCGCCATTTGGCGTCCACCCCGGCGTTATCCGCAGCGACGTAAATCCCCGGCTCCACGGTCATGCACATGCCGGGCTCCAGCACTCGCCACTCGCCACCGACGCGGTAATCCCCCACATCGTGGACATCGATCCCCAGCCAGTGGCCTATGCGGTGCATGTAAAATTCTTTATAGGCTTCCTGCTCAATCAACTCGGCGACATCGCCGATCAACAGCCCCAGTTCTACCAACCCCTCGGTGATTACCTGCACCGAGGCTTCGTGGGGATCGTTCCAGTGATGCCCGGGCTTGATCACCGCAATGGCGGCTTCCTGGGCTTTGAGGGTCAGCTCATAGAGTGCCCGCTGTTCAGCATTGAAGGTGCCATTGACCGGGAAGGTACGGGTGATATCCGCAGCATAGTAGTCCAGCTCACAGCCGGCATCGATGAGCACCAGGTCCCCATCCTTGAGCTCATCACTGTTTTCCACATAGTGCAGAATACAGCCGTTCTTGCCCCCGCCGACGATGGTGTTGTAGGCCGGGAAGCGGGCGCCATGAAAGGCAAATTCGTGCTGGATCTCCGCCTCCAGCTGATATTCATACATCCCCGGCTTACACAGCCGCATGGCTCGGGCATGGGCATTGGCCGAAATTTCCCCGGCGCGGCGCATCACCCGGACTTCCGCCGCGCTCTTGTACAGGCGCATATCGTGCAGGAAGTGATCCAGATCGAGAAACTCACCCGGCGGGATGGCTCCGGTGCGCACCTGGGCCCGGATCGCATTGACCCACACCATCACCTGATGATCGAAGTCGGCGTCTTTGCCCATGGCGTAGTACACCCGCTCACGCCCCTCGATCAGGCCCGGCAGGATGTCATCAATGTCATCGATGGGGAAGGCATCGTCCGCCCCAAACCGATCACAGGCACCTTCAGGTCCGGCGCGGTAGCCATTCCAGGTTTCTTTTTCCCGGTCCCGCTCCCGACAGAAGAGCACAAACTCGCCGTGCTCACGCCCGGGGATCAACACCAGCACCGACTCCGGTTCGGTAAAACCCGTGAGATAATAAAAATCACTGTCCTGTCGGAAGTTGTACTCGGTGTCCCGCGAGCGCACCTTCTCCTGCGCGGCGGGTAAGATGACAATGCTGTTGGGCTCCATCATCGACATCAGTTTGTTACGACGACGAGCGAATTCCTGCTTGGTGATACTCATTAAAACTCCTGCCAATCCCGGGCAACGGTACGTTGGTTCTTTTTTAACGTGGGGTCTCTTTTAACGCGGGGTCTCTTTTAACAAGAATGAATGACCGCGTCAGTGCAGCACCGGCTCTGAAGGTTTTTTCTGACCAAAATCCATATAGAGAGTCAGCACCGCCATGCGCACATATTCCACAATTTCCGAAAAATCGGCTTCAGCGTCCTCGTCCTCAGCACTTTCACCAATGCTGACGATGGCCGCCAGGTCGCGCAGAGCTTCTGCCGCATCCGGGGAAAACTCCGCCTCGGGGTCAAGACCCGCACTGCCAAACCCGGACAAGAAACCATGACACCACTCTCCCAGAGCCGCCGTGCGACGCTCCAGTTCGGCATCGTCTGCGGGCAGCAGGATCTGAAAGCCGTAATTACTGTCTTCCAACTGCCCCAGAGTGGCATGGTACAGACGGGCAATGGCGGTCTGCCCCAGGCCTTGCGGGTCGCCCACGACACCCTCCTCTTCGCTGGTAATCACATCCAGAAACGTCAACGCCTCCTGCGACCACTCTTCGCCGCTCAAACGCACTCCGCCACACAACTTGCCACACAACATACCGTGCAGCTCCGACGGACTGTTGAGAGCCCCGAGGGGAACCAGCAGGTGGTTCAGTTCTTCAAACGAAATCAAAAGCTCTTGGTTACTCATAATCTATCCACATCTCATTGATACGGAATCCTATCACGAAAGCCCCGGCAGGCTAAAAACTGAGGGGGGTTACTGAGCGTCGCCCGCGCCGTCTCCGAGCGCGATGTCAGCGTCGGCCAACCAAGCCACAAAATCAGTATTTTTCTTGAAATAACAGTGCGATAGGGCATGTTTTGCAGTTCATTTCTAGAAACGTGAGTCTGGGTTGTTGACCCCTTACCAGAGGCACAATATAGTAGCTCGAATCTGATTAGTAGCTCGAAAACCGATCACAGGCCTCTAAACTTATGACAGACCAGCCACTTCTTGCGTTTGAACACAAACTCGATCAACTGATTCAGGTCTGTTCACGACTGCATGATGAAAACATTCAGCTGCAAAAAGCAGTGGCCGCGTCCAAGCTCAAAGAGTCCGACTGGCAGGTGGAACGTGCCCGTCTGATCGAAAAAAATGAACTGGCAAAAACCCGCGTAGAAGCGATGATTTCCCGGCTGAAAAGCCTCGAAGAGCAAAGCTGATGACACCGCCGGCAAACTCCAGTGTTAAGGTAGCAGGGCATTAAGCACTGCTGCAGGTTTTATGAACTACAGTGAGTTGTTGGTTTTATGAACCGTCGTTGGTTGTTGGTTTTAGGAACCCTAGTAGGTTTTTGGTAAGCCGTGGTGAAGGGCTGTAGTTGAAAGCTGTAGTTGAAAACTGTAGTTAAAGGATTGGAGCTATGAAGAGCGAAACCGTTTTCGTCAAGATTCTCGACAAGGAATACCAGGTCGCCTGCCCCGCCGGCGAGCAGGACGCTCTGCTGCAGGCCGCTCGCAACCTCGACGAAAGAATGCGCAAAATACGCAGCAGCGGCTCGGTGATTGGGCTGGAACGCATTGCGGTGATGGCAGCGCTGAACCTGAGTCACGAATTGCTGGAAACCCAAAATCAGGCCAGCGATCTGCCCTCCAGCGGTGAGGCCCTGCAACGCCTGTCGGATAAAGTTGACCAGGCGCTGGAAAAGCTCTGAGCCCCCTCCCCCTCACTTCTGCTACGCTTTGCACCCGGCAAGGTTCTCGACGCCAATCAGCCCCATACGCCTAAATCCATCAAAGTTCAATATTTAGACCCGCGCGCAACTGCGCTATAATGGACCCAACCCTGAAGTGTTGGCCAGTGGACGAGTCCTCGAGCCGATAATGTATACCCCGGGGGTAACTCGCCAGTGCCAGTGTGCATGTCCGCTTGACGGAAAGCCTGAGGCATTGCAGGGACCCCCACCTTGAACCTTACGGTTCAAGGCCAAGTCGACAGCCGCACATTCGGGGCTTCATTTTTTCGCCAGCGGAACGTTATGGAAAACCGCCAAACTCTGCGCAAAACCCTCAGAGCCCGCCGCCGGGCCTTATCCCCACGACAACAACAGCAAGCCGCCCAGCAACTGCTCCGAAAACTTAAGCAACAACCGCTATTTTTACGCAGTCAGCGCGTAGCCTTTTACTTGCCCAATGACGGAGAGATTGACCCGCGCCCATTGATCCGGGAAGCCTGGCGTCGCGGCAAGCACTGTTATCTGCCGGTACTCGCCCCGGGCTCAGACAACCACCTCTGGTTTGTGCGCCACACCCCCACCACGCCCTTGCAGAAAAACCGTTTTGGCATTCCCGAGCCCAAGGCTCTCCACCAACACCGTTTTCTGGCGCAACAATTGGATGTGGTGTTTTTGCCGCTGGTGGGGTTTGATCGCCAGGGCGGGCGCATGGGCATGGGGGGCGGATTTTACGATCGCAGCTTTGCTTTCAAACTAGCCTCCCCGAGCCACAAACCGTACCTCGTTGGGCTGGCACACCACTGTCAGCAGGTGGACCAGTTGCAGCTGGCACACTGGGACATTCCTCTCAGCGCCATTGCCACAGATCGGGAAATTATTGTCCCTGCTGCCCGCGCAATCCAACGCGACTTTTTCACCTGACCAGCAGGAACCTTAAACACCGCCGTTCACCCTACCACTGACGGAGCGCAGGCACTGATGACCTTTGAACAAGCCAGAGCTTACCTATTGAACAAGCCGCAAGCGCTGGAAGACTTTCCCTTCTACCCGGACATTCCGGTGTTTAAAGTCAAAGGCAAAATGTTCGCATCACTCAGCCGAGACCAGAGCACGGCTCGCATGAATGTAAAATGTGACCCCGAGCAGGCACTGGCACTGCGTTTCTTTTTTGACGGGGTCAAGCCCGGCTACCACATGAACAAAAAACATTGGAACACCGTGACGCTGAACAGCGACGTGCCGGATGAGGAGATCAAGCGGATGATTGACCATTCCTATGGGCTGGTGGTGAAAGGCTTAAAGAAGTGCGAGCGCACTGCGCTGGAGTTGAGCTACGGCACCGCCGTCATCTACACCGATGTCATCGGCAAGGCACCGTAACGGCTCACTGCTGCAAGCTGAACACACCTATCACCGGCAAGTGGTCCGACACATCCAGCGTATCGTGTTGACGGATGTATGCCTGGTGTAACCGCCACTGGTGACTGTAAAACAAATAATCGATGGTCCGATCAGGCGCTGAGACTCTGGGATCATTAGGGAAATGGGTGTACCAACGAGCAGCACCTTCAGCCAACAAATGTTCACTTGAGGGTATGGCCCGATAGCGCTGGTACAAGGCCGTGACAGCAGAGTCTTCGTCGTAAATATGACCGAAGTCCCGGCTGATCCTCTGCCACTGTGCCTTACCGTCGTCAGGCAATAAATTGAAATCCCCGCCAAACACCCAGGGGATATTTTTCTCGTCCAGCGACGTCAGCAGCGCCAGGCTGGTGCCCACCTGTCGGGACATCAACTCGGACCCTTCCCCCCAGGCATCAAAGTGGGTATTCAGCAAAGCCACCGGCTGGCCGGAATCTGTCGCGATCCAGGACTCCAGGATGGCACGCTGGAAATAAAAGCGCCGGGTTAACGGATCATTGTCCATCAACGGTAATTGATGCCGGCGCGCCTGCGTCATCGGATAGCGCGACAAGGTGGTCAGTTTCATGCTGACAGCCCCCATCACTTTAGGGTGTAACACCAGACCTGCCTGCCAATAATGGGCATTCGCCTGGCAAGGGTAAGCGTGATCCCCCAAGCGCTGCTGTAATGCCGCCAACTGATCCTCAAAGCCGGTTCGACGATCGTGCTCGTCGTTGATTTCCTGCAGCATGACCACATCTGGATTTTCATCACGCAGGATTTGCGCGACCCGATCCAGGGTCCACTCGGTATCCTCGCGACGGGGTCTGGTGTCCGGACCGCCTTCGACATCGTAGAAAAAAACGTAGTTTTTGCCCGCCATGTACTGCACGTTAAAGCTCAACACTTTTAACGGTTGCGAAGCGTCTGGCCAGGGGTTGACCTGGCGATCACAGGACGGCGTGACCTCGACGACCGGCGGATACCAAACCACCGACTGCCAGGCCCAGCCAATGACCAGCAGCACCGCCAACCCTATCACGGCCAGACCGTAAAACACTTTTTTCATACTGCCAGAAATCCTGCGCTTACAGACTGAACGATTGGCGATGTCATGGTTGTCGATTCAATGCCGCGATCTGAGGGCTGGAGCCCCGAAGGTGTTACAGTGCCGCCAGAATGGTTTCTGCACTGCTCTTGTCGATCTCACCGGAATCCACATTCAGCAGTTCGACCACACCGTCATTGACGATCATGGCGTAGCGCTGGCTGCGCACCGACCCCAATCCAAAACCGCTGGCATCCATGGTCAGACCCAGTGCCGTCGCCAGCTCACCGTTACCATCGGCCAGCATGGTGATGTGCTCGGCATTCTGATCTTTGCCCCAGGCTGCCATGACAAACGCATCGTTCACCGCGGTACAAATCACTTCATCAACGCCCTTGGCTTTGATCTCATCAACCTTTACCACATAACCTGGCAGGTGAGTCATGGAGCAGCCGGGTGTAAACGCGCCCGGTACCGCCATCATCACCACTTTCTTGCCGGCAAACAACTCGTCGGTGGTTACTGTTTCCGGACCTTTTTCGCCCATCACCTTCAATTCAACCGAAGGAATTTTGTCACCTACTTGAATAGTCATTATCACTCTCCTAAAAAACTGTGAATGCCGCTGCTTCAGGCATGATCGGTAAACGGCTCTTCTGATGGCGTTAAAAGCCTTGGCGTTGACACCGCCAAGACCCTTTTGGTCAGCAGGCAACGACGTTAATCCAAACCCTGCTATAGCGCAAGCTCACAGCTGCTTTGCGTTTAAAAGCACAATTTTCACGGATTGTGCAAATAACCGCTGCATAAGCCAAACGGGATAACTATACTCGCGCCATTGTCCCCGCGGGTTAATAAGGATACACCATGCGCACTTCACTGCTTCTTATCTTCATCACAACGGCACTCCCTGCCTTTGCAGATGCACCGCAGGATTGCCGTACCCTCGGCGAAGACACCGCCCGCCTGGCCTGCTATGACGAGCTGTTCGGCACTCCCGAGAGCCTGATCACAGAAACCGGAGTGGCGCCCACTGCAGAGCCAGAAACCGCCACTGCGGCGCCGGACACCCAACAGGTTTCCGAAATGAAGATTCGCCTGAACAGCGAAGAGCAGCTGGCCGACAACCGCTTCGTCATCACTCCCCATCGCCAAACCTACATTTTGCCGTACACCTATCTGCAGGACCCAAACACCAAGCCTTATCAAAACATTGCCGCCGCGCTGGAAGATCAGGGGTTGGATAACGAAGAAATCAAATTTCAAATCAGCTTCAAAATTCCGTTGTACGATGACTTTCTGGTGAAGGGCTCCACCCTGTGGGCGGGCTATACCCAGGTCTCTTTGTGGCAGGCCTACAATGACGATGCCTCCGCTCCGTTTCGGGAGACCAATTACGAACCGGAAATTTTCTGGTCCCTTCCCGTAGAAGCCAACGTCTTTGGCGCCACACTGGAAGAGGTCTCTCTCGGGGTTGGCCACCAGTCCAATGGCCGCTCCAGCGACTTGTCCCGCAGCTGGAACCGCGCGTTCGCCAGCTTTGTGCTGGCCAGACACCGCTGGGCTTTCGGCCTTAAAACCTGGTATCGAATTCCTGAAGACGAAACGCAGGACGACAATCCGGACATCGAGAAGTATCTGGGTTACGCGGACTTTATCGGCACCTACAAATGGGGTGACAATGTGTTCTCTGCGCAAATCCGCAACAACTTTCGCAGCAAGGACAATCACACCTCCACCACGCTCAGCCTGAGCATCCCCTTTCCCGGCCGGATTAACGGTTACATCGAATACGTGGATGGGTATGGCGAAACGCTGATTGATTACAACCATCGCAACCAGCGCATCGGCATTGGGTTTATTTTGAACGATTGGTTTTAAGGGCGAGTAGCGAGTAGCCACCCCAGGGTGCCCTCTCTTGCTGCGCAATTCACCTTGGAGTAGCGAGTATATGACCAAGACCGAGGCGTTGATTCAACAACTGCAGCTTGAAGCCCACGTGGAGGGCGGCTTTTTTCGCCGCACCTATGAGTCCGGCGAGCGGCCGTTACTGGACACCGCCTACGGGCCGCGCTTGCGCCTGACATCGATTCTCTACCTGCTCACCCGCACTGCGCCTATCGGTCGCTGGCACCTCAACCGCTCCGACATCCTGCACTTTTACCATTTGGGCGAGCCCATCCGTTATTACCTGATTGATGACTGTGGCCAGCTCAGCACTCACACCCTGGGGCCTGACCCGTCACAGGGGCATCAGCTGCAACTGGTCGTCCCCGGCGGGGTCTGGAAGGCGTCGCACCTGCCGCACGGTGATTACGGCCTGATCAGCGAAGCCGTTTGCCCGGGGTTTGAATTTGACGACATGAGCCTCGGAGCGCGCGCGCAATTACTGCACCGGTTTCCTCAGCACGCCGCCCTGATTGAGCAGTTCACGCCCTAATCTCTGCTCATGCCATAGCCCCCGCTGCTGCCCTAAGCTCTGTTCACTCACGTCTGATTACCTCTGCATTTAAGCGCTTGGCAAAACTTCCCCTGTCGCTATATACTGTTTTTTTATACAGTAACCGTATTTTGAACGATCGGTTTTCACTGCCGTTTAAACCCGTCACTACTTCAGAGGCTTGCGCCATGAACATTGCTGAACTTGCCCCCGCGGTCATTCATTCACAAATCACCCTGCCCCTGTATTTGCACAGCAGCAGTGCCGGTTTTGAAAGCCCGGTTGAAGATGACGATCCCGGCATTGACCTCAATCAACACCTGATTCGCCGTCCGGCCAGTACGTTTTATGCCCGGGCCCGGGGTGAGTCGATGCGCGATAAAGGCATTTTCGACGGAGACCTGTTGATTGTGGACCGCAGCCTGCACCCCGCCCACGGCGACCTGGTGGTCGCGGCCCTGGATGGTGAGCTGCTGTGCCGGGTACTGGATCTGCGCAACAGCCAGTTGCTGTCCGCGGACGAAGAATCACCGGCGCTGTCGCTCTCCGACAGTGCCGACCTGCGCATCGAAGGGGTGGTCGTGAGTGCGATTAAGGAGTTTCGGTAAGTATGCTATGTTATGTTATTGACATGACACACTCAGCTCAACGTGAGCAGGCTACCGCAGGGATTCGGCCATGCAGGAAGACAAACAAAAGATCGCTCTCTTTATCGACGCTGACAATGCCCCGGCCAGCAAATTTGAAGACGTGCTCAGTGAGCTGGCCACCTACGGTGTCGTTACCATCCGCAAGGCCTATGGCAACTGGACCTCGTCCCACCTGAAATCCTGGATGGAGCTGCTGCACGAATACGCCATCCAGCCGATTCAACAATTTGACCTCACCAAAGGCAAGAACGCCTCCGACATTGCCCTGGTCATCGATGCCATGGACGTGATGTACACCAAAAACATTGATGTCATGTGCTTTGTCTCTTCCGATTGCGATTTTACGCCCATGGTGACCCGGGCTCTGGCGGAAGGCAAAGTGGTGATTGGGTTTGGCGAGCGCAAAACGCCCTCACCGTTCGTCAACGCCTGCTCCAAGTTTTTGTATCTGGACAAAGAGACCAAAAGCAGCGGCGACACAGACCTCAAACCGAAGAACATCAAATCCGACACCAAATTGATCAACTTGTTACGGCAGGCCATTGAAGCCACCGAGGACGACGATGGCTGGGCCTCGCTGGGGCCGGTGGGTTCCTACATTTCCAACAAAACCTCGTTCGACAGCCGCAACTACGGCTACCGGAATTTAAGCAGCCTGTTCAAAGCGATTGATTTATTTGACGTCAAAAAAGGCTCGGACAAGTCTTACCTGGTCAAAAACAAACGCCGAAAATAAATAAGGCATTGTCGCGCCCAAATCTAAACTGCAATGCCCAAACCTAAAGTACAGCGCCCAAACCTAAAGTACAGCGCCTGAGTGGCAGAGCCGTTTATCCACGGGCTCCACGGGTGCTATCTTTGCGGTGCCTCTGCCCGTAGTCTCTGGGCGAAAGGCCGTATTGCTGATGAAAACGCCGGGTAAAGTGGCTGGGGTTTACATAGCCCACCTCATAACACACCGAGGTAATGCTTTGACCGCTGGCGATCAGCTCGCGGGCGCGCTCGAGCCGGCGCTGATGAATATATTCCTTTGGCCCGACGTCCATGACCTGGCGGAACTGCTGATATAACTTGCTGCGGGACATACAGGCAATCCGGCACAACTGATCAATATCAATGCCTTCGGACAGGTGGGTATCGATGTAATGCACCGCATGCGTCAGCCCGGTCAGGGTGGGGTCCTGGCGGGCGCAACGTTGCAAAAACTCCCGCCCCTGCTGTCGCAGCATGCGGGTCAGCAACTCCGTCACGCCCAGATCCAGCACCAGATCGCGGTCGTCGTCATTGCCCAGGAAGCTGCCCACAATCCGTACCAGCAATTGCTGGGTGGCTTCCGTGTGCAGTAAATGCAGCGCCTGCTGCGCCTGAGGCCGCCACTCGCCCAACTCCCTGGGACGGGGTCGCTGGTCGTTGAGGCGGTCACAGACTTCCCGCAGCCGACTGCGGCTGATCCCCAACGCCAGGCAGCTGGTGGGGGCCTCAAAACTTGCCTCCGGAAAGTCGATCTCAATGGTTTCGCCCGGGGCCATGACAAAAGACTCATGCGGCAGAAACGGCGCGTTAAAGTGATTGCGGCCATGCAGCACTTTCTTGCCGCTGATCATGCCGCAATACAGCAGCTCCTCGGCATCCAGCCGCACCCGCTCAGCCACCGCAAAGGTGTCATAAATGGACAATTCCGCACTGTGGCTTTCGTACACGGTGCGGTTCTCCACCAATTGCCGGGGACCGGAGGCACTGGCGTGGCGGCGGCGATTAAACGCGGCCTGGTGATGCAATCCTTCAGACACCATAAGCACTCCGTAACCTCTTGTTTTAATTATATTTCGACGGTTTTCATTATTTTTCGGCCGTTTTCACTTTCCAGATTACCGAACCTCAGGCTCTCAGTGCAGGCGGGTTGACGTCCCTCGAGGCGCCTCGCCCTCACGGGCTAATCTTACCGACTAAACTTAACTACGCAACGGACAAACAGCACAGTGTTGCGGACGCTCGAGCAAGGGCCCCACCCCAATACTGTATATGCTGACACTGAATCACCTCGTCACGACTGACGAACCGGTTGTAAACGCTGTATTCAGAACATCGCTTTGGCCCAGAGTAAACCAATAATAGGAGACGCCAAATGATCTACGCAAACCCCGGACAGGCAGGCTCAGTCCTCACCTTTAAACAACAGTATCAAAACTACATCGGCGGCGACTGGGTCGCCCCGGCCAATGGCCGCTACCTGGACAACATCAGCCCGATTAATGGCAGTGTTTTCTGCCAGGTGCCCCGCTCCGACAGTGCCGATATCGAGCTGGCGCTGGATGCGGCTCATGCCGCCAAAGACGCCTGGGGGAAAACCCCGGTCGCCGAGCGCTCCAATGTATTACTGCGCATCGCCGATCGCATCGAACAAAACCTGGAAATGCTGGCCGTCGCCGAAACCTGGGACAACGGCAAGGCGGTGCGTGAAACCCTGGCGGCCGACATTCCGCTGGCGGTAGACCACTTCCGTTACTTTGCCGGCTGTCTGCGGGCGCAGGAAGGCACCATGGCCGAAATTGATGAAACCACCGTGGCCTATCACATTCACGAACCGCTGGGCGTGGTCGGGCAGATCATTCCCTGGAACTTCCCCATTCTGATGGCCGCCTGGAAACTGGGGCCGGCTTTGGCCGCCGGTAACTGCGTCATCCTCAAACCCGCCGAACAGACACCCGCCTCCATTTTGGTGCTGATGGAACTGATCCACGACCTGCTGCCGCCGGGTGTCATCAATATTGTCAACGGCCTCGGCGAAGAAGCCGGCCAGGCGCTGGCCAGCAGCAAACGGATTGCCAAAATTGCCTTTACCGGTTCCACCCCGGTGGGCCAGCACATCCTCAAGTGTGCCGCGGATTCGCTGATCCCCAGCACCGTCGAACTGGGCGGCAAGTCCCCGAACATCTATTTCTCCGATGTGATGCAGCACGAGGACGATTATCTGAGTAAATGCGTGGAAGGCATGACGCTGGCGTTTTTCAACCAGGGTGAAGTCTGTACCTGTCCCTCCCGCGCTCTGGTGCAGGAAGACATCTTCGACGACCTGATGGCGATGGTACTTGAGCGCTCGCAAGCCATTGTGCGCGGCAATCCGCTCGATACCGACACTCAGGTGGGCGCCCAGGCGTCGGCCGAACAATTTGAGCGCATTATGGATTACATCGCCATCGGTAAACAGGAAGGCGCGAAGGTGCTGCTCGGCGGCGAAGCGGAACATCTCGCAAATGACCTGGCCAATGGCTATTACGTCCAGCCCACGGTGTTGCAAGGCACCAACGACATGCGGGTGTTTCAGGAGGAGATTTTTGGCCCGGTCATCGGTGTGACCACCTTCAAAGACGAAGCCCAAGCCCTGGCCATTGCCAACGATACCGAATTTGGTCTCGGCGCCGGCTTGTGGACCCGCGACATGAACCGCGCCTACCGCATGGGCCGCAGCATTCAGGCGGGCCGGGTGTGGACCAACTGCTATCACGCCTACCCCGCCCACGCGGCCTTCGGCGGCTACAAGAAATCCGGAATCGGCCGCGAAACGCACCATAAGGCGCTGGAGCACTATCAACAGACCAAGAATTTACTGGTCAGTTACAGCACCAGTCCTCTGGGGTTCTTTTAAAACCGCAACACAGCAGCTCGCCACAGCGCGAGCCCTTGCCAACACACGGCCATTGGGCGGGGCAGTTCGAAGCGATCTGCCCCGCCCAATGGCCTTCTGCCTTCAAACCCGTCTCCGCCAATGGCACACAAATCATTGACAAATATCAATCTATATCAAAATATTTTGATATAGATTGGATCCCCTGCTAGACTGCTGCGCATGTCTCAGCTGTTATCCACGGTACACGATGCCGAAGCCCCCATCACCAGCGATCTGGCCGCCACTTTCAAGGCCGCCGGCGATCCGTTGCGACTGGAGATATTGCGTTTATTGGCACGAGATTCTTTTGGAGTCATGGAGCTGAGCCGCATTTTTGGCATCAAGCAATCTGGCATGAGCCACCACCTGAAGGTGCTGGCCAATGCGGGTCTGGTAGCCACGCGCCGCGAGGGCAACTCCATTTTCTACCGGCGCGCCCTACCCGGCGCAGAATCGCCCTACCGCCAGTTGCTGGCCAGCCTGTTTCAGACCCTGGACCAGACCCCGCTGGCGACGGAATATCACCACCAACTGCGGGACATCCAGCGCGAGCGGGCCGCTGCGTCGCAGGCATTTTTCAGTGACAACGCCAGCAAATTTCGGGCTCAACAAGACCTGATAGCGGCCCACCCGGTCTACGCCGAAGCCGTCACCGAGATGCTCAGCAACACCCACTTATCCCGCCATCAGGTCGCCCTGGAAGTGGGCCCGGGGGAAGGCGAATTTCTGTCGGTACTGGCGCCGCGCTTCGAACAGGTCATTGCGCTGGACAATTCGGCGTCCATGCTCGAGAAAGCCCGCGCTTTCGCCGACCAGCAACAGCTGAGCAATGTGACGTTTATCCACGGCGATACGGAAGCGGCCGTGCAGCAACGGCTAAAGGCGGATTGTGTGGTCATCAATATGGTACTGCACCACGTACCCTCGCCGGCGCACCTGTTTGACGACATCAGTCAGCTGCTCAATGAAAACGGCTGCCTGTTGGTCGCCGACCTGTGCCATCACGATCAGCAGTGGGCGCGTGAAGCCTGTGGGGATGTCTGGCTGGGATTTGAGCCAGACGATTTTTCCAGCTGGGCCCATCACGCCGGCCTGACGGAAGGACAAAGCCAATACATCGCCTTGCGCAATGGATTTCAAATTCAAGTACGACAATTTTTCAGACCGCAGGCGCGGTCACTTAATAAGTAGGAGCACGACAACTTATGTCTGAGTATTCCGTTTTTACCTCCGAATCCGTTTCGGAAGGTCACCCCGATAAAATGGCGGATCAGATTTCTGATGCCGTTCTGGATGCCATCATTGCCCGCGACAAGTACGCTCGTGTCGCGGTCGAAACCCTGGTAAAAACCGGTATGGCCATTGTCGCCGGCGAGTTAACCACCTCCTGCTATGTGGATCTGGAAGACATCATCCGCGATGTCATCACCGGCATTGGCTACAACAGCTCGGAGGTCGGTTACGACGGCGCTACCTGTGCCGTGCTGAACGCCATCGGCAAACAGTCGGTGGACATCAACCAGGGCGTCGACCGCGCACGCCCGGAAGATCAGGGCGCCGGTGACCAGGGACTGATGTTTGGCTACGCCACCAACGAAACCGAATCCTTGATGCCAGCGCCTGTGTTTTACGCTCACCGTCTGGTGGAGCGGCAGGCGGAACTGCGTAAAGACGGTATCTTGCCGTGGTTGCGCCCGGACGCGAAAAGCCAGGTCACCATGCGCTACGAAGATGGCAAGCCCGTGGCGATCGATGCCGTGGTTCTGTCCACGCAGCACAACCCCGACGTGTCCCAGGAAGACATCCGCATCGCGGTGCTGGAAAACATCATCAAGCATGTTCTGCCGGCCGAGTTACTGCACGAAGAAACCCAATACCACATCAACCCCACCGGCAAGTTTGTCATCGGTGGTCCGGTGGGTGATGCGGGCCTGACCGGTCGCAAAATCATCGTCGACACCTACGGCGGCATGGCCCGTCACGGTGGCGGCGCTTTCTCCGGCAAGGATCCCTCCAAGGTTGACCGCTCGGCCGCCTACGCCGGTCGCTATGTGGCGAAAAACGTGGTGGCCGCCGGTTTGGCCGATCGCTGTGAAGTGCAGGTGTCCTACGCCATTGGCGTGGCCGAGCCCACGTCGATCTCCATCAACACCTTTGGAACCGGTAAAGTCAGTGACGCAAAGTTGATCGAAGCCATCCGCAACACCTTCGACCTGCGCCCCTACGCCATTACCACCATGCTCGACCTGCTGCACCCGATGTACCAGCTGACGGCCGCCTATGGCCACTTCGGTCGCGAGCCGTTTGAGCACACCTACACCTGGACCGAGAACGGCGAGCAGAAATCTGAAACCTTCACCGCCTTTACCTGGGAAAAAACCGACAAAATAGAAGCCCTGCAGGCCGCGCTGGCTTAGTGCGCTGCTTTTTAGCCCACGGGCGTCACGTCCAGTGAACACCGGGGATTGCTAAGCACACACAGTGACGCGGTGCCGGGCACAGCGCTTTTTGGCCACGCCACGTGACTGACTGCATGAATTTTGAAGTACACCGTTTGACTTGCTCCGTTGCAACGACATGGTTTCAACGACATGTTTGCAACGACGCAATTTGAACGACACAGCTACTGACTAACACAGTACTGACTAACACTGTCAGCCGGTCTCGTACATCACAACAGTAACGGACCGGCACCAAGAGGATTGAATATGACCAGCTTTACCGATTCCAGTTTTTCCGACTACAAAGTTGCCGACATTACCCTGGCCGATTGGGGCCGCAAAGAAATTGACATTGCCGAAGGCGAAATGCCGGCACTGATGGCCCTGCGCCGCAAATACAAAGAAGCCCAACCACTGGCCGGTGCCAAAATCATGGGCTGTATTCACATGACCATTCAAACCGCTGTGTTGATCGAAACGCTGGTGGATTTGGGGGCTGATGTTCGCTGGTCATCCTGTAATATCTTCTCCACCCAGGATCACGCCGCTGCGGCCATCGCTGCGGCTGGCATTCCCGTGTTCGCCTGGAAAGGTGAAACCGAAGAAGAATTCCTGTGGTGTATTGAGCAAACCATTTTGTCGAGCAAAGACGGCAGCGCAGTCTGGGATGCCAACATGATCCTGGACGACGGTGGCGACCTGACCGAAATGGTTCACTCCAAATACCCGGGATTGCTGAAAGACATCCACGGCATTTCTGAAGAAACCACCACCGGCGTGCACCGTCTGCAGGAAATGCTCGACAAGAATGAATTGAAAGTGCCGGCCATCAACGTCAACGATGCCGTCACCAAATCCAAAAACGACAACAAGTATGGCTGCCGCCACTCCCTCAACGATGCCATTAAACGCGGCACCGATCACCTGATGGCCGGTAAGAAAGCCCTGGTTATTGGCTACGGCGATGTCGGCAAGGGCTCAGCCGCCTCTCTGCGTCAGGAAGGCATGATCGTTAAAGTCACCGAGATTGATCCGATCTGTGCCATGCAGGCGTGTATGGACGGCTTTGAAGTGGTCTCTCCCTACAACAACGGCATCAACACCGGCGAAGTGGCGGACATCAATACCGCCGTACTCGGCACCACCGATTTGGTGGTCACCACCACCGGCAACATCAATGTGTGTGACGCGGCGATGCTGCAAACGCTGAAGAATGGTGCCGTGGTGTGTAACATCGGTCACTTCGATAATGAAATTGATACAGCGTTCATGCGCGCCAACTACGAGTGGGATGAAGTCAAACCCCAGGTGCACAAAATCTACCGCGATAAAGCCAGCAACGATCACCTGATCCTGTTGTCCGAAGGTCGCCTGGTCAATCTGGGTAACGCCACCGGCCACCCATCGCGCATCATGGACGGCTCTTTTGCCAATCAGGTACTGGCGCAAATCTATCTGTACGAGCGTAAATTTGCCAATCTGATGGAAGAAGAAAAATCCGCTGAGGTGTACGTAAAAGTGCTGCCGAAAAAGCTGGATGAAGAAGTGGCCAAAGACATGGTGGAAGGTTTTGGCGGTGTGATTACCCGCATGACCGAAGACCAAGCCAATTACATCCACGTCGATGTCAATGGCCCCTACAAGCCCGAGAGCTACAAGTACTGATTCAAGGGTGACAAACTCACTAGCGGTTAGCCATGATCCACAATAGCGACTAACCGCTATCACCCCTGACGATTGACCCTAGGTTAGACGTGCCAAACGCTATGCGCGTGGTACAGACACAGAGCAAAAATCATGAGCAATAATGACAACCTGCGTCTCAGCTTTGAGTTCTTCCCGCCGAAAAGCGACGAAGGCCGCAGCAAACTGCTGAAGGTACGCGACCAGTTGAACACACTGAATCCGGAATTTTTTTCGGTGACCTACGGTGCTGGCGGATCAACCCGCGACAACACCAAGGGGATTATTAAAACCTTTAAGCAAGATGGTGTTTCGGTTGCCCCCCATTTGTCTTTTGGTGGCGATGACGAAACCACGATGAAAGCCCTGCTGCAGGAATACAAGGACGCCGGGGTTGATCGTATTGTGGCCCTGCGGGGCGACATGCCTTCCGGTATGGGCGGTGCCTTTCAAATGGTATACGCCAACCAGCTGGTGGCCTTTATCCGCAAACACTTTGGCGATGACTTCCACCTGGAAGTGGCGGCTTACCCGGAGATTCACCCGGAAGCCACCAGCTACGACGACGACATCCGCTATCTGAAAGGTAAGTTTGATGCCGGAGCTGACAGCGCCTTAACGCAATATTTCTACAGCCCCGACGCCTACTTTTACTTTCTGGATCAGTGCGAAAAAGCCGGCATCAGTAATCCGATTTACCCCGGCATTATGCCGATCCTAAACTACAAAAACCTGATTCGTTTCAGCGACGGCTGTGGCGCAGACATTCCCCGCTGGTTGCGCAAACGTCTGGAGAGTTTCGGTGACGATACCGCCAGCGTACAGGCTTTCGGCCTGGATCTGGTGACAGAATTGTGTGAAACCCTGCTGGAAAACGGCGCACCGGGCTTGCATTTTTATACCATGAACCAGGTGGAACCCACCGCGGCGATTGTGAAAAATCTGGGTCTCAACGACTAGACACTCGGCCGACAAGAACCACACCGACCAGAATACGAAAGCCAGGCACTATGCGCATACCCCGGATCTACACTGAGCAACCGCTGCAGGCGAATACCGACATTGAGCTGGAGGAAAGCGCTTCCCGCCATGTGGGTAAAGTCCTGCGCATGCAAGCGGGCCGCGAGCTGGTGCTGTTCAACGGACAAGGCGGCGAGTATGCCGCCACCATCAGTGACGTCGGGAAAAAAGCGGTGCGCGTTACCATCACCCGCTTTGACCCGGTCGAACGTGAATCACCGCTCAACATCCACCTGGCCATCGGCGTGTCCCGCGGTGAGCGCATGGACTGGGTACTGCAAAAAGCCACCGAGCTCGGGGTCACGACAATCACCCCGCTGTTTACCGAACGCACGGAAGTCAAATTGACCGGTCCGCGGCTGGAGAAAAAACAGCAGCACTGGCAGCAGATTCTGATCTCGGCCTGCGAGCAATGTCAGCGCAATACGCTGCCGGCACTGAACAGCGCCCAGCGCTTTGACGATTGGTTACCGAGCGTCCAGGAAAGCCGGCGTTTTGTCCTCCACCATCGCACCGACGTGTCGCTGGCAGACAGCGCAGCACCGTCCTCCGTGGCCCTGGTGATCGGGCCGGAAGGCGGACTGTCCAGCGCTGAAATCAACCGCGCCCTGCAGCATGAGTTTCACCCCCTGACGCTTGGTCCCCGCGTCTTTCGCACCGAAACCGCACCGCTCGCGGCCATCAGTGTGCTGCAATACCTGTGGGGCGATTTAAGTTAACGTTGTTCTGGATTGACCTATTCGGTCAGTCTTCTGGCACATTTCATCAATGTGCTTCCCCCCTCAACTTGTTACATTGACGGGCACGTTGAAAGCCATCGTCCAGCGATCATTCACACCCCGTGACCACAGCCGATAGCCAATCGATCCGGAACACCAAATCAGAAGGGACACGTCATGTCGGTCATGCAAACGTATCAGCATAAAGATTTAACCGGCCTGCGAGTGGGGCGCTTCAATCTCGGCATCAACACGTCGTTTATTGTTTACCGTTTACAAGACACTGTCATCGATACCGGGCCAACCAATCAATGGCAATACGTAAAACCGTTCATCGAAGCAGAGCCCTTCGAGCAATTGCTGCTAACCCATCACCACGAAGATCACAGCGGTAATGCCGGAGCTATCCACCGCTTGACCGATGTGCAACCCATGGCACCGACACTCACCATTGAGATTCTCAAGCGCGGCTACAAGATCCCCCCGATGCAAAAAGTCATCTGGGGTAACTGCGGTCTGGCCGACGCTCAACCGCTGCCTGACGACATCCGCATAGGGGGTGAAGCCACCAGTGCGCTGTTTACGCCCGGGCACGCCAAGGACATGACCTGCTATCTGATGCGCGATCGTGGCTGGCTGTTCAGCGCCGACCTGTACATCGCCAGCCGCCTGAAACTGTTGCGCAGCGATGAAGACGTCGGCACGCTGCTCGACAGCATTCGCTTTACCCTCGGCCACGATTTTGACACCATCGTCTGTCCACACCGGGGGGTGGTGGAAAACGGTCAGTCCAAATTACGGGAGAAATACGACAACCTGATGCTCCTGTCCACCGAGGCACAGAGCCTGCGAGACCAGGGCCTGCCGCTGACCGAAATCAGCCGCCGACTGCTCGGCAAAGAAGGCGCGATCGGTATTCTCACCCGCTACAATTTCAGCAAACGCAATTTGATTGCCTCGTGCTTGCAGGTCGATCTGTCCAGCCACCGCCAGTAACCCACCTCGGCGCTCGTTGCGCTGGGGAAGTTTCCTGTTCGTCTTCAGAAATACGTTATTAAAAAGACTCTTTATAGTACTGTTTTTAATAATGCAGTATTCGCCAGCACGATATTCCCCCCCCCCCTCACTCGAGCAACACCCGGCTCGCATTGCGTTCGGCGCTTTAATGCCAGTGGTATGTTTTCGGAAACCCGTCACCGCTTTTTTACTGCCCGACCCCGTCTCTTGAAATAACTGCTATGGTTTCTAGAACCCTGTCATCATCCTGTGACCCACCAGCGCCACAGTGTTCAAGCGTGTCACTTCAATGGGATGACTTCATTCACGCCAACCCAGGGACTGAAATGCAAAACACTGTATCGCGAGCACTTGACGTTTGTGACCTGCCTGCAGAGTATCGCCGTACTCGTCAACACACTGAGGCTATTGTGCAGCCACTGGAAGTTGAGGATACGGTGGTGCAGCCCGCAGCCTTCGTCAGCCCGCCTAAATGGCATTTAGCTCACACCACCTGGTTTTTTGTCAATTTCTTGCTTCAGCCACACAACGTCCACTGTCCCTGGCCCAGCGCTGACTACCCGCTGTTGTTCAACTCCTACTACAAGTCCCAGGGCAACCATTGGCAGCAGGCACAGCGCGGTGCGTTATCCCGCCCCACTCTGCGAGAAATTCTGCAGTTCCGCCATCAGGTCGACGCCATCATGATCGACTGGCTCAACCGCTTTGACGGAGATATCCCGCCACAGATAACCGAAGTTTTGCGCCTCGGGCTGGCCCATGAGCAACAGCATCAGGAATTGCTGTTAATGGACATCAAATACATTCTCTGGAGCAATCCCGGACTGCCCACTTACGCCACGTCCGATTATTTATCGTCGGCACTGCGCCTCCCGGCCGTTACCACTGCGCTCCGTTCAGAGCCTTCATCAAGCTGGCAATCGACCTGTGGCATTTACGACTTTGGCGTTAACCGCGACGAGCTGGCTTTTTGTTTTGACAACGAAACGCCCCGACACAAACAGTGGCTGTCGGCTTTTCGCATAACCACCGACCTGGTCACTAATGGCGACTACCTGGATTTTATCAGCGATGGTGGCTATGTTCGCCCCGAGTACTGGTTAAGCGAAGGTTGGGACTGGGTTCAGGCTGAAGCCATGCGCAGCGAAGCACACACTCGTGATACGCACACCCCACTGTATTGGCTACAGCGCGACGCGCAGTGGTTCGAATTTGGCTTGGACGGGCTGCAACCGTTGTCACTCAATGCACCGGTGATGCACATCAACTTTCATGAAGCCTACGCTTATGCACGTTGGTCAGGCAAACGCTTACCCACAGAATATGAATGGGAGCTGTTTGCGCAACACACCCATTTACTGACATCGAGAGCCTGCCAGCCAGTGTGGCAATGGACTGCGTCGCCCTACAGTGCCTACCCCGGCTACCGGGCAGCGCAGGATGCGTTTGGTGAATACAACGGTAAATTCATGATCAACCAGATGGTGTTGCGTGGTGGCTGCAGTGTCACACCAGCAGGACATGCCCGCATCAGCTACCGCAACTTTTATTACCCCCACCAACGCTGGCCCTTCACGGGGCTGAGGCTGGCCGAGGACGCTGACTAAATAAAACAACAGGCGCACGCCGCCCGCTTAAACATAAGGCCAGGGTTAATGACCAACAGTTTAACGACTGATGTTAACTGCTCACTTTAGCTATCCGTTTCAGACATGAGGACACGCTCAGTATGACAACCTCCATTCGAACTGCCACGACCAGACAGCCCAACCCGCCTCCCGCCGATCAGTTTTCCCTGGATGTGATTGAGGGCTTAAGTCGGCCGCAAAAAAAATTGTCGAGTATGTATTTGTACGACGACGCAGGCAGTCAATTATTTGACCAAATAACCGAGCAACCTGAATATTATTTAACCCGCACCGAACTGGAAATTATTCGTTCATACGGTGCCCGCTTCTTTGCACATCTGGGTAACGAAGCATTCAATCTGTTTGAACTTGGCTGTGGCAATGGCGACAAAACGATTGCCCTGTTCAAACAGCTACAAAAAGCCCAGCAGCACTGCCTGTTTTACCCCATCGATATTTCACAATACGCCATTGACGGATTAATGCGGAGGATTCATCAGGCGTTTCCCTTACAGCGTATTGACGGGCAGCAGGGTGATTATCAACAGCTGCTCCCGCGACTGAAATCAGTGGGCCTGCACAGCAAAAATGTGGTGCTGTTTCTCGGTTCAAATATCGGTAATTACAGCAGCCAGGACGCGGACAGTTTGCTGCAGGACATCTATCAGGGACTGAACCCCGGCGACCTGTTATTGATGGGTCTGGATTTAACAAAGGATTATCAAACCATGCTCGCCGCTTACAACGATGAACAAGGCATGACCCGACAATTCAATTTGAATTTACTGCAACGCATGAACCAAGAACTGGGCGCTGACTTTGACTTAGGCAAGTTTCAACATTACGAGATTTACAACCCGCTTGAACAGGCCATGCAGAGTTTTCTGGTGGCCACCGAACACCAAACAGTGACCTTCAAGCAATTAAACTTCCAGGTTAACTTTGATGCCCATGAAGCTCTGTGGGTGGAAAGCTCACACAAATATGGACTTAAAGAGATTGATTCCATGGCCCGGCGAAATGGCTTTGAAGTCGTCCGACATTACACCGATTCCCGGCAACAGTTTGTCGACTCACTTTGGCAAAGGCTTTAATCGGTCAAGGTGGTGGACAGCCGCCAACCAGGTTGAGGGCCTGGAGCCCAGATATTATTGATTCTTTTGCCAGTCGATGAAGACCTGTTCCAAAGCGCTGACATCGGGAATCAAAAGCTTCTCACCGCTGAGCATCACATACATGCGCTCCAACGCGCGACAGCTTAAGCCCTCGGCCTCTGAAATATCTTCTTCCGTGACACGCACCAGCTTCGGGATCCCCTGGGTTGGCAAGGCGATAAAAGGCAGATCGTCACTGACCCCGGTATTGTTGAAAACCGCCATGCGGCTTTTAGGCTGAATTTCCGGCACCCCTTCACCACTTAACACCTCAAAGGACAACAGAGGCACCTTCAGGTCCCGCCACTCGACAAAACCCAACAACCAGTCCGGCGCTCCGGGCACCGGTTCAGGTTCACTATAGGCAACCATTTCTGCCACCGTCACCGTAGGCGCCAACAAGGTGCGCCCGGCGAGGGGAATCATCAAACTTGGCACTGCTTCCAACGCCTGTTGCTCAATGGTTTTGATTGCACTTTCCATGACCCTACCTATTTCGCTGTTAACTCAATGAAGTCGTTTATTCGCTTAAGACTGAAGATGTTGGGGCTGCATATACTCACCCAGTCGCTCTGCCAGCTCTGCCGGTGTCGCCACCACGGAAACCACTTCCGAGGCAATGACCATGTCCGGCATGGACGCCACGGTACAGCTGGAAGGGTCCTGAGCCCAAACCTGGCCGCCTTGCTGATAAATCAGTCTGGCCCCGTTCGCACCGTCATTCCCCATACCGCTGAAGACGATGACATTACAGCGCGCGCCAAAGCAACGAGCCATATTGGCAAAAACCTGATCAATCGACGGACTGTAACAACCCGGCCAGGATTCGGAGCGAGCCGTCACGGTACCGTTGCTGAAAAAGTCCATCCACTGATCGTTTGCAATGATTGCGGTGGCTCCGGCTTTTAATACGTCGCCGTCGGCGAGTGGGTAAGCGGGATAGGCACTATTGCGATTCAACATGTCCACCAACGACTGCTCAAAGCCCACATTCATGTGCTGGACATAGACAAAACCGATGTCCAGCTTGTCGGGCAGAGCCTTAAAAAAATCTCTGACGGCTTCTGGCCCACCCGTGGAGGCGGCCAACACCCAGATATTCTCTGCCACCGCAGCAGGGTGCTGAGCCAAATTAATGGCACCCTGTAATTGTTGCAGCTTTTTCAGTACTCGCCGGCGCCAGGCATCATAGCCCTCGTCACCAGGGTGAGAATGCTTGCCATCGTCAATCATCACCGGCTGTGTCAGCTGCTCCAGCCAGCCGTCAACCGCAGCTCCGCAATCGCCTTCCTGCGGCAGAATAATCAGCCAGGCGTCCACCAATAAACCCGCCAAACGTTCCCTTTGCTGCCCGAAATCATCCAGCAACAAAGTCACGGCAACTTTATGCCCACTCTCATGCACCAAGTGCCGGAGCACATTGAGCTGAGCGGCAGACTCCACCAGCAAACCGACTTGCAGCACCCGGGTCGTCATGAAGCGGCCCTCGCGGGGGCCGTCTTAACTCTATCCTTCAAGCGGCAGGCCGGCGCTCACAGGACTGGAGTCTTGATTAGCAACACCCTCAGCGTCGCCACGCTCACTGGCAAAATCATCATTACCGCTGTCATCAATCTCACCGGTGACCGCCAGAATATTCTGCAGCAGGGTGTCTTCCTGATACGGTTTACCCAAATAGCGATTAACACCCAATGACAACGCTCGCTCGCGGTGTTTTTGACCGGTACGAGAGGTAATCATAATGATTGGAATGTCTTTCAGGCGGCTGCTGGAGCGCATGTTTTTCGCCACCTCAAAACCGTCCATCCGCGGCATTTCAATATCCAGCAACATCACGTCGGGCAGTTGATCCTGCAACATCACCAGGGCATCAGCCCCATCTTTAGCGGTGATGACTTCGTAGCCTTCGCGCTCCAGGAACCGGGTGGTCACCTTCCTTACGGTAACGGAATCATCCACCACCATCACCAGTTTGACCTGTTCTTTCACTTCCGCGACCTGCGGTTTCTGCAACACGTTGGCACCGGAACTGAGCAGTGCAGCGTCCTTGCGAACCATTGCATGCGGATCCAGAATCACCACCACACTACCATCACCCATCACCGTTGCACCGGAGACACCCTGGACCAAACCAAATTGTGGTCCTAAACTTTTCACCACCACTTCGCGACTGCCCATCAGCATGTCGACCTGCATCGCGACAGCGTGTGGACCGGTACGCACCAGAACCACCGGCAGAGGCATCGCCTGACCTTCGAGCTTGGGCCTGGCATCACTGTGCAGTAAATTACCCATGTAATTTACTTTGTATTTTTCACCCGCGTACTCAAAGCGCGCCTGCTCGTCCTGATAATAATGTTCCAGCTCAAACGGACTGACGCGGACAATACCCTCGATGGCATTCAGTGGAACGGCGTAACGATCGTCACCGATACGAACCATCAGAGCGCGGTTGACCGATACCGTAAATGGTAAGCGGACGGTAAATTCCGTGCCCTCACCCCACCGGGAATTAATGCTGACCGCACCGCCAAGCTGCTTGATTTCGGAGTGCACGACGTCCATACCCACACCACGTCCCGAAATCTGGGTAACCGATTCTGCGGTACTGAAACCGGCGTGGAGGATAAACTGCATGATTTCACGGTCAGTCAGCTTCGCCTCTGCGCTCATCAAACCGCGCTCAATGGCCTTGGCGCGTACTCGCTCCAGGTTAATCCCGCGACCATCATCAATCAGCCGCAGAATAACATCGCCACCTTCACGACCGAGAGTCAGGACGATACGACCGGACTCCGGCTTGCCGGCAGCCATGCGCTGCTGAGGGGATTCGATACCGTGATCGACCGCGTTTCGCAACATGTGCTCCAGAGGCGCCACCATGCGCTCCAACACCGTGCGGTCCATTTCACCTTCGACGTTGTCCAGCTCAAAATTAACCCGTTTATCCAGTTCACTGGAGATCTGACGAACAATTCGGCGCAGACGTGGCACCATCCGGGAAAACGGCACCATGCGCGAGCGCATCAGGCCTTCCTGCAGATCGGTGTTAATGCGTGACTGCTGTAACAACAAAGTTTCCGTGTCACGGGTTTTGTCCTGCAGCGTCACTTTTAAGTCCATCAAATCCGATGCGGATTCGATCAGCGAGCGTGACAACTGCTGCAATTGGGAATAGCGGTCCATCTCCAGCGGATCAAAGTCATCCTGTTCCGCCATCTGTTCCTGACGGAACAGGATCTGGGCTTCCGTTTCAATGTCCAGGCGACGCAGCTGCTCTTGCAAACGCGCAATGGTCGCGTCCATTTCATCAATGGCATAGCCCAGCTCACTGACCTGCTCTTCCATTCGGCCACGGCTGATCGAGGTTTCACCCGCGAGGTTGACCAGCTCTTCGAGCAATTCGGCAGATACCTTGACCACTTCCTGGGGTGCGTTGCGCTTAACCTGGAAAGGTGTCGCCAGCGCGCCACCTGCCGCAGCCACCTCTTTGGAGGTACCTGGTGGTAGCTGGAAGGTGTTGTCAGCCGGCGCCGTCGACACCTTGTTCATGGCGGCAACAACCTGCTCTGCGGCGCTGGAGACCAGGTGATTTGAGTCCAACCCCGAGTCCACAGTCTTGGACGGAGTTTCTGCGATAGTCCACTCAGTATTAGCGACCTGGGCTTCAGCAGGCGCTGCCGGTACGGACGGCTGCGCCACAGTCTCAGGCTGGAAGGTCAAAGCTTCTGACAAATCCCCCTGCCCTGCCATACCGGCTTTAACCGCTTCAATGCTTTTCAGCAGTTGATCCTGATAGGCGTTCACCCGGACAAAAAAGTCTTGCGTAATGACAGCGTTTTCGGACAGATGGATCACGTCCGTTTCAAAATCGTGAGCGATGTTGCCCACCGCCGTCATTCCCGACAATCGCGCGCCGCCTTTCAGCGTATGCAAAGCGCGCTGCAGTTCTTCCGAGCAATCCATGCGGGACCAGTCTTCAGACCAATCGTGTACCGCCTGCTCAATGTCCTCCATCAGCTCATCGGCTTCTTCAAGGAAGATTTCAATAATTTCGGGATCAATGTCATCTTCGTCCGCGACATCATCCGCAGCCACGGTTCCTGTGGTTGGAAAAACGATTTCCGGTGCAACGGCTTCCGGCACGGCGTCGATAGCCCCGTCGCCATTGTCAGCAGGCATTGACGCCCCGGCTAACTCACCGGCAGTGCCGCCCGCATCGTTTACCTCAACGTTTGCCACATCAAGGGGCTCGCCCCAATCCAGGTCTGGCTCGGGGTATTCTTCAGACTGAGAGTCGTCAGCGACAACAGCCTCATTGCCCTCAAACGTCTCCCCAACTGCATAAGGTTCTGCAACCACCAGCGGCGCTGCTGCCAGATCTTCACTGACCAGCTCGTCAAGACCGCTCGCCAATTCACCATCCAGGGCGGCATCGTCAACATCAGCACGGTACAAGCCGCTTGTCTCTGCACCCACAGGCAATGCTGATTCAGCTTCCAGGTGCTGTTGCAGCTGCTGCAATTGCAGGCCCAGAAGGTCATCCATCGGCTGCAGGTTTTGACCCGCAGCCACAGCATCCACCATATCCAGCAGTTTTTCGTGGGCGGTCAACAACGTCTGAAATTCTTCCGCGCTGACGGCACTGAGGTCGTCACCTGCCACTTGATAGACGGCGGCCAGCTGACGACTGATGAAGGACATCGGCAGCAGGTTGGCGTGCTCTGCACCTTTCGCCAAGGTATTCAGTTCACGGGAAATCAGATCGATTTTATCGGGTTGAGACGGTAACAGTTGCCACTGCGCAATGATGACATCGGCATCCAGCAGCAAATTCATCTCTTCTGCCATGAAGATGGACAGCAGCTTGGGATCAACGACTTTCTCTTCCCGTTGCTCATGCTGGCGAATCAGCGGCACCACAAACAGGTCGCGCAATTCCGCCACCCGCGCCAAAAACTGCGGCAGCTTGACGATGGTGGCCATCCCCTCTGAGCGAATCTGCGCCAGGGCTTGATGCGTATAAGTCACGCCATCTTTGATCAGCTGTAAGATGTCGTCATTGATATTAACCTGATAGGTGCGCAGCTCTTTGGCAAAACGCTCCAGCGGCGTCGCCAGTTCAGCAATGTCATAGACATCTGCCATGTGCGAACTGCCTTTAAGGGTATGCAGGGCACGCTGCATCGCCTCGCTGGGCGGCGTATAAAGAGGTGCCGCCGCTTCCATCTCGGCAATGAAATCTTCTACAACACTTAAATGGCCAATGGCTTCTGAACCAAAAATTTCCCACAGGATCGCATTGGATTCGCCACTGTCATCATCTTCGTCGCTGCCGGCACCAAAACCGGCGCCATCATCCAGGCCAACGCTGTCGGAGTCAGCTACAGTGGCTGCGTTAAACGCAGACGGGCTCGGCTGCGCATAAAATGCAGCCTGATCGCGGTCCGCGTCGGCAAGGTCATTCGAGCTCGTGTCCGACGGAGCCAGTAAAGATTCTGTCGCCAGCTCTTCCAGTACGGGAATATCGTCAACCGTCAGCGCGATACTCTCTGACGCCCTTTCAGGCTCAGTCACGGCGAGGTTAACACCCTCAACCTGAGCATTAAGCGGCTCAAACTGCTCTTCTGGCAAGTCGGCAACGGTATCCGAACGATCGACGCTTTCCTCTTCAAGGATTGGCGCTGTATTGACAGGGGCGTCGAAGACCGGCGTGTCATCAGCCGTTGTCGGCGCCGCCGAGCTTGCCGAGTACCCCTGAAGGTCGGCCAGCAAGGCCTCGGGGTCATGGCCCAGGCCAATGCTCTCCGCCCAGGCCGACAGTTGTTCTGAGTACTGTGGATTGGGGTTTGGCTGTTTGTGTTCAAAGGCGTGAATAAACTCAGGCAACACCGCCCGCACACAGGTGATCAAGGTCACCTGCACGGCGTGAGGGGCAATCACCCCATCGCGAATCCGGTTCAGCATGTTCTCAACCGACCAGGCCAGCTCACCAATGTCATTGGCTCCAACCATGCGGCCGCTGCCTTTGAGGGTATGGAAAGCTCGGCGAAACTCGTTCAGAGAGTCTTTATCATCGAAGTTTTCCGACCAAAGCGGGAAGAACTCATCGATGGCTTCCAACACTTCGCCCGCTTCTTCAACGAAGATTTCCAGAATTTCATCATCGATATCATCTTCTGCTTCTTCGCGGCGGTCGGCCGCAGCAGCGCCACCCACCGAAGCCTGCGCTTCGGCAGAGTTCGAAATCACAGCCTCATCGAGTTTAACCGCGCCTTGAAGCGACTCACTATCCGTCGTCGCAGTCAGTGTATCGATTGCTCCATCAGCCGCATTGGCTGGCTCTTCAACGGTACCAGGGGACTCTTCAGCGGCATTGGGGGAGTCTTCAACGACATTGCGAGAGTCTTCAACGACATTGCGAGAGTCTTCAACGACATTGCGAGAGTCTTCAACGACATTGCGAGAGTCTTCAACGACATTGCGAGAGTCTTCCACAACATCGAGAGAGCCTTCAGCGGCATCGAGAGCATCATCAACATTACTGGAGGAAGCATCAGCTGCCCGGAAAGAGTCATCAGCATCACTGACCGAAGCCTCAACCGGCTCGTCATCAACTGCATCGGCCGGCTCATCTCCGACCGTCTGATGTTCAACCGGCAACGCATCAATCGCGACATTTTCCACCGCGGCCATTTTTTCCAGAACACTGGCGGCATTAGCGGTACTGGCACTATTGCTGGCGACAGGCGCCGCACTGCGTGCAGCATCTGTCACACCGTAACCGAGCGAGGCAATACTCTCTTCGGCCAGGCTTAACAGGACATCGTCGTCATCTTCCCGGTCCCCACTGAGGCGCTCCAGAAAGTATTCCACACTGGCAATGGCATCGGCCAGGGTATCCAGCGCGCTCCATTCCGGAGAGATTTCCTTGGTCAGTAATTCTTCCTGAATATAACGACTACAGCCCTGTAAAACAGCGGCAGGACGCGCCAAAGGAATGATCGCCAAGCCACCGCGAATCTCCTCCAGTTGCTGGGGAACGTTGGTCAGATGTGTTTTATTCCACTGGGAAGCGATGTATTCAATAATCGCATCTTTGGCCAGTTCCAGACCGTTTCTGGCTTCACTCAGGACGGTTTCCTGTGCCCGATTCAACTGTACCTGCTGGGAGTTCTGGGCCGTGGATGCCGATCTGTGGTTACCGTTGCTGGCCAGCGCTTCCAGGTGTTGCTCAATCGCCAAAATTTCATCGGCAACCGTCATCAACAGCTCATTGCTGACGCCCCCCTGACTGCTGGCGGCCTCCAGGTTTTCGATTTGCAATAAGATTTGCTTGCGCAAGTCGCCAACACTCAACACCGCCAGCGTATCCGCAACCCGTTTCATCACCGGAAGAGCTTCGCTGATCAGGGTGTCATCATTACCTGACAGCCCATCATCAAGCGCTTCTTTAATGATGGCTAATTCGTCATTCAGGGCGTTCACGACCGTGCGCATGGTTTCGGGGTCTGGGCCCGACAACATGGTGCCAGATGCATCGGTCGGAAGCTGTTCCGGCAACGCCTCATCCAGCGCATAATCGCGGCGCAAACGTTCAATACGCGAACTGTTAACCTGGCTGCGAGCCACGTAATACAACAGGTTTTTAATTAACTCTTCACGGGTATAGCTGTTGAGAGCTTTCACCCCATGCTCGGCCAACAAACGAATTTCTTTGTCCAGCTGACGCAACAGCGTTTTAACCGAAACACTGATTTCTATCTGTTCGTCGGTCAGCCCCTCAACAACCGCCTGGGCAATGTCCCAAAGCGGTTGGCGACCCGTGCCCGCAGTCAAGGTGTGGAGACGGGTAAATACTTTTTGCAGATACTGAAGATTTTCGTCAACTTTTACGCCACGAATCACACCGGCTGCGGCGTATTGATACATCTGACGAAGCTTTTCCAACACCGCTTTAAACTGAGCCGGGTTGGCCTGGGCAGGACTTTTCTCACCCATAATTTTTTTGGCGGCACTCAGATCCGGGCTAAAAAACTGACTTTCTGACAGCAGGCTGGAGCCACGCGCCGCACGCAAATCGTTAAGAATGGGCAACAGCGTACCCGGGTCATCGTTGCGTTTGGCCTTAATCTGATCAAGGTAAAGTGGCAGCTGCAAGATGGCTCGCATCAGCACTTCATGGGCTTCACCCTGGTTGCTCACATCTCCGTTCATCAAGGCCTGGGCAACGGCTTCCATTTCTTCGGCCAGCAAAGCGGCGCCAAAAAACTCCACCATTTGCAAGCTGCCATGCACCTGGTGGATATGCGTCAAACAAAAGCGAATACGGGTGGAATCCTGTGGGTTCTCCACATAAGCTTCCAGCGATTGACGTGCCTGTTTCAGCGTTTCGTCAATTTCACCGATAACCCAGTCTAAGGCTGCAAAATTACGGTTATCTGCCATCGTCAGGCATCCCCTTGATTATTCTTTTTTGTCTGACAGAGCATTCTATTGTGATCATATATGAACATAAGCCTGCACGCGCTCATCCGCGACTCGTTGTAATTTGGGGTGTGTCCAATCAACCACTTCGCCCAAACCAATCATTAAAATACCACCAGGCTTAAGCCGAGCCGCCAGTTCATTGAGGATTTCACGCCGTCGCCAGCGCCGAAAATAAATCAGAACATTCTGACAGAAAATAATATCCATTTTTACGAGAGGCATTTCACTCACTTTCATGACATTGCCGTGGGAGAAACACACTCGATCCCTGAGCTTATCAATAACCCGATAGGTTTCCCGCTCTTCATCAACGATTTTGAAGTAGCGCGCCCGCTCATCGGGGGCCACCGGCTCCAGTTTGCGTTTTACATACACACCTTCACGGGCATGCTGCAACGCCGGCTGGCTGATATCGGTAGCGGTTATGCCGTGATAAGGCTCCAGTCCGGCCAATTCAAAACAGTCATTGATAACCATCGACAGGGAGTAGGGCTCTTCACCGGTCGCACAACCCAGACTCCAGACCTCAAAGCTGTCATCCAGGCTCTGGTTATTGATGCGATTTTGTAAAAACCGACGAACGAATTCGATGGATTCACGGTGGCGAAAAAAGCTGGTCTCTTTCACCACCAGGCGATCTACCAGAATCGACCACTCCACCATGCCCTGCATACCAGCTGACACCTGGCCGTAGTACTGGGTGTAATGCTTAATACCCAGTTCACGCATACGGCGCGACAACTGAATCTGAAGAAAGCCCCGCTGGTGCGCTGACACCTGAACTCCAGTGCGAGCTTCCAGCAACTTGTTCCATTGCTCGAACTGTAAGTCAGACAATTCCGGAGCTGTTTGCAGTGACCACGCCATGCCTCAACCGTTCTCGCTCACATCAAACCGTTGATTTTTTTTCGTCGTATTCTTCGCTATCAAGAAAATCTTCTGGCAAGTCAAAATTCTCGGTGTCATCAGCGCCTTCAGACAAATCCATGCTCATGGAATCAGACAAAGCGAGCTCTTCCGCGTCAAACTCTCCAGACTCCGCGTTAGAGCCAAAGCTGTTATCCGCAGCAAACCCGCCGGCCTCGTCCATTAACGGTGCCTTAGGCATCACAGAGCTGTCATTGCTGGCTTCTTCTGGCAGCGTAAAACCGGCTACCGACTGGCGCAGATCCTGTGCCATGTCCGCCAGGTTACCAATCGATTCTGCCGTCGCCGCAGTACCCGAGGAGGTCTGTGAGGTAATTTCCTGAATAACGTTCATCGTGTTGGAAATGTGCCCCGCAGAGGAAGCCTGCTGACGTGCAGCGTTGGAGATGTTCTGAATCAAGTCTGCCAGACTGGCGGATACGCCCTCAATTTCTTCCAGTGCCACACCCGCATCCTGTGCCAGGCGAGCCCCGCGAACAACTTCCGAGGTGGTTTGCTCCATTGAGATAACCGCTTCGTTGGTATCGTTCTGAATGGTTTTAACCAGCGCCTCAATCTGCTTGGTTGCCGCCGCTGAACGCTCTGCAAGACGCTGTACCTCATCCGCAACCACCGCAAAGCCTCGACCGGCGTCACCCGCCATCGATGCCTGAATAGCCGCGTTAAGTGCAAGAATGTTGGTTTGGTCTGCAATGTCGTTAATCAGAGATACAATGTCTCCAATCTCCTGGGACGACTCACCCAGACGCTTAATCCGCTTGGAGGTATCCTGAATCTGTTCACGAATGGTATCCATCCCGTGAATCGTATTCTGTACCACTTTAGAACCGTTGTTAGCGATCGATACTGACCGCTCCGCAACCGCGGCCGATTCCGCGGCGTTGGCGGATACCTGGTCAATGGTGACAGCCATTTCGTTCACCGCCGCCGATGCTCCGGCAATTTCCTGCGCCTGGTGCTCAGAAGCCTCTGCCAGGTGCAACGCCGTTTGCTGGGTGTCCTGTGCCGCAGACGATACATTCACTGCCGTTTCGTTGATTCGGGAAACCAGAACCCGCAGTTGGTCAATGGTGTAGTTAACCGAGTCAGCAATCGCCCCGGTGAAATCCTCAGTTACCGTGGCCGTGGTGGTCAAGTCACCGTCTGCCAGGTCAGCAAGCTCATCCAGCAGTCGCAAAATTGCACTCTGGTTTCGCTCATTGGTTTGTGCCGTTTCATCCAGACGACGGCTGGTGCCGCTATAGATCTGATACGCCAGCAACAACAGACAGAGAACAACCACCCCGCCCAGGATCAGGGAGGTCATGTTGTTAGGTTGACGCTCTTCAGACAACTGATCAATACCGTCAGACAGCGCACTCAGGGCTTCCAGCAATACAGGTCCGTCATCAAGCAGCTCGTCCGCAGCTTTACGGGCTTTAAACAGCGCAGGAGACGCTTCAAAGATTTCCCGAACAGAGGAGCTTACAAATTCAAACAAATCCCCAATTTCAGTCAGGGACTCCACCGCGTCTGCATCAGTTACGCGAGAAATACTCATGGCGGCATCACCACCTTTCATCCCCTGCAGAACTTTACCGAACAAGTTAGCATCGAGGTTGAACTGGTCAGCGGCTTTATCAGCATCGCCACCACCACGCAGCATTTTATCGATATTTCGACCGATACGCTCAGCACGCCAGGACTGCATCTGGGCTACCGCCACCTGATCCGCCGGTGCGTTGTTTTCCAGCAGAATCTCAACAATATAGTTGTGCTCTGCCTGCAGCTCAGGAAGTGATTCGTTCAGGGTTGTCGCCACGTCATTCAGGAAGATGATCGTGTCCTTGTTGGTAATAATGGTATTGGCAGCAGTGCTCACTCGTTGCCAGACACCGGTATACCCCCCGATTTCTTCAGCCAATGCTGTGCGCATCGACGAGTCGCTGGAGCGCAGTTTCTTCCAGGCCGCGTCCATACTGCTGAGCACACTTTGCAGTTCTACAAAGGCCTCTTCGTTACCGGACGTGGATTCCCGAGACAGCGCTGTAACACGATAGGACAGAGCTCGCAGTTCTGCAGTGGTCTGCAGGTATTGCTGATCTCGACTCTCATCTCGCTGAACCATGATGACACTGGCTACCGTTGCCACCAATGCCAAAAACAAGGCGACAACCAGAACCGTCATGGTTCTGTTCACCCCAATGGCAGCGAAAAGATTTCTGGACTGAATTTTCATGCTACGCGCTCCTGACCGACGTTGCGTTTTTTAACCCGAAGTTTCAAGACATGTGATAAAGACATGAGAGCTTAATGACACAGTACTCTCCTGAAAGTACTGCCCCAAGCTCCAACCTTTCTACCGCGGGCTTAATTTCTAATGACTGCCATTGCTGAAAGTCAGTATTGTTGGTTGTAATTATTTCAACTCAATTTTGAGCTGCATTAAGAAACTGTGCGTCTGCACTGAGTTTGGCCGGACTGAATACCGTCCACTCTACCCCGTCATTCAGGTAGCAACCCTCACTGAAGGTCGCGGCCTGTGGATGCTCGTTGCTCACTTCGGAAGTGTAAGTATCGACCGGGAAGTGCTGCATCCCGAACACCTGATCCACCAGTACTCCGGTGTACAGGTCCTCGTTCTCCAGCACTAAAATACGTTGTTGTTTACGCGAAGAGTTGATGCGATCGCCAAAAAAAACGGCTAGATCACAGACAGGAAGAAGGCGACCACGTACATTAGCCACACCTCTGACCCACGGCTGAACACCGGGCAAACGGGTATAGTGAGGCACTTCCAGCATCTCACTCACTTCGCCCATAGGGGCCACAAAACGACGCCCCAGCAACTCAAAGCCGACACCGCTCCAATGCGGCTTGATGTCTACCTGAGACGGCAAGCCTTTGGCTGAGCGGCGGCTCTGCAGGGCAAGATTCACCAGTGTCTGAAAAGCCTGCTGTGTTTTGGCAGCCGACGGGGTGTCTGACTCCGGACTACCCGATCCGTTCTGATCATCTGACATAAATGGCGCTTTCCGGCTTAAGCCAGAACCTCGCTCATAACATCCATCAGTACTTTTTCTTCAATCGGCTTGGTCAAATAGGCCTTGGCACCCTGACGCAGGCCCCACACGCGATCCGTTTCCTGATCCTTGGTGGTGACGATGATCACTGGAATATGCGATGTCTCAGAAGCCTTACTCAACTGTCGAGTGGCCTGAAAGCCATTAAGGCCAGGCATCACAATATCCATAAGAACCACATCCGGCGTTTCCTGTTTGGCAATGGACACACCGGCCTCACCCGCTTCTGCGGTAATGACAGAATGACCATTCTTTTCAAGAATGCTGGTGAGCTTATAAATTTCGGTGGGAGAATCATCAACGATGAGTACTTTAGCCATAAAAACAACCCCCTATGTTGTCATCTATGTCGGCCTAACGGCCTGTTATTATGGGTTTTCCCCAACCTGGCTGCGCCCCACAGGGAGTGCAGTTGCGGGTCAGGCAAAACTTTAAGATGCTTTTCTGGTTTTTACGTGAGCTTCAATAGCCCCCAAAAGCTCACTTTTACTGAATGGCTTGGTGAGATACTCATCCGAACCAACGATACGTCCTTTGGCCTTATCGAACAGCCCGTCTTTACTCGACAGCATAATCACCGGAGTCGATTTGAACTCACTGTTGTTTTTGATCAATGCACAAGTCTGATAACCATCGAGACGAGGCATCATGATATCGACAAAAATGATATCGGGACGGGTATCTGCGATTTTGGCCAAGGCATCAAATCCGTCGGTTGCGGTAACCACAGAGCAGCCGGCCTTATTCAAGAGAGTTTCAGCTGTTCGGCGAATGGTTTTACTGTCATCAATAACCATCACTTTTAAGCTTTCGAGATTCACATCCATACACACTGGCCTTACGTCTTTGTTATTGCCCAGGCACCCAGGCGCCTCTGCTTTACGTCACTTTTCTGTATAACGAAGTCGGTAGCCAGGTTTACAACCTGGTGAACAACGGCTCATGCAACCAGGCATTTAACGGCCGACTACTGTTGCAACTATTGTTTCAACTACATGTTGTTTCAACTACGCTTCAAATACCTCAAGCAGTCAGGAACTTTAACCGCCCCACTGACTGAATTTTAACCACACATTTTCAACTACCCATGCTTCAATTTCACATGCTTCAATTTCACATGCTGTAATTGCGCGGGCTGGTAGCTATGCAATTGGCAATGGCCAAGTGGATAACAGCGCTACATATAACTTCTTACCCGGATAACCGCAAATAACCGTGCAAAGACTTCTATAAATCGCACTTTTTGGGCTTATACACTGGAGTAAGTACGCCAAACCCTGTTGACGTTATATAGAGCTAACTTTTTAACACACTCTTCACCTATAATCTATAAGCCTCTGAGGAAGAACAAATTTCTTAAACCTTAGTGCGCAACGTCGACCACCGCCGCCGGTTATTTTATGATCGCCTACAGTCAATCCCGGTCTTGTTTTGTTGGCGAGATTTCACTGGCCCGCGCATGGACGGATCACCCAAACTAATTCAGCAAGGTTACGGTTGCTTTACCGGCCTGAAGGTCTTACCTTACGGGCTGGATTTGCCCCTCCCGCGAGAATCTCTATGACTATCAAGCTCGGGGTCGTTATGGACCCCATCGAACACATCACCTACAAAAAAGACACCACGCTGGGTCTGCTTCTGTCTGCCCAGGCGCGCGGCTGTTCACTCTTTTATATGGAGCAGCACGACCTGTGCCTTGATAACGGCGTGCCTCGTGCAACGGTCAGCCCATTGCGCGTGTTTGCAGACCCGGAGCACTGGTTTGAACGGGATGAGTCCAGCATGGTTGACCTCGGTGATCTTGATGTCATCCTGATGCGCAAGGATCCGCCGTTCGACAACGAGTACATTTACACCACATACATACTGGAAGCCGCAGAGCGCCTGGGTACGCTCATCGTCAACCGGCCACAAAGTCTGCGCGACTGTAACGAGAAAATATTTGCCACCCAATTCCCCCAGTGCTGCCCTCCGGTTCTGGTCAGTCGCAACAGCAAACAGTTGCGTCAGTTCCACAGCCAGCACCAGGATGTCATCTTCAAACCCCTCGACGGGATGGGCGGCGAAGGTATTTTCCGCTGCAAAGCTGACGACCCCAACCTCGGCGTGATTCTCGAAATGCTGACCCAACATGGCGAGCAGGCCATCATGGCCCAGCGCTTCATCCCCGAGATTAAAGCCGGTGACAAACGCATTCTGGTGATTGACGGTGAGGCCGTGCCTTATGCCTTGGCAAGAGTGCCTGCCGTTGGTGAAACCCGGGGCAATCTCGCCGCCGGTGGCTCCGGGCTGCCACAGCCTTTAACCGAGCGGGATCAGTGGATTGTCGATCAGGTCGCACCCACTCTGAAGCAAAAAGGATTAATATTCGTAGGCTTGGACGTCATTGGCGATTACCTGACGGAAATCAATGTCACCAGTCCGACCTGCGCCCGCGAACTGGATAATGCCTACAACACGGATATCGGCGGCCGACTGATGAACGCGATTGAGCGCCATCTGAAAAACTAACGGCCAGCCAGGGGATACTCTTGCGGTGCCAATTCCGTTGGCCGCTGTCTCCAGGGGGCTCTTGTGCTGCGCAACTCACGTCGTTAGTGACGCCGTTGGTGAGTGGCCAAGAACGTATCAGCAGCCGGCATCGGCCTGCTGCAAATGTAATGACAAGCAATTTTTGCGCATAAAGACTGTAGAGACTCCACCTTGGCTGAAGTAACCGCCCCAGAGAACACCCCCCCACTCAACAACCCTGCGGTCAGTACCGGCGACCGCTTGAGTTTTACCGTGTTCCTGGCCATCGCCCTGCACGCGCTGCTGATCTTAGGCATCACCTTTAACGCCCAGTTTGGCGGCAAGCCCTCACCCACCCTGGAAATCACCCTGGCAACCCACAGCAGCCTGAAAGCCCCCGAAAAAGCCGACTTTCTGGCCCAATCCAACCAGGAAGCCAGCGGCACCGGTGACCGCGCCCAGCAGATGACCACCGACAAACTGGCGCCCATCAGCGATACCCGCATTCAGGACATCAACCCCACGCCCCAGGTTCGGGCCGCCAACCCCACCAAACAGGAAGTTCTGCAGCCGGTGGTCACCCAGAACAGCAGTCGCTTTAAGATCGAACAACAGGAGACCACCCCGGAGATCGAAGAACAGCAGAAGAAAGTCGGCAAAGATCTCCAGGACACCCCCCTGAGTGCCGAAATTGCCAGTCTGCAGGCCAAGCTGGACCGCCAACGCCAAGCCATCGCCAAGCGCCCCAGAATCCGCCGCATAACCTCAGTCGCCACCCGGGCGTCGATGGATGCCGCCTACCTGAACAAGTGGACCCACAAGGTGGAAGCCGTGGGCAACAGCAATTTCCCCGTCGAGGCCATCCATCAGAAGATCTATGGCCAACTGCGCCTGGCGACGATCCTCCGCCCCAACGGTACCATTCACTCCGTCGAAATTTTGCAATCTTCCGGGCATTCGGTGCTCGACAATGCCGCCTTGCAAATTGTCCATATGGCAGCACCTTTTCCGCCTTTTCCCAACGAAATGCGCAAAGATGTCGACCAACTTGAAATCATTCGCACCTGGCACTTTGAGCTGAGCGGCCTCTCCACCACCTCCAACTACAATTAAGCCAAATAAAAAAACCATTTCGGCGCCCAATGTTTGGCGTCACAGTCCCCAAACCGGCACGGACACCTGAAGTGTCGGTTCTAAAAACCTCAATCCGCAGCACATAAAAATTCAAACAAGACCACAAATAAACGGTCAAAGAGCTTGTGTTCCCCCAGACAGGCCCCAATACTAGGAATATGAAATACGACAAACCTCTCGACAAGAAGCAGCACATCGGCAACCTTCGCGACCACTTTCTGATTGCGATGCCCAGCCTCAATGAGTCTATTTTTTCACACACCATCACCTACATCTGTGATCACAGTGAAGATGGCGCCATGGGACTGGTCATTAATCAGCCGCTGGGAATTGACCTGAAGGATATCTACCTGCAGCTGGAATGCGGTGACGAACATGCCCATGACGCACAGACCCCCATTCTGGCCGGAGGCCCAGTGCAGCCCGAGCGCGGCTTCATCCTGCACAGTTCCGATCAGTGCTGGGAATCCAGTCTGGTGATTTCCGACGACATTGTGTTGACCGCTTCCCGGGATATTATTGAATCCATTGCCCAAAACCGCGGCCCTCAGAAATACCTGGTTACTCTGGGCTACGCGGGTTGGGGCGCCGGCCAACTGGAAGAGGAAATCGCCGATAACGCCTGGCTCACCATCCCGGCCGACAGCAGCATCATCTTTGACACCCCCATCGAACAGCGCTGGGCCGCTGCCTCGAAAAGTCTGGGGATTGATCTGGATTTGATTTCAGGTACGGCGGGACACGCTTAAACGTTTCTGAGTGGCCAGCCCGGCGAGTAGCGAGTAGCGAGTAGCCAAGTGTAGATTTCAGGTACGCTGTTCACCACCGCCTATCCTCTTAGCTACTCGGGCAAGCCCTTCTGAAAGATCTCCCCCACCAACCACCCGACAGCTAACATTAAGACGTCCTATGCCCCAATCCTTGCTCGCTTTTGACTATGGTACCCAGAATATTGGCGTGGCCAGCGGTCAGTCTTTGACCCAATCCTGCTCTGAACTGCCCGCTCTTAAGGCCCGCGACGGCATCCCCAACTGGGATGACGTGGGCAAGCTGCTGCAGGAGTGGCAACCCGATCTGGTGCTGGTGGGACTGCCACTGAATATGGACGACAGCGAAAGCGAGCTGAGCACCCGGGCGCGCAAGTTCGGCAATCGCCTCCACGGGCGCTTTGGGGTTCAGGTGCAGATGGTGGATGAACGCCTGAGTACCTTTGCCGCCAAGGAAGAAGCCGCAGAGCGGGGACACAAGGGCAATTACGGGCAGGCGCCGATTGACTCCATTGCCGCGCGCCTGATCCTGGAGAGCTGGTTTAACCAGCATGGCTAAAAAAACAGTGGCGAGTAGCTAGTAGCTAGGAAAAGACTACAACACAGTCGCGAGTGGCGAGCGGCGAGGAAAAGACTAGAAACTAGAAACTAACAGATTTTAGTCGGCTTGGCGGTGAGCCAACAGAAACAAGCCGCTGCCCAGCAGTCCCGCCAGCAGGGAGCCAGCCAGAATGCCGAGCTTGGCCTCCACCAGTACTTGCGGGTGCTCGAGAAACGCCAGGTTGCCGATGAACAGTGACATGGTAAACCCCATACCCGCCAGCAGCCCCAACGCCACCACCTGCAGGAATCGCATGTCCTTGGGCAGAGCCCCCCAGCCGAATTTCAGTGCCACCCAGGTAAACGAGGCAATTCCCAGGGTTTTGCCCACCACCAGACTGAGCATCGTCACCCACGTGACCGGCGACAGGGTCTCGGCAGAGAGGGTGTTCGGCAGGCTGACGCCGGCGTTTAAAAACGCAAACAAGGGCACAATGGCATAGCTCACCGGCCTATCCAGCACACTGCCCCAGTGCTGCAACGGGGTCGTGGTCTGCTCCGCGACCTGATGCACTTCTTCCAGCAGGTCGTGTTGGCGATGTTCCTCGAGAATGGATTTATCCGGATGGTCCAGCTGCTGAAAGCGCCGCAACAGCATCGTCATACGACGGGTGAACCAGCCGGTTTCGGCGTAGGGTCGTGCGGGCACGGTAATGGCCGCCAGTATACCGGCGGTGGTGGCGTGCACCCCGGATTGATGCACACACCACCACAGCACCAGTCCGCCCACGGCGTAAAAAATGGGCCTGCGCATGCCCAACAGATTGAACAGGCACAGCAAACCCACGACCCCGGCGGCGCGGGCCAGGTAGAGCCAGCTGATGTCCTCCGTGTAAAACACGCTGATCACCAACACCGCCCCGATATCATCCACAATCGCCAGGGCCGACAGCATGACCGCAGCAGAGCGCGGAGCGCGTGCGCCCAATAATGCCAGAGCCCCCAGGGCAAAGGCGGTATCGGTCGCCATGGGAATGCCCCAGCCCATCAACGCCACGGCGTCCTGCCGTAAACACAGCGCATAAATCAGGGCGGGGAGGACCATACCGCCAGCGGCCATAAACAACACCAACAGCGATTGCCGCACCTGCCGCAGATACCCTGCCAGCAACTCACGCTTAATTTCCAGCCCGAGGATAAAGAAAAAAATCACCATCAGGCCATCGTTGACCCAGTGGTGCAGCGAGTACTTCACCTGCCAGTCACCCAACCCAACGCTTAACGGCAAATGGCCAATGCTCTCGTAGAACCGCTGATAATCCGAGTTCGCCATCACCATGGCCAGCAACGCGGCCAACAGCAGCAGTACACCGGTACTGGCCTGGCTGCGAAAAAACACCCCAAACGGGCTCAACAGCTTGTCCAACCCCTTTTCCAATGGGGCATGCTCTCTCTTGCTGGAAGGAATCTTATCGGTGTTCATGCTCTCCCGTTTAAGTAATGTCCACCTCAGCGGCGGTGGTGATGATCGAATGCCCCGTGTGTTCCAGGTCGCGCCCTTCTTCAAGCTTAGCCCGCCCGCGGCAAACTGCATTCGTTCGCCCCGCTACCGCGGCCAGAGACACCCTTCAGACAGGTAGCGGCCATGTCATCCAGACCTGCAGCCGGTTACTGGAACGGCGCTGACTGTGATGGTACAGAGGTTTGTACCACAGGCCCAGAAAGCAGATTACCTGCCCTCTGCGATGAGGTAAGATCAACACACAATAACAACGTTTGGCGACAATATTGCGCGACTATGAAGCAGAATAAACCTTCAACGCTGGACACCGCTGGCAAAGTGGACACTCCGTTCAAACCGGACGACGCTGGCCCGATGGCCAAAGCCACCTCGCCGGACGCTAACGCCCAGTCAAACGAGCCCGCCCTGCCAATCGAGCCCACTTTGCCAAACGAGCCCACTTTGCCCGAGAAACCGGCCAGGCCTGACCGGCCCACCTCTTTCGATATTGCCTATCGTGCCGGGGTTTCTCAGTCCACGGTTTCGCGGGCTTTACGCGACAGCCCTCTGGTCAATAAAGCTACCCGCGACCGGGTGCAGGCCATTGCCAAAGAGCTGAACTACAAGGTCGATAAGGTCGCCAGCAACCTGCGCAGTCAGTCGACTCGCACCATCGCCCTGTTGTTGTGTGAAGACCCCACCAGCGATGACTCCATGATCAACCCGTTTTTTATGTCGATGCTGAGCAGCATCACCCGGGCAACGGCACGTCAGGGCTACGACCTGCTGGTTTCCTTTCAACAGCTGAGCGAGGATTGGCACGCCGATTACGAGGACACACACCGCGCCGACGGCATTATTTTGCTGGGTTATGGCGATTACGTCAGTGCGCGGCCAAAACTGGAAAAACTGAAACAGGCTCAGGCCCGCTTTATGCTGTGGGGCCCGCTGATCAAGGATCTGCCGGGGCACTCCATCGGCTGCGACAACCACCTTGGGGGGTATGTGGCCGGTACCCATTTACTGGATTCAGGCCGACAACAACTGGCCTTTTTAGGGGATGCGTCACAGCACTGTCCGGAATTTCGCCAACGCTACCTGGGCTACACCGACGCCATCACCCAGCGCCAGCTCACCTTCAACCCGCGCCTGCAGTATGACGCCGAGAATACGGAAATGTCGGGGTTTGATGCCTGCCTGCAACTGATTGACAGCGGCGAGCCGTTTGACGCCCTGATGGCCGCCAGCGACCTGATCGCCATTGGCGCCATCAAGGCCATGCAGCAGCGCGGTTTGCGGGTTCCCGAGGACGTGGCGGTGGTGGGCTTTGATGGCATTCCTTCCAGTGCCTACGTCAATCCACCGCTGACCACGGTGATGCAGGACACACAGGCCGCCGGAGATTTGCTGGTCGACAACCTCTTCAAGCAGTTCCACGGCGAACCCCTGACCACCACCTTGCTGGAACCAAAACTGGTGGTGCGGGAATCCTCGGGCGGCACGCCAGACAGTTCACCCCAGTAGCGCCGGCCAGCCCCGGAACACCCCGGAGCCTGATGGCGCTAACGGCGAACGCTAAGCCCCGGAATCCTGCTCGGGTCGCCACTGTGACCACTTCGGGTTTGAAACCGGCTGGCTGGAAATCAATACCATGACACTGTGCGGGGCCAGCGTCGTCGTGATGCGCCCCGCTGTCACATCAGGCTGGCAGTGATCGGCCGCACAGGCGGGCGTGACCCGTTGCCACGGCCCCGAGACCGGCGGCTCGACACTGATTGGCGCCGGGCTGTCGCCTTTGTTCAGCAGCACCAGGGCCGTTTCTGACACACCACCTTGCTGGTACACCCGCAAAAAGCTGGCCGTGTGCTGTTGAAAATCCAGGTTGACCTGCACGCCACGTTGCAGCGCCACATGCTGCTGACGCAACCGGGCAATTTGCTTTAACTGCTGATACACCGGGTGCCCGGGCGCGGCATCAATGCGCTGCTGACCAAAATAATTGCGGTTGCCTTCATGCTCCCGCGTGCCGGCCATGAACGTCACTTCCGAACCGTAATACACCACAGGAATACCCCGCGAGGTAAACAGCCAGTTGTTGGCATCAATAAACCCCTGCTCAGTCGCGTTCATGCGACTCATGTCGTGGTTGTCGTAAAAGGTCATCAATTCATAGGGGTTGCGGTACAAGCCGTCATCCAGATGCAAATAGTCCAGCAGCGAGGCGAAGTGACTGTCACTGTTTTCAAACACCGACACCATCGCTTGGCGACCGGCAAAATCCAGCACACTCATGCCGCCGTTTTCCGGCCAGGTATGCTCGGCCAGTTTTTCCGCCTCCCAGTTGTAACTCTCGCCAAACATAAAAAAGCCCGGATGTTGCTGGCGAATGCGATCGCCAAACAGCTTCCAGAAATGGTGCGGCATGTGCTTCACAGTATCGATGCGAAAGGCCGCCGCCCCCTGATCAATCCAGTACAGATAGGCATTGATCAAATAATCCTGCAGCGCTTCATTATCCTCATTGAAGTTGGAGAGTTGCGCCGTGTGGGGGTCACCCTCGGCGTGAAAAAAAGCGTGCAGCGGCTCCTGCTCCGGTGTCAGTTGCGGCGGCAGCAAATTCTGATGGTCGGCCCGCAATTGCCCCTCGGCATCGTACACTTCGCCGAACATCGGCTGGTCCTGGGGCATGTCAAAAGAGGGCGAGCCGTGATTGGCCACCACATCCAGAACGGTTTTCAAACCATGCTGCTGTTGCAATTGCCGGGTCAACTCGCGAAACCCCAACCGGGCAGAGACCAGGTGCTCGTCCTCCCGATAAAAGTTCACCCCCCAGTAACCGTGATAACCGGTTTTACCGCGGTCACCCCAGCCGCCAAACTCCACCTGGTCGCCACCGCTGAAGGCTTCATTGGGGTTGTCGACAATCGGCGTCAGCCACACCGCGGTAAACCCCATGTCCCGAATGTAATCGGCGTTGTCGAGCAGACCGCGAAAGTCACCGCCCAGGTATCCGACGTTAGCCTGGCGCCCATCCGGACCGATCAGGCGCTGGTCAAAGGTGGGCTGCTGTCCCCCCTGCGCGGGGTAATTGTTGGCCGGATCGCCATCCACAAAACGATCGGTAAGCACAAAATACACCGCGTCACTGGCAAAAGGTTCGTCCGTTCCAACAATGGTTGCCTGCGCGGCCTCCGCGGCGGTTAACGGTGCTGTGGTCAACGGTACCGTGGTTAACGGCCCGGCGGTTAACGACACTGCGCCGGTGTCAGCCCACAACCGGGGTGACAGGGAGAAGGTGAGTATCGACGTCGTCAGCGCCAGTTGCCGGATAGACCGTATTCTCTTATTCATCAAAGACTCTCACAGTATGACAGAAGCTTTCGCGCAAATTCGATCCGCGGATGAAAAACCCAGACTCAGTGTCCCACCGATCCCGCAGCCGGCTGAGCCGTTGGCAGCAGCTCCGCGGTGCTGTGGTCCTGGACACGCAGCACCAACAGGCCCGCCACAATCATACTGCCGCCGCCCAGCACCAGCGCATAGATCGCCTGACCGGATAAAAAGGTGTTGAGCACAAATCCCAAAATACTGGCCGCCAAAATCTGGGGGATCACAATAAAGAAATTGAAAATACCCATGTAGACTCCCATTTTCTGCGCCGGCAATACCGACGACAAAATGGCATAGGGCAACGACAGAATGGAGGCCCAGGCGATCCCTACACCAACCATCGACAACAGCAGCCAGGCGGGATCTTCGATCCACACAAAGGAAATCAATCCCAACCCACCCAGACACAGGTTCACCAGATGAGACAATTTTCGGCTGGTGCGATTGGCAAACCAGGCGATGAAAAACGCAGCCAGCGCGGCAAAGCCATTGTAAGCCGCAAACAGCACCCCCACCCAATTGGCACCCTCGTTAAACATTTCCGAGGCTGAGTCCGTAGTGCCATAGTGAAAGGCGGTCACCGCACTGGTGGTATAAATCCACATGGCAAACAGGGCAAACCAGGAAAAAAACTGCACCCAGGCCAGTTGCTTCATGGCCACCGGCATGGCAAACAAATCGTCCATGATGTGGCTGAGCGCATTGTCACCATGGCGGCGGTATTTTTTCAGGGCCACCAGAGCTTGCAGGCCGCCAAACAGCAGCAGCCCGACACCCAGAATGTACAATTCTTTTTCCAGCTGCAGGAAAAAAACCAACGCGGTCATCAGCCCGCCCGCCAAAAACCAGGCCACCGCCGAGTTGCGATAGGTCTCGGCTCCGCGCTCAAGGGTGGGAGCAGGCGCGGTTGTGCCGCGTTCCTGTCGCTCAAAATTTTGCAGTTCTTCAGGGCTGTATTCACGAGTGGACACCACCGTCCACAGCACCGCCAACAGCAGTACCACGCCACCGGCGTAAAACGAATAGATCACCGAGTTCGGCAAACCGCCGTCCTCGGCCACATTACTGATGCCCCCCCAGTTGGCCAGCATCCACGGCAGCGCAGACGCCACCACCGCCCCCACGCCAATAAAGAAACTCTGCATGACAAAACCGGTGCTGCGTTGACGGTCGGGCAGCATGTCCCCGACAAACGCCCGGAACGGTTCCATGGAAATATTGATCGAGGCGTCCATAATCCACAGCATGCCCGCGGCGATCCACAAACTTGGCGAATGCGGCATGAAGAACAGGGCCAGGGTGGTCAGTAAAGCGCCGTAGAGAAAATAAGGGCGGCGGCGGCCCAGGCGCGTCCAGGTGCGATCACTCATATACCCGACGATGGGCTGGACCAGCAGACCGGTGACGGGGGCCGCGACCCAGAGAATGGGAATATCATCAATGGACGCCCCCAAAGTCTGGAATATGCGACTGACGTTGGCGTTTTGCAGGGCGAAGCCAAACTGGATGCCAAGAAAGCCAAAACACATGTTCCAGATTTGCAGGACACTCAAGGCCGGTCGGGATGTCTTCACAAAAATCTCTCCTGAATGTTTATCGCGGACGGTCTGACACGGATAAACACCACATTATTGTTATCAGTACACACTCATTAAGGCTGAGCCTGTCGAATTAAATCTTGCTACAGTGGGGGCCAAGTCACAAGCGACTACATACGTATTCAGCGCGGCGTGGTGCGCTGTAAAATCACGTAGGCAAACGGCGCCAGCGTCATGGTTTGACTTTCAACGCCGGCAGTCCCCAACAGTGTTTGCGCTTGATCCCAGCCCGCCGGGATCGACAGGCGCACCGCCTCTGCGGAAAAATTCAGCCCCACCAGCACATCCCCCTGGGGATGCTGTCGCTCAAACACATAACTTTTTGCGTCGGCATTGGGGTCCGGCAACGGCACAAATTCACCGCCGTTCGCGCCACTCCACAGCGCCGGTGTCGCGGCTTTCAAACGCAGCAACTGTTGATAAAAAGGCTGCAGGGGGTAGTCCTGCCAGTCGATGGGGTCTTTTTCAAAAAACTGCAGGCGTTTATTCAATCCCGCCTCCTGCCCGGAGTAAATCAAGGGCATGCCATCGAGCGTAAACGCCAGCACCGCAAACGCCCGGTGCGCCTGGCCGTAGCGTTCAAACACGGTCCCCGTCCAGGAGTTTTCATCGTGATTGGTGGTAAACATCATCAATCGGTGATCAGCGGGAAATTGTTGCTGGCGCCACTGCATGTAATCGTTTACCTCCCAGGCGCTGTGCTCACCCGAGGCAATCCCGTTCATCAGCTCATTGAACGACCAGCCATAGGACATATCAAACGCCGTGTGCAATTCGGGCTTTTCCGCCTCCGCCAGCATAAACACCGGTTTGACACGGTCCAGTTGCGGACGGGCAAACTCCCAGAACTCGGTGGGCACCTCTCCGGCCACGTCACAGCGAAACCCGTCCACATCCACGGCGTCTAGCCAGAACTGCATGGCCGCCACCATCGCCGGCCACAGCTCGCGGTTGTCGTAATTGAGGTCCGCCACATCGGTCCAGCCCCAGGGCTCACCGGTTTCCGAATGGATGGGGTCGATAATCTCGCCGGCGGCATTGCGGCTGTACCAGTCGGGGTGCTGCTCAATCCAGACATGATCCCAACCCGTATGATTGGCCACCCAGTCCAAAATCACCACCTGCCCCAAGCCGTGGGCCGTGTCCACCAGTGCGCGCAGATCCGCCAGCGTGCCATAGTCCGGATTCACCGCCGTATAGTCCTCAATGGCGTAATAACTGCCCAGCGAGCCCTTGCGTTTCACCTCACTGATGGGCTGGATCGGCATCAGCCAGAGGATATCCACGCCCAGCGCTTGCAGACGCGGTAACTGCTCGGTCACCGCCTGCAGGGTTCCCGCCTCGGAAAACTGTCGAACATTGATTTCATAGATAGCCGATTTCTTCAGAAACGCTTCGCTGGTGCGCGTCGAAGCGGTGACCGCATCCACCGACCGATTCACATCAATTTCTTTAGCGGGGGTACAGCCCGTCAACCACACACTGACCAACAGCACCCAACAGACTTTATTCATCGTAACCTCACCCTTTATGTTAAAACCGCAACCCTCTTCAGCCACTCACCTGATTGGGTCAATTGGGGCAATCGCCCAGTGATCAGTCGACGGCAATGAGCAATGATTCATCACCCCGCCAGGGCAACGTCAGCGTCAGTCGTTGCTGTTGCTGATCGTAGGAAAACTGTTGCGGCTTAATCTTTTGACCATTGACGCTGAGCCGTTGCGGTGACTGCAGCCAGTGGTGAATGACCAGCGTCAGTTGTCGCTGATCCGGTCGCCCCGCATAAGCAAAGCCTTCACGGCTGAGCTGCAATTGCAAGGCGTCACCCTGCTGCCGGGCGGAGAACTGCAGCAACTCATACTGTTGTTGTGCGAAGGCCCGGTGGGTGCTGCCGTCGTCGTCGTACATCTGCGCCTGTGCTTGTGGCACGGACGCATCCGCGTAGTAATGCAAGGTCAAGGCGGCGCTGGAATAGTCCCGGGTGGTGGCAATATCCTCACTGAGCATGGGCACGAACGACCCGGCCCGGACCCACAGAGGCAGGGTCTCTGGCGAGAGCGCGGCGGTCACCGTCGCGCCCCCCTGCTGACGCTGGTCATTCCAGAAGTCAAACCAGGTGCCCTCGGGCAGATACACCGTTTTCTCGGTGACACCGGCGCGCACCACCGGTGCCACCAGAAACGCATCCCCCCACAAATACGCCTGGGTGTCGGCAAACAAGCGCGCTTCTGAGTCCCCTTGCGCGTTCATAAACAGGGGCCGCGCCAGCGGCATACCGGTGACCGAGTTCTGCCATGCCATGGTGTACAGGTAGGGCAACAGGCGATAGCGCAATTTGATAAAGCGCCGCACGATCGCTTGCGTTTCACGATCGTGAAAGACCGGCTCCGAGGGGATGTGCTCCTGCCCATGGGGGCGAAAGATTGGTTGAAAAGTCGCAAACTGCAACCAGCGGCGATACAGCTCCGGGTCAAACGTTTCGCCGCCGGCAAAACCACCGGCGTCGGAGTGAATGTAGCCCAGCCCCTGCATGCCCATTTGCAACATCAATTCGACCTGCGCCTGCAACCCGCCCCAGGAGCGACTCACATCGCCGGTCCAGGGGATCATGCCGTAGCGCTGGGAGCCGGCAAACCCCGAGCGCATCATCAGCATCGGCCGCCGCTGCGGGTAGGCTTTTTCATGGCGTTCGAACAGCATTCTGGCCCACTGATGACCATAGGCGTTGTGCAATTCACCCCCGCGCCCCAGAGCGTGACGGGTGTCGTCCGGGTGGACCTCCGGCTCGCCCAGGTCCCCCCACAGACCGGCCACGCCCTGCTCGATCAGCCCCGCATAAATGTTCCAGAACCAATCCTGCGCACGAGCGTCGAACACATCGATGAGGCCGGTATTGCCGAAATAAAAATCAAAGCGCTGTGGCTGGCCCTCGGCATTTTTGCTCAACACCTCTTGGGCTACCGCCTCCGGCCAACGCCGCGACGACGACAACACAAATGGCTCGGTAATCAACACGGTCTGCACACCCTGCTGCTGCAAATCGGCCATCATTTTTTCAGGTGTCGGGAAAGCCTGTCGATCCCAATCCAGATTGCCCATGTGTCCTTTGATGTCCGGGCCGAACCAGAACAAATCGAGTACCACGGCATCGAGGGGAAAATCCTGCTGTCGGTAACGCCGCACCACATCCCTGACTTCGGCCTCGGAGTGGTAACCAAAACGGGAGGCAAAACTGCCAAACACCCAGCGCGGCGGCAGGGGTTGCCGACCGGTTAACGACACATATTGCCGCAGCAGTTGTGCATAACTGTCGCCGGCAAACACCACATAACTGCTGCGCCCACCCACGGCTTCAAAGGTTAACCGGTCGGCGTCGGTTTTACCGATATCCACCACACCGCGGGCCGGATTATCAAACAAAATGCCGTACTTTTTATCCGACCATAGCAGCGGCAAACTGAAATACATTTGCTCGGAATAAGTTTCATAGCCGTAGTGAGCACGATTATACAGCGGCAGGCGATGACCGCGGCGATTCATGCCCAGCACTCGCTCACCTGCGCCCAGCAACTTTTCCCCCGGCGACAGCTCAAAGCGGAAACCCCGGCTCTGCGGATTTCGCCAAAAACCGTCTTGCGCCTGTTGCAGCAACAGGTTTTGTTGCCGGTAAAAACGCAACCGCAGTGGCTGCTTGTCAATCACCACCGTCAGCTCATCCGTTGCCACCGACAGGAAATCATCGTGCTCAATGACCGAGGGCGTTAGCCGTGTATCCGCCGCGACCGCCGGATCAATGGCAAAGGACGGCAGCACAGTTTCCTGCTCCGCCAGGTAGTGCACTTCGACCACTGCCGTACCGTAAAAGCGCAGGTCGATTTGCTGCTGCGCCGTTTGCAGCCGCAGCCCCTCGTCAGTGACGCGGTAGTCAAGCAGATGGTCGTACTGTTGATCGCTGAACGTTGTATCGGCGTAGCGCTTGGCAGCGGGAGGGTTCGTGTCAAGGCTCTGTTCATCAAGCGCTACCTCACCCCGGCACAGGCCGGTGAACAGCGACAGAATAATCAGTCCGAACGACAATCGACGCAGACTTGTTAGAGCACCGGTTTTTTTACGATTTCTGGAACGTTGTAGCGTCGCGGGACTGTTTACATCAGCGAAGATGTTTACATCACCCAGATTGTTTACCTCAGCGCGACGCTCGATAAAACCCAAGCCTTCAGTCTTCATAACGCCATCCACAGGCCATAAGCAAGATTCAGAGTAAGAAAAAAAAGGCCACTTCAATCAAGTGGCCTTCAAGAGGGATTTCACGATGCCGTTAACACGGATCAGAAGTGCGCAATGAAGCGAACACCACCCATCCGTGGCGGATTGAGGAAACGAATATTCACATCACTGTTGATAAAGCCCTTACCGGAGTAGGTTTCTTCCGTCAGGTTGCTGACCCAACCTTCCAACCGGTATTTGCCTTCGTCGCCAAAGTTCATGCCCGCATTCAGGTTCCAGATGGTGGTGGCCGGCACATCGTCTGACAAGAATTCACCGTTGGCTTCTTCATAACCGGCACCGGTGATCAACCAGTTGGTGTTGGCCGCCATGTCACGCAGGGGAATTTCATTGCCATTGGCATCGTAACCGGTGTCGTTAAACGGCGTCAGGTAAAACTTGCTGCGGTAGGTCATACTCACCGACCAGTCCACCCCGCTGATGATGCCCCAATCCACATCCAGGGCCTGTGCCAGAGTCAACGTCAGGTTGTACTTCGAGGTGTTGGGCAGCTGATTGCCCTCCACATTCACCAGCGCGCTGCCCTGGCGATAATCCACAATCTCGCTGTCCTTGAACTCGCTGTCGAGGTAGGCAAAATTCCAGCGGAAGCGGAAATCCATCGGCAATAAAATATCACCTTCCAACTCCAGTCCCATCAAGCTGGCCTTCGCCGCATTCTGGTTCTGCACATAGTTGTCGGTACAGATACCGGTAATGCTTGAAGAACAGGAAGTTGAGACCGCGACCAGTCCCTGCACGACCTTGTCCTGATAGTCGTAATAAAACAGCGCAGAGTTAAACCGTACCGGCATCTCCAGCCATTCGAATTCGTTCTTCGAACCCACTTCCCAGACGGTCAGCTTTTCCGGATCCCAGGTGATGGTTTCGCCCAGCGCGCCGGGCAGCGGCGAGTTCACGCCACCGGAACGGGTGCCGGTCGACACCGTACCGTACAGCAGGCTCGCTTCGGCCAGGTCGTATTCAAACCCCAAACGCCAGTCGGCATACTCTTCTTCATAATCTTTGGTGATGTTACCCGTGCCGGTGCCATCATCATAAATGGAAGAGGTAATCACCTGGAACTGGCTCGGATCATAGGCAATCAGGTCATCCAGATTGTCTTTACCGCCCCAGGAGGAAATGCCATCGAGGAAGTACTGACGAGTCGCATCGTCATTGCCAATGGGGATCACATCACTGGGACGGTCACCCGCTTCGGTCAACCCCAGGCCGTTCGACCCCATGACAATATCTTCCGGTCCGGACAGTCCCAGTGCCGCCAGGGCCTCATCACTGACCACCAGCTGATAGGCAACATTCGACTCGTGCGCGACTTTTTTGTCTTTGGTCCAGCGCACACCCGCCTTCACCCGCAGGCTCTCGTTAAAAGCATAGGAGCCATCAAAGAAGACCGCACGCGATTCAACGGTTGAGTCGTTGTTGCGGGTCTCCGCCGACAAGCCATTCAACCAACCGCAATTGGTGCCGTCCTGATACCAGTCACAATCACCCCACCAGCCGTGATTAAAATCCTGGGAAGAGTTGCTGAACTCTTCATCCATCATGAACAGGCCAGTGGTCCACTGCAGGGGGCCATCGCCGGTCGAGTAAAGACGAATTTCGTTAACCAGGGTTTCGGAAATTTCATTTTGGGTAAAGTTACCCATGGCTGTCTGCTCGTTGCCCAACACCACGTCATTGGCTTCATCACGCGATCCCGGGTACACCATGCCGATTTGCCACTCGCGGGCGGCATTGCGGTTTTGAAAACTGTATTCTCTCCAGGAGCCGTTGTATTCAACGGCAAAACCGTCAAAGTCGTAGGTCAGCTTGGTGCTGAAACCTTCGATGTCGTTATTCAGCTCACCCTCGTTGAGGAAGTACTGCTCGTAGGGATCGTTGAGGTCTTCAATATCATACCCTGCCGACAGCGCGCGGCCGGTAAAAGCGCCCGGAGTCCCCGAGCCCTGCTGTTTGACTTTGTCAGCGAGAAAATAGGCGGAGAATTTATCCGTCGGGTTCCACTGTGCGGACAGGCGAATGGCCTGCTCGTCAATCGCACCTGGGGCATCAATACCACCGGCAAACGCCTCTTCGATGCGATCGGCACTGCCGGCCAATCCCGACAGTTCATCGGCCGAACCGGTGAACGCATTGTCCATGTAAGAATCGCGCTCTTCACTGTAAACGGCAGCCCGCAAGGCCAGCGTGTCACTCACCGGCAAGTTCAGTACACCTTCCAGCTGGCGCTGCTCGTAACTGCCCAGGCCAACTTTGACATGGCCATAGGTGTCATCAAATTCAGGCTTGTTGGAAATCACATTGATGGTACCGCCGGTGGCATTACGGCCACGCAAGGTGCCCTGCGGTCCCTTGTTGACTTCGACCCGCTGGACATCAAAAAACATCGGTCCGATGGAGCGAGGGCGAGGCAGGTACACATCATTGTAGTGAATGGCGACGGAAGGATCCGAGGCAAAGTCGCTGTCGGAGTTGCCGACACCGCGCAAATACACTTCGAGCTTGCCCTCCTGGTTGGAGATGTGCAAACCCGTGACGGCATTCTGCAGGTTGCGGAAATCATTATTCACACCGAACATATCAAGCTCTTCGGCATTGAACGACTGCACGGTCGCGGCAACATCCTGCAGGGATTGTTCACGGCGCTCAACGGTGACAATAACTTCTTCGATGGCCTGGGCAGCCAACGTCAGGGGCGCAGTGACCGCCGCCGACACGCCCATTGCCAGCGAAACAGCTGCCGCCATTTTGTTAGGGTAAAAGTTGCGATAAAACAGATTAGCGTTATTCATGGCTCAGCCCGTTTGTAATTATTGTGGTTTCAAATCTCTCTTGCCCGGGCAAACCCACAACATCATCAGGAACTGGCTTCAATGCTGGCGAGAAGCCCTGCCTCGGGATAGGGCCAGACTACCCCTTTTCAATTTGGCAAAACAACAAACTACATACGTATTCATAAGCATTTGTCTGCCGGCCCCAGGCCTGCGCCCCGCAATCCGCGCTGGCGACAGGCGCCACGGCGACTCGGCTTGCAGCCCACCCGCGACACCCACTGAATACGTATGTAGACGGTTGCTAGGAAGCCTGCTGATCACGTAATTTAGCCTTCCCGATTTTGATTTTCAGACCGTCAAAACCATAATAACTGTTGTCCAGGGAGAACCCATATGTCCAAGCCTCTATGGTGGCAAGGCGCCGTGATTTACCAGATATACCCCCGCAGCCTGAATGACACCAATGGCGATGGTATCGGTGATATTCCCGGCATCATCGAAAAAATGGATTACATCGCCAGTCTCGGCGTGGACGCCATTTGGGTCTCGCCGTTTTTTAAATCGCCCATGAAAGACTTCGGTTACGACATCAGCGATTACCGCGATATTGACCCTCAATTTGGCACCCTGGATGACTTCGATACCCTCATCGAAACCGCACACCGCGCTAACATTAAAGTCATTATTGACCAGGTCATTAGCCACACCTCCGATCAGCACGACTGGTTTCTGCAGAGTCGCCAGAGTCGCGACAACGACAAGGCCGACTGGTATGTCTGGGCTGATCCGCAAGCCGATGGCACCCCCCCCAACAACTGGATGTCGCTCTTTGGCGGTGTCGCCTGGGAGTGGGAGCCGCGCCGTGAACAGTACTACCTGCACAACTTTCTCAGCAGCCAGCCGGACCTGAATTTTCACAACCCGGCGGTGCGCCAGCAGATTCTGGATGAAGTCGAGTTCTGGTTGCAACGCGGTGTCGATGGGCTGCGGCTGGACGCCATCAACTTCTGTTTTCACGATCAGCAGCTGCGCAACAACCCGGCCAAACCCCCCGAGAAACGTCAGGGACGGGGCTTCAGTGAAGACAACCCCTATGCCTTTCAGTACCACTACTACAACAACACCCGTCCGGAAAATCTCGGCTTTCTCGAAGATCTGCGGGCACTGCTGAATCGCTACCCCGGCACCGTGAGCCTGGGTGAAATCTCTGCCGAGGATTCACTGGCCACCATGGCCGAGTACACCCAGGGCGACAAGCGACTGCACACCGCCTACAGCTTTGAGTTGCTGGTGGATGACTTTTCAGCGGATTACATCCGCTCCACGGTGTCCACACTGGAACAGCGCATTCAGGGTGGCTGGCCCTGCTGGGCGGTCGGCAACCACGATGTGGCGCGCGTCATGAGCCGCTGGGGCGGTCCAAACCCCAGCGCCGACCTGGCCAAAATGGTCAACGCCATGCTCGGCTCCCTGAAAGGCAGTCTGTGCAGCTATCAGGGCGAAGAGCTCGGACTGCCCGAAGCCGACATTCCCTTTGAACAGCTGCAGGACCCCTACGGCATTACCTTCTGGCCGAACTTTAAAGGTCGGGACGGCTGCCGCACCCCCATACCCTGGAACCCGTCAGGAGCTGAAGCCGGCTTCAGTACCGGCACGCCCTGGCTGCCCATCACCGACGCGCACCGCAACCTCAGTGTCGAACAGCAGGACCGGGATCCCGGCTCGGTGCTGAATCACTATCGACAGTTTATGCACTGGCGCCGCGAGCAACCGGCCCTGCGCTGGGGCGACATCGAGTTCCTCGACGCGCCGGACAACGTGCTGTTGTTTATCCGTCGTCATCAACAGCAAACCCTGCTGGTGGCCTTTAACCTCAATGACCATGCCTGCCAACTGGCGTTGCCGGAGGGTATAGATGCGCTGTGCGGCCATGGCATCGAAGGCGCCGAACTGGCTCAAACGACCCTGCGTCTCCCCGCTCACGGGGCGTTTTATGGGCAGGGTGCCAACCTCTAAACTCTGCCACCTTGCCGGCAGGAGGCCGCACAGGCCACCAAAAAGGCCGCGTCCATACGGAGGCGGCCTTTTTTATACTAACGATATGCCGTCACAGCCGCAGCGGCTTGCACAATCAACAGGCGTAAAAAAGGCCGCATGGAGCGGCCTTTTTTACGTCTTAACGGCAGATCACATCAGCATTACGCTTTGGGACCCGCAGCTTCAACGTCATCGCTGACGTTGAATTTCTTGATGTTGTCAGCGAACAAACCTGCCAGCTTGGCAGCAGCTTCGTCGTACGCCGCCTGATCAGCCCAGGCATTGCGTGGGTTCAGGTAACTGGCATCAACACCGGGAACTTCAACTGGCACCTGCAGGTTCATCACCTCCAGAGTCTCGGTAGCAACACCTTCCAGCGAACCGTTCTGACAGGCAGCAACCACGGCGCGAGTGACTGGGATCGGGAAACGCGAACCCGCGCCGCCAGGACCACCGGATCCGCCGGTCCAGCCGGTGTTCACCAGGTAGACGTTGGAACCGAAGTCGGCGATACGCTTCATCAGCAACTCGGCGTATTCACGAGCGGGACGCGGCATGAACGGAGCACCAAAACAGGTGGAGAAGGTAGGCTGAATACCGGCAGCAGCACCCACCTCAGTAGAACCCACGCGAGCTGTGTATCCTGACAGGAAGTGGTAAGCAGCCGCTTCTTTAGACAGGATGGACACCGGAGGCAAAACACCGGAAACGTCGCAAGTCAGGAAGATAACGTTCTTGGGCTCACCGGCACGGTTGGCTTCCACACGCATTTCAACGTGCTCCAGCGGGTAAGAACAGCGACCGTTCTCGCTCAGGCTGGTGTCGGAGTAATCCGGCTCACGCTTGGCGTTGTGAACTACGTTCTCAACAATCGCGCCAAATTTGATCGCATCCCAGATCACTGGCTCATTCTTCTGAGACAGGTCGATGGTTTTGGCGTAGCAGCCGCCTTCCATATTGAACACAGCACCTTTCGCCCAACCGTGCTCATCATCCCCGATCAGGTAACGCTCAGGGTCAGCGGACAGGGTGGTCTTACCGGTACCGGACAGACCGAAGAACAGGCAGGTATCGCCTTCTTTACCCACGTTGGCTGAACAGTGCATGGGCATCACGTCTTTTTCGGGCAGCAGGAAGTTCTGCACCGCAAACATGGACTTCTTCATTTCGCCCGCGTAACGAGCGCCAGCCAGCAACACTTTACGCTGAGCAAAGTTCACGATCACGGCGACTTCAGAGTTGGTGCCATCGCGCTCAGGGTCACACTGGAAGTTGGCCGCGTGCAGAATGCTCCACTCTTCCTTGCCTTTCGGGTTGTAGTTCTCGGTGCGGATGAACATGTTGCGACCGAACAGGTTGTTCCAGGCCGTTTGGGTGGTCACTTTCACCGGCAGGTAGTGATCCGGGTCTTCTGCAACGTGCAGAGAAGACACAAACGTATCCACGGTTGAAAGGTATTCTTCAACACGGCTCCACAGGGCGTCAAATTTATCAGCAGCAAACGGGCGGTTAACGGAGCCCCAATCGATGCTTTCAGAAGTAGACGGCTCGTCTACCGTAAAGCGGTCCGCCGGTGAACGGCCGGTACGCTCGCCGGTTTCGCAGACCAGGGCACCGGTGTGGGAAAGGTAACCTTCACCGCGCAATAGAGCCTGTTCGACCAACTCAGCAGTAGTGAGGTCGGTGTAAACGGTCGGAGCCGCATCGTCAATCTGTGTCATTCGTTTGTAGTCCTGTCAGCTTGTGGCCTGTTAGCCCTTAAACCACGGGCTTTGAGCACTAGCCAAAGCCTTTGTGAGGGCACTGTCATTGTCGTGAAATCCTCTTCAGGTACGTTGCCCGAAGAAGTAGTTAGAATTTTGGGGGCGCCATTATGTCAGAAAACCAAATATGAATCGATCCCAAGCTGCCGCTTTTTTAAACAGCCGGGATAATCAGTGTAATTGACGACTTTCATCGCCAAAAATTTTGGCCAGGTCCTGGGCCCCAAACGCGTAAGTCTGATTGCAAAACTGGCAGTCAATGCTGATCAAATCCTGCTCGGCGAGCAGCGCCTCAACGTCCTCCCGCCCCAGTGATATCAAGGCATTGGCGGAGCGCTGCCAGGAACAACTGCACTCAAAACGCACCGCAGCCGGCTCAAACAGCCGCACCTGCTCTTCATGGAACAAGCGATACAAAACTTCGCTGTGCTCCAGCTCCAGCAGCTCTTCCTTTTTCACCGTGCTCGCCAACTGAGTGGCGGTCTCCCAGAGGTCGCGATTGTCGTCGGCGCTGGCCGTCTGTTGTGGCAAGGCCTGCAGCATCAACCCGGTGGCCGCTTTATCATCACTGGTCAGCCAGAATCGCGTCGGTAACTGCTCGGACTGCTCAAAATAGTGTTGCAGGCAGCCGCTGAGGTCAGGGCTGTCCAGAGGCACGATGCCTTGATAACGCTGCCCCTTGTCGGGGTCGATAATGATTGCCAACATGCCCTGGCCCATCAACGCCTGCAGGTCCTGCCCTGCCAGGGCACTGAAATCGACCTCAGGATCGACTTGAGCAATGGCGCGAACGGCTTGGTGATGGCTGCACTCCGCCATGATCAGCGACAGCGGACCATCGCCGCGCGCCTGCAAGGTCAGGATTCCGTCAAACTTCAGGGTGCTGGACAACAAGGCCGCCGCCGCCACAAACTCTCCCAACAGGGTTTGAACTTGCGGGGGCAGGCCCTGATTGTTTTCAAGGATCTGCTCATAGCTGTCACTGAGGGTGACCATTTCACCGCGAAGGTCGGCTTGGTCGAACAGGAAACGGTGCATTAAATCGCTGCTGGGCATGGCGTCACGGGTCACTATTAAAACGGGGGGCGATTTTACCACGCCTTCCCGCTTTCAAGGTAGCCTATCTCTCTGGCCAGCGGTCCGGTCTCGGGGGTTGCCTCTGTGGTTTCGGGGGTTGCCTCTGCGATTTCAGGGACGCCTCTGCGGTTGCAGCCAGGCTCTCTCGGGTTCGAGCAAATGTTCAGGGCCGGTATCACGCTTCGCTCAGGACGGACCGGGGTACGCGCCTCCACGGCCTCAGCTCGCGGTAAACCCTGGCATCAGTTAGCGGCAATCTCTGGCATCAAAAAGGGACGATAACAGAATCAATTCCCGCCTCAATCGCAGTTTTGATTGATTATAGACTCCATTTTCACCACTTGCTGCGCTCGCTCTGCTTCGCTGATGTCATATCTGCTGCCGTCTTCACGGACGAAATACACCCGCCCCTGCAGCACGGCCAAATACTCCCGGGCGCTGTCGCACTGCTGCTGGCGCTCAAGGCCCTGCCGCGCCTGCCGCTCCTGCGCCTGCAAGCGATGGGTTTTCTCGGCCGCAGTCTCGGGCTTGAACAGGCGCCCCAGCTTTTCCCGCTCACGTCCGCTGTCATCCACATTGGTCGCGTTCACCCGATGAGTCATGGCCTGAACCCCTGCGACGCTGGGCTTTTTATCACTGAAATGCAACTGGCCGTTGGCGTCGCGCCATTGATAAACCTCAGCGGAGGCCAGCGCGGGCAGGCACGGCAAAACAGCCACCCACAGCAAATGAGACGAGACAGATGCGCGCAAGGCCAACAGCGCCGCACATGGGCCCGGGCCGGTCATGGCAGAACCACCTCCGGGGTCTCCGCACAGGCGTTGGCGCGAGGCACCCGATAGCGATTGAGGATGACCAGTTCACTGCTCAACGCCTCGGCGCGGTTCAGCACCATCTGGTAACCCTCTTCGTCCCGGAACACGGTGTTGTCCTCGGTGCCATTGGTAACCAGCTGGCAAAATTGCTGGAAATTGCGAATCGGCACCCCGTTGACCGACTCCAAAATCCAGTTTTTCCAGTCGTGGTAACCGAGGTTCACGTCGGCGGCCAGCACTTTCAGCCCCACCACCAGCTCCTCTTTGTCCGGGCTGGAACGGGTGTCGCGAGCATGGAGGAAAGACACCGGCGCCTTGCTGTGCCAGTCGCGTCCCCAGCGCTTGATCAGATTCATATTGAGCGGCACAAACACCACTCCGCCATAAATCAGATACTGCGGGGTTTGCTCAAACTCCTGCTGCCGCACCAGGCTGAAATTGCGCTTGGGCTCAGTGATGGACAGGGTGATGGTCTGCGCTTGGCCAGCGCGCACCACGTGAATCTCCACGTCGTCGCCGCGGTGGTACTGATCGATGGCGTATTTGAAATTGGTGCGCAGGTTTTTGCGAAATTCGATACTGCTGTCATCGGCGATGTCGAAGCCATCAATGGCCATGATCACGTCATTGGGTTGTATCTTGCCGGCCGCCGGTGAGCCCTCGAACACGTGCGCCACCAGCATCCCGCCAGGGTGGTCTTCCACCCCGTAGGCCTGCCGCATCGCCGGGCTTTCCAGGTCCTGGGTGCGAAAACCCAGATCGGGAAAGCCATCGAGTTCACCGTCTTTGGCATCTTCCAGCACATGCTCAATGACGCTGGGAGGTACAAAGTACCCCAGGTTTTCCGCCCGGCCGCTGGTGTTGGCCTGCATCACCACCCCCACAATGCGGTTATCCACAATCACCGGCCCCCCACTGTTGCCGGGATTGATGGCCGCATCGATCTGCCCCGCCAGCAAATACCCCCCGGCGTGGGCGTAGTACTGATGCTCTATGCGGGACAACACTCCACGGGTAATGCTCAGGGTGGTGCCGCCAAACGGATAGCCGAACACCGACACTTCCTGCAGCGGCTCCGGCAGCGCACCAATTTCCAGAGGGCGCAGGCCGTCGAAGAAAGTGTTCTGTTCCACTTCCAGAATGGCCAGATCGGCCTCGTGGGAAATGAACACGACCCGGGCCAGGTACTTGCGGGGGTCACCGTGTTTCTGCGCCTGGATATAAGACGCGTCGGCCACCACATGGGCGTTGGTCAGGATGCGGTTGCCGCGGATCACCGAGCCCGAGCCACTGCTCTGCTTGGCATTCAGCAATCGCCAGGGCGTGAAATAATCCGGCGGGGTGGAGGTGGTATGGATTTTTACCACCGCGTCTTTTAAACGCTCAATGCTGGTGTTACCCGCCGCCTGCGCCGCCGCGACACTGACACCGCAAATGACAAACACACCGACCCACGCCCTCAGGCGGCGACTGCGATTCACATTCCATGCTTTCAAACGTAACTCCCTCTTACTGTGTGATCAAAGTGGTGTGAGCAAACCAATGTGAGTAAACCAGTGTGGGCTAACCTGTGTGAGCTAACCCCGCGCACACCCCGTCTAGTCGGAGGAATCCTGATCCAAAAAGCGATGAATTTGTCGCCGCTGTTTCTTGGTCGGACGCCGCTCCGGACCTACCCCGGCACCGCGCACCAACTTGCGCTGCTGCGCTTCAGTCTCCCGCTTAGCCACACTGTCCTGCGTCTCTTTATAGAGTAGCGCGGCTTCCGGTGCCCCGCGACGCTGATCCGACAGCGCGATGACCTCAACGGTTTTGCTGTCCCAGCCCTGGCGGATGGTCAACTCAGCCCCGAGAACGATCTCTTTGCTGGGCTTCACCCGCTGGCCATCGCAATGCACCTTGCCGCCCTCAATGGCCTGCTTGGCCAGGTTGCGGGTTTTAAAAAAACGCGCCGCCCACAACCACTTGTCCAGCCGCACCTTATCCATGGTGATCTTCTCCATGGTGGTCTTCGCCATGAACAGACCCTCTCTGGCAAACTCGCAACAACGACGTCATCGGGGCATGATCTCGTCAAAATGGTGAATGGCCGGATATTCCAAGATCTGGCGGTGTTCGCGCTGACTGTCTGGCTGGTGCAGACACAGCAAATGCTTGATGCCAAAATCCCGAGCCGAATCCAGTACCCGCAGGGTGTCATCAATGAACAGGGTGCGCCCAGGGTCAAACGGCTCGCGTTTTTGCAGCTCATCCCAGAACGCCTGCGCCTCTTTCGGCTGCTGAAATTCATGGGACGAAATCACCATGTGCAGCCACTGGTCAATGGCGGTCACTTCGAGCTTGAGGTCCAGACTCTGAGGGTGGGCGTTGGTGATCAGCACCAGGCGCTTGTCTTGCGCCTGCAAGGCCTTTAGAAACTCCACCACGAACGGCCGAATCTGGATTTTATGCTGCACCTCTTCCTTAAGCCGGCGAATGTCCAGCCCCAGCGACTCTGACCAGAACTCCAGACAATACCATTTGAGGGTGCCCTCATGGGCTTTGATGTGCGCTTCCAGCCTGGCCATGGCTTCGGCTTCGTCCACCCCAAAGGTCTCGGCGTAGCGCTTGGGCAGGTGGGTCAGCCAGAAATAGTTATCAAAATGTAAATCCAGCAGGGTGCCGTCCATGTCCAGCAAGACGGTATCAATGTCATTCCAGTTAATCATGCAATCATTACTTGGTTATGACTGAGCGATTACTCCAATAAGGTATTACTCAGCGATGAATACGGTGTTTGTGGGCGGTAGGGGTCACATTAACGCGTCGGCAATGGCAACACGTCGCACGTTAAACCCTGCAATTACCCCCTTAAAGCCTCCACAGTATGCCTGAATTTACCCCCAAAGGCCTAAAAACGGCTGCGATGAACCGCCGGTTTGAGGTCCATGGCGCTTTTAAGGTCGAAGCTGATCAAGCCGTCCTGTCCCGCTGGCGCGACGCTGCCACGCCTTGTCGCTATACTGCCCATCACCGTGAACCGGATAAACGCCCAGGGTAGGCAAATGTTACCCGCGGCCCAGGAGTTCTGCTGATGGATACCCCGCTGTTAAATGAAGTCATTGAACTGTGCCGCCAGGCCGGCGATGCCATTCTGGAGGTCTACCAGCGCACAGACAGCCTGGACATCCACACCAAAGCTGACCACTCTCCGCTCACCGCCGCCGACCTCGCGGCCCACCGCGTGCTGGCGTCCGCTCTGCCGCCGCTGCTGGACGGTGTTCCAGTGCTGTCCGAAGAAGGGGAGCTGCCGGACTTCAGCGCTCGCCGGCACTGGAACCGCTACTGGCTGGTCGACCCGCTGGACGGCACCAAAGAGTTCATCAACCGCAATGGCGAATTTACCGTCAACGTGGCGCTGATCGAGCGGGGCGAGCCGGTGCTGGGTGTGGTCCATGTCCCGGTGCTGGGTGTCACTTACGCCGGCGAGAAAGGCAAAGGGGCGGTGAAAATCGCCAACGGCACCCGTTCCGCCATCGCTACCCGCCGCATTCATCAGGTGCAGCAAGCCGGCCAGCCCTTGGCCGTGGTCGCCAGCCGGCGCCACGGTACTGATGCAGTGGACGACCTGCTGGCGCGCATTCGCAGCCAACTGGGGCCGATTGAAAGCAAGAGCATGGGCAGTTCCCTCAAGCTTTGTCTGATTGCCGAAGGGGCCGCCGACTTCTACCCGCGGCTGGCGCCCACCTGCGAGTGGGATACCGCCGCCGCCCAGGCGGTCGTGGAGGCCGCCGGAGGGGTGGTCCTCGACGCCCAGCTGAAGGGACTGCGCTACAACCAAAAAGACAGCCTGCTGAACCCGTTCTTTTACGTCATCGGCGACCGCAGTTTCGGTTGGGAAGCCCTGCTCAGCTGAACGGGAAGGGGACAGGGGACAGGGGACAGGGGACAGGGGACAGGGGACAGGGGACAGGGGACAGGGGACAGGGGACAGGGGACAGGGGACAGGGCGATGATGAGGTAAATGTTCACATACCCGCCACCACCTTAAATACATGGCGCCCATCACATTATTTGGGGGCACGCCCCGATTTAACAGCTATTCTTAAATGAGGCTTGGCATAGATTGTCCAGCTCTTTTTGGAATAAGGCGGTAAGTCATGACAGGTCACTCCCCAGCCACAAAACTTGTGAATGTCGATAGCCACAACAGCATTCTGATGCGAGAACAACTGATCCGGGAAATTACCGGTCTGGAACGGCAACTCGAACAACTCAAGATCAATGACGAGGATCGCGACTTTTCCCAGCAGCAAACCTATCGCGAAATGATCCATTCACGCAAAGGCATGCTGACGTCGCTGCCATTTGCTCCCAATCGGTAGTTTTTGAACTGCCGGTTTCACAACTGCGGTTTCTGAACAGCCATGACGGCAGCAGTGGCGCCGGAACCGGCAACTCAGGTTCTGTGGTCCCTGCTGCCGCCTTTCTCTTGCACAACACCCCCTTGCACAACACCCATAGTCACGCAGAGCAACCCCGCCAGTCACAGTCACGCAGAACAACCCCGCCCCTGCGTCACGCACACTTGCGGGACGTTCATCCATTTTAGCGGGGGTATGTTCGCTTTTATCCGCCAATCGCCTTGTCTCCGGCTTGAGGGTTACCAGACTGGACTACACTCTTAGGCGGGCTTTTCCAGTGGGCAGGCGGATTTTCAAGCGCCGACCCAGACACCTCCGATCACGACCCACACGATTGCAAGGGGATGACACCATGTTCCGACTACCTTCTGTGTTTGTGCTGTTACTGCTGACCTTCACACTCAGTGGCTGCGGCTATAACGCCCTGACCGCCGGGGATGAACAGGTAAAAGCCGCCTGGTCCGAAGTCCTCAACCAGTACAAGCGCCGTGCCGATCTGATCCCCAACCTGGTGAAAACCGTCGAGGGGTTTGCCAGGCAAGAGCGTGACGTGCTGGTCGGTGTGACGGAGGCCCGCTCAAAAGTCAGCTCCATCAATGCCACCCCCGAGCTCATCAACGACCCCGAGGCCTTTAAACAGTTTCAAGCGGCGCAGAGTCAGCTCTCGGGTGCCCTGTCGCGCTTACTGGTCACCGTCGAACGCTACCCGGAGCTCAAGTCAGACGCCAATTTCCGCGAGCTGCAAGCGCAGCTGGAAGGCACCGAAAATCGCATCACCGTGGCCCGCAACCGCTACATTGATGCGGTGCGGGAATACAACACCAAGGCGCGCTCGTTCCCCACCAACCTCACCGCGATGATGTTTGGTTTCGATGTGAAACCCAACTTTACGGTGGAAAATGAAGCCGAGATCTCTACCCCTCCCGAGGTCAACTTCGGCAGCGATTCCTGAACATCCCGTGACTGAGCCCGCCATGGCCGAGCCCTCAAGCGCAAGTCCCACAAGCGCAGAGCCCTTAGGCCCAGAAGCCGCCAGTAAAACACCCGGCAACGCAGCCTTAACCCAAGAGCGCTGCAAGGGGCTGTTTTACTGCCGACCTTCTCGCCGCTGCGCCGTGTTGTTGCTGGGGCTGTTGGGGCTGCTGTTGACCGCCGGACTGGCCTTCGCCGCGCTGCAAGCGGTGCCCAAACTGCAAGCCCAGGTCACCGACCTGGCCGGACTGCTGACCCCTGAAGAAAAAGCCTCGTTGACCGCAAAGCTGGCGCAGCTGGAACAAGACACCGGCAGTCAGGTGGCGGTATTGCTGGTCGACTCCACGGAACCGGAAGACATTGCCGCCTATGCCATCCGCGTGGTGGATAACTGGAAACTGGGGCGGGAAGACGTTGACGACGGAGTGCTGTTTATCGTTGCCCTCAAAGACAAGCGTATGCGTTTCGAAATCGGCTACGGGCTCGAAGGGGCTATACCCGATGCCCGTGCCAAGCGCATTATCGATACCATCGTGGCACCGCACTTCCGCCAGGGCGACTTCGCCGCAGGCATTGACGCCGGTATCAGCGCCATCGATGCGCTGGTGCGGGGCGAAAATCTGCCCGAACCCCAACGCCGCTCAGGCGATGACGAGCTCAACATTGCCGGCATGCTGCCTGTCATTCTCATCGTTTCGCTGGTGCTGGGCGGTCTTCTTAGAAGCATCATGGGTACCCTGCCCGGCGCCCTGACCACCGGAGCCATCACCGGCGTGATTGCCTGGCTCCTGGTGGGCATACTGGGCTCGGCCATCGTGGTCGGGCTGATCGCCTTTGCCATCAGCTTGCTCAACAGTGGTCGCTCAGGGATCTGGACCAGTGGTGGCGGTTTTGGCGGCGGTGGTGGCTTTGGTGGCGGCGGTTTTGGCGGCGGTGGCTTTGGCGGCGGCGGCGGTGGCTTTGGGGGCGGCGGCGCCTCGGGGGGATGGTAGGCATGGCGAATCGCTACCTTTGCAATCTGTTTACCACCCGCTGGTCCCTGACCCGGCATTTCGGCACCAAGGTGCTGCGCGCCATCGAACTGGCGGTGCGTGATTCCGAACAACAGCACAGCGGTGAACTGCGTTTCGCCATCGAAGCCTCCCTCGACTTCCCCGCTCTGCTGCGCGGTACCACCGCCAGAGACCGCGCCATAGAAGCGTTTTCCCAATTGCGAACCTGGGATACTGAGGCCAATAATGGCGTACTGATCTATTTACTGCTGTCGGAACATGACATCGAAATCGTCGCCGACCGCGGCTATACCGGCAAGGTCACTCACGCCGAGTGGCAGGACGTCTGTCGGCATATGAAAGACCAGTATTCCGCCGGACATTTTGAGGCCGGCTCACTGGAGGGCATCGAACTGGTGACCCAACTGATCCGTCGCCATTTCCCTCGCTCGTCAGATGATGTCAACGAGCTGCCCGACAAGCCGGTCATTCTCTAGTTTATCCCGCGGTTTTAGGGGCTTGTTCAGGCTCCGCCGCTTTCCACACCCGCCCGCGCCTTAGTGACGACTTGCAATCTTGACCCCACAGCCCTATATTTCCACCTCAATTACCTGCCTAGGCAGTTATTGTGCTGGCAGTATTAGCTCGACACACATGGTGTCGCTGTGGTCTGCCGACCGATTTCAACCAATCGATCTTAACAATTCGATCTTAACAACCCGACCCCAACAGACAGGCCAAGGTGATGGTACCCCCCAAGAGCGCAGACAACGAAACCGCGGCCAGCGCGGCCCTGATCGAGGACATCCTCAACCTCAAAGTCGAAAACCCCAACGGCCCCTACCAGTTGGAGGGTTACCGGCTGAGCCAAAGTGTCGGCTACCTGTTGAAGCGCAGTTTCAACATGCTGTCGGGGGCCATTGACAAGCAGTTACTGCCCTATGACCTGACTCACCCGCAGTTCGCCATCCTGATGTTGCTGAGTGAACAGAGTTGCTCCACGGCGGCGAACCTCGCCCGTGAATCCAGCGGTGATACCGGCGCCATCACCCGCATGATTGATCGACTGGAGGCCAAGGCTCTCATCCGCCGGGAGCGCAGCACCGAGGATCGGCGCGTCATCAACATTGTGCTCACGGACTTCGGCAAGCTGGTGGTGGAGAAGATGCCCGTCATCGCCATCAATGTGCTCAATGACCATTTGCAGCACTTTGACGCCGACGAAATCACCACGCTGAAACGGCTGTTGAACAAACTGCTGGATCAGCCTCAGGCCTCAGCAGGCTGTAATACGGCAGACCATGATTCGGCAGACATCGACTCGGCTGGCCACAAGGAATCAACATGACCCGGTTACCAGTCCCTCCCGGGCTCCGTGGCTCTTCAGCCAACCCGATCCTGGCCTTTCCAGCAAGGTGGGGGCTCATCGCCGCCCTGTTACTGGTTGGCGTCGGCCTGAGCGGTTGCGCCAACTACCGCGGTCTTGGCAGCGACCACAGCCCGCTGGCGGTGGACGCCCTCAGCAGTGGCCACAGTCTGTCCTCAGAAGCCGGCCAATGGCCGTCCCGGGCCTGGTGGAAACACTTTAACGATCCTCAGCTCGACGGCCTGATGGACGAGGCCCTGAGCAACAGCCCAACCCTGGCCCAAGCCGCCGCCAACGTGGCCCGCGCCAGTGCCTCGCTGGAACATTCACAGGCCGCGACTCTGCCGTCACTGGGGCTGTCCATCGACGCCACACGTCAGCACTACACCGAAAATGGCATGTACCCGGCACCGCTCGGAGGGTCCACCGAAAACAGCGGCAATCTCACGCTGCAGGGGAGCTATGAACTGGACTTCTGGGGCCGCAACCGAGCCGCGGTGGAGGCCAGCCGGTCCCGCCAGGCCGCCGCCGCCGCGCAAACGGCCAGTGCTCGCCTGATGCTGGCCAGTGCGGTGGCCAAAACCTATTTCCAACTGGCGCAATTGCAGAGCTTTCTGCGCATTGGCGAGAGCGCCCTGGCCCAGCGCCAGCAGATCTACACCCTCACCCAACAGCGGGTGAGCGCCGGCCTGGACACCCAGGTCGAACTGAAGCAGGCGGAAACCCAGTTGCCCCTGACCCGCACCAACATCGCTCAGCTGCAAGAGAGCATCGTCAACACCCAGCACGCCCTGGCAGCGCTGTTGGGAGCCGGCCCGGATCGCGCCCTGAACCTGCAGGCCCCTCTGCCCGCAGCCCCGGTCAGCGCCGGCACGTCCAAGCCGTTCAAAGCGCCGGATAACCTCCCGGTTGACCTGCTCGGCCACCGACCGGATCTGGTGGCGGCGCGCTGGCAGGTGGAGGCCACCCAGCACGACACCGATGCCGCTAAAGCGGCCTTCTACCCCAACATCAACCTGGTGGCCTTTGCCGGTTATTCCAGTATCGGACTGGAGCGACTGGTGCGCTCTGGCAGTGAAAACTACGGTGGCGGCCCGGCCCTGTCACTGCCCATATTTGACGGCGGCCGCTTGCGCTCCGGCCTGAAAGCCCGCTACGCCGACTACGACGCGGCCGTGGCCAACTACAACCTGACCCTGATTGAGGCCCTGCGCGATGTGGCCGACCAGCTCAACAGCTACCGCGCCCTGCAACCCCAGATTGAGCAGCAACAGCTGGCTCTGGAGGCCGCCAGTACCGCCTACAACCTGGCCCTGCAGCGCTATCACGCCGGGCTCGGCAATTACCTCACCGTGCTCAATGCCCAGAGTATGGTGCTGCAACAGCAACTGTTTCGCTCGCAGCTGTTGATGCGGACCCTCACCGTGCAGGTGGAACTGTCCCGCGCGCTGGGGGGCGGCTACCCCGCCACCGGAGAGGTCGCAGCGTCACCCTCTGCACCGTCCGCCAGCGCCATTGCCGCGGTAAACCCACCCCAAACAACCACCGGCACACCGGCAACCACCGCCCTGGCCAGTCAGGTTCACCCTCAGGAATCCCACCATGAATGATTCAACGACCCCGGCCGCTGCTGCCACCAAGACGCCTGTCAGCAACCATGAGACACCTGTCAGCAACCACGAGACGCCGGTCAGCAATCATACGACCGCAGCCAACAGTGGCGACAAGCGCCGCCGCCAGCTGCTGATCGCCAGCGGTATTTTTGCGCTGATTGGGACTCTGTGGTTTGCCCACTGGACCCTCGTCAGCCGTTTTCAGGAAGAGACCGAAGACGCCTATGTGCAGGGCAACATCATTCAGGTCACCCCACAGACCGCCGGCACGGTGGTGGCCATCTACGCCGATGACACCGATCGAGTCCGGGCTGGCCAGCCACTGGTGAAACTCGATGACACCGATGCCCAGGTTGCGCTGGCACAGGCTGAGGCCGAACTGGCCCAGAGCGTGCGCCGCGTGCGCTCGCTGTTCACCAGCAATGATGCCCTACTGGCGCAGATCGACCTGCAGGAAACCGCCCTGACCCGCGCCAGGGCCGACCTCAAACGGCGCAGCGGCCTGAGTGAAAGCGGCGCGGTGTCCTCTGAAGAACTGCACCACAGTGAAGTCGCGGTGAAATCCGCACAGGCGGATTTGCTTGCCGCCCGCGAAGCCCTGGCGGGCAATGTCGCCCTCACCGAAAACACCGCCATTGATACCCACCCGGAAGTGCTGGCCGCATCGGCACAATTGCGAGCGGCTTACCTGAACCTGCAGCGCACCACCATTCCCTCGCCCATCGATGGCTTTATTGCCAAGCGCGGCGTGCAGCTGGGTCAGCGCATCGCCCCGGGCAAGCCGCTGATGGCCGTGATTCCCCTGGAGCAGGTGTGGGTCGATGCCAACTTTAAAGAGAGCCAGCTGCACCATATCCGCATCGGACAGCCGGTCACGCTGAGCGCCGACATGTACGGCAAAGACATGGAGTATCACGGCAAGGTGGTCGGTCTGGATGCCGGCACCGGCAGCGCATTCAGCCTGCTGCCGCCGCAAAACGCCACCGGCAACTGGATCAAGGTGGTCCAGCGCCTGCCCGTGCGCATTGCCCTGGACCCCGAACAGCTGAAAACCCACCCGCTGCGCCTTGGTTTGTCCATGAAGGCCGAAGTCGACATCCGCGATGACAGCGGCTCTCAACTGACCCAGGCCTCCTCACACCCGCAGGCGACCTACGTCACCCGCGTGTATGACTTGGCCGGCCAACACGCCGACGCCCTGGTGGACCAGGTCATCAAAGCCAATGCCGGCCCGCTGCTCCGCGCCGGTTCGGCAATCACGCAGGCGCAAGCTGACTAAAACCGGCCCACCCCGGGCCACTCCCAAGGAACTCTGCCATGGCCAACCCGGCTGACAGCGCCACCAATTCTAGCGGCGGCACCCCTCCCAGTGACCACAGTCCAGGCGCCCGGGCTTCTGTTGCCCTGGCTCCAGGGCGCGGTGCGGAGATCACACTGCCGCCCCTGCAGGGTGCGGCGCTGGCGATCGGCAGTGTGGCAGTGTCACTCGCCACCTTTATGAACGTGCTGGATGCGTCCATTGCCAACGTCGCCATTCCCACCATTGCCGGCGATCTTGGCGTCTCGCCCACCCAGGGCACCTGGGTCATCACCTCCTTTGCCGTCTCCAATGCGATCTCCATCCCATTAACGGGCTGGCTGTCCCAGCGCTTTGGCCAGGTGCGCCTGTTCCTCGCCTCGACGCTGCTGTTCGTGCTGGCCTCCTTCCTCTGTGGAATGGCACAAAGCATTGAAATGCTGATCGCGTTCCGGGTGCTGCAAGGCGCGGTCGCCGGCCCCATGATTCCCATGTCGCAGTCGCTGCTGCTGGCCAGTTTCCCCAAGGCCAAAGCCGGTACGGCCATGGCGGTGTGGGGCGTCACCACGCTGGTGGCACCGGTGGCAGGCCCCATTTTAGGGGGCTGGATTTCGGACAACTATTCCTGGCCCTGGATTTTTTACATCAACGTGCCACTGGGTTTACTGGCCGCCTACGCCACCTGGAACATCTACGGCCAGCGTGAGACCGCGACCCAAAAGCTGCCCGTCGACACCGTCGGCCTGTCACTGCTGGTGCTGTGGATTGCCGCCCTGCAGCTGATGCTCGACAAGGGGCGCGAGCTGGACTGGTTTCACTCCGGGCAAATCATCACGCTGGCCGCAGTGGCGGTGATCGGTTTTGTCGGCTTTCTGATCTGGGAGCTGAATGAAAAACACCCCATTGTGGATTTAACCCTGTTTCGCAACCGCAATTTTCTCGGTGGCGTGACCGCCCTGTCCCTCGGCTACGGAGCCTTTTTCGGCAACGTGGTGGTACTGCCGCTGTGGCTGCAAACCCAAATTGGTTACACCGCCACCGTGGCAGGATTGGCGATGGCCCCGGTCGGGGTGTTTGCCATCGTGCTGTCGCCCGTCATCGGCCGCAACCTGCACCGGGTGGATGCGCGCTTACTCGCCACCGCCGGCTTCCTGATGTTCGCGGTGGTGTTGTACATGCGCTCACTGTTCAACGCCGGGGTCGATTTGAGTACGGTGATGTTACCCGCCTACCTGCAGGGGATCGCCATGGCGCTGTTCTTCACCCCCTTGTCGATGCTGATGCTGTCCGGTCTGAAACCGGAACAAATCCCCGCCGCCAGTGGCTTGAGCAATTTTGTGCGGGTGCTGTTCGGGGGCTTTGGCTCATCCATTGCCACCACCGCCTGGGATAACCGCAGCGCCATGCACCACTCCCACCTGATGGAGCAAGCCAACGCCTACAACCCGACCTTCACCGACGGGCTGGACAACATGCAACAACTGGGTCTGAGCAATGAACAGGCGCACGCCGTGTTTGAGCGCGCACTCTCGGTTCAGGCCAGCACCCTGGGCGTCAACGACATCTTTTTGTTTTCGTCGCTGATGTTTTTGGTGTTGGTGCTCGCCATCTGGTGGACCCGGCCGGTTCACGGCAAGCACGCACACGTCGATGGGGGCGGTGGACACTAGGCTGTGAGGGATGGACACCAGGATATGAGGGATGGGCACCAGGATATGAGGGATGGGCATTAAAACCAGCGTGTCGCTGTCGTGAGTTCACAGCGGCGGCACACCAGACCTCAATCCTGAATGCGGTTTTATGCGCCCTTTTGCACTGGCTCATGCCGTGGGGATTGAGTAGACTGGCGACCGGGAAAATGGCACATAATTCTTCATAAAAACTGCGAAAGGATGTTTTACTATGACCTTTACCAATTATCTTCGCATACTTGCCAAGAATGACGGGTCAGACCTCTATTTGAGTACCGGCGCCCCCCCTTGCGCCAAGTTTCAGGGCACGCTGAAGCCATTGTCAAAAGAGCCTCTGGCTTCGGGGCAGGTGGAAGCCATTGCCATGGAGATCATGGACGACGAGCAAAAAGAGGATTTCAAGGCCGACCTGGAAATGAACCTGGCCATGAGCATCCCCAATGTCGGCCGCTTTCGCATCAACATCTTCCGCCAGCGCAACGAAGTCTCCATTGTTGCGCGGAACATCGTCACCGATATCCCTAAATTTGATGACCTCAAACTGCCGCCGATCCTGAAAGACATCGTCATGAAGAAAAACGGTCTGGTGCTGTTTGTCGGCGGAACCGGTTCCGGCAAATCCACCTCACTGGCGGCGTTGATTGATCACCGCAACAGCAACAGCGGCGGCCACATCATCACCATTGAAGATCCGGTGGAGTATGTTCACAAACACAAGAAAAGTGTCATCAACCAGCGCGAAGTGGGGGTCGATACCCGCAGCTATCAGGCGGCACTGAAGAACACCCTGCGTCAGGCCCCGGACGTGATTTTGATTGGTGAGATCCGTGACCGCGAGACCATGGACCACGCCCTGGCGTTCGCCGAAACCGGCCACCTGGCCATCTCCACCCTGCACGCCAACAACGCCAACCAGGCCCTGGACCGCATCGTCAACTTCTTCCCGGAAGAGCGCCGCCCGCAATTGCTGATGAGCCTGTCGCAAAACATCCGTGCGTTTGTCTCCCAGCGGCTGGTGCCCACCGTTGACGGCAAGCGCTGCGCGGCGGTAGAAATTCTGCTCGGCAACCAGACCATCAATGAACTGATCCTCAAAGGGGAGTTCCACTCCATCAAGGAAATGATGGAGAAGTCAGAAAACCTGGGCATGCAGACCTTTGACGCCGCCCTGTTCAAACTCTACGCCGAGGGGCGCATCAGTTACGACGAGGCCATCCGCAACGCCGACTCCGCCAACAACCTGCGCCTGCGCATCAAGCTCTATGAAGAAGGCAAGAAGCCACCGGCCGCGGAAACCGAGGGTGAGGACGACAGCGAGTCGAAAACCAGCACCGGTCTCGAACTGAGTCTGGAGTCCATCGAGGACGAGGAAGAAGAAGCCAGTATGCAGTTCTGATCCCGGCGGCCTCGAGCAGAGCCCACCGGAGGTGGTTGAGCAGCGGTTATGGCGCCGCTGCCCGGCCCCCCGAGGGACTCGACAGCGACACGGGGGAACAGTTTTTGATGACAACCTTGCCCTGCAGCAGATTGCCTTTCGAATATTCATTGAAGTAACAGGTGTTGCTTTCCGGATCGTAGTTTTCAATCCACAAATGTTCATCTTTCCAGGTGGCCGTAATGTGTCGGTGCCCTTTTGGCACCGACACCGACATCACCCCGCCATAGCGTTTCACAAACACCTGTTCAAAGTGAAAATAGTAGGCCAGCATGCCGGCGATAAACACCAGCCCACAACTGATGATGGCCAGCTTCCATTTGTTTCTGGTGCCAAACAGGACCAGCAAGGCAATCCCAACAATGATGACCAAAAACCAGTATGCATACGTAATCATGGGTGACTCCTTTTAACATTCACGCTCACGGCTCGACCTTCAGACATGCCTCGGCCACAGGTTTCAGAGCCCCCCGTAGTACTGGAAGACCCTTGTAGCTCTGGAAGACCCTTGTGGTTCTGGAAGATCCCTGTAGTACTGGAAGACCCTTGTAGTACCAGAAAGCCCTCTAGTACCAGAACATCACTGTAGTACCAGCAAGCCCGGCAGCTCCGGAACATCACTGCAGTACCAGAACCCCACTGTAGCCCCTTATCGGCTACAGCGCCTGTGAAACTTGAGCGGCGCCAGGCCAAAGGTTCAACGGCGGGGCTCGCTAGTCTTTTTTCCAACACCGGTGCCGGCAATCTGTGCCAGAACCGGTACCACGCTCCTACTTCAGCGCCCCTACTTCAGCGCCCTTAGCCCAGCGCCCTTAGCCCAGCGCCCTTAGCCCAGCGCCCGGGCCAGTCTGACGCAGGCTTCGTCGAGTTCATCCTCGTCATACCAGGCGAAACACAGACGCATGCTGGCGGTGAAACGGTCATTGACGGAAAACCTTTGACCGGCCAAAAAACTCACTCCCTCGCGTCTCGCAGCGCTCAGGGACTCGCTCGCATCACCGCCATCCCTGAGCGTCGCCCACAAAAAATACCCGCCGTCGGGGCAATTTATATCCAACTGGGCGCCAAGCCGGGCTTGCAGGCTGTGATGCAACCGGTCCCGACGTGCACGCAAGGTGCGACGCAAGTCCGTCAAAAAACGCTGAAACTCACCCCGCGCCATCAATGATGCCACCAGCGCCGACGTCACCGGGGCAAGCCCGCCGCCACTTTTCAGCAGGGCGGATTGCAGCAACCGGGGCAGCACCTCAGAGGAGGCCTGTATCCAGCCCAGGCGCAGACCCGGGGCCAGAATTTTTGAAAAACTGCCAATCGACAGCACCGGCGCCTCGGGATCGAAGCACGCCAGCGGTGGCGGCGGCGCCGCGTCAAAATACAAACACTGATACACCTCATCGGCGACCAACAGGCATTGATAGCGTTTCGCCAGCGCCACCAACGCCTGGCGCCGACTTTCGGGCTGAGTGATGCCGGTCGGGTTGTGGTAGCTCGGAACGGTGTAAATAAACGCCGGCCGGTGCTGCTGCAGGGCAAGCTCCAGCGCCGCCACACAGAGTCCGTGTTCATCCATCGGCACAGCCACCACCTTGAGGCCATGCTCGGCAAACTGGTTGAGTGCGATAAAGTAAGTGGGGTCTTCCACCAACACCGTATCCCCAGGCCGCGCATAGCGACTGCAGATCAGGTCGAGCGCGTTGGAGGATCCGGTGGTAATCAGCAACTGCTCGGCTTCGATGCCCTGCTGCAGGGCTGCGTGTGTGGACAGGCTCTGGGTCAACCCCGTGTCCTGTGACAGAAACTCCGCCAGCAGCGTCCTGAAACGGCGATCACCGGCTTCTTCGCCGTAGGCCAGATCCTGACGCTGAACGCCGGAGGATTGAAACAGGGCAGCGGGCAGCAATTGCGGGTCGGGTTGCCCCACCCCCAGATCGATGATGCCCCGAGGCTTGGTAATTTGGTAAGTCATGTTCCAAGACTGCCGAAAACGTCCCCGTTTTACAACGACCGGGTTAACGGATTCAACCGGCATAAAAAAAGCCAGCCTCCACCGGAAGCTGGCTTTTTGCCCACATCGTTAGATGTGCGGCAGACATCAAGCAAGCCGATCACCTGAGACAAGTGACGACCCGCAGTAGATGATTAACCGATAAACTTGTTCAGGCGATCGGTAATGATCTGCCTGGCATCGGTGACGATTTCGCTCACCAATTCCTGGCAGGTTGGGATGCTCTTCACCAGACCACCACACATGCCAAAGGTCACCATACCCGCGTTCACATCACCGGTGGTCCAGGCTTTGTCCTGGTTCTTGCCCGAGACGTACTCGTGTACTTCACCAAATTCGCCGCCGGCCTTTTCCACTTCCAGCACTTTCTTGGCAACGTCGTTGTCATAGACCCTAGCGGTGTTGCGGTAGCTGCGGAAGATCAGCGAGGTGTCGGTTTCTTTCATGTCAACGATGGCTTGTTTGACGTTCTCATGCACTGGCGCTTCCTGAGTCGCCACGAAACGCGTACCCATGTTGATGCCCTCGGCCCCCAGGGCCATGGCCGCCACCAGACCGCGTCCATCGGCAATACCGCCAGAAGCGACAACCGGGATGGTCAGCTGGTCAGCCGCCGCCGGAATCAGCACCAGACCGGGTACATCTTCTTCACCGGGGTGACCGGCACACTCAAAGCCATCGATACTGACCGCCGCCACACCAATTTTTTGTGCTTTCAGCGCGTGGCGCACAGCCACACACTTGTGAATCACTTTGATCCCGTGAGCGTTGAATTTTTCCATGAACGGCTCGGGGCTGCGACCCGCCGTTTCGACAATTTTAACGCCACTGTTGCAGATCACGTCCACGTAGTCGTCGTAGTTGATTGAGGTGGAAACCACACCCACGGTCAGGTTCACACCAAAAGGCTTGTCGGTCAGGGACTGACACTTTTCGATTTCCTGCTTCAGCAATTCGGGCGTTGGCTGTGTCAGCGCGGTCATAATGCCCAGGGCGCCGGTATTGGACACGGCGGCTGCCAGTTCGGCCGTGCCAACGCGCATCATGCCACCACAAATGATCGGGTATTCGATACCCAGTAGTTCGGTCAAACGTGTTTTCATTACTCGTTCCTGTCTCTGGTCGGCCAGCGCCGATATTTACATCCGTCCAGCGAGTACCCGCAGGCCTCATCCGGTTGTTATTCGTGCCATGTCTGTCGAGGCTTAAATGGCAGCCGCTGATATAACGCCACCGGCATACAACCAACGGCCCTCGTCAGCTGGGGCCTGAACTCTAATCCATAACCGGGGGAATCTCGACGACTCCCCCGCGAAAGCGCTCTTGGTAACGGTTTTGGCCAATTAGGTGGCAAAAATGACACGGTGCTCAGGGCGTCGACAGGGCCTGGGCCAGGGCCGCCTGAAAACGCTCAAAATCCTCAATGTGGGGCAGGTGCCCCAGCCCGTCCAACTCATAGAGCTGGATCGCCGGGTTGCGCTGGCGCACCTTGTCACCCAGTTGATCGTAGCGCCCCAGCTCATAAGCCACCCCCGGCTTCTGCCACTGGCGACCGGGTCCGGTGCGATCCCGGGTACCGAGAATCAGCGCGGTGGGCACTTGCAGCCGGGCAAACTCCTCCACCACCGGCTGGGTGAAGATCATGTCGTAGGTCAGCGCACTGACCTTGGCCAGTTGCGGCCAGTCCGGCCCCTGCACCCAGCCCATCAGGGGCTCGGTCAATGCCGCGTAGCGCTCACTCCAGTTGCCGTCGTAGTAGTTCTTGCGCTGGTAGGCAACGATGCCCGCCGGTGAGTTTTGCAGCTCCATCTTGTTGAAAAATGCGACATCCTGGTACGCCACGTAATGCAGGTAATTTTCCAGGCCGATGGGATTCACCAGCACCAGCCGCTCGGTCGCCTCCGGATAACTCAGGGCGAAGCGTGTGGCCAGCATCCCCCCCATGGAATGCCCGACCATCACCGCCCGCTCGATCTGCAGCGCCGCCATCAGCTGGCGGGTATGGTGAGCCAGCGCCGCAAAAGAGTACTGATAGGCGGTGGGCTTGGAGGACTTCCCAAAACCGATCTGGTCGGGCATCAGCACACCATACCCCTGCGCGGCCAGCATACTGGCGGTTTGCTGCCAATAGGCGCCATTGAAGTTCTTGCCGTGCAGTAACACGACCACGGGTTTGCCCGCATCACCGGGCAACCACATGTAGCTCATCTCCAGCGATTGCTGCTGCGACGACAGCGCAAACGTCGCGGTGGGAAACGGGTAGGCATAACCGCTGAGCCGGGCGTCAAAGCCTGAGCCCGACTCTGCAGGCACGGCGGGGGAGTTTTGCGCCTGACTGTGCCCGACACACAGGCCAAACAGTACCATCAGCATAACAACACGGTGTTTCATACGACCTCTTTCCTTGATCCTGGGTTATTCAGCCCCGTCTGACGAGACCAACGGCGGCTGAAAGTATAATGGCATTAGCCGACTTTATCCCCCGGCGGACATCCTCACCCGGTTGCGCTGACCTGCCCCGCCCAAAAACCCACACTCACGGAGTGCGCTTTTTCCGCATCAATTTGTTCATGCCGGCAATGAAGTCGGCCTTTCCTCCGTAGGAGGGGTGACGGATGGCCATTACCGCCTCTTGCGGAAACGCCGTTTCAGCGGAGCACACGCCCTTGGCACCAATACCGGCAATAAAGTCCGGCTGATAGAAGTCGTGCAGACGTTGCAAATGGCTGATGCCCGCTGCGATCTCGGCGGCCGTCGGTGCCCGATTGCTGCGTGGATTGCCCGGCAGATGCGGGTGAAAAGGAAAGGCGTTCCAAAATAACGGCGTGGTGCGTTTGCGGGACAGGTATTCCCACACCATGGTGGCGGTGTTTTCCGACTCCACCGTATCCAGGCTAATCTGCGCCGCCAACTGTTTTAACAGCGGATGGTTGAACTGTTGGAATATTTTGCCACTGGAAAACGGAATCCCGGTCAACTTGCAGCCCTTGTAGCCCGGGGCCTCGCCCACCAGCAAAATCCGCTTGCCGGTCATGTTGTTCATCGCCTGAAGATACCGTTGCAGATTGCCGGCCAGCCTCGGATCCCGATAGGGATTGGCCACGGTGGCGGTATTGTGTTGCCGGGTTAATGCCGCAATAAAATCTTCAATCGGCCCGCGCACGTCTCTGACCCCTCCTGTTTTCCGTCCCCTGTCACCTCTAAACTGTCACCTCTAAACTGTCACCTCTAAACTGTCCCGGTCCCTCAAGGGGATTACCGTTTTTCAGCATTGTCCGGCATTTGCCGAAACTGCGTCGGCGATTCCCCAAACCAGCGTTTGAAGGCGCGGGTAAAATTGGCCTGCTCGGAATAGCCCAGCAAATAGGCAATTTCACTGATGGCTAACGCGCCATTGCGCAGATAGGTTTCCGCCAACCGTCTGCGCTTTGTTTCCAGCAGCTGGGCAAAAGACGTCCCCTCGTCGGCCAAATGTCGCTGCATGCTGCGGCGGCTGAGGTTTAACGCCCTGGCAATATTGTCTTCTTTCAACTGACCCGACGGCATTTGCTTGGTGATTTCCAATTCGACCTGGGTGGTCAGGTCACTTTGCGCCAGATCAGAAAGGTGTTGAACCACAATTTGTTCGTTGGCCAGACTGAGTTCGGTATTACCCGTGAGCAACACTTTTTCGATGTCCGGCCGGTGAAACAGAACCTCCACCGCATCACCGCCAAAGGTTATCGGACAGCGCACCTGCTGCTCCAGCAACAGACTTGCCGCGTTAGGCGGGTGTGGGCATTGCACCTCAATGGGACTGTAGTTTTCTCCAAGCAACATACGGATCATCTTCAGCAGGGCCACAATGCTGGCGTCCACCGACGGCGGGGATCGTTCGCCCAACGTGTCAACGGCACGAATGCTAAAGCGATATTGCAGGCCTTCCGAGCTCAGCTCATAGCAGACACCGTCATTCACAAACTTGCCATAGCGCGTCATCCGGTACAGCGCCTCTCCCAAAGAGGCACTGGCCAGCCAGGCAAGCCCCAGGGCATGGAACGTCATTGGACTCCAGCGCTTGCCGGCACAGACACCGAAATCGTCGCCGGTGTTCGCGTGGGCCCACTGCCACAACGTTTGCATCTGCTGGATGCTATAGCGGGCGACGGTATTTCTCAGCGATGAGGGGTCTAACCCCGCCTCTCGAAATATTCTGTCAGCATCCAGTCCCCTGGCGCTCAACTCATCCCACACCAACAGTGCCCAGGAACTTAACGTTGACTCTGCCATGGATTCCTCTCCCGGTGCACGCTTGCCAGATTGGCATCGGCCTTAACAGGCCCTCTCTCTAGGATAAAACCTTGGCGTGAAAAGACAAATGAGCGATTAACATTCGGTCTGGATCGATCAGCGCTGACAGGCACCGCTTCCTATGATGAACCTCGGCAAATTGCGGAGGATATTCAAATGCAAGCAGTGACACATTCCGATTACCTGCAACATACTCTGAACAATTCCATCCATTTTATTGGGCGTGGCCTACACACGGGTAAAGCCGTCAGCATGACCCTCAAACCGGCCGCGGCCAATACCGGCTATGAGTTTTGCCGCCTGGACCTGCAGCCTCCTTACAACCTCGTTCCCGCTCGCTGGCTGAACGTCAGCGATACGCGTCTGTCGACCACGATCTCGAACAATCAGGGAACCAGCGTTACCACGGTGGAGCACCTGTTGGCGGCATTGTCTGCCTGCGGTGTTGATAACTGCCAAATTGATGTTGACGGGCCCGAAGTCCCGATTATGGACGGCAGCGCCAAACCCTTTGTGGATCAGATTCTGGCAGTGGGACTGACCCCCCAGGCCGCTGAACGCATGGCCATCGTCATTCAACAACCCGTGTTTGTTCAAGACGGCAACGCCCAGGCGGGGTTCATTCCCTTCCCGGAACCCTGGATGGACATGACGATTGACTTCAATTCTCCGCTCATCGGCAAACAAAAAATGGTCATGCCGATGAACCCGCGCAATTTTGCCCACAACATCAGTGCTGCCCGCACCTTCGGTTTTTCGGAGCACGTTGGCACGCTAAAAACCCTGGGACTGGCTGAGGGTGGGGCTCTTAGCAACGCCATCCTGATTGATAACGATGAGATCGCCAACCCCGAAGGCCTGCGCTTTGAGGACGAGTTTGTCCGTCACAAAATACTCGATGCCGTGGGTGATCTGGCCTTACTCGGTGTTCAGATTGTCGGCTGCTTTGTCGGAGAGCGCAGCGGCCATCGCCTCAACAATCAATTGTTGCGCAGCCTGATGTACCGGGACCGCAACTGGACAATGACCACTCTCGAAGATGCAATTGTCAACTGGGAACAGCTGACCGAGGAATCGATTAACCATGAGGCAGCCACTTAATCGCACAGGCGCCGGCAACCTGACAGACCCGGGATATGGAGGTCCAGAGCGCAGCGCCCCGCATGACGACAAAGCCCCTGTTGGAAGATAATTTCTGTTCCTGAGGACGTCACCTGTTAGTCATTTTTCATTTAACAATGCCCTTGAAATTCCACTCACGGCCCCTAAATAATCAGTGTCGGGAGTGCGTCCTCAGCGAGTGTTTCCGGCAACCTTTGATTTTATTGTTATTGCTTCTGATGGAGGATAAATGATGAACTCAATTGACCTGACTCCACTCTATCGCAGCAGCATTGGCTTTGATCGTATGGCATCACTGTTGGATTCAGCACTGAACACTGAATCAGTGACACCGGGTTATCCCCCCTACAACATTGAAATACACGATCAGAATCAATACGCCATCACCCTGGCGGTGGCGGGGTTTGAAAAAGGCGAACTCGATATTAAAGTGGAAAAAGACGTTCTTACCGTCAGCGGTAAAAAAGACCGAGAAGATGCGCGCAAATACCTGCATCAGGGCATTGCCCACCGCACCTTCGAGCGCAAATTTAACCTGGCGGATTACGTCAAAGTCACCGAAGCCAGCCTCAACAACGGCCTGCTGACCATCAGCCTGATTCGGGAAATTCCCGAGGCGATGAAGCCCAAAGCCATCGCCATTACCGATGGTAATTCCGATCAGACTGATCTCAATCAGGAGAGCCGGGTGTTGGAACATGATGCCGACCGGGCCTCTCCCGTCAGGGATGAACAAAGGCATTAAGGACTGAGCTTGCACAATCGCCGGTGCGCCCCGTCTGACGTCGTTCAGCGGCGGGGGCGCCCGGCATTCTGAGTATCATTTAAACGGTGAGGCACCCCATCTGAGTGTTCCTCGGCGATTGTGATCGGGTTTTCATGGCACAACTTATATTACATTATGATTTTAGAATGTCTGGATTTAACACCAATTCCTTTATCTGGTCGTCTCCCGGCAGCGCTATACTTAAAGTATGAGCAGCAGTACTTAAAGTATGAGCAGCAGTCACCCATCGCAGGAGGTGATCATGTTACACCCTGACTTTAACAACGGTAAAAAACTGGATCTGCAGTTGGCGATGGCCCTGTTCGTGATGATGATGGGTTTTCTGTTTTACATTGATGCCGAGCCCGGTACCCACACCCTAATCTCATTGCTGACCATACTCGCCGGCGTCGCCTGGTTTGTCGGCCACTCTGCGCTAAAACGCTGGCACCATAAACACTGATTTAAGCTGGTCCATCAACACGGACTTAACCAGTCGCAGCCCGGCATTGTGGCGCTTGTGGACGGCTCCAGAACCGCTGGCTCGCGACTGTCCCCAGGTCCAATTGGTCCCAGGTCCATTGTTCAACCGCTAGTGTCATTCTGTATCCGGGCAATCACAGCACCGCCTCACCTCATCGACGTCAACGATTTATTCTGTGTGATCCTGATGACCGCAACGGCCCGAATGGCCACCTTCATCATTCTGAAACCTGCGCTGTGTTCCACTCTGTGATTTGAACTTATCGGCGGTTTGAGCACGACTGACGTTTGAACGCGTCTGGCTTTTGAGTGTTTCCTTCTGTTGAACATGCCGATCACACAGGCTGGCCCTTCCTCATGCCCGAACTCTGCAGCAATGTTAAAATGTCCGACTGGCGGTTCTGGTGGAGGTTTAAACGACCCGCTATCCTCAACGAACCGGTAACCCTGACCGGACCAGGCGACGTACCGGTGGCCGAAACGGAACAACGCTACCTCTCCTTTTCGGTGGACATCTCCCTGCTGGCCGGTGGCTACTGGTGGGAGGGGGCCCTCAACTCTCAGCGCGGACTGGGCACCCTGCGGGTGACACCGCTGAAACTCCAATCCAAAAAACTGGATCGCCTGATCAAACTGCTGGGACCGGCCTACCTGCGGGTTGGCGGCTCGGAAGCGGACAAGATTCACTACTTCAGCCAACCGGAAAACGAGCCGAATGCCCTGACTCTCACCCGTCAACAGTGGGATGCATTGCATGGCTTGCTGCAGCGCAACAACCTCAAACTGATCTTTACCTGCAAATACGGCTTGTTCAAACGCAAGCAGCACGGGCGCTGGCAGGGCTCCGAATTACTGGAATTGTTAAACTACAGCCAACAACAACAATACCGGATTGAGGTGTTTGAACTGGGCAACGAACTCAATGCCTATTGGGCCTTTCACGGCTTACTCTCCCAACCCCGCGCCAAACACCTGGCCCGGGATTACGACAGCTTTTGTGAACTGATCATCAACCACTTTCCCCAGGCCAGGATCTCCGGCCCCGGCAGCGCTTTCTGGCCCAAACTGGGTGAAACCCTTCGTCCGGTCAGCAACATTACACCGAAATTTTTATCGGCCCTGCGCTACCCCCTGGACATCGTCGACTGGCATTACTACCCGTTTCAAAGCGACCGCAGCCCGATACACACCCGCAAGGCCCGTCTGCATCAATTACTCGACCCCAAATCGTTTGAAGACTACCGGCTTTACGCAGAACAACTCAAGGGGTTGCGCGATCGCTATCAACCCCAGGCTGAGCTGTGGACCGGCGAAACAGGCTCCGCTCAATGTGGCGGCCAACCAGAGCTCTCGGATCGCTGGGCCTCCAGTTTCTGGTGGGCGGATCAATTGGGATTGGGAGCCCAACTGGGCCAAAAAGTGATGGTGCGGCAATCCCTGATTGGCGGAGATTACGGCATGATCGCCCGCCTCACCCTGAAACCCCGCCCCGATTATTGGGTCAGCTGGTTGTGGGGACAAATGATGGGTACGCAAGTTTACGCCATAAACAGCAGCGACAAGGCGGTGCGCTGTTATCTGCACTCAGCCAAACAAGGCCGAGGAAAAACCCTGTTGGTGATCAACCTGAAAGACCGTGTGGTGAACCTGCAGCTGCCGCCCTCATGGCTGGCCACCATCACCAGCGGCTATGAAATGACCGCCAAAGCCTTAACCAGCCGGCGAGTAAGGATCAATGGCAAGAAAGTCCGATTTAACCGGGGTAAAGTGCGACTGGATGAGTTTCCCGCAAAAACATTCGAAGGCAATCTGGCGCCTTACAGCATCAGCTTTTGGCGCTGTTCGAAGTCAGAGACTCCAGACTGACGGTGATTTTTAGACTTTCTGTTTGAAATCTGTGAAAACATTACTGCAGACAAAACGAACAACCAACGAGCAGGCAAGTCATTGACTCAGCAGATAACCGGAAGACCGGTTATCTGCCGTCATCAGGATTGCATGTTCATTGTGCGCGGCGATTAAAACCACGATTTGATTTTAGCGATTTGCTCAGCATCAAGCACCGACTTCACCTGATCGCGCAACTGTGCATCAATGCCATCAAGCGTATTGCCCAGATCACTCAACGCACCGCGGATCAGGGAAGATTGCTCATCGGTCACCTCCAGATCACTGGCCAATTCGGCAATGGACTGGGTACGCACCGTATCGTCCCCTTGCAGGCGACGTTGAATTTCCTCATCCGCCATGTCCTGAAGTTTCTGACGCTGATCGTCGGTCAAGGTTTCTCGAACGGTCGCTCTGGTCGCAAAAATAGCCCTCTCATAGGCCGCGTCGGCGGCCCCGAAGGCCTCAGCGATACTGCTTTTTTGCATATCGGTTAAGTCCAGGCTGTCAATTTTTTGCTGTAAGGTGTCGGCCCAGGTGGCGTCATCAGCGACACTCCATTGGCCAACCAGCAATAACCAGCAAGACAAAAACAGTGTCAACAGGCGGATCATTTTCATGACAAGATACCTCGAGTTTGTGTGAATAATGTTTTTATCGACCTTGAGACGGCCCCCATCAGCCGGGTTATGACGCCACATGTCACACACAGACAGTGACCGACAGGAAGACCTACATAAAAATATACAACCACTATTGAAAGCGTGCGCTCAAGCAGGTTAAGAGTGTAGACAGCCCCCCCTGAATCCGCCAATGCAGCAAGTGCGTCCATTCGCCCCACCGCGACCACCCTACAAATATCAACCGGGCATCAAGGGAGCCTGGGGATTATTGCGTTGTATACGACACGGGTATTGCTCAGTCCCCTCCGATGAACTCAAGGCGGTGTATTTTTCAACACACGACGGCAGGACTTTCTTAACCATAAAATGGCTTTTCTTTGATAAACTGGCGGCCTGGCGTTGAAAGACTCACCGCTGCGCATTGGCTTGAGTGCTTGATAAAACAGTATTTGATAAAACAGTAGTCGACAAAAAATTGTATAAAGACTTGATCAAACCGTATACACAGGACTTCAGCCTTTATGTCTCAACATACCGTTGATATTCGCGACGAACCCACGGCCTGCCAGTGGTCTTCACAGGGGCTCAGACTCAATTATCTGGATTGGGGCAATGCACAAGCGCCGTTGTTGTTGCTTCTGCACGGTAACGGTGACCACGCTCGCAGCTGGGACGCTACCGCACAGCGTTTGCGTAACCACTGGCATGTCATCACACCGGATTGGCGCGGACACGGTGACAGTCAATGGTCCCCCGATGGCGCCTACTTCACGTCCTATTTTGTCATGGAGCTGGCCGACCTGATGGAACACCTCAACGCCCAAGCAGCCTCCATTGTGGCTCACTCTTTTGGTGGCGTGGTGGCCCTGCGCTATGCCGCCATGTTTCCCGAGCGCGTCCAGCAACTGGTGATCGTCGATGGCCACGGCCCGTCAGCCGATGCCCGCCAGCGCTGGGCCGAAGAAGGCGACGTGGCCCGCACCCGCAACTGGATCGAGAAGCGGCGGCTGATCGCCGCACGACCGACCCGCGTTCTGCCCAGTCTTGAACATGCCGCCAAACGCTTCATGCAGGACAACAAGCGTCTGTCCCACGCCAACGCCGAGCGCCTGGCCCAACATGCAGTGAAAGCTGTAAACGGCGGTTTTGCCTGGAAACGCGACCCTCTGACCCGGGTCTTTGCCCCCGAAGATTTTACTCAGGAAACCGGCGAAGTCTGGAGACACGTCACCGCCCCCACGCTGTTTTTGTACGCCGAAGACAGCTGGAAATTCACGCCGGCGGTGCGTCAGCTGGAAGCGCATTTTGCCAAAGCACAAGGTTTTGTCTTTGAGAGTGCAGGCCATTGGCTGCACCATGATCAGTTTGACCAATTCATTGGGGTGGTGACAGATTTTCTCTCACCGCCCACAGACTCCTGATGGCTCAAATACACCTGATTCTGGAAATAAACCTGACATCAAAACTAACAAGCCGGGCCGCCTCACACGCCCGACGCAATTTTCAAAAGGCCATGGGCATCAGCTGGGAAGACTACCGTCTGCGCATGTACGCCGCCGCCGAACAGCTGGATAAAACCCGCAAAGCCATCGGTGGAATTGCCGCGTACGTGGGCTACGCCAGCCAACCGGGATTTTCACGCGCGTTTGATGCGACTGTGGGCATGGGGCCATCGGCCTATCGACGAGGAAAGCAGGAAAGATGAGCACACACAAGCCGACCCCGGGTCTGAAATATTTGACGGGGTACCCGGCCGAAACCCTGCAACAGGTGGCAGCGGTGACCCAGCAAGGCAGACTCGGTAATCTGCTGCGTCAAAAATACCCAAAAATTCACGACATACGCACCGACAAGCAACTCTACAATTACACCATTGACTTTAAAAATCAGTATTTGAGCAAGGCACAGCCGTTAAATCGGGTCGTCTACGATGCAAAGATTAAAGTGATTCAGCACGCCCTGGGTCAGCACCATTTCATCACCCGGGTTCACGGCAAAAAAACAAAAGCGGTGAATGAAATCAAGATCGCCAGTTTGTTTCGCACCGTGCCCGACGAATTTTTAAAGATGATTACCGTGCATGAACTGGCACATTTTCGGGAAAAAGAACACAACAAGAAGTTCTATCAGCTGTGCCGACACATGGAGCCGAACTACCACCAGTATGAATTTGATTTGCGTTTGTACTTAACCCACCTGGATTTATTCGGCGAGGTGTATGGCAACATGGGGATTGGCTGATCAATGATGCCCAATAAAGCACTGCCACTTATTCCCGGGCAGCAGAGTGCTCGGGTCTGTGCAACGTTAGCCCGGATGTTTCACCAATACCCAGCTTCGTCGCAATCAAGGCCGCGCCAGCGGCCAGTTTGAGCTTCAAGCCCTGATTCAGTTTACTATTTGAACGATTTCCTTTTTCAGGGCACAACTCC
>NZ_JAAONZ010000019.1 GCF_011602365.1 Pseudomaricurvus hydrocarbonicus
GCCAGCCACCTTGTCGGCCATGTCCTGTAGTTCTTTGTTTTTCATTGTCGATACCATGATTCATTAACTCCTCTAGGGTAATATGAATCACGGGGTTTACACAGTTAGTGGGACATTCTCGCTCTCGGAGGCCTATTCAGGGCGTATTATTCGAAAGCGGTCTTTATCGCTTTCGTATTTGTCCGCGATACTCTGGTACTGGGCTTCACGCTGCCCCACCTGTTCTTCCGTGAATTTCAGCTCTTCTTCCAACCCCTTCAGTGTTTTCAGCACGGAATCCGGTACCGCCTTACCCATCCGTTCACTTCTTGCTGCCAGCGCATGCTGATCCGAGATTTGCCCTTTGAGGTTGCGGATATTGCTCTGCAAAATGGCGATGCGGCCATCAACCTGAACCAGTTTACGCTGCTTGGCGGCTTCGATGTCATCCACACTGCTGTAGCGGCGGCGCAATTCTTCATCCCATTTCGCCAGTTCAGCGGCACGCATCTGTTGCAACTTCATCTGACTTGCGTCTTTTTCGCTCAGCGCGGGCGGCACAACCTTCACCACCTCGCCCCTCGGAGTCACGACTTCATAGCCCTTTTGTGCGTATTCCGGTGGAATCTGGTGGTTAATCACCGGAATGCCGCTTTCATTCAGATAGCGATAAAAGACTTTGCCAGAATAATCTGTTGCGGCAAAAACTTGCCCGGTACACGCGCTTAACACAATAGCGCCCAGCCACTGCCGAGAACATACCATTGTGCGCTGAATCAGTGTTGCGTTTTTCATCGATCCACCCAAATTTCCGACTAACATCTGCCACCTATTTTGATGCACTTTACCTGAACCGCAACTTAAGTAACCAAAGGCAGGCGTCAACTGCACCGGAGGTTCGCTTAGACTCCATACCTGGCCCGGTAGTCGCGGATTTTCTCTACCATACCTTGTTGACCGTCCTGTTCCTGTAAAAAGGTCACAATATCGGCAAGACACACGATACTCACCACCGGAATGCCGTAATCCTGCTCTACCTCCTGAATGGCTGACAACTCACCCTGCCCCTTTTCCTGTCGATTCAAACCGATCAACACTGCAGCCGGTTCTGCACCTTCGGCTTTAATAATGGACATCACTTCACGCACCGCGGTACCCGCGGTAATGACATCATCCACAATCAGGATCTTGCCTTGCAATGGTGCGCCCACCAGAGTGCCGCCCTCGCCATGATCCTTGGCTTCTTTGCGGTTGAAGCAAAAAGGCATGTCTTTGCCGTGTTGATCCGACAGCGCTACCGCCGTGGTTGCCGCCAGAGGAATGCCTTTATAGGCCGGACCAAAGACGACGTCATAGTCGACACCCGATGCTTGCAGCGCGTCTGCGTAAAACCGCCCCAGTGCCGCCAGAGCAGCCCCGGTCTGGAATTTACCCGCGTTAAAGAAATAGGGGCTGATGCGCCCGGATTTAAGGGTAAATTCACCAAAACACAGAGCTTCGTGATCGATGGCTAACTGAATAAAATCCCGCTGGTACTGCTTCATTCTCTAAATTCTCGTGCATGTCAAAAGTGGAGATCTCGACAAAGAGCCACTCTCAGGCGTCCGCTAACGCTGTGGACGGTTGGTCGCCTGCGGATGATTGATGGCCGTCGACCTCTCGGAAATCTTCAAAAATAGTGGCCCTATGATACACAGCCAAACCGCACCCTGTCACACATCAGGCAAAGTTCTTGCAAGGACCAGTTAACACCCTGTTAATTCGTCCGGCGGTGATCCCATGTTGTGCCCAGCGAGGCAAAAAAGAGCGCGGCGCCATGCCTCCAGCCGTTCTCACCGAGTGATCGGCACCGGGGCTGTGTGCAAAAGGGTGCCAGGCATTACCCCCTGATCAGCCCGGGTGACGGCCAGATCATGGGGCATCACTGTGGCAATCTCCGGGAAATGATCTAGTTTTAATTGGGCCTTTAACGTTTCCTTCACTTAATTAGCGCAATAGGGAAATAGAATTAACAAAAATAACGAAAGCTCGGGTATCATACGCAGCCTGTATTCAAGGGGCGAACATGCGCATTATCAGTCTTTGTGTTGAAGGTATTCATCAAGCGGCACAGCGAGGTCTTTACGATTGGCTGGCCGAGCAGGATGCCGACATCATTTGCTTACAAGACCTACGTGCTCAGGAGTACGAACTGGACGGAGACCCGTTCCATCTGGATGGCTATTTTGCCTATTTTTTCGACTCTGGCATCAAGCACTACAACGGTGTGGCGATCTACACTCGCCAGCAGCCCAAAGCCTTAATCTATGGGTTGGGTTTTAGCAGTGGCGTCGATATGGAAGGCCGCTACCTGCAAGTGGATTACGAGCAAATCAGTGTCGGTTCTTTGCTGGCACCTTCCGCCATGTCAGAGAACGAATCCCAGGAAGTCAAAATTCAGTTTTTTGATGACCTGCAGGCTCATCTGCACAAGATCACCCGCAAGCGTCGCGAGTTTATTTTCTGTGGCAACTGGGCCATGGCCCATAAACGCGAAGACGTTCAAAACTGGCAAAACCACGACAGCACTTCCGGGTTTTTACCCCATGAGCAACAGTGGATGAAGCAGCTGTTCACTCAGGTGGGCTACACTGACGCCTTCCGCAAGGGCAATACCGACAAAGATGAGTACAGCTGGTGGCCCAGTGGCACCATTGGCAAAGGTGATGGCTGGCGCACAGACTATCAGGTGATCTCAGACAGCCTGGCCAATCGGGTAGAATATGCCACGACCTACAAGACCAAACACTTCTCCAGCCACCTGCCGGTCATTGTCGATTACGATCTCGAAGTCTATTGATACATGACGGTCGATGCTGAAGGGTTAGGCGGCAATGGATCAATAAGTCCCCGCTGACTAACCGCCACCGATTAAAAAGCATCAGCCATAAAAAAAGCCGCTATCCGCGGCTTTTTTTATGTTCGCTGCCACTTAGGCTGGCAGCAACAAGAGCTCTACTTTGACCCTTCAACCATGTGGTCAACAGCATCGTTAATCTCATCTTGCGAACAATCCATGCACAGGCCTTTCGCCGGCATCGCATTGAAGCCATCCCAGGCGTGGGTATAGAGTGTTTCCATCCCCTTGGCAATACGAGGTGCCCATGCGGCAGCATCGCCAAATTTAGGCGCGCCCGCGGCTCCCGTGCCATGACAGGTCACACACTTGGTTTCATACAGTTCTGAACCCGAACGCGGACCAGACGGAGCCGCCGCCACTGGCGCTGCGGCACACGCATCACCGGACATGCACACTTCACCCACAGGCTTCAGCCGCTCGTTCATTTCTTCACTCAGATCAGCAGCGTAGACGCCCACTGAAACCATCACACTCAGGCCAGCCGCCGCCAGCAGGCTCATTGTCTTTCTCATATGACTCACAGTTAAGTCCTCTCCATTTTCGGCATAGGCCCGGTTGGCCAGTAACGGTGCATTATAGACAAAAACCTGCCCAAGAGAAAAACCTTATGCCGACCATGGGAATAATAGAGCGCATCATTGATCAGATAATGATCAATTCGATTTGATTATGAATCCTCATGTACCGCCTGAGTGAATCACGAAGCTAAAAAAGCCAAGACCAGTGAAAAATGGACGACCCGCCAAGCGCACCGCGTTGCGGCTGGCAGCGCCGATAAGGCTGGAGAATACAGGCACAAGAGGAAGGACGACTAACAGCCTGAGGTCTTTTGTGAATGGTCCTAGACGATTGGACCACTCTCCGTAACCATATGATTTTATTGGATATTTAATTTCGCATGCTGAATAAATCTAACGATTGAACTCAATATCTACCTAATTCGCCCCCATAAATCCAGGCCGGGAGTCTTATGCATCCTTTATTGTGTGTCGCAGCTGGTCGCGTTGACCGCAAAAACCTTGGTTTGTGCGTGTAACCATTGGTGAGACTGATCTTGGCAGTATACATACCCCATTCGGGACACCCTGTACTGCACCACATGGTCGGCGGCCATAGGGAAAAGAAAGATGACCCCCAAAAACAAGAGCGCCAGACGGGTCGCTTTTCGATTGGTCTCGGTGGATATGGCCTGACCCCGAATTTCCTGCACCATCAATAGGGTCAATAATCCCAAACTCAGCCCCACACCCAGCAAATACATAGAGCCTTTATTGAACGCTATCAGGTGCTCTGAACCCAGGAATTCCGAAACGACCTGGATCATAAAATAACCAAAAGCCAGCAAGGCCGAAATGGATGCCAGGGCAAAAACCAAAACAGCGGTGTATTTTAAGGCCCTGTCTTTTAGGCGGCTGTTAGACGTCATACTAAAATATCCGTGGCGTTCTGGGGAAATACTTGCGAGCATAGTCTGCGCTGAGTTGCACGATCATCTGTTTGGCCGACTCCAGGGCGTAATCAATAACCGATGCAGCAGCGTTGCGAGCCAGGTTTTCCGCCTCTTGCTTGCTCGATGCCACAAGAGCCTCGCCCTTCCGTCCCATTTCGTCCAGCCCATCAATCACTCTATCGGTGATACCAAGATGCTGATCAATAGAACCAAGAAGCCAGGAAACGCCAACACCGACAGCCACGACGGCGAAAATAGGCCCCACCGCAATACTAAATCCGCCCATCAGGGCGGCCGCGGCAATAGATGCGCCAGTTGTGATGCCGATTTTTACCACGTCTGTTGCCAGAGACCCTATGAATTGGCTCAAGGTGGCCTCATCAGTCAGCACATAGTCAGCCACTCGATAGCCTGTTAGCAGCACAAGCGTTAGGATTCCACCCGATTTAGCCGCCTGTATGGCTCCGGCTTTCCCTAATCCCATGGCGATGACCTTGGGATTGCGTATGCCGTATTTGGTTCCTGTGAGTATATTCCTGAGGCCAGGATGGCCTTTAAGGACAATATGTGGTTTCCCGCCATAGGATTTTACATAGGCTTTGGAGGCTACTCCGCCAAGGTCGCCAACCAGTTTGGTCAGCGTTCTTAAGTCATCCGCTGAGGCGTAATAACTTGCACCTGTTTCCGTCTTCCCTTTAATACTCTCCCAGGCGTTTTTTACGTGTGGCAGGCTTGCCTTGGAAGAAGACCTGACGATGGCATCCATTTCTTCTATTGAGACAACATAGACTTCATGCTGGTTTGACGAGATGTTTTGCTTGAGGTGTTTCTTTTCCTGATTCGATAGCATATCAACTCCTCCGTGAGCTGATTCGAGGCATTAAGCCTGACCGTGTGGGCACGACGTAAGTTATCGGTTTGATCTGGTTATGTAAAGCGGATACCCCAGATGTGGCAGCGCATACCATTTAGCCGGAACCAGTTAGTGAGGACCACAGCTCAATATTGAACAGAGCTGAATCTATTGAAAGGCAATACTAACAACTATCTTTACACTACAACTTATAGACGATACCTATGGCCGGCAACTACTAGACGATATATGCAGTGTTCATTTATCCCAATCGAATCCATAGCTATTTTTGGCCATCCAGCTACGGTCGAAATTTCAAAACTATTCGTAGAAACAGAGTAGACCCTTTAAGCCTTACTCCGTTTAAAATGAATTAAACGGAGTAAACCTGAATCCAACACACTGGCCACCAAAACTTTAAGTTCTAGTTACACACTAAGATCAAATACTAAGGTCCGATTTGTGCCAGAAGCGGACCGTGGGAAGTCCAGCTGTTAGAATAAAATGTCCACGAAAGTGGTTTAAGATCAGCTGATTTGGAGCACTGCGTAAAACCAGTCCGGCAACATCCGCTTGTTATACATCTATCCTACTTTCCAGAATACTCAAAATTTCTCTCGCAAGACGATCTTCATCAGAGCCATGTTGACTCTTTGTTATTGCCTTTTTAAGCCTATCCAATAACTCATTATTCAGTTCAACGTTGCAAATAGTACTGAACCTTGAAGAATCATCGATCAATTTTATAACTCTATCTGTAGGATCACTACAAAACGGACGACCAATATCAAGCGCCTTTGATATTAAGAAGTCATCCGGCTCACTATTTAATGTTGAGTATTCGATATCTGGTTCAAGTTGGCTTTGCGAATTTATAATCGACATTGAGTTGTCGGAGTAAACCAGTAACGAGGGGAATTACATGCAACCCTCTTTGTATGTTTAACACCTCAAATACTAGCGCAGCTTTGTTGTGTTGATCTTGCCCCGATAAAACGGACACATTACTTTTCATGCTGTCATTCGCTCATATTCCACTGGTGAAGAGTTACCTATTCCTGAATGCACCCGCTTTCTGTTGTAAAAATGGTTGATATAACGAGCCAAAGCATACTTCAGATCATCTGTAGATTGAAATGTCGTATTGCGTATCAACTCAGCCTTCAACGAGTGAAAAAATGACTCCATGTGTGCATTGTCTGTGCATTTACCTGGCCGACTAAGACTGTGCTCAATACCATGCCGTTTAAGCTCTTTCTGATACTCAGCTCCTCGATATTCTACTCCACGATCTGTGTGCAGTATCAAGCCGGCTTCAGGAGCCCGCTTACGAACGGCATTGGATAAAGTTCGACGAGTGATGTCTGTCGTTCGCTTCGTATCCAATCTCCACCCAATTATTCTTCGTGAGTACAGGTCCATAATGACGGAAAGGTAATTCCATTGATTTTTGACCTTGAGATACGTCACATCGGCCACCCATACAGTATCTCTCTTTGCGGGTGCCGATCCATCTGGCCTAAGTTTCTCACCTGCAGCCAGGAAACGCCTCATACCCGGCCCCCTGTAGGTTACCCTTGTCACTCTCGCGATTAGTCCAAGCTCACTCATCAGGCGTGCCACACGCTTTCTGCTGACCTGATAGCCCTGTTTGCATAGCACTTTCCAGATCCTCGGGCTACCGTAGCGTCCTTCACTATCATCGAAAACCTTTTTAATCTGGGTCTTAAGCTTCTCATCGATCCGATCACGTACCGAAGGCTCACGCTTTAGCCAATCATAATAACCACTACGTGACACACCAAGCCAGTCACAGGTTCGTTTAATGCCTAGTTCTTGCCCGAATCTCTTGATGAATCGATATCGTGCTGATGCTCCTCCGCAAGAAACCGTTGCCACTTTTTTAACAGATCAAGCTCCTGCTTTAGCTTTTCATTTTCAGCTTCAAGCTTTTTAACTCTGGAAATCTCTTTTTCTTGCTTACTCGTTGCTTCGGTCAGCTTTTTTCGATTGTCTGCCACGATCTTACCTTCACGATATTCTTTTCGCCATCGTGACAGCATGAAGGGATGTATGTCGAGCGTATTGGCAACTTCCTGTACCTGAATTCCTTCAATTAGACTTAACTGAACCGCTTTAACTTTAAACTCATTCGAGTACTGCCAGGTCTTTCTTGGCTTTGTGTACTTTGGCATTAGACACCTCGTCAGTTTGACTTTGGTGTCCGTTAAATCGGGGGAAGATTAGTGTTCGAATTCTTGGACTTGTTATATTTTTATTTTAAGAAATAATGTTAATAAATTCTGAGGCTTTTTCTTTTATTTGAGCGATTTCTATAATACATTTGCTAGAATTTTCAATTGCCCAGTATTTATTCTCATTCCATATCAAGTCTCTATTAATGCCGGAGCCTCTTTGTGTGATAAAACCCCAAAACCATAAGTCGTCCCAAACTTCAATTTCTGCACTTTCATAATGCTTACTTAATAAGGAGTTAATTTTTGAGAAAGTTGGATTATCTAAGCCAATTTCACGGAATATATGCATTATTACAGCATCAACAGGCAGCTTAAAGCTATCGCCGCCCTCAAGTTTTGTCGGTACGTCATTCCAAAATTTAAGACTTGAGTCATACTCGCCATTATGCAGGTGAAAAATAGACTTTACAAAAAGTGCAGATGTCTTGTCTCCCCAGCCATCCTGCTTCTTCAAAGCTATAAAAAGTTCGGAGAAAGAATTTCCACTCTGGCCCGATAGCTTTTGGATAAACTCTGAAAAGCTATTTAAACAACTAATGTCCTCATATAAAGACTTGTAGAAATTGACTAGTTTATCGATCTTAGGTTGGCTTTGTGTATTCGCAATTTGATAAAGCAAAGATATTACTTTGTCTTCAGTCTTTACGTGAGGATTGATAATAGACTTATAGTTTCTATTTTGTAGACTTCTATTGAATTCTCGATTGGCAATCATGAATTCATATAAAGGCTTGAGCTTTCTCGTATCCATTGTTTAGATAAACTCTTGAGTAACTCGGGGATGCTAACGCCCAGCACAGCGGATCATTTATGCGTTGGCCTAATTTTTCTTGTTAGCCTTTGGTAGACCCCGGAAATCCTTTTTCCTCCATTCTCTATTCTTTTTTAAAATGAATTTGAATGGCTTTTCATATATTGGCATACATTCCCATTAAACACGCTCCCAGTCATGCTTAAGCAATAAAGAGACCGCCAGGATAAATCGTGTAGTATCGCCTCGGTGTATTAGGTTTCTGTACTCATCAAGCAACTGATTATCCCAAGTACACTTTGGATTAAGGGAAGTTGCTAAAGCTGCTTGAAATTTCTCTCTTTGCTCATTACTAGGTTCATTTTCAGCAGAAAAAATAGCGACAATGCTTTGTGTTAGCTCCCGTATTTCAGCACGCCACTTAGTTCGCTCTTCCGTAATTTGGGTGATTTGTACACTTTTTTCATCTTTGCGTAATGCTAGAAAAGAAGCGAGCCAGCCTGCCATTGCTGTAAAGCCAACTCCAGTAGCTAAAGATGCTAAATCAAATTCCAACTTCCAATTCCTTACAGTTATGTGACAAGCTTCACACTTAAAACAGGTTTTACATAAGCGCCATATCAATGCTCTTTTTAGCTTTTTAAGCTGCGATTTCAATAATGTGCATTGCTGCTTCTCTAGCATTTTCAGCTCTGAATAAATCAATACTTTCTGATGCAGCAACTTCAGTTACCATATCAATAGTTTCCCTTAAATTTTTTGCTGACTTGTCTGTTAATGTTGGGTCAGACAGGGATGGTGTACCAATAATAATTTCATACTTTAGTGGTTTAACCAGACTGGGTGATTTCTTTAATGCTTCCAAATCAAAGAGCTTAGCTTTAACATTGCTCAAAGATGTTGATAGCCTTGTTGGGACGAGCAAACCAAAATTTGAAACATATGTATCTTTAAGAAACCCAAAAGTAGTTAAGACATTGCTCTCACTAATTTTTAACCTCTTCTTGAAACAGTTAGACAAATGAGGGTTAATTGTTTTTATTTCATCAAAAATACTTGTAGCCCATTGCTCACTATACCTTTTAGGCTGGAAATCATGGTCATCTCTGTCCGCATCAAGGGCAAGAGTGCTTAAACTAGCAGTAAAGCGTATAGCTTGCTTCAATATTCCTTCGATATCATCACCAGCAGCTGGATAAAGTTTACCGACTTTTATCCCATCAAAAGGGGCTGTCCACTCAGACAAACTTCTATTAGCTTTAATTTCTTTTGATGCTGACTCAATGAGCCAATCAATCAAACTTTGCATGTTCCGGGATTGTGCGCCATATAAGCACTCAAGCAATTCAGACCTAATTGCTTGTAATATTCTGTATTGATTATTCTTTCCTATAGCAACAACAGCAACAGATATTCTCTCTCCAGACCCAACAATGGGCTCTAAATAGAGAGTTTGCCATGTCCCAGAAAATGTGGGTTTACTTGGAAACAGCTCTTCTAATGTATTCATAATGCCATCTCCTGTTGTTGCACTCCCAACCTCCTGCTCATAAGCATTTTTATGTGTTTAGATCTTTTTTCAAGAAATTCAATAACCTTCACGATCTGCTCTTGAGGCAAATAAGAGCTGGCATATGTTTTTTCTGAAATCAGAGCGAAAGGGAAATCTTTGTATTGGGGAGTTATTCCTATATCAATATCTCGATTAAGTTTGTGTTTCTCAAATTCACTTTTTAATGTATATATAACCCTTATGATTTGGTTGTCCTTAGCTGAATCTGATTCCTCTAAAGATAAGTCCAAAGCATTTTCATGATCGATGAAAGAAAATTTTTCACCGCCATCATAAAGTATGTTTCCTACATTTCTATCCCAATTCGCGATCCACTCATCAAATACGCCAACATCTAATGTTTTTGAATAGCTCTTTAGTTTTTCTAGTGCCTCTTCACTTTTGGAGTATCTTCGAAAACTTGGATAGCCTGCATCCTCAGATCCAAATGCTAAAGCATATTCCCCTTCAGGGATTTCTTTAAAGGCATCATGAGTGACTTTAACAATGATAGGCTTTGGAATTGATAAGCCAAGTGAACGACCTATAGTAGCGCAAACACATTCTGCATAAAGTTTTTGAAAATCGACTTGCTTTACATATGCGACAACAACAGATTCATGTGTTTTAACATGAGCCTTCCATGTAGGATTTACATTGTGATCTTCAAAGGATTTAGCTCCTGGAAGCATCAGTCCTATTTTTACTTGTTCCATTCATAATCCTTTACACTTGATAAATACGCATATACTTGGGGAAAGTTAACAACTAATTCGGCGAAATTGTGATTATACAACATAAATTTATGCTAACTTTTCTCCATTGATTTTGATAAAATCATATCAATTTCAATAGGTTAGCGCATCTTTTTGTCAAATTCATCACTGTGAAAATGACGCCATTGTGCCTAATCAGACCCTAACAGGTCTTTGATTATTTCAAGTGCTTGGAAAAAGCGACATAATTTCAAGGACTTAGAGTTTTGAGCCATATAGAACCGGGCTGGTACGTTTCACTGCTCATCTGCCGATTTCCCTGCGTTTCAGCTATTTTCGAGCATATCTGTAGGAAATACACCTACGTAGTTGGTTTCTAGGCTTTTCCCTGACAGTCCGTAAAGGGTCAACTGTTGCCATTCGTCAAAGAACTGGTCGTTTTAATACATATTAAACCGAGTAGCTTTTAGTATGAGTTGCAGCAGCGTATCCAAAACGATCAATCAACACTGAGATTGAGTCGCCAAGAACCTTACTCAGTACCCTATGGCCCAATCAAAATTCCACGACCGTCTCTGAAACATCTCACTTATGTATTCCCGGTAACAGCTATTAAAGACAATTACCTGTATAAAAGATCAAATCCCCGCCACTTTATGAGATGCAAAAAAGTCATCTTCGATGGATATATGCACAGCAGCAGGCCCACCATTCGCCGGGGCGTTCCAGCCGGTCAGTTCTCGGTACCTTTCTTGGGCATAGGCGTGTCGCAAGCCATGCAACTTGGACAACCCCGCCATACTGGTTTGTCGTTCATAAACCCGTAATTGCTGAATGTAGTTTTTTGTGGCGGGAATTAATGCTCCGCTTTTCGCCAGCTCATAAACGCGATCAATAAGTGCACGCTGTTGCAGGGTTCGGATTGGGGCCTCACGCGACCTCCCGCCTTTGCTCCAAGAGGCTTTTCCTTCTGTTGCGGCAGATGCTTGGTCCGGTTATACGCCCAATCCAATAGGTCCTTTAACGCGTGTGCCATGTGATGCTCGACCCACTCTGGTGGAAAACCCAATTCTTCATCCAGCAGAGTACACGCCATGGCTCGAAAGCCGTGGTCGGTCATCTGATCATTGGAATAGCCCGTACCATGGTTCGCAAGGCGACTCGAACGCCGTTTTCTGACATGGGCCTGACAGCAGACCTGGCCGATGGAAATACATAGGAGCTGCGTGCGGTGTAGGGCTCAAGCGCTCGCAACGTGTCGATCGCCTGAGTTGGCAATGGGACAACGTGCTCGATATTGGTTTTGGTCACCGTGTAGCCCAGGCAGATATAAGATTGGAGCGGTGGAGAGAGAGGATGGACGGCTAACAGCCTTGGGGCCGTTAGCCCCCTGCGGGCGCGCTGGGCGCGGTCTCAACGCTGTCGCGTTGATCGAAACCGGCATGACCTAAACAAGAGGTTCTCATCAAGCCCTAAACTGAACCATCTATAAAAACCCCGCAGAGCACAGGCAGTTATAAGATTGGAGCGGTGGAGAGAGAGGATGGACGGCTAACAGCCTTGGGGCTGTTAGCCCCCTGCGGGCGCGCTGTGCGCGGTCTCAACGCTGTCGCGTTGATCGAACCTGGGAGGTTCTCATCAAGCCCTAAACTGAACCATCTATAAAAAACCCCGCATTGCGGGGTCTTTTATAGATGGCGCCCCTAGATGATTAGAATAAACTCCATAACCCCCTGATTTAAATGAATTTAATTCTATTCGAGAAACCTGAATACCCCCTAATATACCCCCACATTCAATTTCTTATTCTGAAAAGGTCTAATGACTGAAATCAATATCTGCCGAAATCAACCCATAAATCCAGGCCGGAAGGCTTATACATTCTTTATTGTGAGTCGCAACTTGTCGCGTTGACCGCAAAAACCTTGGTTTGTGCGTGTAACCATTGGTGTGACTGGTCTTGGCAGTATACATACCCCATTCGGGACACCTTGTACTGCACCGCATAGCCTGCGGCCACTGGGAAAAGAAAGATGACACCCAAAAACAAGAGCGCCAGACGGGTCGCTTTTCGATTGGTCTCGGTGGATATGGCCTGCCCCCGGACTTCCTGCGCCATCAATAGGGTCAATAATCCCAAACTCAGTCCCACGCCCAGCAAGTACATAGAGCCTTTATTGAACGCTATCAGGTGTTCAGGTTCTACTCCGTTCTTACGAACCCATCAAGGCAAGAGATGCTGCGGCAGAACGCCAATGGATACCCTGCGTGATGGAATACAGATCTAGAAGGAAAAGTTCGTGAACTGAATTTGACCTGACAGACACCTTCTGAAAAATCGGTAACTATTAGATCAAGTCTGAATTACTACAGCTAAACCTGTACCTCTAGAGATAATTCAAGCTGCTGCTGAATCGATGAATATAAATCACAATCCTGCTCGCCAGCATCTAAAGACACAATCATTGAATACCTCACGGGGATATCCTCATGTGAGCCTGCTGAAGTCTTGTACTTCCACCACCCTGCTACCGGATACACGGCGATGTAATTCCGCCCCAGTAAATCAATGGCAGAACCTTCCCATGTATCCTGATGTAGAGCCCCTCTCTTCCTCAAAGAAGAGCCAAGCTCCCACCCTTCAGAGTCTTCACCTCCCCCCACATAATCATCCTCAGCAGGGTTAATACGTCGAGCAAAGGCATCAAGCTCTTCATAGGGGTTGATTAAGGCAAAACGTAGTCCATGTGACTGATAGCTAAAACGACTACTGTAAGCCCTTCTTCCGGGATTAGGCTCAATATAATACGATAAAGTAATCCTTAGCCTTATTTTTGCTGCAGCAAGTCTTACGAGCTCATCCTCAGGCCACGGTAGGGATATAAAATCTATTTCGTTCAGCTTCAGGCCCGATTTTCCTCGCTCATAAGGCGCAAGTGCCCCCTGATGAACCATCGTCACATAGGAATCAGCACTAGAAATAGCTCTTTCAGCATTCAGCCCTCCATGTCCAAAACGCCTTAACATAATCTCTTTGGCTTGCTTGGGGGGAACCCCTGCAGAAATCGCTTGATCTTTGTATTCCAACATCGCCGGAGTCCACTCTGCGGAGTGGACTAATAGAGCTCGGACAGTTTCCGAAGTAAAGCTACTGTATTCAGCCCAGACTTGCGCGGCCGCTCGAGACACCAAAGCGGTAGCCGCACTTGTCTCACGGTGATCAATAAACAATCCAGGTGTTGAAATATCATCAAGCGTTATGAGAGAAACACAGTCAGCATTAGTAAGGTTTTGCTCATCTGGAGAGAGAAGTAGATTTCCCCCTTCTGCCACCAAGTCAGGCTTATAAGGTGCTTGCTTCAACCAATCCCAATTTAATGAGGTTCTGGAAGTTGGCGATATATCGCCTCGGTCAGATAAGGGGCTCCAATCTTTATAGTAATGCTCAGCAACATCAACTTTACCTGTATAAGCCCCTACAGTAAGCGCGTTCCACGACTGAGCTGGATCCTCAATTACAAACTCTTCCGTAGACCTTTTATAGTCAGAAGATACATCATTCCCTCTAATATTTCCTGCGCTAACAACAAACAGTCGCCCAGATTCTCCACTAAAAGATAACTGATCAAGCTCAGCTGACCATGATGATGGCTGGCCGCTTAATCCTTCAGTGTCTGCCGTTACAGCAAGAGATACTACTGTTGGTCCAGGTGAAAGCTCTTCAAACTTATTGACTCCAAAGTATGTCAGCCCGCCGAACGTATCTTTATCATCCCCTTCAGCAAGATTAAAAATACGGCAAGAACCTAGAGAATAATTTACCAATATTGGCTCATCATGAAGAGCCAACTCAGAAATATCACCAAAAGCGGCCAAACCGGCTTGGTATGTGCCGTGCCCATTTGACGAATCAAAAACGGATTGCGACTCATCCCAACAGAAAGCATGATCTGGGCTTAGAATCCCCTCAAGCAAAGGGTGGTTATAATTAACCCCTGAGTCCAAGATAAGTACGGAAACGTCAGATTTCGTCACCTCCAACCGTGAGGCAATATCATGGCTCCAGGCCATCTGATCAATAGGGGACTGACTTAGAAGGAAGTGAGCAGTATCAACAACTTTTCTAAGCTCAGTCAGGGAGGAGATCAATTCAATACAGCCAGCCAATTCTTCTCGAGTCGCCTTCACTAGCATTACAGTAGAAAGTGCAAACTCCAGTTGGCCAGAACCACATTGAAGCTCCCGATCAATGCAATAAGCCCGGAACCGCGCAACCTCATCTCGACCCATAGATTTACGAGTTAACCAAACTTCCCACCACACAAGCTCGCCTTCTTCGGGATACGCATTCGCATGCGAAGTCCAAAAGCTCTGAAGATCGGCCAAACGTAGCGTAGCAATGTTATCAAACAAGCGCCGATGCTTATGATGGCGATCTTGGGTAACATAGGCCTGAAGCGTATCAACAAACTTAGCTCGCTTCGAAGAAGGTATGAAAAACAAAGCCTTTTGGATGTCCCCATCCATAGACACGTTACAAAGGGTATACGTTGAATTGTCTAGCTTTTCTAAATCAATCGGGAAGTCTGGAACAGAAGAGGCGACAACATAAATGCCGGGGTCAGGCTCTATACTCTCTTCCGCTATCACCGGAACTGGCGGAAATTCAAACCCGTTGAATGTAGACTGAAGAGATAAGGCATGATCCCGTCTTTGCTGATCGCTTAATAGCCTTTGAATGAAATTTCCTCGACCACTGCCTGCATATTCTCTTGTTTGAACAAGATCCTTGTTAACTAAAAGGTGCTTCCTGCCCTGCATTTAACTCTGTACCTCTACTATTATTGCCTTCTAATGAGTGCTTTTAAAAAGTCATCCGTTGTAACTACGCCATCTTGATATAAAACAGCATATTTGGCCGCATCATCACAGACCTGCCCAAGTGTCGCATAACTCATGCCTTCTGCGGCACTATAAAGTCTATCCCAGGACAAATCACACATTTTCATCATATACATACGGTTTGTTACAAACTCCTTCTGCTCAGAAGCACTTGGTACATGATATTTAATGATGTCGTCAAAACGCCTAAATAACGCAGAATCTAAAGCCTCAGAGTAATTGGTGGCACAGATGATCAAGCTTTCTGACATTTCATCTTCGAAGAACTGTAAGAAAGAGTTTAAAACCCGGCGAATTTCGCCGACATCATTCTCATTCGAACGATGCCCACCAATAGCATCAAATTCATCAAATAAATAAACAGCCTTGTTCTTTCGAATAAAGTCAAACACTGCACGAAGCTTTTGGGCTGTCTCGCCCAAATAACGGCTAATCAGCCCGTCAAACTGGAGTGTGTATAAAGGGAGTCTTAACTCTGTGGCCAAGACCTTTGCTGTTAAGGTCTTGCCTGTTCCAGGAGGGCCACTAAGCAGTAGCTTCCTTTTGGGTGTTAATCCAAACTTCTCCAAGGCATGCCGCTGCCTATGCTCATGGATAATCCGTGAAATCCCATCTTTCGTTTCAGCATCCAACACCATAAAAGACAGTCTTGTATCTGACTTAGTTAAATGCAGGAGGCCAGTTAATTCCTTATTCTCTGAACTTGCTTTCAACGGTCTAATTGGAGCTAGATTGTTAGCTGGCATGCTTGAGGTCTTTTGATTCTCATTGACCAAGCGCCTAAGCTCCTCAGCCAACCGACTGTGACCTTTCTTATCTTCTTTAGCCGCAACTTGCAGTGCTATGGAGTAAAACCTACTCTCGTCTCCCTGAGCAAAGCTTTTGACTAGCGCTTTTATTTGTTCTGCAGTAGCCATTTTTAATTCCAACCCCTTAACGCTCAGTTCTATATCAACTGCTTATTGTCTCATCATCGCTTATTTATAACAAAAATCAAAATTAAGTCGTGATCTATCATATGAGTATACCCTGTGGTAGCTCTGAAATGTCTATCACAATGGTTTTTATTGACATTGTGATAGGATATTATCATTACACTTAGACTCTAATGATAGAGCCTCCATGAAATGACCATTTTCGCTTACTGCCGCGTGTCCACCCTAGATCAGGAGACAGCTATTCAAGAGGAAGCCATTCGGAAGTCTTACCCTCAGGCCAAGATCAGGCATGAGAAGAAGTCAGGAGCCAGCACTCAAGGGCGAGAAGTGCTGCTGCTTCTGTTAGACGTTATCGCAGAAGGCGACAAGCTTGTCGTTTGGAAACTAGACCGTCTAGCCCGGAACCTTCATGACCTCACAACGATAGTTAAAGCACTGGAAGACAAAGGCGCGTCTCTTGAGATACTCGACCAGCGTATCGACACCGGAACCGCAAGCGGCCGAGCCTTCCTGCAAATGCTCGGTGTGTTCGCTGAGTTCGAGACCAATCTCCGGAAAGAGCGCCAAGCCGCAGGCATTGCCAAGGCCAAATCAGAGGGGCGCTACACCGGCCGTCAACCGGCCGCCCAGTACAAAGTAACCAAGGCGATCCGACTGGTAGAGGCAGGATATAGCAAACAGAAAGCGGCTAGCGAGGCTGGAATTGGCGTGGCCACACTTTATCGAAGACTCAAGGAGATCGCAGATGACAAGTAAAGCATCGCATCGTACGGCGGAGATTGTTACCCTCAAGGCAGCTGGCTACTCCCGGGCAACCATAGCCACCAAAACAGAGGGCAGCGTGAGCACAGTACAGTACAGCGCACTATTAAAAGGCACCCTGCGACCAAGGGTTCAGCCACAGAAGAAATAATACACCTGAGCAATTGGTGACTTTTTTATTCCTACTTTATTTAAATGCTAATGCCTCATTTAAATGCTAATGCCTCGCCAATCGACCAGTCAAAATTACTAGCCACAATAAGCTTGGGCTTCTAGAACTGCCAAAGATGTCTTTAATTGACGTACCTGCCCCCACAAACGCTCTCTATCCTCAGTTGGCATGACTTCATAATCGCCCTTAATGGAGCTAGTTTGTGAACAAACTAGGTTAACGAACTCATTGAGTTGCTCAGGGAAAATTATCTCTGTACAGCCCGGGAATCGCATTTTCGGCCTAAATGTCACCTGCGACTTGAAGCTGGATTCCAACTGCAAAGCCAGTGCTCCATTTCTAAAGCACCACCAATAAATTAGATGAAATTCGTATTTTTCCAAACGATCATATTCTTTACAGCGTTTTTCGGGCCAGTCATTGGATATGCCAAACTTAAAGCCTACGAACCTTTTCCTGCTATTTGGCGCTAGTCGATAAACTGCGAACAAATACAAGAAGCCCGGGTTTCGGGGTTCAAAGGACCTCTTCGGCCTGTAATACTGTTCCGGAGTAGAAAATGGGGGTATACGCTTCGCCTTGTGTGGTCTGTAAACTCCGGCTGGCTTAAACTTCTGATTTTCATAAGCGCCCTCCCAGGGGCTCCCTTCACCTCTTGGCTCAAGGTTAATACACCCGCATGACTTGGTTTTGCCTGCTTTGAGATTAGCTGCGGCAGTTCGAATCAAGCCACCGCATTCACACTCGCAAAACCAGTAGTTATGAGATTTTTCGCGGCCACCAAATTCAATCACCCGAAGCCGTCCAAAAAATCGTCCGCGCTGGTCAGAGAGCCTCTGGCGCCTAGTTTCTCTCGGGTAAAACACTTTGGAAGCGTCGAGCTCTTCCCTCGTAAACATCTTTGCCCTTGGCATGTCTAACTACAGCCTCCTTGCCTACGTGACTAGTTTTTATACATCTGATTAACATTTACCTTGACGGGGAATTATACCAAGGCAAAATGAATGAACTATTAATGACACCAAGGTGTGACATCGGTGAATTGCCGGCAGACCCACGGAACACGGCCTAAAATGCCTTCTGGGAGGTTTAGCTTCAAGTCCTCTCATCGGCACTAATTCCAAGCAATTGCTATTAAAGACAATGACTTGCATCATAAGATCGAGTTCAACACCCGCCACTTTGTAAGGGAAGAGAAAGCCATCTTCGATGCACTCCCTCAATGAATATATGCACAGATCGTCTACTTATCTCGACAGATAAATAACACTAATCTGCTCCCGACTATGGCCCAACTCCCGACTGATCGTTAAACGTGCCTGATGATCCTTCTCTTTTTGCTCTGCATCCATATGCACAGCAGCAGGCCCACCATTAGCCGGAGCATTCCAGCCGGTCAGTTCTCGGTACCTTTCTTGGGCATAGGCGTGTCGCAAGCCATGCAACTTGGACAAACCTGCCATACTGGTTTGTCGTTCATAAACCCGTAATTGCTGAATGTAGTTTTTTGTGGCGGGAATTAATGCCCCACTTTTCGCCAGCTCATGCACTCGATCAAGAACCTCACGTTGATGCCGGGTGCGAATAGGAACCTCTCGCGGCCGCCCGCCCTTAGTCCACGAGGCTTTTAGGCACAGATGATCGCCCTTGTCCGCAAAACCGGGCATGAATTTGATCGCCTCTTCGCGCCGCAAGCCGAAGGCTCGCTGTAGCTCTAGACTAGCCTTTACATAAGGATCTTTGATTTTTGACAGTGACTCCTGAGACAGTTCTTGGGCTTTAGATAGCTGGCTCACCAAATTTCGATCTGGGATACCGTAAAACTCATTGGATCTGGCCACCACGTTACTGCGATTGACTTTTGCCGCCCACCATCGCAGACAGTTCATTCGATTTTTGATCGTCCCGACGGCCAAGTCCTCAGCACCCCAACGCTTTACTAGAGCGTCCACATGTTTCGGTTTGAGAGACCTGAGCCCCATGCGCCGATAGCCTAGCTCCTGGAGCTGATTGGCAATCAAATTTAAAATCTTTTCCCGGTTAGCCTGAGTGCTATAACTACCGTCGCGATTGTGAAAACAGAGTCTTTTCAGTTGGTAATTCAGATCTCGCATAGTGTTTTCCTCTCGGTAAGTTTTGTTGGCTGACCACTGGCGTAAGCCAAGTGGTGACCGCTTTCGCGGTTAAAGCCTGGGGACACAACTCCCCTCCTGACATGCCTGGCCACAGGCGGCGCAGGTGATCCTCGTAGAAGTCAGCACTGCGCGAGAAATCGGGCTGTAAGCCCGTTACCAATGGTGAAAGACTCACCTCCTTTAATGTGTGGAAACATTGATCCACTGAGTTGAAAAAGCCGCTAAGTGACAGCATGATTGAGGGAAATGATCACAGGCTAATGTTGAGCCCGTCGAACAACGTGAAAGACCTGTCCGGAAGACAGCAATCAGGAAGGTGGTGATTTGCTCAGACACATCAACATCGAATGATCCCGATCCTGAAGGCCTCACAAAACACCTGTTTTTGAAGATGGACCCACAACTGTTAAAACGACTAAGTTGCTGCGCGTTTAAGGGCCCGACACGCTGATTTCCATTTTTACCAATTACGATGGCAAGGGTGGAATCCCTCATCCACATTACCGCTGTGGCCGCGTATGAAATCGGTTATCTGGGTACGGCACCTATAGTAATTGCACGGAACCCTGAATGTATTCCGAAAACCCTTCTACAGGCGCCGTGGTTATTGGGGTTGCCGCCCTCGTCACTACACCACTTCGTTGTTGTAGTGACGAGAGAGGTCATATTCCGGTCGATACTGAATGCACTGTATTACTACGTTGCATTCCAATTCAGAAGGATTTAATCGATCAGGTTCCCGTGGAAACACTCTGGTGACAGTGGAACCAGCTCAACAAAAAAAGCACAACGCCCCGTGCATGTATATAGAGCTTCCCACTTCATAAATTGAAGGGGGTTAGCGTGTATTTTGCTTGTCGGCCTTCCTCGTAAGGCTCCCGCCACAACGGGACTTGGAGACGGTCATAACTTGCAAAACACTCGGATTAAAAACGTTATTCACATGACGGAGGTATCTTGCACCAACATTTATAATGTAAACCCCACCAAATAGTCTGCCCACTTCTGCATCATCTCTTTTCGTTGTGGCAGATGCTTGGTCCGGTTATATGCCCGACCTAATGGGTCTTTTACCGCGTGTGCCAGTTGGTGCTCGATCCACTCTGGCGGAAAACCCAACTCCTCATCCAACAAAGTGCGCGCCATGGCGCGAAAGCCGTGGGCCGTCATCTGATCATTGGTATATCCCATGGTTCGCAAGGCGACTCGAACGCCGTTTTCTGACATGGGCCTGGTAGCAGACCTGGCCGATGGAAATACATAGGAGCTGCGTGCGGTGAAGGGCTCAAGCGCTCGCAAGGTGTCGATCGCCTGGGTTGGCAACGGGACGATATGCTCGATATTAGTTTTGGTCACCGTGTAGCGCCATTCCGCCTTATCCCAGTCCAGCTGCTTCCACTTCATGGTGCGCATTTCACCGGGGCGCTGGAACAGCATGGCTGACAACAAAAGCGCCGTCTTAACGGCAGGCGTCCCTTGATAACAGTCGATAGCACGCATCAGGTCAGCCACACCGGCCGGATCGGTTATGGCCGCAAAGTGTTTGGTTTTGGGAGGGCGGAGAGCTCCGGCCAGATCACGGCTCGGGTCACTCATTAATTTGCCATTGCGGATGGCATAGCGAAAAACCTGGCTCGCCGTCTGCTTCGCTCTTTTGGCGGTTTCCAACAGCCCTCTGTCCTGTGCCCGGTAAAGCACCTGAAGCAACTCTGGTGGCGTTATGTCACCAATCGGCCTCGATCCCAGCCAAGGGAATAAGTGATTTTTGAGCAGATTCTGAGTGCGCTCGGTGTGGGTTACCGACCAATCTTGCCTGGCCACCTCAAACCAGGCCAGTGCAATCGACTCAAAAGTATCAGCCAAACGCATTTGCAGATTGTTCTTTTGGCTTTTCTTGAGCTCGCCAGGATCTTGTCCTGCGTCCAAGACGGACTTGGCTGCTTGCGTCTTTTCACGCGCTTCTTTGAGGCTAACGATGGGGTACACCCCCAAGGCCAGTAATTTCTCTTTGCCGGCAAAGCGGTATTTAAGACGCCAGTACTTAGCGCCGGTAGGCCGAACATCGACGTACAGTCCACCGGAGTCAGACAATTTGTAAGGCTTTTCGCGGGCTGCCGTGGCTTTGACTTGTTTGTCGCTTAATGCCATAACCTGCCTCTCTCACCCCGTTGGGGGTACAAGAACCGGAGGGTATGAAAATTACCCCCGTAAATACCCCCAAAATGTTCGGAAGTTGGGGTATCACACTGGATATCTTTAGAGAGAGTATAAACGAAAAAGCCCGCACTGCTGCGGGCTTTCGGCCTGTTTTGGACAAATCAGGACTTTGATATGGCGCACCCTAGAGGATTCGAACCTCTGACCTTTGCCTCCGGAGGGCAACGCTCTATCCAGCTGAGCTAAGGGTGCGGAACGCTTTTTAAAGCAGGCGCAATGATACGCATCCACGCGGGCAGAGTCCATCCTCAAAACGCGAACAAATGGCGTTTTTTAAGATCCGCTAATCCTGGCGGCGGCAACCCCTTGGCCAGCGATTTACACAAGGTTTATACCATAAGGGCGGCCGTACGCTCAGGCGTTGCGGACAAATTTTGACCGCTGCCGAGCCCTGATCGCTGTGCAGAGTGCGGCTGTGACAGTGCTACCCAATGGAGACCTCGACTCAATTTCGTTTCCGCTCAGGTTGAGTCAGACCAATATCCGTGCCAATCTAAGGTAAATGAAGAGTCAAACTTCGACTCGTGACTGAAGGACGCCACCTATATAAATGGACGTTTTGGCTGAAGCCTTTCGACTGATCATCACACTGGACGAGGATTTATTCGAAATTCTCTGGCTGTCCATTCGTGTCAGTCTGATTGCACTGGTTATTTCCGTCACCCTCAGTTTACCGCTGGGAACCTATCTGGCGATCACGCAGTTCCCGGGGCGCAAATTCTGCATCCTGTTACTCAACGCCCTGATGGGCATGCCACCGGTAGTGGTGGGGTTGATGGTGTATATGCTGCTGTCACGGTCGGGACCCCTTGGCTTCCTGGGCCTGCTGTACACCCCCTCGGCCATGATCATCGCGCAAGTGGTGCTGATCACTCCGATCATCACCGCGCTGGCGATTCAGGTGATTGAAAATCTACATCAAGAATACAGAGACACGTTTTGCTCGATGGGGGTCACCGGACGCCGTGCGGTAGCGGCCTATCTGGTGGATGCCCGCTATGCACTGACGACCTGTATTCTCGCCGGCTTCGGCCGGGCCATTGCCGAGGTGGGCGCGGTCATCATCGTGGGCGGCAACATTGATCACCTGACCCGCGTCATGACCACCGCCATCGCGCTGGAAACGTCTAAAGGAAACCTGACCCTGGCCTTGAGCCTCGGCACCGTGTTGCTGGCGCTGTCATTGTTGGTCAATGCCCTGGTGATCGGCGTCCGCGAGTACGCCGGGAAGCGCCAATATGCCTAGCGCCCTGTTGCCGATTCGCATTAGCGATCTGCACCTCATCAAAGGGGGGCGGGCCGTGCTGGGGGGTGTAAATCTGGTCATTGAAGAACCCGGCATCACGGTAATTATGGGCCCAAACGGCGCCGGCAAGAGTTTGCTGCTGCGCTGTTTGCACGGACTGATCGAACCGGATCAAGGGCAGATTACATTGGGTCACCGCCGCATAGCGGACTGTCGCAAGCAACAGGCCATGGTCTTTCAGCAACCGGTGCTGCTGCGCCGAACGGTACTGCAGAATTTATCATTTGCGGCCCCCGAGATCGCGAAAACCAACCCCCAACATTTGATGCACGCCCTGGAAGCCGTCAATTTGGCCGACCGGGCTGACCAACCGGCGCGGATGCTGTCCGGGGGAGAGCAACAGCGACTGTCCCTGGCACGTGCGCTGTTGAGCCAACCGGCGCTATTGTTACTGGATGAAGCAACGGCCAGCATGGACCCCGCCTCGGTGTTGTTGATTGAATCCCTGGTCAGAGCCCAAAGTGCCCAGGGGACCAAGGTAATTTTAGTCAGTCACGATCAGGGGCAGGCCCGACGCCTGGCCAATGAAATCGTCTTTGTCTGCAATGGTCAGGTGGTCGAGCAAAGCCCGGCCAATCAATTTTTTACCGCCTCCCAAAACCCTGCAGCGAAAGCGTATTTGGCCGGAGAAATTCTGATTTAGAGCCGCCTCAAACTTACTTCACATTTAATTTAGAGGACCGCCATGAAACACCTCATCATCATCGCTGCGTTAGCTCTAAGTGCCCACTCGCTGGCAGACAGCATCATTGTTCAGTCCACCACGTCGACCAAGAACAGTGGCCTGTATGACTACTTATTACCGATACTGACCAAGGCTACCGGTGTTCAGGTCCATGTTGTCGCGGTGGGCACGGGGCAGGCCATAAAAAATGCCATGCGCTGTGACGGCGATGTACTGCTGGTGCACGCCAAGTCGGCGGAAGAAAAATTTGTCGCAGCGGGCTTCGGCGAATATCGCCGGGACCTCATGTACAACGACTTTGTGATCGTCGGCCCCCAGGCCGACCCGGCACGGGTGGCCGACGCCAGTGACGCCATCGATGCCCTGCGCCGCATCACACAAGCCGGGGCGAAATTTGCCTCGCGCGGCGACGATTCGGGGACCCACAAAAAAGAACGCGCCCTGTGGCGGGAGGCGGCGATCAACCCTGACTCAGGATCCGGTCAATGGTACCTGGAAACCGGGAGCGGCATGGGCGCAACGCTGAACACCGGGGTGAGCCTCAGCGCCTATGTGCTGACCGACAGAGCCTCCTGGATCACCTTTGCCAACAAACAGGATGCCGTCATTGTCTTCGAGGGCGACCCAACCCTGTTTAACCAATATGGGGTGATTCCCGTGAGCGCGGATAAGTGCCCCAATGTGAACCGCGAGGCGACGCAAGCCTTTACCCAGTGGTTGTTGTCCGCAAGCGGGCAAGCTGCCATTGGCGCCTACCAGGTTGACGGCAAGCAGTTATTTTTCCCGAACGCCCACTGAGCGTTCAATGAACTGCCGGTGAGCTCGCCTTTACATTGTCGGTGGCAATACATTGTCGGTGGCAATACATTGTCGGTGGCAATCGCGGCCTCGACAACGACAACCAACTGTCTGCTAGACTCAAGTGAGCACATGCCCGAACGGGCTCTAACACTATCGGGCTGTAACAACATCGGGCTGTAACAATAATGACAACGGCACCTCTGCTCCCCACCCCTACCGACCCCCGGCTTTCACGCACCGTAAAAGGTATTGATGAAAGCGGCCAACCGAAGTCGATCAGCGTGATCGAAGAGCGCCCGCTGACCATCTATTTGAACCGCCAGGAAATCGTCACGGCCATGACCATCGGCGATTACCCGGAGTATCTGGCGCTGGGCTTTCTGTTGAATCAAAGAATGCTGAGTGAGACCGACCAGGTCACCCGGATAGATGTCGACGCAGAGCTCGAAGTCGCGGTGGTCCGCACCGCCGGTGTCACCGATGTGGAGGACAAGCTGCACAAGAAAACCCGCACCTCGGGCTGCGCCATGGGCACCGTGTTTGGTGACATGATGGCCGGACTTGACGGGCTGTCATTGCCGGACACACCGGTGCACACCAGTACCTTTTACGATCTCTCCTACCAGATTAACCACACCCCCAGCCTGTATATGGAAACCGGGGCCATTCATGGCACCGCCCTGTGTCAGGGCCGTCAGATCCTGGCCTACATGGAGGATGTCGGACGTCACAATGCGGTCGACAAAATCGCCGGCTGGATGCACTTAAAAGACGTACCGGCGGCCGATAAAGTCCTCTACACCACGGGCCGCCTGACCTCGGAAATGGTGATCAAGACCGCACTGATGGGTATTCCGACCCTCATCAGCCGCTCAGGTTTTACCGCCTGGGGTGTCGATATTGCCCAGCAGGTTGGGCTGACGCTGATCGGACGGATGCGCGGCAAAAAATTCACCTGCCTCAGTGGTCAGCACCGTCTGGTGTTTGATCAAGACCTGTCGCTGGTGCCGGATGAGGACAGAAAAATGCAGCGCAAAAGTGCCCGGCATGACTGAGCACAGGCAACATGATTGGGAAGCGGGCAACATGATTGAGACTGAGAATAACGCAGCCGGGCCGAGAGGAACGCCGCATGAGTGAATGCGCCGTGATCCTGGCCGGCGGTCAGGCAAGCCGTATGGGCGGTGGCGACAAAGGCAGATTGATGTTGGGCGATCAATCATTGATCCAGCGCGTCATTGATCGTATCGCGCCGCAGGTGGACCAGGTGGTGTTAAACGCCAATGGCGACCCGAGTCGTTTTGCTGATCTGGGTTTGCCCGTGGTGGCCGACTCTGTTGCCGATTTTCCGGGCCCGCTGGCCGGCGTACTGGCCGGCATGGATTGGGCCGCCGAGCACGGGCATGAGTGGCTGATCAGTGTCGCTGCCGATACCCCCGCGTTCCCGCGTGACCTGGTGGCACGATTGGCCGAGCGCGATACCCCGGTGGTGTTGGCGGCCACACCAGACCCTGAGCGAGGCCGGCTGCCCCAGCCGACCTTTGGCCGCTGGCAGGTCGCCTTACGCCATGACCTGAGAGCCGCCCTGCACGACGGCGTGCGTAAAATTCGCCAATGGACTCAGGCCCAGGGCGAGTCGCTGGTGCTGTTTGGTCCGGACGATTTTTTCAACATTAATACGCCGGAAGATCTGGCCTGGGCGGAGCAGCACCTGCCGTGAACGTGATTGGCATCGTCGGCTGGAAAAACTGCGGCAAAACCACCCTGGCGAGCGCACTCATTGCTGAGCTATGCCGCCGGGGGTTGACGGTTAACTCGATCAAGCATGCTCATCACGGGGTGGATGTAGACCAGCCCGGTACCGACAGCTACCGTCATCGCGATGCCGGCGCTCAAGAGGTGCTGCTGGCCGGCGGGCAGCGCTTCGCCATCATGCACGAGCTGCGCGGCGGCGCCGAGCCGACACTGGATGAGCTGCTGGCCCGACTGGGCCCCTGCGACTGGGTCGTGGTGGAAGGGTTCAAAGCCCACTCACACCCCAAGATCGAAGTGCACCGGCAGGCGTGCACACAGGCGCCCCTGTACCTGAACGACCCCAGCATAATGGCGCTGGCCACGGACTATGCCCCTGACTTTGCGGGGCCGAGTTTTGATGTCAACGAAGTCGCGGCCATCGCCGATTTCATCCTGAATGTTGGCGCATCCTCCCCCGGCAAGCGCTCAAGCGGCAAGCCATGAATGGAAAAGGCATGAACGAAAAGGCGATCAACGAACTGCGTAACGACTGTTTTGCCCTGCCCCCCGGGGTGAACTGGACGCCGGTGGACGAAGCCCTCGAGCGCTTGCGCTCGCGCCTGCACCCGGTGGTGGGTGTGGATCGCGCAGTGCCGCTGGCACAGCTGAACGGCCGGCTGTTGGCGAGCGATGTGTACGCGCCCCGCGCGCATCCCCCCAGCAGCAATTCGGCGGTGGATGGCTATGCATTTGCGGGCCCGATCACCCAGGTGCCCTGTGTCATGCCGTTGGTGGAAGGTCGCAGCGCGGCGGGCGCGCCCTACACCGGTCAGGTACCCGAGGGCCACGCGATCCGGATACTCACCGGTGCGGTGATGCCAACCGGCACCGATACGGTGGTGCTGGAAGAGGACTGCGAAGTCACCGACCAGCAGCTGCATTTGAACGGCACATTAAAAGCGGGCGCCAATTGCCGTCAAGCCGGTGAGGACATCAAGGCCCGGGAGCGGATTCTCACGGCGGCCAGCCGCTTGACGCCAACCCAGATTGCCGTCCTGGCCAGCGTGGGGGTCGAGGCGGTCGATGTCTATCAGCGACTGCGCGTCGGCGTGTTATCCACAGGGGATGAAGTCAAGCCCGTTGGGGCCCCGGTCACCGACTGGCAAATTTATGACGCCAACCACCCGATGCTCAGTGCCCTGGTGACGCGGCTGGGTTATCAGGTGGTGGACCTGGGCCATGTGCGGGATCGGGCTGAAGAGGTGCAAGCGGCGTTGGAGCGCGGCGCGGCGCAGTGCGACCTGATCCTCACCAGTGGCGGTATCTCGGCCGGCGACGAAGACCATGTGTCGAAAACGCTGCAAGCCCATGGTGACATCAGCAACTGGCGCATCGCGATCAAACCCGGCCGGCCGCTGGCGCTGGCCATGTTCCAGGGGACCCCCGTGGTGGGCTTGCCGGGCAATCCGGTGGCGGCCTGGGTCTGTGCGCTGCGCTTTGGCACGCCGGCGATGGCGCTGCTGGCCGGTGGTGAGTGGTTCGAACCCCAGGGCTATGACCTGCCCGCCAACTTTTCCAAGCGCAAGAAACCGGGCCGCAGCGAGATGCTGCGCGCCCGGATCCGCCAGGGCCAGGTCGAGGTTTTCGGCTCGGAAGGCTCGGGCCGGGTGACCGGTTTGGCCTGGTCCGAGGGTTTGGTGGAGCTGGACGAAGGCGCTCGGCAGATCGAACCGGGAACCCCCGTGCGGTTTATTCCCTATAGCAGCTTCGGCTTGTAATCATCCGAAGCTGTAATCACTCCACAGTTGTATTGATTCATAGTTGTATTGATTCATAGTTGTATTGATTCATAGTTGTATTGATTCATCGCGGTATTTATTCATAGCTGCCGTGCACCGCAAAAGCCTCCAGCGAGGCCGCTTGCGGGGCTCGGGAGCGATAGGTTTCCTCAACCCCTAACGGGGTCAGCGTGCGGCTGACCAGCAACAGGGTGTTCTCCTCGAAGTCCTCACACATACTGCGCATCTGAAGGATTTCTTCGCAGGCGACCGGGTAGGCCGCGTCAATACCCGGCGCGCCGTAACACTCGATAAAGGTCTGCGCCAGTGTTTGGCGCAGCTGCTCCAATTCGGCTTCTGTGATGTTGCAAACGCCAATTACACTGGCGCGCCCACCTGACTCGATGCTGTACCAGCCGTGGCTGAACGCCTGACGCGCCTTACCGGTCAGATCGGCCTCGCTCCAGTTGGAGAACTCAAACCCGCCCGAGATGGCCCATTCACCGCTGGCGGCCGGCAGGTCAAACACCTTTTCATCGGATTCATCCAGTCGCAGGGTACGGGCCAGTTTCATAGGGAACCCCTGGTGTCATCGGTGCTCATTTTCTCCGCCCTCGGGCTCTTGGCATGGTGTTTCTCGGCGCTCGGTTTCCCAGTGCTCGGCGTCATAGCGCCCAGCGTCCTGGCCGCTGGCTCGGCGAAGTCGATCAAGCTCAAGGTCTCGGTGATGCCCCCGTGGCGCAAGAGCATCCGACCTTTGTCATCCAGCCCCACCAACAGTCCGGTCTTTGGCTGATCGACCCTGTCACCCAGGCTGTCACAGCGTGCCCGCCACTCGCGATGGACGCGCTCAAACCCGCTGTCCATAAAGCAGGTCAGCCACCACAGGGTATGTTTGGACCAGCTTTCCAGCAGCGCCATGGGGGCGATATCACCACACCCTTCCTCGTACAGACAGGTTTGATCCGGGTGTTCACCGGGCTCGTCACTCGACGGCATAAACGCCACCTCAATGCCGATGACCAGCCAGTTAGGCTGCGCCCGGGGGGCTGACACATCCGCAGCAAAGCGAACGCATGCGCAGACCGCACCGTTGACCTTGATGCGATCTGGCCATTGAAACTGTACCGGCACTTCGGCCGGGGCCAGCGCCCCCAGACTTTCGGCCAGGCCGAGCTGGACGACATAGACGGCCTGAATCGCGTCTTCCAGCGGTGTTTCCGGCGCCAACACCAGGGCCGCGCGCAAGCTATCGAGGCCCTCAGAGTAAAAAATCGTGCCGGCATCGATGCCGGCGATGGCCTGGCTGACGGCCTTGTCGAAAGGGTCCACGGGCGCGGGGACCACCTCGCCCGAGAACAGCGGTGGAAACTGCGGTGCCTCAATCACAGCACGGCCCGGGCGTAAGCATCAGAGGCCATAATGTCCGCGGCGATGCGCAGGAAGACCCGAGCCTGGGGGCTGGCCGGCTTGGACACCACAATCGGAACGCCGCCGTCCGAGCCGACACGGATATCCAGATCGAGGGGAATTTCCCCCAGGAAGGGCGCGCCGAGCTTTGCCGCCTCGGCCCGGGCGCCGCCGGATCCAAAGGGGTGGTGCTCTTTGCCGCAGCCGTCGCAGACAAAAGACGCCATGTTTTCGATCAGGCCCAACAGCGGCACGTCCATCCGCTGGAACATGTCGATGCCTTTGCGCGCATCCATGAGAGCAATGTCCTGCGGGGTCGAGACCACAATGGCGCCGGCGACAAAGAATTTCTGGCTCAGGGTCATCTGCACGTCACCGGTGCCCGGGGGCAGATCCACCAGCAGCACGTCCAGCCGGCCCCAGTCCACCTGGTTCATCATCTGCTGCAGGGCGCCCATCAGCATCGGCCCGCGCCAGACGAGCGCTTCGTCCTCCGAGGTCATCAGGCCCAGGGACATCAGCGTCACGCCGTGATTGCGCAGGGGTAAAATGGTATGGCCATCGGGGCTGGACGGGCGACCCGACACACCCAGCATGCGAGGCTGGCTGGGACCGTAGACGTCAGCGTCCAGCAGGCCCACTTTAAGACCTTTCGAAGCCAGTGCCACCGCCAGATTGGACGCCACGGTCGACTTGCCCACCCCGCCCTTGCCCGAGGCGATGGCGATGATGCGCTCAACCCCCGGCGGGTTTTTGTCCTGTGGCCGGGGCGCGTCGGTCCCGATCAGGGGTCCCTTGGCAGCGTCAACGTATTGAACCATGCGATGTCCTGTTAAAAATGTCCGGCTAAATGTGTCGTGTTAAAAAGGTCCTGCTTCATGTGCTCTGCGAAGCATGCCTTGCTGACTGTTTATGCCTGCTGAGTGTTCAGCGGTCCAGATAGTCATCACGGGTGCGAACCCGTGGGCGTTCCCCCCCCGCCATGGGCGCGTTTTCCCCATGGAACTGGGCCTTGACGCGACAATCGTCACACATTTTGATGAGCTGTACCTGATCCGCGCTGGTGTACATCCAGTGCTGGTTTTGCAGTTTTTCAACGATGCGGTTGATCGTGCTGGCGACCCCAAAGGGCCTGCCACACTGGACGCATTCGAACGGGTCTTCGCCGTGCAAGGCTCGCGCACTGAGCGCGTCCTTCGACACATCCAGGCGGGGCTGCAGCGTGATGGCCGACTCGGGGCAGGTGCTTTGGCAAACGCCGCATTGCACACAGGCATTTTCGGTGAACTGCACCTCTGGCCGGTCCGGATGGTCGCCGAGGGCTCCGGTGGGACACAGTGACACGCACGCGAGACAGAGCGTGCATTGGTCGGCATTGATCTCAATTGCGCCGTACGGTGCGCCCACCGGCAGGGGGATCGGCGCGTCGAGCGGGTCCGCCATGGCGCCAACCGTGACCCGGGTAACGTCACGGCGGCCACCCACCAGCAACACCGGTTCGCACACGCGCCCGGGGTGATCCCCGGCGGCACCAAGAGCCTCGGCGGCGATCACCCGCACCCGGCCGGGAGCCTGTTGAGCCCCCTCCAGCATGGCCCGGGCCAGCTCAACCTCGGCGGCCACGGCCTGGCGGTCGGTGTCGTTGTCCACCAGTATCAAGACTTCGGCGTAGCCCGCGCCTAACGCAGCCAGCAGCTCGGCATGGCCGATACGATCCACATGCGCCAGCCCCAGCGGAATCAGATCGTCCGCCAGCCCATCGCCATAGCGGGCGAGCCGGGCGATGCTGTCGGCACCGGCACCCAGGGTATGAAACACCAGTCGCGGGGCCTCGTCGGTCTGCTCGCGATAGACGCTGGCCATGACGTCCAGGGCCTGAGTCAGTGCCTCAAACGGCGTTTCGTTCATGGTCACGGCAGACGTCGGACAGACCGCCGCACAGGCGCCGCAGCCGGCGCAAATGTCTGAATCGATGTGCACGTGGTCCCCTGCGGAGACAATGGCCTCGGTGGGGCACACGGCCAGACAACGGGTGCAACCGCTTTTGTTCGCCCGCGAGTGCGCGCACAACGAGGCTTCCAGCTTGAAATACACGGTTTTCTCAAACTCACCGACCCGCTCCCTGGCCGTCAAAGCGATACGCTCCAACTCCCCGGTTTGGGTCGGATCGGCCCAAAAATAGCCGTTGCGCTTTTGATAACCGGGAAACGCGGGCTCGCCGCCGCGCAGGTCGATAAACACGTCACACTCACTGCGGGCGGTGGCTTTCACCTCGCCATAACCCAAGGCACCACGGCCGGCGGGATTCAGGGTTTGCAACTGGGCAAATTCCAATGTGAAATTGCCGAGCGCGCCACGGGCGGCCGACAAGCGCCCCCGGGCCACGTCGTAACCGGCGGAGGGCAACAGGATCGGCCCCGCATCATTGACCACACAGGTGACGCCCAGCTCGTCCTGTACCAGCTCGGCCATCCTGATGGCCGCCTCGGTGGGGCCGACGATGCAACAGACACCGCTTGAGTGAATGGTTTTGACGGGTGCCTGCGGCGCCGGCAGCCGGGCCGCAGCAATTAAGGCCGCCTGCTTGGCGTGTACGCGTCCGGGGTTGGCGTCCGGTGCGCTCCAGCCCGCACGGTCGCGAATGTCGATGGTACTCAACGGTGCGGAATGTTCAATTTCAGCGTGGATTTCCTCACTCAGGCGCTCGAATAAAGCCGCCTGCTGACCACAGGCAATGAGCAATTCGTCACCGCCACTCAGATGCCTGGCCGTGGTAGTCATATCCTGGCCGCACAGTTGATCCACCACGACCACTTGCTCAGCGTCCGCGGCCGCTTGCAGGGCCTTGGGGTTAAAAGACTGAGTTTTATTGCAGCTGCATAACAACAGGGTTTTGGGTGCCACCATTGGACTTTTGCTCGTTTGGACTTCTGACTCTTTATAGTTGTCTCTATGAGTAAAGAGCAGTTATGGACGCTTGTCGAACCGGCCGCCGCCGCGGACTGAACCGCTGGCGATTTGCCTGGCCTTCGCTAGCCGAATATTGAACCCTCCGCTAGCCGAATAATTAACGCTCTGCTAGCTTAATAATAGACATCAGAGAGTTGCCATGAGCCGTCACATAGAGAACTGGAAACGCCAATTACCCGTCGGTGCCGTCGTTCGCCGCTCGCCTGGGGTGACCCGCTGGGCGCGGGAGACCTGGAAACCGGTGGCGGTTATACCCGGCGCGCCGGATGCGTTCTGGAAAGAGTTGGTGCGCGAAGGTGAGACGGTCGATTACCACGCAGGCACGGTGACCATGGAACTGTTTCGCGCCGACGTGGAAGCCTATCTCATTTCCTTAAACATGACGGTCCCTTCCCTGTGGGTCGTCATGGATCGCGATGAAAGCAAGCGCTCCCCCTCAGGCTGGCGGGTGAGCACGATCACCGCCAGTGCCTATGAGGCGCAGGATGCGCTGGACAGTGGCGAGAGCATCGTTGAAGCCGTGCCGATTCCCGACACCTTGGCGGCCTGGGTCAAAGAATTTATCGATATGCACTATGTCGAAGAGCCTTTTAAAAAGCGCCGTCGCGACACGCTGAGCGTTGATGGTCTCGAGGACGGCAAGGGCGATGCCCGCATTCGCCAGGACAGCGACGTCTACCGCGCGCCCTCCAGCCTGCAAAAACCCAGAGCGCACTGATGGCCGAGTCACGCTTACAGCGCTGGTCGCGCGCCAAAAACGAAGCTCGCCAGCAGACCGAGTCGGGTCCGCCTGCAGCCATTGAGCCCAGGCCTACCCCCGAAGAACAGGAGCTCGCCATCAATGAGGCCCTGCCTGAGCACGAGACGTTGGCGAAGTACAACTTGCCCGCCCCGGATACCATTGAACTCGGTACCGACATTAAGGGCTTCATGCGTCAAGAGATTCCGGAATATTTGCGCCGCAAGGCCCTCCACGCGCTGTGGAAATCCAACCCCGTGCTGGCGGTGCTGGACGGCCTGAATGACTACGATGAAGACTTCTCCGGCGCCGCCAGCGCAAGCCGCGGCTTACAGACCCTGTACAAGGTGGGCCAGGGCTACACGGATAAAACCGCCGCGGCGGATGAACACACCGAAGTTCACCTCGCAGGGCAGACCGGGTCTGTCGCGCCCGCGGTCGCAACGTCCGTTTCCCCTCCAGTCGCAACGTCCGTCTCCCCCCCAGTCGCAGCCAGTGCCCCCCCGGAGGATGACAACGACGTCACCCACCGATCGAAGTCCGAAACAGAGATTGATTCCCCCGCCAACAGGCGTCCTTTCGAGCTGGTACCCCATCAGACTGAAAGGCAACCTGCACCGCGCTATCGTCCGCGGATGCGTTTCGACTGACGGTGGTTACTGACGACGATTACCCACTGTGACTGACCATTAATTGCCAACTTTTGCTGGCAGAGTTGCACCAAAGTCCGATCAGGTCTATACCCATACTGTTGATTAAAATTTAGACAGCACTCCTTTGAACCGCACGTCACAGGATGAAAACTTGACCAGCACGGCTCATGTTCACTGCCCTCGCTCGATCAACGAGGAAGATCTTGCGCGAGCCCAAATGTATCAGTTACTGGGTGTCTTGCTGGGCGGTCCGCCGTCCAGTGAGCTTCTGCTGGGACTGGCCTCCTTGCGGGGTAATGACACCCCTGTGGGGTCCGCCTCACAGGATCTGGCGGTGCAGGCAAAACGCACCGCGCCGGATGAGGCCGAGCGGGAGTTCAACAAGCTGTTCATCGGGCTCGGTCGCGGTGAACTGCTGCCGTACGCCAGCTATTACCTGACCGGTTTTCTGAACGAGAAGCCCCTTGCGGATTTGCGCCGCGATCTGAGAACCAGGGGCATCAAAGCTCGTGAGGACGTTAAAGAACCTGAAGATCATCTGGGCACGCTGTGTGAAATCATGGCGGGCATCATCACCGGCGAGTTCGCTTGCGACAGCGATGTGACGTCACAGAAAGCTTTTTTTGACCGGCACCTGGCAAAGTGGGCGGCGCTGTTTTTTAGCGATTTGGAACAGGCGCAAACCGCACTTTTTTATGCGCCTGTGGGCGCGCTGGGTCGGGCTTTTATGGCCGTTGAAAGTGAGGCGTTTGCCCTTGAATAACCGGCAACGGATCGATTCCCTAACTCAACTGGAGGTGTCCGATGGTCACCCAAAATGAAACCATGGACGGCCTAAAGAATGAAATAAAGGGCACCCAAAAGGGTGAAAACAGCCGGCGCCGTTTCTTGCGCATGGCCGTAACGGCGGCACCGGCGATCGTTGCGGCGGCAGTGGCACCAAACGCCGCAGCCAAGATGGTGACCAAAGTCCCGCGAAGCCGCGGTCTGCGTGACACAGAGCACACCCGTAAATACCTGGAATCGGCTCGTTTTTGAAGACGTGTGAGACATCCCCGGTGGCGTGATGCCCCGGAGGGTGGCATGGCCAGTAGAAAACGAGAAGAATAATAACAGAGGTGCCCGATATGTTAAGAAAGAAAACCAACGGCGTCGCGAAAAGCGCCCGTGCAGGCTCTCTACTTTCATCTCTCGCTGCGACGACGATCGACCGCCGTGGATTTTTAGCGGCCTCTGGCGTTGCCGTCGGTGGCCTGGCGGCTTTGTCACTGAGGTCGACCCGCGTTGAGGCTGAAACCCCGTCGACAGCGGGCGGTGAAATCGTTGTTAAAAAGTCCGTGTGTACCCACTGCTCGGTCGGCTGTACCGTTATGGCTGAAGTTCAGAATGGTGTCTGGACCGGCCAGGAACCCGGCTGGGACAGCCCCTTCAACCTGGGCGCACACTGCGCAAAAGGCGCCTCGGTACGTGAACACGCGCACGGGGAACGGCGCTTGAAACACCCGATGAAAATGGTCGACGGCCAGTGGCAGAAGATCTCCTGGGATCAGGCGATCAACGAAATCGGCGACAAAATGCTGCAAATCCGCGAAGAGAGCGGACCCGACTCCGTCTATTGGCTCGGCAGTGCCAAGTTCAGCAACGAACAGGCCTACCTGTTCCGTAAGTTTGCCGCCTACTGGGGCACCAACAACGTCGATCACCAAGCCCGTATCTGCCACTCAACCACGGTAGCCGGCGTCGCCAACACCTGGGGCTACGGTGCGATGACCAACTCCTACAACGACATCCACAAGAGCAAAGCGATTTTCCTGATCGGCGGCAACCCCGCGGAAGCGCATCCGGTGTCGCTGCTGCACATATTAAAAGCCAAGGAGGAAAACAACGCGCCGTTTATCGTCTGTGATCCGCGCTTCACGCGCACCGCAGCGCACGCGGATGAATATGTGCGGTTACGGCCCGGCAGCGACGTCGCGCTGACCTGGGGCATCCTCTGGCACATCTTTGAAAACGGCTGGGAAGACAAAGAGTTCATCCGCACCCGCGTCTACGGTATGGATGACATTCGCAAAGAGGTGAAACGCTGGCACCCGGCGGAAGTGGAGCGTGTGACCGGGGCCCCCGGGGCGCAACTCGAGCGTGTCGCGCGCACCCTGGTTAACCATCGCCCAGGTACCGTGATCTGGTGCATGGGGGGGACCCAGCACACCAACGGTAACAACAACACCCGCGCCTATTGCATACTGCAATTGGCGCTGGGGAATATGGGGGTTGCCGGCGGCGGCACCAACATTTTCCGCGGTCACGACAACGTGCAGGGTGCGACCGATCTGGGCGTCCTGGCCGATACCTTGCCCGGCTACTATGGCCTGGCCGATGGCTCCTGGGCCCACTGGGCCCGCGTTTGGGAAGAAGACCTGGAGTGGCTGAAAGGTCGATTTGCCATGTGGGAAAAAGACGGCACCGTCAAACCCATGATCAACGAGAAGGGCATTCCCGTGTCGCGCTGGATCGATGGCGTGCTGGAAGCCAAGGAAAACCTGGAGCAACCCGACAACACCCGGGCGATGGTGCTCTGGGGGCACGCCCCCAACTCGCAAACCCGGATGCTGGAGATGAAGGAAGCCATGGAAAAACTCGACCTGTTGGTGGTCGTGGATCCCTTCCCCACTGTGTCGGCGGTGTTGCACGACCGTAAAGACGGCGCCTATCTACTGCCTTCGACCACCCAGTTCGAGACCATCGGTTCCGTCACCGCGTCCAACCGGTCGCTGCAGTGGCGTGAAAAAGTCATCGAACCCCTGTTTGACTCCAAGGTTGACCACGAAATCATGAAGCTGTTTGCGGACAAGTTCGGTTTCACTGAGCGCATGTTCCGCAACATTGCGCTGGAAGGCGACGAACCGGTGGTTGAGGACATCACCCGCGAATTCAACCGTGGTATGTGGACCATCGGCTACACCGGGCAATCGCCCGAGCGCCTCAAAAAGCACATGGCGAACCAGCACCAATTTGACAAGACCACCCTGCGCGCAGTGGGTGGCCCTTGCGATGGTGATATCTACGGTATGCCCTGGCCCTGCTGGGGCACGCCCGAGATGAACCACCCGGGCACCCCGAACCTCTACGACATGTCGCTACCGGTGTCCGAGGGCGGTCTCACTTTCCGCGCCCGCTTTGGTGTCGAACGCGACGGTGTCAGCCTGCTGGCTGACGGCGTTTACTCGAAAAATTCCGGGATCAAAGATGGCTACCCGGAGTTCACCCAGCAGATGCTGATGGAACTGGGCTGGGATGGAGACCTGAGTGCCGAAGAACGCGCCACCATTGATGCCATTGCGGGTCCCGAGACCAACTGGAAGACCGATCTGTCAGGCGGTATACAGCGTGTAGCGATCAAGCACGAGTGCGCTCCCTTTGGTAATGCCAAAGCGCGTGCCGTGGTCTGGAACTTCCCGGATCCCGTGCCGATTCACCGCGAGCCGCTGTACACCTCGCGTCGCGATCTGGTCAAAGATTACCCGACCTATGCCGACAAGACATTCTGGCGTGTACCGACGCTGTACGAGTCCATTCAAAAGAACGACTTCAGCCAAAAGTTCCCCATTATTCTGACCTCTGGGCGCCTGGTGGAGTATGAGGGGGGCGGTGACGAGACCCGCTCCAACCCCTGGCTGGCGGAACTGCAGCAGGACATGTTTATCGAGGTGAATCCGCGCGACGCCAATAACCTGGACATTCGCGACGGCAAAGACGTGTGGGTGTCCGGCCCTGAAGGCGGGCGCATCAAGGTGAAAGCAATGATCACCGAGCGCGTCGGTGAGGGCGTGGCCTTTATGCCGTTCCACTTCGGCGGCTACTTACAGGGCAAGGATTTAAGGAGCAAGTACCCCAAAGGCGCCGACCCCATTGTGTTGGGCGAATCCACTAACACCATTCAAACATACGGGTATGACTCGGTCACGCAGATGCAAGAGACCAAGGCCACCCTGTGTTCGATTGCGCCAGCATAAAGAGAGGTGTAGACCATGGCACTAGAAGGACAGGCACGGGCTAAATTCCTTTGCGATGCCGAGCGCTGCATCGAATGCAATGCGTGCGTAACGGCCTGTAAGAATGAGCATGAGGTTCCCTGGGGCATCAACCGCCGGCGCGTGGTGACCATCGAAGACGGCAAACCTGGTGAGCGCTCGATTTCGGTCGCTTGCATGCACTGTTCAGACGCCCCTTGTATGGCCGTTTGTCCGGTGGATTGCATCTACCAGACAGAAGACGGCATCGTCTTGCACTCCAAAGATCTGTGTATTGGTTGCGGCTATTGTTTTTACGCCTGCCCCTTTGGCGCGCCACAGTTCCCCCAAGGGGGCAACTTTGGCAGCCGCGGCAAGATGGACAAGTGTACGTTCTGTGCCGGGGGACCTGAAGAAGACAACTCAGAAGCCGAATTCGCCAAGTACGGCCGCAACCGTATTGCTGAAGGCAAATTGCCGCTGTGTGCCGAAATGTGCTCAACCAAAGCGCTGCTGGCCGGGGACGGCAACGACGTTGCCGACATCTATCGCCAGCGCGTGGTGAGCCGGGGTTTCGGTTCAGGGGCCTGGGGATGGGGCACGGCCTACGAGAAGAAAGGTCGCTGAGCTGGCCGGAGTGTTCTCATGAACTTGAAACTGTTTGCTGCCATCGCTGTTGCACTGACGACACTGACGATTAACCCGGGTTGGGCGGACGAGGCCCCTGCGGTTGACCGATCCTCTACCGGGGGCGCCCAGACGCTGGAAGATATCCTGGCTCGTCAGGAACAGCTGAAAATGGACGAGCGCTTTCGCTCGGAAAACCTGGGCAATGCCGCCAATGCGACGCCGATCACTGCGCCTTTGGGCACCCTCGGTGGGCTGTCCAATGCCGACATCTATCGCGCCATTCGCTATGACAAGATTGCCCTCACCACCCAGGCCCGCGGACCCGCCGCCGACGTGCTGATTCAGGACGGGGGCATGCCCTGGTATAAGCTACGCCAGGGACCGATGATCAATTATGGCGGCGGTGCCCTGCTGGCTATGCTGGCCCTGTTGCTGGTGTTTTATCTGGTGCGCGGCAAAATCAGGATTGAGGGCGGCCCGGCAGGCACTACGATTGAGCGCTTCAAGGCCATCGAACGCTTTGGCCACTGGCTATTGGCGGGCTCGTTTATAGCGCTGGGCATCACCGGGCTGATTACCTTGATGGGGCGCAAACTGCTGCTGCCGCTGCTGGGGCCCGAGGTCTTTGCGGCGCTGGCGGCCGGTTCCAAATGGATCCACAACAACATTGCGTGGGCCTTCATGCTGGGGCTGGTGCTGACGTTCTGCCTGTGGGTGGTGCACAACATCCCCGGCAAGCTGGATTGGCAGTGGCTCAAGGCGGGCGGCGGTATCTTTTCCAGGTCCCACCCTTCTGCGAAGAAGTTCAACGCCGGTCAGAAAATTGTGTTTTGGACAGTGATGTTGCTGGGTTTTTCCGTCTCGCTGTCGGGCCTGTCGCTGCTGTTCCCCTTTGAACTGCACATGTTTGCCAAGACCTTTGCCCTCATCAACAGTCTGTTGGGCACCGACCTGCCCACCGTGCTGACACCCCACGAAGAGATGCAGTACGCCAACCTCTGGCACTCGATTGTGGCCTTCGTGTTGATGGTGGCCATCATCGCCCACATTTATATCGGCACGGTCGGCATGGAAGGCGCCTACGATGCCATGGGCAGCGGTCGGGTTGATCTCGAGTGGGCACGCCAACACCACGATCTCTGGGTGGCTGAGGTCGAAGCCAAACCCGGCAAAGGAGGCTCAACGTGAAGGTGATGATTTGCGCATTTGTGGCAGCCCTGGTGATTGCCGTTGTCGCCCCGCTGGTGTTGGACCAGTTCGGCTGGTCCTCGGCGGAGCAAACCAGCAGTACGAGTGTGCGTCTTGACTGATTCATCCGCGCCACCACAAAAAGACCTACAACCACCCCCGGCATCTCAAACCGCGGTTTCGAAAACCATGGCGAAAACCATGGCGAAAACTGTGGTATCGGAAACAGTGGTATCGCAAACAGTGCTATCGCAAAGCCGGGTACACACCACAGAGTTACTGCAAATCGATGCCGTCGGTTTGCTGTGCCCACTGCCTATTTTGCGTTTTAAAAAACGCACACAGGATTTGCCTGGCGGTACCCGGGTCGAGTTCCTGGCCGACGACCCCAGTGGCCGCCGGGACTTGCAGGCGCTGTGTGAGCTGACCGGTCACAGGATTGAATGGATCCGTGAAGAGGGTGCAGGTGTGCTCCGCTATCGCATCTGTTTGGCGTCGCGGCAAACGCCCTGACAAGCCCAACAAATGGCGATGCGATTCCACAGTCTGCGCCACCCCGCAGGCAGACTTCAACTAGCCTCGGGCTTACGCGTCAGAGACTTGTACAACAGCGGCGGCAGCTTTTCATGCAGTTCAACGCCCTCGCCCAGCTCCGCAAACATGCCCACACCGCACGCCAGTGCCTGCTGCAACCCGGGTCCGACTTCAGGGCTCACGGTGGTCGGCGCCATGGGCTCACCGCATTCACTGCAGCTTAACATCGGTCGCACCAGCTGACCGCAAGTGCGATGCCGATATTCAACCGGCGCACCCGATTCATCCGAGCACCAGCGATTGCCCCAATCCCCGAGCATCAACACCACCCCGTGCAGATCCAGGCCTTTGGCGGTCAGACGGTACTCATACCGCGGCGGACGCTGCTGATACAGCACCCTCTCCAATACTCCGGTATCGACCAGTTTGTTCAGCCGCTCAGTCAAGCGATGCCGGCTCACCCCCAGTTGACGCCTGAAATCTTCAAACCGGTGGGTGCCCAAAAACGCATCCCGCAAAATCAATAACGTCCAGCGATCCCCCACCACGGCTAGGGTCCTGGCCACGGAGCACACCTGCTGATCAATATCTTCCCAACGCACTGGCTACTCTCCTGTAAATTTCCGCCAAAATGTAAGGCATTCCCGACATCGGATCATTATAAATTGACAGGTTCCATTTTGAAACTTATTGTCGGTTTCAAAATGGAACTTATAAATCAGTAAACGCCAATCATCACCGCAAACCACTACAGAGGCCTCACCATGCCCAATGCTTCCAACACCCCCATAGCAAAACCCAAGATCGCCCTGGTGATCGGTGCCGGCGATGCCATCGGCAGCGCCATTGCGCGCAAGTTTGCCGAACAAGGCCTCATCGTCTGCGCCGCCCGACGTCATGGCGACAAGTTGCAACCCCTGATCGACGAACTCAAAGGCAACCACTGCCAGGCACACGCCTTTTCCTGTGACGCCCGCAAGGAAGACCAGGTGCGGGACCTGTTTCAACAGATTGAAACGGCCATCGGGGAAATTGACGTGGTGGTGTTTAACATTGGCGCCAATGTGCCGATGGGGATTCTGGAAACCGACAGTCAGAAATTTTTCAAAATCTGGGAAATGGCCTGCTTTGCCGGCTTTCTCAGTGGTCGCGAAGCGGCTCGCTACATGGTACCCAGGCAGCGGGGCACGATCCTTTTTACCGGCGCTACCGCCAGTGTTCGCGGTGCCGCCGGCTTTGCCGCGTTCGCCAGCGCCAAACACGGTTTGCGCGCGCTGGCTCAGAGCATGGCGCGAGAACTCGGGCCGCAAAACATTCACGTCGCCCACGTCGTCATCGACGCCGCCGTCGACACCGCCTGGATTATGGACAACGTGCCCCAGGCGCAAGCGCTGAAAAAACAGGACGGCATCGTCCGGCCAGACGACCTGGCGGACAACTACGTTCACCTGTACCGGCAGCCGCGCAATGCCTGGACCTTCGAGCTGGACGTGCGCCCCTGGCAAGAAACCTGGTAACAGCAAACCCGCACTGCAACCTGAAAGAGGACACCTTATGACGACCACGCTGGATTTTTATTTTGATTTTGGCAGCCCCACCGCCTTTCTCGCTTACAAGCGCCTGCAACAGTTACAACAGCAATACGATTTGCAGGTTAACGCCATTCCCATGTTACTGGGTGGTGTTTTCAAGGCCACGGGCAACACCTCGCCCGTCACCATCCCGGCCAAGGGCAAGTACATGATGGAGCAGGATCTTCCCCGCTTTGCCAAGCGCTACCAGGTCGAGATGCGCTTTAACCCGTTCTTTCCCATCAACACGCTGCAACTGATGCGTGGTGCTGTCGCCGCCCAGCAGCTGGGCGAGCAGGAACGCTTTATGGACACGATCTACAATAGCTTGTGGCAGCAGGAGAAAAACCTGGGGGACCCCAAAGTGCTGGCGGAGCACCTGCAACAGGCTGGACTGAACCCTTTGCCTCTGCTGGAACTGTCGCAGACCGCAGCCATCAAGCAGCAACTGATCGACAATACCGAGCACGCCGTCAAGCGCGGCGCATTTGGCGCACCGACGCTTTTTCTGGGGGACGAGATGTTCTTTGGTCAGGATCGACTGGATTTTGTTGAAGAGATTCTTCAACAAGCTTGAGGCTATGCTGTTCTTATTCAGCACTGAAGGCCTTCCCATGTATGGAAGGCCCTCTCAGATGCTGGTTTCCTTACAGGCTTACCCCAGGCTCAACTACTGCAGCTGATCGACCATCATCGCATTGGAGTAGACCAGGCCGTGGTCACTGGCACGATGACCGACCAGGTGAAAATGCCCCCGTTGATCGCTGGAATTGATGTACACCCGAAACTGGCAATCCGACAGCGGGCCACAGTCCGGGGTCATTTGCAGATCCAGAGTCGTTAGATCGGCATCCACAAAACGCTCCTTTTCCTCAGAGGCAAGCAGCGCTTCTTCCGCCTGCTCCATGTTCAGATGATCTCTGCCGCTGAGCCTGAACTGCATATGATCAATATGAATCGGACGGCTCTTGCCGGCCTCTTGATACCAGCCTTCTATATCGAGAGTTTCCATGATCTACCTCCACGTCACTCGGGCACGGTGTTGCACACACGGTTGAACAATAAGTATCCCGGTTTAACACTTTGCACGTCAGGGCACCGTGACAAACGCCAGCGGCGGAACCCAAGCTCTACCCCTGAGCCATGCTCTAACCTAAAGTGTAGAAGCTATGGCACCAGCGGATCATTGCGATGGGCAGCAAGCCGGGCCGAGCTTATTATCTGGCGCAATATCACACGCCCGCCACCGCACGGCCACCACCATCACTGATAAATAAAATCCGAAAAATCACCTGCCGAAAGTCTCCAGAAAGGATTATTTCTGGATATTTCCCCTCAACCGACCAATACTGATAACATAAATTTATCAAGAATAGAGAAAAACTGAATTGGACAGCTCGATTCGACAGTCAGAGAATGGCAGACAGAGATAGTTTATATCATTCCGAATTACCGATTTTTAAGGAAGGCTTATGTCTGCCCCACTCACTCCCAGTCAACTGCGTGCCAGAGTTCGCTCCGGCGAACACACGGGCAACACCTCCGGCTACTGCGAAGGCTTCGTGCAGGCCAATGTCGCCATTTTACCCAAAGACTGGGCTGCTGAGTTCCTGCAATTCTGCCAATTGAACCCCAAACCCTGCCCCATCGTTGGCATGGCGGCTCAACCCGGTGACACCAATATTGAAGGCATTGGCCCGGACTTTGACATCCGCACCGATGTCCCCAGCTACCGCCTGTGGAAAAACGGCGAGCTGACTGGCGAAGTCAATGACATCAGCGACATCTGGACCGAAGACCTGGTGACCTTCCTGATCGGTTGCTCCTTCTCTTTCGAAGAGGCCCTGCTCGCCGACGGCCTGGAAATTCGCAACCTCAGCGAGGGCCGCAACGTGCCCATGTACAACACCAACCTGGCCTGTCGCCCCGCCGGTCGTTTCCATGGCAACATGGTGGTGAGCATGCGTCCGTTCAAACCGGTGGACGCCATCCGCATGATCCAGATCTGTTCACGTTTTCCGTCGGTTCACGGGGCTCCCGTGCACTTTGGCGATCCTGCCGCGATTGGCATTGCCGACATCAATCAGGTCGATTACGGCGACAGCGTCACCATCAACGACGGCGAATACCCGGTCTTTACCGCCTGTGGCGTAACCCCGCAGGCCGCCATCATGGCCGCCAAACCGCCGTTCTGCATTACCCACAGCCCCGGCTGCATGGTGGTCACCGACCTGCCCAACAGCCGTCTGGCGATCCTCTAACCGTCGCTTTGCACAAGGAGATTAATGATGCCACTTTTATTAAACTGTGACCTCGGTGAAAGCTTTGGTTCCTGGACCATGGGGATGGACGCCGCGGTCATGCCCCACATCGATCAGGCCAACATTGCCTGCAGCTTTCACGCCGGTGACCCGCTGATCATGACCCGCACCCTCGAACTGGCCAAAGAGCACGGTGTACGCATCGGCGCCCACCCCGCCTACCCGGACCTGGTCGGCTTTGGCCGCCGCTCCATGAACTGTTCTGCCGATGAAATCAAAGCCATGATCATGTACCAGACCTCGGCACTGGGCGGCATGGCCCAATCGACAGGGCTGAGCCTGGAGTACGTCAAACCCCACGGCGCACTGTACAACGACATGATGGCCCGAGAGAGCGTCCGTCACGCCATCATGGAAGCCATTGCCAGCTTTCATTTGCCCATTCGCTTAATGCTGCAAGCCACACCGCAGGCCGAACTGCACCGCCAGGAAGCGCAAGAGCGTGGCATAGAACTGTATTTCGAAGCCTTTGCCGATCGCTGTTACGACGACGACGGCAAGCTCCTGTCCCGCACCCAACCCGGCGCCGTGCACAGCAAGGAAAAAATGCTGGCTCAGGTCAAGCAACTGAACGAGCAGGGCACCATCACCACCGTCAGTGGCCACACGCTGCCACTGGTGGCCGACACCCTGTGTGTGCACGGAGACAATATGGAAGGCGTGCAAGCCATTGAAGCCATTCGGAAACTGATACAGTCATGAACCCAGATACAGGCATGAAAATTCACGTCGCCGGCGAAAGCTCGCTGATCGTCTATTTCGGCGAAGTCACCAGCCCGGAAATTTCTGCCCGGGTGCAACAGGCCGCTCAACGCCTGCCCGAACTCATGGGAGAAACGCTGGTGGACCTGGTCCCCTCGTACGCCTCGCTACTGGTGCTGTTTAACCCTCTGCTCACCGATGAAATGTCTGTGCGCCAGGCCATTCACCAGGCTACTCAGCAGGTCGCTGAAGTCTCGGCGTCCGAAGGCCATTTGGTGGAACTGCCGGTCTATTACTCACAAGAGTCCGGCCCCGATCTGGCCGCCCTGGCAGACCGCGCCGAACTGAGCATAGAGGACGTGATCGACCTCCACCAAAGCACCGAATACCGGGTGTATGCCATCGGTTTTGCACCGGGCTTTGCCTACCTCGGCCAGGTGGATGAGCGCATTGCGGCTCCGCGACTGGCAACACCGCGGCAAAAGGTGCCCAAAGGCGCGGTCGCCATTGCCGACCGGCAAACCGCCGTCTATCCTGCCGTCTCCCCCGGCGGCTGGAATTTAATTGGTCTCTGTCCAACCCCCATGTTTGACCCCGGCGCCGAACCCACCATGCCGGTGTCTGTGGGTGACCGAGTGCGCTTCAAAAGCATCAGCCGGGATGACTTTTTATCCCTCGGCGGCGAACTGCCCGAACCGGCACCGACAACAGAAGGCGCTGAACTGAAAAAAGGAGCGGGCGCATGAGCATCACTATTCTCAACCCCGGCATCTTGTCATCGCTGCAGGATGCCGGCCGTTTCGGTCAGCATCAGATCGGCCTCACCAACGGCGGCCCCATGGATCCGCTGGCGTTTCACTGGGCCAATCGCCTGTGCGAAAACAACGCCGGTGCCACCGCCATCGAAATCAGCGTGGGCGGCTTAAAAGTACAGGCGCAATGCGCCACCCGCATTGCGGTCACCGGGGCCGAAATGCCCGTGTCCATCAACGGCAGCGAAGCCGAACGCTGGCGTACGCATCACCTGCAGCCCGGTGACACGCTGGAGCTGGGCTACAGCCAAAACGGCTGCCGCGCCTACCTTGCGATCAGCGGCGGCTTTCAGGTTGAGCCCTCGTTTGGCAGCAGCGCCACCGTGGTACGCGAAGGCATCGGCGGCCTCAATGGACAAGCCCTGACCGCCGGTGACACGGTCAAATGCGCCGAAGATACCCGCAGTAACTGCTGGAGTGTGCCCGAAGAAGAGCGCCCCCAATACCGCAAAGAGGTTACCTTGCGAGTGATTCCCGGCTATCAGGAACACACCTTTGACCCGGTACAGCAACGCCTGTTTTTTCACAACAGCTTTACCGTCAGTGATCGCTGTGACCGCATGGGCTATCGCCTCACCGGCCCACACGTGAAGTCCAACATTGAAGGCATTCTGTCCGAGGGTATTTGCCTCGGGGCTATTCAGGTGCCCGCCGACGGCCAGCCCATTATTTTAATGAACGACCGGCAAACCATTGGCGGTTACCCCAAAATTGGTTCGGTCCTGTCGGTCGATCTGGCCAAGCTGGCACAACTGATGCCCGGCGACAACGTCAGCTTTCATCCGATCACTATTCACTGTGCCCACAATGCCCTGCATTTGGCACACAGCCGTTTTCAGCGCGCGCAACTGCTGGAACTGGAAAACTAGGGATGTCTCCTAAAAGGCAAGACACGCTAAAGCGAAAGACACCCTGATGCGACAATCGCACCAAACACGACAAACACCATAACAACTGCCTGTAGTTGCACTGTGTAGTTATTATTTGTAGTTACCATTTGTAGCTACTAATTTGTCGTTAAACTTTGTAACAAAAGCTTGCCACTGAACACTGTCATTAGAGCTACAACTCCAAGCGACAGTGAAAAACTGCAATTCAATATTGCGGGCAGCTTTAACCTGACAACACATTGAGACAGCATGAACCAGAACGCGCTAGATGAACAAACCCTGAGCCAGCAAATCGAAGATCTGCTGGTCGCTCGTAACCCTCGCGGCATGAAATTGGTGCAGAGCGCGTTGATGCCTGGCTATTACCGCCGTGCCGCGCGCCTGATGCGCAACATTAAAGGCACAGTGTTAATCGGCACCGGTTTTCCCGTCGTCGATACTTTTGAAACGGACGGCCCCGTGGGTGCCATAGCCCTCTATAACGCTCTGGAAACACTCGGCGCACAGCCGGTCATCGTCTGTGGCGCGCCACTGTCCACGGCCATGGCGGATACCTTTCGGGTGCATGAAATTAAGGTCGGTCCACACGACCAACGCGAACAGGAAGCTCAGCAAGCCCTGCAACAACTGCAACCGGAGCTGATCATTTCCATTGAGCGCCCGGGCCAGGCCGCCGACGGCAATTACTACAACATGCGCGGCGAAGACATCAGCCCCCGCGCCGCCTGCTTTGACACGTTCATGCAACAGGCCGACTGCCCCACCATCGCCATCGGCGACGGCGGCAACGAAATCGGTATGGGCAACATTCAGGACGCCCTGAAAAATCTGGACATTGTTCCGGCAGCAACCACCTGCACCGAACTGGTCATCGCTGACGTTTCCAACTGGGCCGCACACGGCCTCATTGCTCTGCTGGGATGGTGGCATCAACAGGATTTACTGGCGGACATCGACCCTACCGCCATCCTGCAATACCTGTCGGACCACGGCAGTGTGGACGGCGTAACCCGTTTAAACACACTCACCGAAGATGGCATGCCGCTAACTGAAGGCATCAGTGTGATTGAGCAATTGCGAGTATTGACCGGGTTTGCCGAGGCGTAACCGGTCACCGGCAGGGGTGTCGCAACCCGGCTTAAAAACGTTTTAATTTCATCAACCCAGACAGCGTTTCAACCTAACCCACACAGGCAATCACCATGCGGCTCCGTAACTTATCGACCTTTGTCAAAGTGGCGCAACTGGAAAGTTTCCACGCCGCCGCCCGTCAACTGCACGCGACACAGCCAGCCATTTCAGCGCGCATTGCAGCCCTGGAAGCTGAACTCGGCGTTAAACTGTTTATTCGTGACACCGGCGGTACACGCCTGACAGCGCGAGGCCAACAGCTTCTGCCCTACGCGGAAAAGCTGGTCGCCATCAGCCGAGAAATGAAAAACCAAATCAGTGAAGACGTGCCTGAAACCGGCAACATCAAAGTGGGGATTGCCGACACCATTGCTCACTTGTGGGTAGGGCCGCTGCTCAGCCATTGGCGCGAGCAATTTCCACTGATTGAATTTGAAATTGCCGTCGACATTTCCAGCCGCCTGCAAAAGCAACTGGAAAATCACGAACTGGACCTGGCCATCATGGTCGCCCGTGAACACACCCACACCACGGCCAGCCAACCCCTGTGCAGCTACCCCCAATGCTGGGTCGCCTCACCGGAATTACTCGATCGCCACCCCAGTTTAAGCGGCGCCCTGGAGCTGGATCAGCTGGCTCGCTTTCCAATTCTCAGCTTCCCCCGGGACACCCACCCCTGGCACTATCTTCGGGAACTGTTTACCCCGCTCAATGATCGCCGCCCCATGTTGCACACTTGCAGTTCGGTAGAGAGCCTGCTGACCCTGGCACGCCAGGGACTCGGCATCACTCTGCTGCCCCGCCCCCTGGTGACGGAATACCTGAAAAAAGAGCAACTGATGGAGCTCGATACGGCTCAGGTTCCGCCCGAACTGAACTTCTGCTGCAACTGGCGCACCGATGACGACCGTATCCTGCCACGTCTGTTGGCCGACAGCAGCCGAGACATCATCAGCACCGAGGAATGACCCGGCCACCCGCCACTTGTCGCCGAATTATCTCCCACACCGCAAAGCCAGCCGATTCCTAAGAATGTTCTATTTTACTAGTGGAATCGGCTATTTTTTATAAAGATTAATAGGCTTTCGGCCACACCTCTATGATAAAATTTCATCACTGATAGCACAATTTAGTCAGCCGGCAGAGCAACCCATCCCGCCCCGTGTGAGGGGTGAAATGGCCGTGCTGCTATGCTTTATGTAAGACGCGTTACCCAAATAAGACGCGTTAGAAAAGCCTGCCCAAGGGCAGACAGAAAGACTCTGCCTGCGGGCAGGTACCAAACTTAGATGTAGACCCACCCTTGTCAATGACAAGGCAGTAGAGAAAGGAACACCCATGAGTATTGTATTTTTGAATGATTCGTTTGTACCTATGGAAGAGGCCAAGATCTCTCCCATGGACCGCGGCTTTCTGTTCGGCGACGGTATCTACGAGGTCATTCCCTCTTACGAAGGTATGCTTGTGGGATTCGCACCACACATTGAGCGTATGAATAACGGCCTGCGTGAGATTGGTATCGACTTCGCCTGGCCCGTTGAAAAATGGCGCGAAGTGTGTGAAAACCTGATCGAAAAAAATGGCCGCGGCAACCTCGGCATCTACCTCCACGTCAGCCGCGGTACAGACTCCAAGCGCTTCCACGCTTACCCGGAAGGTGTCGCCCCCACCGTGTTCGCCTTTGCCTTTGACATTCCCGCCGCACCGGTGGCAGACAAAACCCTCGCCAAGGGTTACAAAGTCAGCACAACCCGCGATCTGCGCTGGGAGCGCTGTCACATTAAATCCACCGCGTTACTGGGTAACGTCATGCATTTCCAGCACGGCTTTGAGCGCGGCGCCAATGAAACTCTGCTGTTTAATGCCAACAACGAACTGACGGAAGCTTCCGCCTGTAATGCCTATATTGTGAAAGATGGTGTGGTTGCAACACCGCCTCTGGACAACCAGATACTGCCAGGCATCACCCGCTTTATCCTGCTCGATATTCTCAGAAAGAATGGCTCGATCAAAGTGGAAGAACGCATCATCACCATGGACGAAGTCTTCGCCGCCGATGAAGTTTGGGTAACCTCCTCTTCCAAAGAAATTGCACCGGTTGTCGAAATTGACGGTAAAAAAGTGGGCAATGGTGAAGTGGGCGATGTGTGGCAAGCCGCACAAACTCTCTACAGTGCTGGTAAACACAATTACTAGAACGCAATTTTGAGAAGCACTGAGAAATAGCATGAGTCGTCCCGCAAAAGCCACGGTTGATCTGGCGGCTATCCGCCACAACTACCAACTGGCTCAACAACTTGCCCCCAACGCCCAGGCTCTGGGCGTTGTCAAAGCCAATGCCTATGGGCATGGCAGTGTCGCTGTTGCCAAAACTCTGGAACCATTAGCGCCAGTACTGGCCGTTGCCTGTATTGAAGAAGCCATTGAGCTGAGACAAGCCGGTATTGTCAAACCGGTTCTGTTGCTGGAAGGCGTGTTTGAAGCGGATGAAATCGTCACCGCCAGCGAACAAAACTTTTGGATTATGGCCAGCGGTATCGAGCAGGTCGAGCTGATTGCCAATGCCGCCATTGCCGAACCCGTGACCGTCTGGCTGAAAGCCGACTCCGGCATGCACCGTCTGGGTTTAACCGACGGGCAAGTACAGCAGGCATACGCCCGCCTGTCAGCCCTCGCCCATGTGAACAATGACATTGTGATTGCCACCCACTTTGCCGCGGCGGATGAACTCGACAGTGATTTTACCCTGCAGCAAATTAATCGCTTTGCGTCCATGACCGAGGGCCTGAAGACACCTGTCAGCCTGGCTAATTCCGCGGGCATTCTTGCCTGGCCACAAGCTCACGGCAACTACACTCGCCCGGGTATTATGCTCTATGGCTCATCGCCTTTTGCACAAGCGCAAGCCAATGCGGATCAACTGAAACCGGTTATGACCCTCGCATCAGAAGTCATTGCCGTGCGCACCATTGAAGCCGGCGAAACCGTGGGTTACGGCCGCAGCTGGATCGCACAGCGACGCTCAACCATTGCTACCGTTGCCATCGGCTACGGCGATGGTTACCCAAGACAAATGCCCAATGGCACGCCGGTGTTTATTAACGGCCAGCGCGCCCCCTTAGCCGGCCGCGTGTCGATGGACATGATCACGGTCGATGTCACCGAAATTGGCACTGTTAATGTCGGCGACAATGTGGAATTATGGGGCCACAACATTCCTTTAAATGAAGTTGCCAGTTGTGTTGGCACCATCAGCTATGAACTGGTCACGCGTATGCCTTTGCGCACACCGCGACTGTACATTAACGCAACCACAAACGGTGCGGCTGCTGTATAGCCTTCAGGAAATACAAACCGCATAAGCTTTTGCATCCGGACGCTGCTTTAAACCGCGAAGGATGCAAAACAAAAGAGAATCGTAAACGCCATGCAGGCAACCCCTGCGGTGTTTTGTCAAAGGGCCACAAGCCCAAAGCAGGAGTGTATATGTTGTATCGAGGTTACTTTTCACTGGCACACTGGTCGTCCGCTGGCGAACAATTCTGGGTTCGTTATTGCGCGGAGTTTCAGGCCGATGTGTTTCAAGGCGGCGGCGCGGTACTGCGCAAACTCGCCTCCCGAAAGATGCAGGAACTCAATGCCGGCGGCATCAGCATTGAAGACCTCGACATCATTCCCGGTAACAGCAGCAATAAACCTGAAAAGATTGATTGTGTAGGGATTTTTTCTCGCGCACTCAACGGTGGCGAACGCATCGAATTTCGCATCTGACTGCTCACCGGTCTCAGCCCCACAACGCGGATCCGAGCCGACCTGCAATCAAGGTCAGAGGAAAATCGCGTACCGGCCAGAGTGTCAATCCGAAGCGCAGCCTCGGAACACTTGCCGGCCCAGGGCATCAGGCCAGACAGTCAGTAGCCAGCTGTAGCCAGCAACGCAAGCTGCGAATAACTGCGCCAGCGGCTACCGCTACTGGCGAGCTACAGCGAGCAGCACCCTCTTCGTCAGCAGGGCTTTTTAGGGGTAAATCGCTTTGACGAGGCAACGCGCCGGGCAGTCCTCTGCCCGGCTCGACCCGTTACAGATTCGCCACTGGCTTGCCGACCCGGCAGCCCCTTCCAGGCGACCATGCCTTCAACCGTGCCCCGTCCCGCGCGCCACTGGCCATCAGGCCTCGCAGACCTTGTCGGTAAATACCAGCCAAAGCGCATGAACGACACCCGGTATCACTCCCAGCACCGTTAAAACGACATTAAACCAGAAATTTTTGGTCACTCCGACCTGAAGATACGCGCCCAAAGGCGGCAGAAAAATTGCCAACAAGATTTTGATCACTTCCATGTTTCAAGTCCCTTTGCATCTGGATGGATGCCTGATGAAGCCTAATGTGTTGAGCAGCTGACCCCAAATTATGTCGCCACCCGGCTGCTTTCAAACAACCCTGTTGTATAAGCAACCGTTTTATAATGATAACCGAGCTCACCCTGGTCACAGAGCATGAATGGCAGAGCCACTATCGCATCGCAGTGACTGAATGACTGTTTATGAGCAGCACTTCAGGGTAATGAGGCGCGCAGCAGAAGCAATCCGCCCAATCGCTCAGTAACCAGAACCGCCCCAGTTTGCGGGTTCTTAATACAGAAAGAAAGTACTCTTTTATTTGGGCCAAACAACCCATTCAGCGACACTCACCCGTCGGACCCTTAATAAGCCAGCCGTCACCAGGTGTGTTCATGAACTGGCACGGGGCAACATACGGCCGAGCGAGGCCACATCAGCACATCGAGCGGAGCCAGCTTGCAGTTTAATCAATCAGATGGAATGGAATGGGATGGGATGGATGGATGGATGGATGGGATGAAAAACAGAAAAGGTATCAGGCCCAGGGTCCTTCCCGAGCCAGACAATACATCAGCGCTGCGTAATGCCTTGCTGCAGTGCTGACGGCGGTTGCGGCTCATCGGCAAAGGCTTCACCCAAATCCAGGTAACTGCCCAGCACACCGAGAACAAACACGGCTACCGCGATGGTGAGAACATCGAACTTCATTACTAAAACCCCCTAAGGCCCTTCATTTTTTGTTTTTTTGATTTTGACTTGAGCGAAGAGAGCAAGATTTATACCTAAAAAGGAATTAAACGCCAAGCTCTTAATAACAATAAAATTATTGAGCCGCCATTGTAGGCCTTTCGTCTAAATCATCAACAGCCTCGAGCCCTTGATGAGACGCAGCTCACAGGGGGCGTGAGTATACACTAACCGCAGAGGATCAAAAGATACAACTGAATGGAAAAGGGGGCCCGGGGGAGGCTGGGTCAAATAAAAAGAGCGCGCCGCGCACGTCAACCGAACAATTGCCGAACCACGGACGCTGTGCGGCAGTGAAGACGCTGCCGCCCATCGATATTCACAGCACCCAACAAGGCACGCCTGCGGCCCCAAATTAGCCCAAAAAGAACTGATACGCCTCGTTTTGGGTCTCATCCCAAAAGGCGTAGCCCAGATCATTGAGAAACTTCTTCACCTCTTTATGTTCTTCCGCTGGCACTTGCAACCCCACCAGCACCCGCCCATAAGCTGAGCCATGGTTGCGGTAATGAAACATGGAGATATTCCAGCGTCCCGCCAGCTGCGACAGAAAATTAAACAGGGCACCGGGACGTTCGGGAAATTCAAACCGGTACACCCGCTCATTTTCGACTTGGGGCGCGTGCCCCCCAACCATGTGGCGAATGTGCATCTTGGCCACTTCGTTGTCGGTCATGTCGACCACATCGTAACCCTTGGCAACCAGTCCCTCGACCAGAGCCGCCCGATCCTGATGCTCCGGTGAAACCTGTACCCCGACAAAAATACGAGCCTCCTTGTCATCCGCATAACGGTAATTGAACTCCGAAATATTGCGGGACTTGCCCAGGTCGCGGCAGAAGGTCTTGTAAGAACCGGCTTTTTCAGGAATGGTGACCGCCAGAATCGCCTCGCGCTTCTCGCCGATCTCGGTGCGCTCGGAAATATAACGCAGGCGATCAAAGTTGGTGTTGGCACCACTGGTGATCGCGACCAGGGTCTGACCTTCAACCCCCTGCTCTTCCACGTATTTTTTCAGGCCTGCCAGCGCCAGCGCTCCGGCCGGCTCAGTGATGGAGCGGGTATCTTCAAAAATATCTTTAATCGCCGCACAGATCTCATCGGTGTTCGCGGTAATCACACCGTCAATGGTGTCCTTGAGGACCCGGAAGGTTTCTTTCCCGATCTGGGCGACCGCGACACCGTCGGCAAAAATACCCACGTGCGGCAGCTTCACCCGACGCTTTTTCTCCATCGCCGCTTTCAGGCACGCCGCATCTTCCGGCTCCACCGCTATGACCTTCACGTCCGGACGCACATATTTGATGTAAGCCGCCACACCCGCGCACAAGCCACCCCCGCCCACCGGGACGAAGACAGCGTCAATGTGCCCCGGGTGTTGGCGCAAGATCTCTAAGGCAACGGTTCCCTGGCCGGCAATCACGTCCGGGTCGTCGTAGGGATGGATATAAGTCATACCCTTTTCTTTTACCAGAGCCTGCGCGTGGGCCGACGCCTCGTCGTAGGTATCGCCGTGCAACACCAGCTTGGCCCCCCTGGCTTTAACCGCGTTCACCTTAATGGCCGGGGTCGTGCATGGCATCACAATGGTGGCTTTCACCCCCATTTTGGCCGCTGACATAGCCAATCCCTGAGCGTGATTACCCGCCGAGGCACAAATGACCCCGGCATCCAGCTCGGCCTGTGAAAGCTGGCGCAGCTTGTTATAGGCCCCGCGAATTTTAAAGGAGAACACCGGCTGCAGGTCTTCACGCTTAAACAAAACGGTATTGTTGAGGCGGGTCGACATATATCCGGCATAATCCAGAGGGGTCTCAACCGCCACATCGTAGATGCGCGCGTCGAGGATTCGCTTGATATAAGACTGGGGCATGGGGGGTACTCTTTCCATTCGAGTCGTAAAAAAGGGCACATAGTAAATCATTGGCCCATAAACGGCTATCGACACAGCCTTCGTGACCGTATAATAGCTGCCTCATTTTCCAGCCCATCACTGAAGACCGATATCATGACCCAGGACGAACTGAAAAAAGCCGTTGCCAAGGCCGCCGTTGACTACATCCAACCCAAACTGGATAACGACAGCATTGTCGGTGTCGGCACCGGCTCAACCGCCAACTTCTTTATCGATTATCTGGCTGAAATTAAAGGCAGTTTTGATGGCGCTGTGGCCAGCTCCGAAGCCTCCGCTGAGCGCCTCAAAGCTCACGGCATTCCGGTGTATGACCTCAACAGCACCGACGCCCTGGTGGTCTACGTGGATGGTGCCGACGAAACCAACCCGGCTCTGGAGCTCATTAAAGGGGGTGGCGCCGCACTGACCCGCGAGAAAATTGTCGCTGCCGTTGCGGAAGAATTTATCTGCATCGCTGACGGCAGCAAGTGGGTCGAGACCCTGGGCAATTTCCCCCTGCCGGTGGAAGTCATCCCCATGGCACGCTCTCACGTTGCCCGCGAACTGGTTAAACTCGGTGGCGACCCGGTGTATCGTGAAAACTGCATCACCGACAATGGCAACGTCATCCTCGACGTCCACAACATGGCCATCACCAACCCGGTGGAGATGGAAACCGCCATCAATCAAATCGTGGGCGTGGTCACCAACGGTCTGTTTGCCTGTCGCCCCGCCGACGTGCTGTTGATTGGTCGTGAAGACGGGGTCGAAACCGTTCGCGCCTAAATTTTCCAGGAACCGGGCTTCCACGAGCTGGGTTTCCAGGAACAGGGGTTTTAGCAACAGGGTTTCCAGGAGCAACGCATCCTGGAACAAGGTCGCCGGGGGCAACACCGCCCCCGGCAACGCGATTCGCATTACCGGCACGCCGGGCATTTTTACACCGCCGCAGCCTCTAACGACAGCCGGCTAGATCACCAAGGTCTGTACTTCCAGCCGATCGGCCAACCGCGCGTCCAGACGATCACCCACTTGCAACGGCCCAACCCCCGCCGGAGTTCCGGTCAACACCACATCCCCCGGCTGCAGCGTAAACGTCTGGCTGATGAACGCCAGCAGCGTCGCCACCGGCGTGATCATATCCCGGGAATTGCCATCTTGCTGCAAGCGGCCATTGCGCACTAACTGCAGCGGCACATCTGCCCAATCCCACCCCTGGGGAGAGACAAACGCCGACAGCGGACAGCTGCCATCAAAGGCCTTGGCCTTTTCCCACGGGTGCCCTTGCGCCTTCAAGCGGTCCTGCACGTCCCTCAAGGTGAGATCAAAACCGATGCCCACACCGGCGATCGCGGCCAACACCTGACTCTCATCGGCCTGGGTCAGGGGGCGGCCAATCAGCAGCGCCATTTCCGTTTCAATGTGGCAGGCCCCCTGCTGCCGGGGAATGGCAAATGGCTCTTCCAGCGGCACCAGGGCGGTCGCTGGCTTCATAAATAACATGGGCTCAGCCGGTACGGCGTTATTCAGCTCGCGGGCGTGCTCGGCATAATTGCGCCCCACACAGACCACTTTGCCCACCGGCAGTGGCTCGCCCAAAGCCTCAGCCACACTGATGAGCGCCCCCTCAGGGGTCAAAAATCGATGTTGATATCCCACAAAAAACTCCCTTCCGTTCACGGCACACGACGCGTCTGCCTCAACCTGACAACTATCCGGCAGCGATCAAACCACAGGTTCCATAAGCACGCAAAAGACCAAATGGGGGGTTTTCGGCTTTTTTCACCTATGAATGTTACGGATCAGCCTATAAAAAGGACGATTTAGCCATCACGTCTAAAGTCCCCTATGCTATCATAGCGCGCTTATTTTTCCGGCTCCGGCCGGGCCTTGCCCACCAGCCCTGTTTCTTCATTAAAACAAGTCAGCCGAGGCAAGCAACCCCTGCGAGCGCTATCACGTTACACGAGGTGTAAAATCCCTATGGCCAAAACGTCACTGGATAAAAGCAAGATCCGCTTTTTATTACTGGAAGGTGTTCACCAATCTGCAGTCACCACACTGGAGCAGTCCGGTTACACGAATGTAGAGTACCTGAAGACCGCCGTGCCTGAAGACGAGCTGATTGAGAAGATCAAAGACGCTCACTTCGTCGGCATCCGCTCACGCACCCAGTTGACGCGCCGCGTGTTTGAAAATGCCCCCAAACTGATTGCGGTCGGCTGTTTCTGCATTGGCACCAATCAGGTGGATTTAAAGGCCGCCCAGGAACACGGCGTCGCCGTTTTCAACGCACCTTATTCCAACACCCGTTCTGTAGCGGAACTGGTCATTGCCCAGGCGATCCTGTTACTGCGTGGTATCCCTGAGAAAAACGCCGTGTGTCACCGCGGTGGCTGGCTCAAGTCCGCCGCCGGGTCTTTTGAAATCCGCGGCAAAACCCTGGGCATTATCGGCTACGGCTCCATCGGCACCCAGGTCAGTGTGCTGGCCGAATCACTGGGCATGAACGTGCTGTTCTACGATGTCGTCACCAAGCTGCCACTGGGCAACGCCACCCAGGTCCGCGTCATGGATGAGCTGCTCCGTCAGGCCGATGTCATCTCCTTGCACGTACCGGAAACGGCCGCCACCCAGGACATGATCGGCGCCAAAGAATTCGCCACCATGAAAAAAGGCGCAATCTTCATGAACGCCGCCCGCGGCACCGTGGTGGACATCGATGCCCTGGCAGCGGCGTTGGAATCCGGCCACCTGGGTGGCACGGCCATTGATGTGTTCCCGGTTGAACCCCGCGGTAACGATGAAGAATTTGTGTCACCCTTGCGCGCCTTCGACAACGCCATCCTCACGCCTCACATTGGCGGCTCCACCATGGAAGCGCAGGAAAACATCGGTTTTGAAGTCGCTGAAAAACTGGTGAAATACTCCGACAACGGCACCACCACCTCTTCGGTCAACCTGCCGGAAGTGGCATTGCCGTCGCACCCGAATGCTCACCGCCTGCTGCACGTGCATCAGAACATTCCGGGTATCCTGTCGAAAATCAACAAAGTGTTTTCCGACAACAACATCAACATTGCCGCACAATACCTGCAAACCAATGAAAACGTGGGTTATGTGGTGGTGGACATCGACGCGGAATACAGCGATGTCGCGCTGCAGCAACTGCGCACCATCGAAGGCACGGTTCGCTGTCGCGTGCTGTTCTGATCAGCGGGCCAATCACCTGACTTGATCACGTCAAAAAGGCCGGAGACAATCACTCCGGCCTTTTTGTTTCTGCTGCCCACACTCAGGACTGACGACTGCTAATGACTGCTCCCCTGCTTGAAATCCGCAACGCCACCGTGTATCGCGGTGAATCGATCGTATTCGACAACCTGAACCTCAGCATCGAACAGGGAGAGAGCGTGGCCATCCTCGGCCCCAACGGCGCGGGCAAGTCCACCCTGCTGAAATTGCTGACCCGTGAAATTTACCCGTACGAAAAAACCGGCAGTCACGTGAAAATTTTCGGCAATGATCGCGTCAACGTGCAACAACTGAGGGAGAAGATCGGCCTGGTGTCGTACGACTTCCAGTCAAAGTACATGCCCATCACGACGGGATTCGACGTGGTGCTGTCCGGCCTGCTTGGCACCATTGGCCACCTGTATCACCACGACGTCAGCGAACAGCAACGGCAACTCACGCTGGACACCCTGGCGCGGCTGGGGCTGCTGCCACTAAAAGACAAGATGTTTCAGCACCTGTCCAGCGGTCAGCAACGGCGGCTGATCCTCGCCCGGGCGCTGATTCACCACCCGCAGACGGTGATCTTTGATGAGCCCACCAACAGCCTCGACCTGCAGGGGTGCTTTCAGGTGCTCAGCGACATGCGCCAGCTGGTCCGCGAAGGCACCTCGGTGATCATTGCCACCCACCACTTGCACGAAATCACTCCCGAAATACAGCGGGTGGTGTTCATCCGTGATGGGCAGGTGATCGCCGACGGCCAGAAAGCAGAGTTGCTCAGCGCCGAGCGCATCAGCGACCTCTACGGGACGGCGGTGCAGATGATCACCCAGGATGGCTACTATCAGGCACTGCCGGCCTGATCCGGCTTTCCAGGCCACGAATCGCTCGATCAGACTCAGGCGATCAAGTCCCGCAGTTTGACGCCCTTGCCTTTGTAGCTGACCTGAGCCAACAGCAGCTCCGCCGTAGCCAGCGCGTCGGTTAACGCATTGTGGGCCTTGCTCAACGGCAGATTATAGCGCTTGCAGCAGTTCGCCAGTCGCAGGGCATTGGCCTCCAGGGGCCGGTTGCGCCGCTCCAGGTTACGCTTTTCCAGCTGCAGCGTGTCCACCACCGGTAACAGCAAAGGCGCGCCATAGAGTCGACGGGTGATGCGATTGAGAAACGCCAGGTCCAACCCGGCATGATGAAACACCAGTGCCCGCCCGGCGGCGGCCTGAAGGAATCGACGCATCAGTTCGGCTTCCGTCAACCCCGCGTCCAGCTCGCAATCGCGCAAGGTATGGATGGTGGCACTCTCGCCGACGCTGTTTTGAGGTTTCAGCAGCCAGTGTTCGGCACTGCCCAGTAAAATCCGACCGTCTCGAATCACCACCCAGCCGACGCTTAACAACTCCCCGCTGGCAATCTCCAGCGCCGATGTTTCGGTATCCACCACCAGAAATTCCTGCTGCCGCCAATCCGCACCGCCGCAGCTGTGCGAGTGCTGCCAGCACTCGCGCAACGGCGCCATCGCCGAGGTTGACGACGCCAGCGGCTGCTCAGCCGAGGCTTCGGGGTGGTAAAAAGCGTGCCGCGCGCAATAGTACCAGCGTCGAAGTTTCAAACTGCACAAACTCCATGACATACGACGTTACCTTTTAAAAACACGTTTTGGGCCGGACCAGGACCACACCGCCATCAACCCGGCCCCGCTCTAAAGTCCGGGGCGGTAGGTGAGCTTTACCGCTTGCTGGGCATCACCGACGATATTGAAGGCATCGCGCAACTGCTTGCGCACCAGTTTCGGCAGCTCGTCGGGGTTGAGGTAATTACTGGGCGGCTTGCCAGCCAGCAAATGTTTGACCTGCCCTTCAATGCGGGTTTGCATAATGACCTGTAAAGCATCTTGCAAATTGCGACTGTCGTTGATGGTCATGGCCCGGGTTTGTGCCAGCTTGTGCAGCCGTTCAATGGTGTTGACCTCGCTGATACCGTGCGCCAAAGCGTGAATCCGGACGATGTCCACAATGGGGATGACGGCCCGTTTTTTGAGGTTTAACTCGTCGCGGTGCTCACCGTTGCGCTCCACCACAAAGCGCCGGAAGATTCCCAGTGGCGGCGGAGTATCCAACACATTTTCCGCCAGCGCCGCCAAAAAAATGGTGTTGCCGCTGGCGCGTTTGAGCATGTGCGCCTGCAGCTCACGGCACAGGGACGCATCGCCATGAATGGCCCGCAAATCAAAAAAGATACTCACACGCATCACCGCATCCGCGGTCGGACTTTTCGTCCAGCGATCCACCGTGGTTTTCCAACCGCGCAACGTCTGTCGCCATTCATCGGTGGTGGCCATCACCTTGCCCGGGCAATAAACATAACCACAGGCATTCAAACCGTCACTGACGCGGTGGGCCAATTGCTCAAACCAGCGTTCATCCGCGGGCGACAAATGATCGGCAATCAGCAGGGCGTTGTCCTGATCGGCGTTCAGTAATTGTTCACCCCGTCCCTGCGAACCAAAGCCCAGCCAACAAAAAGGCACCGGCGCGGGTCCCAACTCCTGCTCTGCCAAAAAAATCAATCGCGATGTCACCGCATCACTCACGGCCGTGAGAATTTTGCCCACCTGCGACGATTTGATACCCGCTTGCACCCATTGCACAAATAAATCCGGCAGCGGTTTAACCATTTTCTGGAGATCGTCCACCGACGTTTGCCGGCCGATGTGCTGCACCAGGTACACCGGGTCATCGCGTCGGGCCAACATCAAATCCGAGGCGGTGATGATCCCTTTCACCATATCCTGTTCCATCACCGGAATGTGGTGATAGCCCTTCTGAGTCATAAACAGGATGGCATCAAACAGCGTGTCGTCCGCCGAAATGGCCTCCGGGTTCGGCGTCATGATCGATTCAATCGGCAGGCTGACATCCACCCCAATCGCAACGGCCCGCGACCGCAAATCCCGATCGGTAACAATGCCCAGCAGCTGCTCCCCCTCCATCACCAACACCGACGAAATACGCCCTTGCGACATCACTTGCGCGGCGGTTTGAATCGAGTCCCGGGGACTCACCTTAAGCAATTTTTTCGTCATCAGGCCACTGACGCTGCGCATCATTTCGCTGGGGCTGGGCTCGTGACGGGCCGCACGTCGCACCCGCCGGCTGCGCTGACTGTGAAAAAAACGATCGAAGTCGCGATACTGCTGGCGAATTTTTTGGTATTCAGGCTCCGGCAGGAAGTACACCAGTGAGTCTTCGATCAACGTCGCCCGAATACCCGGCTGTTCCTGGCTCAGCCCCAGCAGATTAAAACTGACGCCCTCACCGAAACGGTCGATCAACTGGTCATTGTCGACTCTCAGTTCGGCCGCGCCACTGCGCATGATCCGCAGACCGCCGCCGTCATCCTGGGGATGAAACACATGCCCCTGGCGGTGATAACTGATTTCCATCACCGCAGCAACACGATTCAGCTCTGCCTCTGTAAGCTGATCAAAAGGGATGCATTCGGCGAGAAAATCCCGAATGCTGTTCAGTTCCGGATTGAGCGTGGGCGCATTGGTCACAGCTTGGCCATCCTGTTGGTAACATTCAAAAGCGGGCGTGCAACAAACCAGTTTACTCGGTCTGTTCGCCCCGAAAATCTTCCCCAAAAGACGTTTTGTACACCGAAAACTCCGTCGCTGCTTCTCCGTAATAAAGTGTCTCCTTGGACGACACCACCAAACGCAGACGACTGCTCTCAGGGTTCGGTCTGGGCAATTCCAAAAACCAGCGCAGGCCATCGTTTCCGTCCGGCTGCATTTCCAGAGGGGACTGGTCATCACTGGCCGAGTCCACCATGGCGACAATGGCACCGTCCAGAGGATAGTGCGATTGCAAGCGCAATAACATCCGGTTGTTGTCTTTCCAGTCCGTGGTCATGGTCAATTCGAAATCACCATTTTTCAAACCACAGACACCGCTGCTGTAGCGACAATTGGGTTTTTCCACCAGTTGATAGCGCTGCCCCGGTTGGGCGGCATGGGGTTTTTCACTGACGATGGCATCGACGGCAAAGTAACTGAGAACCGCCAGGATGGGTGCCACAATCATGGCGATAACGAGATGCTTATTCTTCAATATATTCACGCAGTTGCCTCATGGGTACGCAATAAAACCACAGATCCCACTGCCTCACAGCGGATTCGTAGACTCTCTCCCCTTCATCTTACTGCGATTGGCGAAGCCTGTGTTAACAAAAGCTTGCGTCAAAAACAGGAACACGTATCAAAAAAAAGCCCCGTTTCCGAGGCTTAAGGGGGTGATACCGGTTTTACTTAATGATCGTGAGCATCGGCGACGCCGGTTGGGACACGAATGTGTTCGACCAGATGCTGGATGTGTTCCGGCGGAGCTTTAGTGACACTAGACACGACATAGGCCGTGGCAAAGTTCACTACCGCACCCACGGCACCAAACGCATTGGGCTCAATACCCAGGAACCAGTTAGGGGACATATCCCCAAGGAACGCGGTGTCGGCCACAAACATGATGCCCTTGTGCTGGAACACGTACAGCAGGGTGACAGTAATACCCGCGACCATGCCCGCAATGGCACCCTCTTTATTAATTTTCTTGCTGAAGATCCCCATCATCAAGGCCGGGAAGATCGATGAGGCCGCCAACCCAAAGGCCAGCGCCACCGTTCCCGCGGCAAAGTCAGGCGGGTTGTAACCGAGGTAACCGGCCCCGACGATTGCCCCCGCCATGGCCACCCGACTGGCAAGCAGCTCCTGTTTCTCGTTGATCTCCGGCATAAACACGCCTTTTAACAAATCGTGAGAAATCGCCGAGGATATCGCCAGCAACAAACCCGCCGCTGTCGACAACGCCGCAGCCAGACCACCGGCGGCCACCAGCGCAATCACCCAGTTTGGCAGGCGCGCGATTTCAGGGTTAGCCAGAACCATGATGTCGTTATCCACTTTCACCATTTCATTCACTTCTGGATCAGCGCGGTACTGAATCAGGCCGTCACCGTTTTTATCCTCAAATTGCAGCAGGCCGGTTTTTTCCCAGTTCTTGAACCACTGTGGACGCTGTTCGTATTCCAGGTTCTGACCCGACATTGGCTCAATGGTGTTCATCAGGTTCAAACGTGCCATACCGGCAACCGCAGGCGCTGTGGTGTAGAGAATGGCGATGAACACCAGTGCCCAACCTGCCGAAGAACGTGCATCTTTCACGGTGGGGACTGTGAAAAAACGAATGATCACGTGCGGCAGACCTGCGGTCCCGATCATCAACGACAGGGTGTAGGCAAACATGTTGGTGGTGCTGAGTCGCAACTGTGTCGTGTATTCATGGAACCCTAACTCGGTCACCACTTGATCCAGGCGGTCGAGCAGATACACATCGGTGCCCGACAAGGTACTGCCCAGGCCCAGTTGCGGTAACGGGTTGCCGGTCAGGTTCAGCGAGATGAAAATCGCCGGGATGGTGTAGGCCAGAATCAGCACACAGTACTGGGCAATCTGGGTATAGGTAATGCCTTTCATGCCGCCGAGAACGGCATAGAAAAATACAATAAACATACCGATCAGCAAACCCAGCTCATAGCTCACTTCCAGAAAGCGGGAGAAAGCCACCCCAATCCCCTTCATCTGGCCAATGACGTAGGTAACCGAACAGATGATCAGGCAAATCACCGCCACAATTCGCGCAGTGCGGGAATAGAAACGGTCGCCAATGAACTCCGGTACCGTAAACTTACCGTACTTGCGCAGATACGGCGCCAGCAGCATGGCCAGCACCACAAAGCCGCCGGTCCAGCCCATCAGGAACACCGAACCGCCGTAGCCCATAAAGGCGATCATACCCGCCATTGAAATGAAGGAAGCCGCCGACATCCAGTCCGCCGCCGTCGCCATGCCGTTTGCAACCGGGTGAATACCACCGCCCGCGACATAGAATTCTTTGGTGGAGCCCGCACGCGCCCAGACGGCAATGCCCATGTACAGGGCAAACGTCAGACCCACCACAATGTAAGTTAAAGTTCTCAGATCCATGGTGTGTACTCCTATTCGTCGTGGACGCCGTATTTACGATCCAACTGCCCCATCTTGCGGGCGTAATAAAAAATCAAAACCACAAAGGTGTAGATGGCGCCCTGTTGTGCGAACCAGAAGCCCAGCTTGTAACCACCAATTTGAATTTGATTGAGAACATCGAACAAGAGGATGCCGCAGCCAAACGACACCACAAACCACACGATCATCAGCTTCACCATCAAGCCGACATTTTCTTTCCAATACGCTTTTGCATCTTCTTCAGATTTGAAAGCCATTATTGTCTCTCCTGTTATTCATTATTTTCGTCTTGTCGTTTGGGTCAGTGACACAGTTTTACTCTGGCCAGGCCCAGGGAACCATTGGACCTTGGTCTAGCCTCGCCGAGAAAACCCGTCTTACAACGCAAACTTCCAGGACATTTGCACGTAATCGGAATCGGCATCACTGCCCAGGGTTACGCCATCCGATTTGTAACTGTCATCCACCGAGAAGTTACCCACCTCAAAGCCCACCGACAGGTCCGGCGTCAACTGGTGGATCAGGTTGATGCCCCACTGACTGCGATCTATGTCAATAACATCGCTTTCCGAAGCCCCATAGAAAAAGTTACTGCGCCAGGTATCGCTCCAAAGTTGACGGTAGGACATCATGTAGGCGAGCGTTTCTTCGACTTCTACCTTACCGGTATCGGGATCAATCACCAGATCGGGAATCATGCCGCCGCCAATGTAGCGACCGGACTCACCCGCATTGACCTGGAAGCGCAAATCGTTGCGACCGAACATGAATTTGCCGCCGATATTGGCGGCCAGGGCGGTCTCATCCACGTCGCCCTGATCCAGCCGCCGCGCCAGGGCACCGACCTGAACTTCACCCCAGTCGCCGGCAAAGCGGTAGGTAGCCACCAGATCCGGGTATTTTTCATCGGGGTCAATGCCATCGACAATGCTACCGCCACCGGCCCCGTTGGTGCCGATGGTGCCATTGCCCCAGGTTTCGGGATTTTCCAGCGCGATATTGAAACCACCCGCACTGAAACGGATTTGCGGTTGACGCACAAACACCTCACCCATCATGGGACCGGCAAAATCCAGGCTGTCCGGGAAGGCCGCCAGCGGCGTGAAGGTACTCCAGTACTGACCGACCATCCAGTTTTTGTACTTGATAAAGGCGTGCCGCAGACGGGGATTGGTGGAGTTGGTGGCAATTTCGTTACCGTCACCGCCGTAGAAATCCATCTCGATCAAACCGCTCAGGTCGCCGCGGGTGTACTTCATGTTGAAACGCGTTTCCTTGACGTTGAAACCGGTGTGCTCGGTATCCACTTCGCCAGGATCATTACCACGCCAGTAATCCTGATACGCCAGGTCGCCGTTCACGTGGCGGAAATCCGCCTTGAGGTACCCCCCGAACGTCAGGCCACCGCCTTTGTTCACTTTGACCAGGGGTTCAACCACCTGATCGACCGGTGTGCGCTGTACGGCAATGGTGGTGATGGTGTCTTGTTGACTTGCCATCTGCGCTTTCAGAGTCCGCAGCTCCTGTTCCAGCATTTCCATCCGGCGCATCATCTCTTGATCGGTGGCCGAGAATGCCGAGGTCGCGGACATCAGTAAACAGGCACTGATGGCGCAGGCGATGGGATGCTTTTGTCGATTATTTTTCATGATTACCCTCTCCTCTTTTATTATGTCCAGCCAAAAGTATTTTCCGCATTGGCACAAACAACCATTAACCTTTGGTCTACATACCGACTAAAGTCTAAGGCTGAGGGGCGAGTGGCGAGTGGCGAGTGGCGAGTGGCGAGTCAGCCCAGGCTGCCCTCTCTGGCGGTGCCATTCACCTTGGGCGAGATGCGAGTCAGCCCAGGCTGCCCTCTCTGGCTGCGCCATTCACCTTGTGCGAGGTGCGAGTCATTGCAGGATGCCTTTCCGGCTGCGCCCTGCAACGCCGCCATGGCGAGGCATGTAACGTCAACGGTAGGGGCTCTGGGGCAGGTGACAGTCTCCTGCCATTGGCACGAGAAGCAGAAAAGATACGCGGGCGGTTCACATAACCACCACAAACCACAGACGCGTTTGCCCAACACCCCGGCGGAGAAAACCGCACTATCCGACCAAGGTCTAATGGTCTGGCGCGAGCAGAATTGATACAAATGGCGGCATGGCGAGCTGCAGTTCAGTCATGCGGTTTGTCACGGTTGGATCCCCCATTTTCAGAAGGACTCAGTTGCCTGATTCCTTCTGCTGGAAGGCCCAGCTCTCTATTAGCTATCTGCTGTAAGAGTCATTCTCTGCACGACCCTGCTTCGGGAGGGTTGTGTTTTTTTGTGCGCCAGATTTAGACGTTCCTACCGCATTGCTTATAAGAATGAGACAGCTGCTGCCGACCCGGTTATACTGGCCCGGCGCCACCGCACACTACAACAATAAACAGCGACACATTCGTATAGGTAGAACTCTATGGTTTCTCACCCATGCATTATCATTGCTGATGACCACCCCCTGTTTCGTTCGGCACTCAGCAATACTCTGCAACGGGAACTCAGTCAGCCGACGCTGCTAGAGGCTGAAGATTTCAACAGCCTGCAACAGACGGTTGAAGCCAATCCCACAGCCAATCTCATTTTGCTGGACCTGCACATGCCTGGCGCCGAAGGCTTCAGCGCACTGGTATTTCTCACGGCCCACTACCCCCAAATTCCGGTCATGATCGTGTCAGCCCACGAGGAAAGCGACATCATCCGTCGCGCCATGGATCATGGCGCCAGCGGCTTTTTACCCAAAAGTGCCGCGGTCGACACCATGAGTGAAGCGTTGCTGACCGTACTGCGTGGCAATTTATGGTTGCCCGAGGGACTCGCCAGTGCCCCCATTGCCGGCGACGATGAACTCAACATTGCCGAGGCCATGTCGACCCTGACCCCGCAGCAGTTTCGCGTTGCCACCATGCTCAGCCAGGGGCTGCTCAACAAGCAAATCGCCTATCAGTTGAATGTCACTGAAGCCACGATCAAGGCGCACATGACCGAAATCTTTAAAAAACTGGGGGTTCATTCCCGCACTCAGGCGGCCGTCGCCATCGGTCAGCTGGCCATCCACCCGGTACAGGGGTTGGAGGCGTTTCGCCGCCAGGAAACCTGAAACCGGCGACCCGGCTGCGGTCAGCCATCCACCGCCACTAATTTCTGCCGCCGCAAGGCCCGCCGCATGAGTGTTCGCAACGCCGCCGGCTGCACCGGCTTGGCTAAAAACAGGCACCCCGACTGCTGCACCTTATCGCGAACGTCATCGCTGTTATCGGCACTGATCACCACCGCAGGCAAGGGCTGCTGCCAGTGATAACGCAGCGCTTCCAGCACATCCAAACCGGTTTCTTCGTTGAGGTGAAAATCCGCCAGCACCAGCTGAGGCGCCGTGGCTTTCGGCCAGTGACTGAGCGCTTCGCGCAAATCAGATGCCGTCACCACCTCACAGCCCCACTGCTCCAGTAAAGACTGCATACCCGCCAGAATGACCGGTTCATTGTCGATACACAGCACCGCGAGCCCTTTCAGGCGCGGGTCGGCCACAGGCTTAACCCGGGCTTGCATCTGCTCTTCCCCCTCACTCACCGTAATCCGGAAGACAGATCCCTTACCGGGCACGGAGTCCAGACCGATAGGGTGTCCCAGTAACTGCGCTATGCGCTGAGCGATGGACAACCCCAGCCCCAACCCCTGAGTACTGCTCGCAGAGGAACCCAGACGTTCGAATTCATCAAAAATGCGTTGCCGGTCGCTTTCGGCAATGCCCGGCCCAGTGTCCCACACCTCCACCACCAGACTCTTGTCGCGACGCCGGCAGCCCAGCAGCACTTTGCCCTGACGGGTATAGCGCAGGGCATTGGAGATGAAGTTTTGCAGCACACGACGCAATAAATGCGGATCACTGTAGACCCAAACGGACGAGGGAACCCAGTGCAACTCCAGCCCCTGTTTACGCGCCAGCGCCCCCGCCTCACTGGCCAGTGGTCGCAGCAAGCTGTCGATGGAGAAGTTTTCACGCTTGGGTCGCTCTTTACCTGACCCCAGGCGCGAGATCTCGCGCAGCGAACTGATCAACTGCTCGCCCTGGGCCAGGGCATCGTCCAGATATTCCACGTCACTGCGCAGGCTATCGCTGTCAGGCATCTCCCTGGCGGCATGGGTGTTCAACTTCGCATTGAGGGAGGCGACGAATAAACGCGCCGCGTTGATGGGTTGCAGCAAATCGTGGCTGGCCGCGGCCAAAAACCGGCTTTTACTGGCGTGAACTTCTTTCAGTTCCTGCTCAACCCGTGCGCGAAGGTCATTTTCCCGCTGCAGCGAGGTGTTGGCCTGACGCAATTCTGCCGTGCGTGACTCAACGCGATCTTCCAGCGTTTCCTTGGCCAGCTCCAGCTGATCCAGCATGGCGTGGTAATCGCTGACATCGGTGTAGGTGGTCACATAACCGCCGTTGCCCAGGGGCGTACCGCGAATTTCAATCACCCGGCCACCGGGCAGCGAACGCTCCAGACGGTGCGGACGACTGGAACGCAATTGCACCAAACGCCGTTCCACCGCCGCCTCGGGACCCCCGTCACTGGTGTCCAGATAACCGCGCATGGCGTTGTAGTGATAAATTTTTTCAATCTGACAACCCACGTACAGCAGTCGCTTGGGGTAGTCGAACATCTGCTGGTACTGCTGATTCCACGCCACCAGCTGCAGATCCTTGTCCACCACGCTGATGCCCTGGGGAATGGTTTCCAGCGTGGTTTGCAGCAAGGTCTGGCTGAACTGCAATTGCCGGGAGCTGCCCCCCACCAGCGACACAAAATCCTGTAACTGCAACGGTTGCTGGCCCACCAACAGCTGCATGGCCCGATGCGAGGACACCGCCCCAATGATGGCCGCCAAATCACTCTCAATCATCGACACGGCAAATCGTGGGGTCTGGTCGTGGGGCAGCAAACGGTGCCCCACCCGCTTCTCAAACTCCTGCCACACCTCCAGGGTGCGCTCGAGTCCAAACAAGGGTTCCATCAACGCCTGCAGTTGATGCACCTCAATCCCGGAAGGCTCCATATCCAATTGCTGCAAACGCAGGTTCCAGCGCAAACGCGTGAACGCATCGGACTGCCGCAAATCCAGCAAGCTGAAGTTCGCCCGCAGCGACATCATCACGAACACCGCGCTGTTGACCAGCAAGCTCCAGAACACGCCGTGACTCAAGGGGTCCAGCCACCCCATGCCCAACAGGTTATTCGGCGTTAACCAGGCCACGTCCAGCAGCCCCCGCACAATCAAGGGGTGATCTGCGGGCAACACCGCAGGCAACAGCAGGCAATAGAGCCACAGGGCCATGCCCGCCAATACCCCGCCAATCACGCCGTGGGCATGCCCTTTGGGCCAATAGAGGGCGGCCAGCACCGCCGGCATCAATTGCGCCGTCGCCGCAAACGACATCAGCCCCATGGACGCCAGCCCTTCGGCATTGCTCATGATGCGTTCCAGCGCCCAGCCCATCATCAACACCAACACGATCGACAAGCGACGGATAAAGCGCAGTGATTTACCCAAATCGCTGGCGGTTTGCCCGCGCCGCGAGCTCGAATGCAACCACGCCGGCACAATCAGTTCGTTAGAAATCATGATCGACAGGGCGATGGTGGCCACCACCACCATACCCGTGGCCGCAGAAAGGGCGCCGATAAACGTCAACACCAGCGTGGTTTCAGCCCCGGCCCAGCGCGGCAGCGATAACACATAACTGTCCGGGTGCACATCCAGACCGGCAAATAGCCCCGCGCCGACATGGGCCAGGGGCAGCACCAGAACCGCAAAAATGGCCAGATACAACGGCAGCAACCAGCGGGTAAAACGCAAATCGGAGCGGTGTTGATACTCCACCACCATGACATGAAACTGGCGGGGCAGGCACACGATGGCAATGGCTGCCAACAACACTTCGGTGAAAAACACCGGACTGGTGAGCTGCTCGAGTCTGAAATTCGGCTTGACCGCCATACTGCCCAGATCAACCTCAGCGCTGAGAATCAAGCTGATGGCGAGCCCGGCCACCATCACAAACGCAACAATCTTAACCACTGACTCCACGGCCACCGCGGTGATCAGACCGCGCAGGCGATCGGGACCGTCAATCACCCGGGTGCCGAACAAAATGGCAAACCAGGCCATCACCATGGCCGCGATCAAACTGGACCAGGAGTCAAAGGCACCGGCGCTTGCGGTTCCCCAATGCATGGAGGACCAGGCAATCCCCACACCGCGCAGCTGCAGGGCGATATAGGGCAGCGTGCCCACCACCAACACCAGCGTCACGATGGCGGCCAGGCGCTGGTTTTTACCGTAACGGGAGCCGATAAAGTCTGCGATCGACGTCACTTTGTTGCGGGAGCTGATGATCAACAGCCGCCGCAGAAAGCGCCAGCCAAACAGAACCAACAGAATTGGCCCCAGATAAATGGGCAGGAAATCCCAACCGCTCTCCACCGACTGGCCCACCGCTCCCAGGAACGTCCATGAGCTGCAATACACTCCGATGGACAAGGTGTAAACCAGCGGCCGCCACCAGGGCTGTTGCATGCGGTGGCCGTAACGCTCCGCCAACCAGGCAATCGCAAACAGCAACCCGCCGTAGAGAAACACCAGTACAAGGATTAACTGACTGTCCATGCCATAACCTGTGTAGGGGACAAAGGGAATAATGACGAGATACAAATAGAACTTTACTGGCAGTGTACTTTTTTTTAACCGCGGGAGGAATTCGACCTAGGTCGGTGAATCATTTGAAATATCAAATGCCCTTGAACAAACCAAAGGCAATATCTGGACAGAACCAGCATCGGCCAGACGCCCTTTTTCAAGGGCTCTGCTTCACTGCTGAAATGGCCCGCTTTAGCCGCCTAACGACGAGGTGTTGCGGGCGGGACTCTCAATTGCTGAGGGGATATCCGCGCAGCCCCTGCGTTTGCGGATGGAGCAAGCTTGAAGAGGGTGGCGTTTAAGGAAGGCAAGTGGGGGGGAACACGTTTAACAAGAGCAAGTTTGGCCCTGCGGGCTCAGCCGCGCTATGCACGACTGAGCCCAGCCCAAACGCCCGGTTCACACCAGCGGCTAGGCGTCCGCCGGGGCGCCCTTGGTCATCACAATCCGGTCATTCTCCACCTCTGCGAGAATCACATCGCCGGGCGCAAACTTGCCGGACAGGATATCCTGAGACAAGGGATTCTCAATGTACTGCTGGATGGCCCGCTTCAACGGGCGAGCACCGTACACCGGATCGAAACCCACCTTGGCCAGCAAATCCAGCGCTTCGTCACTGATCTCCATCGACAAACTTCTTTCCGCCAGCCGCTTGTGCAACAACTGCAACTGAATGGACGCGATACCGCGAATCTGGCTTTGTCCCAGCGGATGGAAGACCACCACCTCATCAATGCGGTTGATAAACTCCGGCCGGAAATGCGTACCCACCACCTCCATCACGGCGGCTTTCATGGCTTCGTAACGACCGTCGTTGTCATTAAGGTCACCACTGTCCGTGTCAGTCTGGTCAAAACTGATGGTATCAAACGAGCGATTGCGGGAAATATCCTGAATCACGTCTGAGCCCAGGTTCGAGGTCATCACCACCACCGTGTTGCGGAAATCCACCGTGCGCCCCTGGCCATCGGTCAAGCGACCGTCTTCCAGCACCTGCAGCAAAATATTGAACACATCCGGGTGCGCTTTCTCCACCTCATCCAGCAACAGCACAGAATAAGGTTTGCGGCGCACGGCTTCGGTCAAATAGCCGCCCTCTTCATACCCCACGTAACCGGGAGGCGCACCAATTAAACGCGCAACCGAATGCTTCTCCATGAATTCGGACATGTCGATGCGCACCATGGCATCCGGACTGTCGAATAAAAATTCTGCCAGGGTTTTGCACAGTTCGGTTTTACCCACACCGGTTGGGCCGAGGAATAAAAACGAGCCGTTGGGACGATTGGGGTCCGACAGGCCGGCCCGCGAGCGACGCACCGCATTGGAGACCGCCACCACGGCTTCACTCTGGCCGATGACTTTATCGTGCAACACGTCTTCCATGCGCAACAGTTTTTCACGCTCGCCTTCGAGCATTTTACTCACCGGAATACCGGTCCACTTGGACACCACTTCGGCCACTTCTTCTTCGGTGACGCTGTTGCGCAGCAACTGCATATCCACCATATCCGCCTGACTGGCCAGCTCCAGCTGCTTCTCCAGTTCCGGGATGATGCCGTACTGCAATTCGGACATGCGCCCCAAATCACCGGCGCGGTGTGCCGATTCCAGGTCCAGGCGCGCCTGTTCCAGATTGGCTTTGACTTCCACCGAGCCGTGCAGTGCGGCTTTTTCAGCCAGCCAGATTTCTTCCAGGTCGGAATAACTGCGCTGACTTTTTTCAATTTCCTCGTTCAACAGCGCCAGTTGTTTTTGGGCCGCCTCGGTGTCGTCTTTTTTCACCGCTTCGCGTTCAATTTTTAACTGGATCAAACGCCGTTCCAGGCGATCAAGCTCTTCGGGCTTGGAGTCGATCTCCATGCGAATGCGGCTACCCGCCTCATCAATCAAATCGATGGCCTTATCCGGCAATTGACGATCGGTGATGTAACGCTGCGACAACTTGGCTGCGGCAATAATCGCCGAGTCGGTGATATCCACCCCGTGGTGCACTTCATAGCGCTCTTTGAGTCCCCGCAAAATCGCAATGGTGTCTTCCTCGGTGGGTTCATCCACCAGCACTTTTTGGAAACGACGCTCCAGTGCGGCATCCTTCTCAATGTACTTACGGTATTCATCCAGGGTGGTGGCACCCACGCAATGCAACTCGCCACGCGCCAGAGCCGGCTTCAGCATGTTACCGGCATCCATAGAGCCCTCGGCTTTACCGGCACCCACCATGGTGTGAATTTCATCAATAAACAGGATGATCTGACCTTCCTGTTTGGACAGCTCGTTGAGCACGGCTTTCAACCGCTCTTCGAAGTCACCTCGGAATTTGGCACCCGCCAACAGCGCGCCCAAATCCAAAGACAGCAGGCGTTTGTTTTTCAAACCCTCGGGCACTTCGCCGTTGACGATACGCTGTGCAAGCCCCTCCACGATGGCGGTCTTACCCACACCCGGCTCACCGATCAACACCGGATTGTTTTTGGTACGACGCTGCAACACCTGAATGGTGCGACGAATTTCATCATCGCGCCCAATCACCGGGTCCAACTTGCCCGCTTCGGCGCGCTCGGTTAAATCAATGGTGTATTTATCCAGCGCCTGGCGATTGCCTTCGGCATCGGGATTGTCCACGGCTTCGCCCCCACGTACTTTTAAAATGGTTTCATCGAGTTTTTTCGGATCACCAAACTGTTTCAATAATTTACCCAGTGCGCTGCTGCCGTCTTTCATCGCAGCCTGCAATACACATTCACTGGAAATGTAGGCATCGCCGTTTTCCTGGGCTTTTTTATCCGCCAGATTCAGCAAGCGCCCCAGCTCCGCGGACATTTGCACATCACCCGTCGGGTTTTGCACCTTCGGCAGATTCTCCAGCGCGATGGCCAGAGCGTTGCGCAAGCCCGGCATATCGAAACCGGCTTGCTTGAGCAGCGGCAGTACCGCGCCGCCCTGATGATCCAGCATCGCCAGCAATAAATGAACGGGTTCCAGTTGAGTGTGGTCACGCCCGACGGCCATAGACTGAGCGTCGGCCATCGCCATTTGCAATTGGTTGGTTAAACGATCAATACGCATGATTTCCCTCAATGGCGGATCTGGAATTCCCTGTGCGTGTTTGCCTTTGCACGAGATTTCGCTGGCCGCGGCTATTAAAAGTAAAAGAATAAGATAACGCACGTCAGGGGATTGGCCCTGCAGGTGCGCCCAGTCTAAAGTGCACTCCTGAACTATAGACTGGCGCCGTTCAGCTTGATGGCGCCTGCAGGGAAAATGGGGGCAAGGAAAAAGAAATCAAGGCAAGCACGGAAAAAATACAGGACAAAAATGCCAAAACCGCACTTAAACCCGATAATTAACCGCCTGGCAAGGGGGTTTAACGGTGAACAAGCCACGACGACCGTCACCAAGCAGGTGTCATAAAAAGCGTTATCGGGTTATCAACAAGCGGGGATCAGACTAAAGACATCAAGCCGGGATCAGACGACAGGCATCGCCATGCAGCAGCCGGTCACCATGACCGCGCGCACTACCCGCATCACCCACCCTGAGCCAACCAGATCATGGCAGCCATGCGCCCCGTTTGGCCGTCGCGTCGATATGAATAGAATCGCTCACTGTCGGCGAACGTACAGTGTTGCCCACCAAACACCTGCTCCACCCCCAGTTCCGCCAGTTCGGCACGGGCGAGTTGATAGAGATCGGCGTGGAACTTCATCGGCTGACTGATGCTGGGACGAAACGCCGCAGAGATGGCCTCACCGTGAGCAGCACTGAGTGCCGAGTCAAAGAACGCCTCCAGCACATCAATGCCCACCTCAAAATGGGACTGGCTGATGGCCGGCCCCAAATACGCCAGCAGTTCGCCGGCCGGGGCGTCGGCACGGGCTTGAGCATCAGCGGGCGCTGGTGCGTGCGCGGAAGACGGCAGTTGGCTGCCCGCCTGGAACCGGGCAACGGTTTCACGGACAATACCGCCCGCCAGACTCCTCCAGCCAGCATGCACCGCCGCCACCCGAGTACCGGCCCGATCACAAAGTAAAATCGGCAGGCAATCTGCCGTCATCACCACACAGGCCAAGCCCCGCTCCCCGCTTGTGCAGGCATCGGCCGTGCGCACCAACCCATCCGCCTGAGCCTCGACCACCTTGATGCCGTGCACCTGCTCCAGCCACTGCGGCCCGACCGACACCCCCTGTTGCTGGCAGAGCCGAGTGCGATTGGCCTCGACCCCCTGCGGGTCATCCCCCACATGCAAGGCCAGGTTGAAGCTGTCATAAGGCGGCCGGCTGTCGCCCCCCTGGCGGGTCGTCATCACCGCCCGAACGTTAGCGGGAGCAGGCCAGTCCGGGTAAATGAACGCCGCAGACTCGGACCGGACAGTCACGGATTAGCCTTCCGCCAGCAGGCGCAACAGTTGCGCCATGTCGTCCGGCCGGGGCGCCTGCCACTCCATATATTCATCGGTGGCCGGGTGAATCAGACCCAGCTGTGCGGCATGCAGCGCCTGACGGCCAAAGTTTTTCAACATCTCCAGCAACTCTGGCGAGGCTTTTTTGGGAATTTTCATGCGGCCGGCGTAGGTGCTGTCTCCCACCAGCGGGTAGCCGATGTGCGCCATGTGCACCCGGATCTGGTGGGTGCGGCCGGTTTCCAGTTTCAGGCGAATGTGTGTGTGGGCGACAAAACGCTTGATCACCCGGTAGTGCGTGATGGCCTCTTTCCCGCCAAAGCTCACCACCGCCATCTTTTGCCGCTGACGGGGATGACGCGCCATGGGCGCATCCACCTTGCCACCGCCGGTCATCACACCGGGGACAATGGCCTCGTACTCACGGCTGACCGTGCGCTCCTGCAATTGTGCCACCAGATCCGCGTGGGCCTCCAACGTCTTGGCCACCACCATCAAACCGGTGGTGTCTTTATCGAGGCGGTGGACAATCCCCGCCCGCGGCACGTTGATCAGGTCCGGACAATGGAACAGCAAACCGTTCAGCAAGGTCCCGGTGCGGTTGCCGGCAGCGGGATGAACCACCAGCCCGGCGGGCTTGTTGATCACCAGAATATGGTCGTCTTCATAGACAATATCCAGCGGGATGTCTTCCCCTTCCCAGTCCCCCTGCTCCTCCATTTCCGCCAATAACTTGAGGGTCTCGCCACCTAACATCTTATCCTTGGGCTTGGCTGTCTCACCGTTGACGGTAAGCGCCGAAGACTTTATCCAGCTCTGGATACGCGACCGGGAATAGCCCGGAAAAAGCTCTGCTGCTGCAAAATCGAGCCGGGATCCCATCATCTCATCGGGGACGGTCGCGATTAATTCGAGTGTTTCTGCCATAGAGTGTGCCTAAATCCTAAATTCGGGGTCTTGATTTCAGGTCTATTGGAAATTCGGGGCTTTCCTGAAGTTCGGGGCTTTCCTGAAACTCGCGTCTTGCCGGAACTCGAGTCTTACATGTGAAATTCCGGTCTTATGTGAAATTCCGGTGTTGCCTGAAAAATGATGCTGGCCACAGCGGTGTTCGCTGAACTCACCTCCGCAACTGTGGTCCAATCAGCCTTAACTGGGATGTCAGGCCAATCATGGCCCCAATTCCAGCGTGGATCATACGTAGACGATTAACTGCACGTAGACTGCGTGGACGACTCATCCCAATACGTGGACGACTCATCCTAATATAGACGCCCAGTATAAAGGCTAAGGCCGAGGCCCGGTGAGAAAGCTGGTCGAAAAGCTGAATAAAATCAGCCGCTTTCAGCTGCGGCCCCTTTGGTCTGAGAGTTCTCTGTGGTTAAATACAGGGTAAATACATCCTGCCCGCAATAACTGGGTAGTTTAAACAAGCTCCGGTGAATAATCATTCAATAATCACCCGACATGCCAACTGAGTTGACGAACCTATGCTAGCCCGCCTCCTATTGATTATAGCCAGTGTGACATTCCTGGCCGCCTGCTCGTCTCAAGATGAAGGCCCGAAATACACCACCGAAAAAGACTTCTACGAAGCCGCCCAACAACAACTGAAAGCCCGCCAATGGGAAACCGCCATTGACAACCTGCAGGCTTTGGAAGCGAACTTTCCGTTTGGCACTTACGCAGAACAGGCGCAGCTGGAGCTGATTTACGCCTACTACCGCAACTTTGAGCATGAGGCGTCTTCGGCCGCTGCGGATCGCTTCATTCGCCTGCACCCCCAACACCGCAGCGTGGATTACGCCTTTTACATGAAAGGCCTTGCCTCGTTCACCGAAGGCAGCGGCATGTTCGAGCGCTTTCTGCCCACCGACCTCACCCAGCGTGACCCGGGGGCTGCGCGTCAGTCCTTCGCGCATTTTTCCCAGCTGCTGGCCCGCTTCCCGAACAGCCAGTACGCACCGGACGCCCGTAAGCGCATGATTTACCTGAGAAACCTGCTGGCTCGCTACGAAATTCACGTCGCCAATTACTACATGAAGCGAGGCGCCTGGGTGGCCGCCGCGAACCGCGGGCGCTACGTGGTGGAAAACTTCCAGCAAACACCGGCGGTACCTGACGCCCTGGCGGTCATGGTGCAGAGCTACCACGCACTGGACATGGATGATTTATCCGCCAACACGCTCGCCACCCTCAAAACCAACTACCCGACTCACCCGGCCTTCAAGAGCAATGGCGAGTTCAACTACCAGCACAGCGGTCGCCTGGAAGAGCGCTCCTGGATCAGCTATGCCACGTTTGGGCTGTTTGACAAGAAAGACCCTCCCGGGTTCGACAGTCGCGAACAGTACAATCCGGAGTATTTCAGAGAAAATCAGGCCCCACCGGAAGGGGTGTAACGGGAAGATCATCAGGGCAGTAATACCGCCTGATCCCAGGTCATCGAAAGGCGCTCCCATGAGCGCCTTTTTTGTGCCCGGACGTCGCCCCATCACACCCACACGTCACCCGCAGCGCTCCCGGCACACCGAGCCCGCACACGTCGAATCGCCGGCTGTAACAGGTAAAGATTTAACAACCCCTTGTAATGCGCTCACCGTGGACTTATATCTACCATTAACAGCGTTAACGCCGGCCATCAACAAATCCAGCCCAGGCACAACCCAACGTCGCCAGAACACCGAGACAACGTTTCATGCCAAAAGTCCGACCACAAGCCACTGCCAAAACCGAATCAGCCACGGCTGCTTCGTTGGGGTGCGCGCGGGCTGGGCAATGGGCTCGCTGGTTGCTCTTGCCCACACTGCTGTTACTCATCATCACCGGCTCTCATGCGGCGTTTGAAAATAACCGCCACAACACCGCGGTGGTTGAATCCGAAGTGCTGTCCCCCGGTGTTGAAAATCCGGGGCTGAACCCTGCCGACGTAACCGATGAGGGCTACGGCAACAGCGATCAACCCCACCATGCCCTGCCAGCTCAGGCCGTACTGCTCAACCACAACCCCCACTATCGGGTCTATTATTTACACCTGACCCCCAACCCGACCTCTCCGCTCTCCGGATCCATCGCCGCACGGGCCCCTCCAGAATTTACTGCTCCTAACTCCCCAGTATTTATTTTTTAAACGTCCAATCCCCGGCCGCCCCAACTCCAGAGGCGGCACATGGAGGCAGTTATGAAATTAGGAAACAGTATTCCCCTGGCCCGCCTGGATCACCGGTTATCCTTGCGTGAAAACGAGTTACCCGACATCACCCTGTCGAGTCCAGCCAGCAGCGTCCTGCTCGACTTTACCGTGTTTCAGCCAATGTCCCTGGCACCCGGCGTGAGTGTGGACGATGCCGCGACCGCCATGCAGTACAGCCACACCAACCTCAAACTGGTCGCAGACCGCGACAATTTTCTGCTGGGCATTGTCAGCCTGCGCGACATCAACAGCGTTAAAGTGTTATCCACCGCTTCGGCAATGGGCATCTCCCGCAGCGACCTCACGGTGAAGGATCTAATGACCACGGCTCAGCAACTGCATTGCATCAAACGTGACCGCCTGAAGCAGGCGACCGTCTCTGACGTGGTGGACCTGCTGGAAAAGGAAAAACAGCGTTTTCTGCTGGTGCTCGACCGTGAAGAACAGCTGACCGGTTTAATTTGCGCGGAAGAAATTGCCCGCCTGCTGGGCAAGCAGCTCGATACCCTGCCGCGGGCCAACGACTTTAAGGAAGTGTTCACCGCTCTGCGAAAGTAACTTAACGAGCTCAATACCTTAACTCCCTGCCGTGCGGCAAGCCGAGCCATTACCACTGGCCGGCTTGCCGCATCACTCCTGCGGCGGCTGTCGAACTCAGCCTCACTTCGGCTCTCGCTACACCTCTCAACCCGGTCACCCGCGCTGGCGGCTTCCCCGACAGTCGGCCAGCCCCAGAGTGCGCGCTGATCTTGCGCCCCACCTTTCCAGTTTCTACTGGTCTTTGTTACCGGGATACCAGTAATATTGCAGATCGTCAGAAAAACAGGCTTTAAACCATGGAAAAAACTCTGAATTTCAGCAATACCCTGGACTGGTTCATGGCTGCGTTAGCGGTCATTGTGGGCGTGGCGGTGCTGCAAACCTTTATTCTCGGTCAGCACTATATTATCCCTACCGTGCTATTGGTGCTGACGGTGCTACTGGGCAATCTGGCCTGGTACGGCCTGCATCAGGCGGCGTGGGCAAAACGGGTGAATTTTTGGTGCGGCCTGTTACTGACAGCTCACTTTTTTTTCGCATTGTTTTGGTCGAAAAAATACCGTGAACTTCTGGGCGATCAGTTTGAATGGGTGTGCGCGGCCGCGGTGTTGGTCGTTGGTCTGCTGACCTGGTTGTACGCTACAAAAAATCGCCTGTGGGTGCCTGCAACCCGGTTACCAACCGAAGCCACCTCTTCCGCTTCGGCCGCCAAACTCTCTGCCGACGCCTGAACCTCGGCGTACCCCCGCCTTATTGGCGCGGCACTGTCACACGCTGCGCTCGGGCCTCTTCTCACCGCCAGCATAAACCACTGACCGCCGGTTGACCGCGGCCAGTGGTTGTCATCAAACACAGGGCCTGTGCTCTCAACAAACGCGGCTGAACAGAGCTCCGCCAAGTTCAGCCGCAGCGGCCTGCCGGGAAATGATTCTTGACATAAAACAACAAACCTTTAATACTTTCAGAAATTTCTGAAAGTATTAAAGGTTTGTTTCATGATTCTCTCTGACAGCAGCCAGGCACTGGTTCTCCATTTTGGTGAAATGGGCAGTCGCTGGGGCTTTAATCGCACCGTGGGACAAATTCTGGCTTTACTGACCATCCACCCGGAACCCCTGAACGCCGATCAACTGGCGCAAGCCCTGCATATCAGCCGGGGCAATGTCAGTATGGGGCTGAAGGAATTGCAAGCCTGGCGATTGATTGAACGTCAACACCAACCCGGTGACCGCAAGGAATATTTCACCCCGGCCGGCTCCATCTGGGATATGGCTCGCGTGGTGTTTGAAGAGCGGCGCAAACGCGAACTCGATCCAACCCTGACGCTGTTGCGCCAACAGTTACTGGAGACCCCGCAGACCCACAACGAGACTCAGACCCAGGAAAAAATGCAGGAGATATACGACCTGCTGGAGCAACTGAATACGTTCGCCAACGCACTCCACGACATGAACCCGGAGCGCTTAAAAACACTGATGAGTATGGGCAGCGGCGTCAGCAAGGTGCTGAACTTTGGTGCCAAGAAAAAGGTGTCCTAAAGCCGCTCAAATCCCCCCAATGATCACGGGTCATTGGGGGGATTTGCTTTAACACAGAATCTTTACATCAGAACGTTCCTGATTGCACACCGACGTCTTTGCCCGCGAGGTCATTGATCGACACCAACCTGCAGTAATGCCACACCCGCTGTATTCAGAGGTACCCCCATGCTAGACACGCTCATGCTTTCACGCATGCAATTTGCCGCCAACATCAGCTTTCACATTCTGTTTCCCACCATCACTATTGCGCTGTGCTGGTTCGTGTTTTTCTTTAAGTTACGCTTTGACCAGACCGACAACCCGGTGTGGATGCGAGCCTACCGTTTCTGGGTCAAAGTGCTGGCACTGACCTTCGCAATCGGTGTGGTCAGCGGCATCACCATGTCGTTTCAGTTTGGAACCAACTGGCCCGGCTTCATGGAGACCGTCGGCAATGTCGCGGGTCCGCTGCTGGGTTACGAAGTACTCACGGCGTTTTTCCTGGAGGCCACCTTCCTCGGTATCATGCTGTTTGGGATGCACCGGGTCCCCAGTAAAGTCCATACGTTTTCCGCCCTGATGGTCGCTGTCGGCACCACGCTGTCGGCGTTCTGGATTCTCGCGCTCAATTCCTGGATGCAGACCCCCAGCGGCTACACCATGATCGATGGCGTGGTGCACGTGGTCAGCTGGTGGGATGTGATTTTCAACCCGTCCTTCCCCTACCGGTTGGCTCACATGCTAGTGGCTTCCGGGCTCACCGCGGCGTTCTTTGTGGCTGGTATTTCGGCTTATCGGATCCTCAAGGGCGACACCAAAAAAGCGCCGCGCCTGGCCCTCAAAGCCGGCCTGGTCATCGCCGCCATTCTCGCGCCCACCCAGGCCTTGCTGGGTGACTTCCACGGCCTCAACACGCTGCAGCACCAACCGCAAAAAGTGGCGGCCATGGAGGCTGTTTGGCACACCGAAAAAAGCGCCCCGCTGTTATTGTTTGCCATTCCCGATGAGGAAAACAAAACCAACCATTTTGAGATCGGCATCCCCGGACTCGCCAGTTTAATCCTGACTCACGACATCGATGGCGAAATTAAGGGCCTGACCGAATTTGGCGATAACCACCCGCCGGTCAAACCGGTCTTCTACGGCTTCCGCATTATGGTCGGTATGGGCATGTTGATGTGGTGCGTCGCCTGGTTTGGGTGTTATCAGGTTCGCGGCCAGCGTGAAGCCTCGCCTTTCGCGCTGAAACTCATCAGCTGGATGACCTTTTCTGGCTGGGTGGCCACGCTGGCGGGCTGGTATGTCACCGAAACCGGACGCCAGCCCTGGTTAGTCACCGACGTGTTACTGACCGCCGACGCCGTCACGTCAACACCGGCCAGCCACGTGGGCCTGTCACTGGCCATGTACCTGATCGTCTACGCGTTTTTATTGTGGGCCTACATCCACACGCTGCGTCTGATGGCTCGCAAGTCGGTCACTGTGGAGGAGTTTGAAACCCAATCACCGACCGGCGACAGCACTTTAAGCCCTACCACAATCTCCGGGAACTCTCGCCCCGTCAACCAAGGAGCAAACCTGTGAACGATGCACACTGGTTACCCATAATTTTTGTCGGACTGACCGGTCTCGCGGTGGTGGTCTATGCCATTCTGGACGGATACGATTTGGGCGTCGGTATTTTACTGCCCATGGACAGCCCGGCCGAGCCCCATCGCGATACCATGATCGCCTCCATCGGCCCGTTCTGGGACGCCAATGAAACCTGGCTGGTGCTGGCCATTGGCCTGATCCTGATTGCCTTCCCGGCAGCGCACAGTGTGATTTTGACCAACCTGTATTTGCCGGTGGCCGTCATGCTGATTGGGCTGATCATGCGCGGTGTCGCCTTCGACTTTCGCGCCAAAGCCGCCATCGATCACAAACTGGCCTGGGATCGCTGCTTTAAATTCGGGTCACTGCTCACCACCTTTTCACAAGGTTACATGCTGGGCATGTACGTGATGGGTTTTCAAACTCACTGGATGAGTCAGCTGTTTGCCATTCTCTCGGCCTTTGGGGTGACCGCCGCCTACAGCTACATCGGCGGCGCCTGGCTGATCATGAAGACCGAGGGCGCATTGCAGGAAAAAGCCGTGCGCTGGACCCGCAACAGTGGCCGCGCCACCTTTGCCGGTGTGATTGCCGTTTCCGTGGTCAACCCACTGGTCAACCCGGGAGTCTTCAATCGCTGGTTTGATTTTCCGCTGGTGATGTTTGTGCTCTTGATTCCGGCCCTGTGCTTTTTTGCGTTTATCTTCAACGACATTTTGCTGGCGCGGTTGCCGAAAGCAAAAGACCGACACTGCTGGCTGCCGTTCGTGATGGTGATCGGCATTTTTGTGCTGTGTTTCAGTGCCCTCGCGTTCAGTTTTTTCCCGGACATTGTGCCTGGGCAAATGACCATCTGGGAAGCGGCCAGTGCGCCGAAATCGCTGATGTTTATTTTATGGGGTGCGATTGTGGTGATCCCGGTGATTCTGATGTACACCGCGTTGTCTTATAAAATTTTCCACGGCAAGGCGACAGAGCTGCACTATCATTAAGCCATGTTTTCATGACATTATTTTTCATTAAGACCTTTTTTATGAGGACAGTGTGCGATTAAAAAATCAGTCATCAAGAAATTCAGTCATTAAAAGGCACCGGCAGTAAAACTGCACGGCCACCAAGCGGAACAGGCCGATTGCCCGGCAATCGATCGGCCTGCTGCACCGCTCACTGTGCTACCCGGGTATACCCCCCGTGCAGCCCTTCTTTCGAAAACACCCACTGCCATAACTGAACATTACGGGCGCGAAAGGCACCCGCGCAGGACAACAGGTAGTAGCGCCACATACGATAGAAGCGGTCGCCCATTTGGCGGGAAAAATCCGGCCAGGCAGCTTCAAAATTGCGATGCCAGGCCATCAGGGTTTTATCATAATCGGCGCCAAAATTATGCAGATCTTCGGTCACAAACAGGTTGTCGACGGCGTCGCCAATTTGCCCCACTGACGGCAAATCACCATTGGGAAAAATGTATTTATCAATCCAGGGGTCCGCGGCACCATGGCGATGGTTACGACCAATGGTATGCAGCAGAAACAATCCCTGTTCCGGTAAACAGCGATGCACCACTTCCATGAAGGTGCGGTGATTCTTACGTCCCACATGCTCAAACATGCCGATGCTGGCGATGCAATCGAAACGCTCATTCAGCTGGCGGTAGTCCTGCAACCGAAATTCCAGCGGCAAGCCCTTATAGCGCTCTTCAGCCCAGCGGGCCTGCTCTTTGGAAATGGTAATACCCACACACGAGACACCATAATGCTCTGCGGCAAAGCCCATTAAACTGCCCCAGCCGCAACCGATATCCAGCAATCGCATGCCGGGCTTTAAGTGCAGTTTCTGGCAGATCAAATCCAGTTTTGCTTCCTGGGCTTCGTCCAGATTGCGGGCGTTGCGCCAATAGCCGCAGGTATAGGTCATGCGCGCATCCAACATAGCACGGTAAAAATCATTGCCGATATCGTAGTGATGCTCACCCACTTGCCAGGCGCGTTTATAGGTTTGCAGGTTCAAATAGCGGTTGCGCAATCCCTGCATAAGGAGCGTCATGGGGTGTGAATGCTTCTGCAGATTGGCGCGCAGCAACCGGAAAAAAAACTGATCCAGTTTGTCCGCATCCCAGCTGCGATCCATGTAGGCTTCACCCAAGCCCAGGTTGGCGTAGGCGCTGATTCGCTCCAGCACCCCTTCCGCATTGAAATGCATGTCCCAGGGGCGGTCACCATCAATGCGAATGTCGGCCTGCAGCAAAAGTGCTTGCAGCTGTCGGTGTAACGACGAGCTCGGATTGTAAAAAGATGTGTCGTGAACAAAATGAGAGTCTCGCATCGCTGCGCCTCCCCAAACTGTTGGTGTTCGAAATCCCCGGTCATGGGACCATCGGGTGAGCATCGACCTCCATCACGCCCTCTCACTGCTCGGGACAGGCTTGCACCCACCTCTTCAGTATAGACACTCCTGAACAACAGGATTTTGACGACAGCGCGTTAACGGGTAACGCCGCCAGGGTGTCACACCAATGGCGCACCCCGCTCGAATCGCCCTCCTTCCCCATTACTGCCGCTGCTGTTGATGATGCTGTTGTTGATGATGCTGTTGTTGTTGATGCTGTTGACGCTGGAGTTGTTGGCGCTGGAGTTGCTGATGCTGAAGCTGTTGGCGCTGTATGTGTTGACGTTGCATGCCCATCTGCCTGGCCGTATTGGCCCGATTCAATTGTTGCAGACGCTGCTCCTGCAGATGTTGGGGGCGCTGCTGCGGGAGGTTATGCGACGGCCGTTGCGGCAAGGATTGTGACGGCATGGTTTTAGGCGACAGCGGCCTGGAGGGCAATGTCGGTGGCTGCACGCCCCCCGTGCCCGGTGCGTAGATTCGACGCGCCCACCGGCCAGGCCAGGGATCCATTTCATCGCGCACAGAGAGCGCCATGGGCAGACAGCGATGACCAGTCGAGTCGCCAGGGTCGACGTGGAAGCGGATGGAATCACAGCCGTCATCATCATGTCCTTTTGGGTCGGAGTCAGCGCCCCGGCAGGGCGACAGCCCTTGGCAGAAGGTTTACCGCAGCCTCCGGCAAGCGCCCAAGGCTCCTAAGCAGCATAGACTATGGGTGATGATTTCTGGCCGAGGCGAGGGCTCTTGACCGATCTGGCGCGCCGCTCGCCAGCGACGCCGTTGCCTTACCCGTCGGGCGTTATGACTGGGCGATATCCGCAAAATCGCCACGCACCAGCGTTTTCAAATCGTCAGGGCTGAGTTCAATTTCGAGACCGCGCCGCCCGGCACTGACAAACACCGTGGCCAACCCCTGCGCCGAGCGATCAATCATGGTGGGCAACGCTTTTTTCTGGCCCAGTGGGCTCACACCGCCCAGAATATACCCCGTGGAACGCTCCACATCGCCCCGCTGCGCCATGGCCGCTTTTTTTGCCCCGCAGGCGCGCGCCATGGACTTCATATTCAACTTCGCGGCCACGGGCACAACCCCGACCGCCAGCTGCCGACCATCCAGCTGCACCACCAGTGTTTTGAACACCTGCCGTACATCCACCCCCAGTTTTTCAGCGGCTTCGAGCCCATACGATTCGCTCCCGGGATCGTGTTGATACTCGTGCACCCGATGCTCAATCTTGTGTTGTTTCGCAACGTTAATGCCCGGAGTCATGTTGCTTGCGCCTTCATCTTGTCAGCATCCTCATGTTGATACCATCCTCGTCCTGTTCACCTTTGTGATGACCGTGTTACGCTGGCTCTGCCAAGGAGGTGCGGTCTGCACGACCAAAGGTGCGGCCTGAACTGCCAGCGCATGTTAACACCGACGGCGGTGATTTTTGAGACCACCCCGGCGCTGCCGTTAGCACATTCACAATCACAATTGTGAAACACTCGTCGGCTAGTGTTGGCCACATTTGTGTAACGCTTAATTGACTAATAAACCCAATGCGTCCAAAGTTTAAGCTATATTGGTATGTTAACTGCTAGCTCAATTGCAGGTTACTCTGTTCCAAAGGATGAAAGACATAAATAGGATGTATCGCGGTTTGCCAATGCTTGTTAAGACAGCACCCAGTCAGAATATTTTTGATCTCGTCCGTCCTGCAACCTGCTCGGGCAACTTAAGGCCAATAACTTCAGTGTTGCCCGCTCCCATCCGCACTTTCAAGCGCAAGGTACCTCAACTATGTCTATAGCGTGGAATGATTACCCCGTCGGTGACTTCTATGACGAAATCATCAGCAGCCCGGGGAACCCCCGCAAGCCCGCTCAAAAGCTCTTTTCATATCTTAAGTCATTGAATTCCGAAGACATTTCTTCACGTGTTAACGCCGCCGAGCTGGCCATCAAAGAAATGGGCATCAGCTTCACGGTCTACACTGACGAGGGCAACATCGACCGGGCCTGGCCTTTCGACATCATTCCCCGAGTTATTTCCAAACCCCAGTGGGACAAAACCGATGCCGGTTTAAAACAGCGCCTGCAAGCGTTAAACATGTTCATCGACGACCTCTACAACGAACAGAACATTATCAAGGACGGCATTATTCCCGAATTCGTCCTCAAGCAATCCGTCAACTACCGACCGGAGTGCGAGGGCATGTCTCCCGCTTTTGGGGTCTGGGCGCACGTTTGCGGCACCGATTTGGTGCGTGACAAGGACGGGGAATTTTACGTTCTGGAAGATAATCTGAGGGTGCCCTCTGGGGTTTCCTACATGCTGGAAAACCGCTCCATCATGAAACGGGTGTTGCCGGAAGTGTTTGAAAAGGTCGACATTGCCCCGGTGGGCGACTATCCACAGCGTTTGTTTGAAATGCTCGGTAGCCTGTCACCCCGTAAAATCAAAAAACCGGTGGTGGTGGTACTGACCCCCGGCATCTTTAATTCGGCCTATTTTGAACACGCCTTTCTTGCCCAAAAAATGGGCGCAGAGTTGGTCGAGGGCAGCGACCTGGTGGTGCAGGACGATGATTGCCTGTACATGAAAACCATCGCCGGTCTGGAGCGGGTGGACGTGGTCTACCGCCGCATTGATGACCTGTTTCTCGACCCGGAAGTGTTCAACAAGAAATCGGTACTGGGCGTACCCGGCATTATGCGCGCCTGGAAAGCCGGCAACCTGGCCCTGGCCAATGCCCCGGGCGCCGGCGTCGCCGATGACAAGGTGGTCTATGCCTACGTGCCGGCCATCATCAAATACTACCTGGATCAGGACCCGCTCATCTCCAATGTCGAAACTTTTTTGTGTTACGACGAAAAACAGCGCAACCACGTGCTGGCCAACCTCGACAAGCTGGTGGTCAAACCGGCCAACGAATCCGGCGGCTACGGCATGCTCATCGGCCCGCACTCAACCCAGAAAGAGCGCGACAAGTTCGCCCAGCTGATCAAAGCCAACCCGCGCAACTACATTGCCCAGCCCACTCTGGCGCTGTCTGTCGCCCCCACCTTTGTGGGCAAACACAACACCCCGGAGCCGCGCCACCTGGATTTGCGCCCCTTTGTTCTGCAGGGCAAAACCAGCTACGTCACCACCGGCGGACTGACTCGGGTTGCCATGGTCAAGGGCTCGCTGGTGGTCAATTCCTCCCAGGGCGGTGGCAGTAAAGACACCTGGATTGTCGACACCAGCACGGAGGGTAAAGCATGATGTTATCGCGCGTCGCCGAGAGGGTTTACTGGTCAGGACGCTATCTGGAGCGTGTCGCAAACACCGCCCGGCTGGTCAGCATTTATGAAACCCTGCTGCTGGATTTACCCAAAACCGTCAAACTCAGCTGGTACAATCTGATCATCATTAACGATTTGGAAGAAGCCTATAATGAGCGCTACAGCGTGCGTTCAGAGCGCAATGTGGTGAAGTTTTTACTGGGTGATGAAGACAATTCCTCCTCTCTGATCAACTCGCTGACGGCGGTGCGTGAAAATGTGCGCACCACCCGCGACGTGGTACCGGAAGAAGCCTGGGAGATGATTTGCGAACTCACGCTGTATGTTCAGGACAATCTGGAGCTCGGCATTAACCGCCGCAGCCGTCATGAATTTCTCGAAGATGTGATCAAAGGCTGCCTGCAAATCAATGGCTTGCTGTTCGGCACCATGCCGCACGTGGCCTCGTGGGAATTTTTCAGCATCGGCTACAACTTCGAACGCGCCGACATGACCATCCGCTATCTTGAGGCCGGACTCACCGCGATTCTGCAACTGGAAGATGACGACCACGCGGTCAACAGCCAGCAGGTCATCTGGGGCAATGTACTGCGTTCCCTCAACGCCACTCAGTATTACCTGCGCACCACCCGCAGCCCGGTAAAGGGACAAGAAGTGCTGCCCTATTTGATCAACGATCCGCACTTTCCCAGATCCATTGCCCACTGCATTCAATCGATTATCAGCTCCTGTGGAACGCTGCCGCAGTCAGAGCCGATCATTAAGCATTTGAAGAAAATCAGCAAAAAACTGGACGAGCAAGTGGATTTTTCCGACGCCGGTGAAGAGCTGCTGGAATCGTTAAATCAACTGCAGATTTTATTGACCAGCTGCCATTTTATTATTTCGGACATCTGGTTCCCAAACGACTGAATTAACGCTGCGGAAACCTAAAGGAAAGCTGTCACATGACCATTCGTGTTGCACTGAATCACAATACTTATTATGAGTTCGATCGGCCGGTAAACCTGTCGCCGCACACTATCCGTCTGCGTCCCGCGCCCCACAGCCGCACGCCGATTCACAGCTACAGCCTCAAAGTCGAACCGGCCAACCACTTCATCAACTGGCAACAGGACGCCTTTGGTAACTTCCTCGCCCGGCTGGTGTTTCCTGAGAAAACCACCAAATTTTCCGTTGAGGTTGAAGTCCAGGCGGACATGACCGTCATCAACCCGTTCGATTTTTTTCTCGATGAATACGCCGAAGAGTTTCCTTTCAGCTACCCCAAGCAGCTGAAAAAAGAACTTAAACCCTATCTCGAAAAGGGCGAACACGGTCCGCTGTTTGACCAGCTGCTGAAATCCATCCCGCTGAAAAAATGTCGCACCAACGATTTTTTGGTGATGTTAAACCAGAAAATTGAAAACATGATCGAGTACGCCATCCGCATGGAACCGGGTGTACAAACGCCGGAAGAAACCCTGCAACTGGCCGTAGGCTCCTGCCGCGATTCCGCCTGGCTGCTGGTGCAGCTGTTCCGGTATGTGGGCCTGGCCGCACGCTTTGCCTCGGGTTATCTGGTGCAGCTGAAGCCGGACGAAAAGTCGCTGGATGGCCCCAGTGGCGCCGCTGAAGATTTTACCGACCTGCACGCCTGGTGCGAAGTCTACCTGCCCGGTGCCGGCTGGATCGGACTCGACCCCACCTCCGGTCTGTTTGCCAGTGAAGGCCACATCCCCCTGGCCTGCACCCCCGACCCGGTGTCCGCGGCCCCCATTGAGGGCTTTACCGACAAGTGCGAGGTGGAGTTCGAACACAGCAACGAAGTCTCCCGCATTCTCGAAGACCCCCGCGTCACCAAGCCCTACACCGACTATCAATGGGCCGAAGCCCTCAGCCTCGGCGACCAGGTGGATAAAGAACTGGAAGAACTGGATGTGCGTCTGACCATGGGCGGCGAGCCAACGTTCGTCTCCATTGACGACATGGAATCCGAGCAGTGGAACACCGCCGCCCTGGGGGCGCACAAACTCAGTCTCGCCAACACCCTGCAGCTGAAGTTACGGGATCATTTTGCCCCCCACGGCCTGCTGCATTACGGACAAGGTAAGTGGTATCCCGGGGAAGAAATCCCGCGCTGGGCGCTGGGTATTTTCTGGCGCAAAGACGGCGAGCCGTTGTGGAAAAACCCGGCCTTACTCGCCCGCAAAGACAAAGATTACGGCTACGACATCAAGCACGCCAAAAAACTCATGTGCGGCATTTCGCAACTGCTGGGTGTCAAAAAAGACTTCGTGCAGCCGGTCTATGAAGATGCCCTGCACTATTTGCTGCAGGAACGGAAACTGCCCACCAACATCGACAACGCCATCGCCAACGCCAAAAGCGGCTCTGAACGTGCACGGCTGGCGAGCATTCTAGAGCGCACGCTGAAAAAACCCTCCGGATACATTGTGCCACTGGAGTGGGATTCCATCGCTCAAAACTGGCAAACCTGCCTGTGGGAAACCCGCCGTGACCGCCTCACCCTGATCCCCGGGGACTCCCCCATCGGCCTGCGCCTGCCGCTGGACGATCTGCCCTATTCCGCCAAAACCGAACTGCCCCCGCAGCGAGACCCGTTTGAACCCCGGCAACCGCTGCAGAAGCGGGAAGCCATAAGCTTCCCGGCGTCACCCGTGGTCGTCGCGCAAGTGCTCACCGCCATTGAAGACGCTGTTGCCAGCGACGACGAAAAAGCCTCGGCCGACGACGCCCAAAAAGACAAAACCAAGCGCGACCAAGTCAAAAAGACAGATCCGTTGCTGCGCTCGGTGATTCGCACCACCCTGTGCGTCGAAGCCCGTGAAGGCCGTCTGTACGTGTTCATGCCGCCGGTGTACAGCCTCGAAAATTACATTGAGCTGGTCTCCGCGATTGAAGAAACCTGTCAGGCGCTGAACACCCCGGTAATCATTGAAGGCTACGAGCCGCCGCGCGACCCGCGCATGCAAAAACTGCTGGTCACCCCCGATCCAGGGGTCATTGAGGTAAACATCCACCCCGCCGACAACTGGCGGCAAATGGTCAGCAATATGGAGGAGCTCTACGCCGCCGCCCGGGAATCCCGTCTGGCGACGGAAAAGTTCATGCTCGATGGCCGCCACACCGGTACCGGGGGCGGCAACCACATCACCCTGGGCGGTAAGACCCCGGCCGACAGCCCAATACTGCGGCGCCCGGACCTGCTGCGCAGTTTCGTCACCTTCTGGCAGCATCACCCCAGCCTGTCGTACGTGTTTTCCGGGGCCTTTATCGGGCCCACCAGTCAGGCCCCCCGCGCCGACGAAGGCCGCGACGAAATACTCTATGAGATGGAAACCGCCTTCCAGCAGATGCCCGAAGGCCTGTCCGAACAGCCCTGGCTGATCGACCGCCTGATGCGCAACCTGCTGATCGACATTACCGGCAACACCCACCGCGCCGAATTCTGTATCGACAAACTGTATTCCCCCGACGGGCCCGCAGGGCGACTGGGGATACTCGAGTTTCGCGGCTTTGAAATGCCGCCTCACAGCCGCATGGCCCTGGTGCAGGCCCTGTTGATCCGCACCATGGTGCTGCGCTTCTGGAAAGAGCCCTACAACAAACCGCTGGTGCGCTGGGGTACCCAGTTGCACGACCGCTTTATGATGCCTCACCACCTCTGGCAGGACATGAAAGCCGTGGTCGATGACCTCAACGAGCACGGTTACCCGTTCCAGCTGGAGTGGTTACTGCCGTTTGAGGAATTCCGCTTCCCCCATTACGGTCGCACCAAACTGGACGATATGGAGCTGGAACTGCGCTGGGCCGTGGAGCCCTGGCATGTGCTGGGTGAGGAGAGCGGCAGTTTTGGCACCGCCCGCTATGTCGATTCGTCGGTGGAGCGCTTGCAGGTGAAAATGACCGGCATGACCGAAGGTCGCCATGTGGTGACCTGTAACGGTCGTCGCGTGCCGCTGGCAGGGACTGGCCGACAGGGCGAATGCGTCGCCGCCGTGCGCTACAAAGCCTGGGCCCCGCCCTCTGGTCTGCACCCGACCCTGGGCGTGCACACCCCGCTGGTGTTCGACGTCATTGACACCTGGAACGGCCGCTCTATCGGCGGCTGCACCTACCACGTCTCCCACCCCGGTGGTCGCAGTTACGACACCTTTCCGGTCAATGCCTTTGAAGCGGAGTCGCGTCGCGGCAACCGGTTTGACCAGCTCAGCCACACTCCCGGCCCCTATACCCCCAAACCGGAAGTGGACGCTTTGCGGGAGTTTTTTCCGGTCAACCACCCGCCGCGCCCCATGGCACCACCGCCCGAGGAGTCCCCGGATGAATACCCGTACACCCTGGACCTGCGGCGCAAGCCCCGCTGGTTGAATGAATAGCCCCGCTGGCTGAATGAATCGCCCCGCGGATTAAATGAAATAGCCATGCGGGCCGAATGAACCGCCACACTGATTGAATGAATGTGGTTAAATGAATTGCTCTGGGGGGTGCACTCACCAGTCCCCCCGGCTGAAGACTCAGCCCGGGGGGAGAAGGAATCCCCTCATTGAAACACCAAAGCAGGCAGCGCACTGCGCGATTGGTCCAGACCCGCTGCAACTGCAACAAATTCGTCTAACAATCGCCTTTATTCAACTCAATAACCATAAGAAAGCGCCAAGGTTGAACACTTTGAGGAAGGTGACATAATGCTCACCCCAGATTGCAGCCGTGTTCTGCAGGTGACCCTTATCCGGCAGGCAGGTGGTCTGGATACTGCATAGTGAGCGACTTGCCCGAACAACGCAGCTGTAAGACACCGACGCCAGTCAAATTTGCTTCAGCCCCCAAGTGAGCATTTGTCCATGCCTTCAGCAATCAAGGCACAGGCAAGCGCGACTGCTACTATTAATGCACATTACCCGTGACCCAGGTCCACACAGGAAAAACCGTGATTCAGTCGTCAAGCCAAACCCAGAGCCAAATCAGCCCGCTCCTTCCCAAGGAGTTGGTCTATCGCCCCAGTGGCTCGCCCATGGACGAGGTTTTTGACGCCAACGGCAACACCAAGCCTCACTGGGAGGTGTTGCTCAACAGTTTTCACGCCCTGGGCTCTACCACGTTTCTCGATCGACTCAACAAAGCCCAGCGAATTCTTCGCGATGACGGCGCCACCTACAACATCTATGGCGACCCCAAGGCCCCCGACAACACCTGGGACCTGGACCTTATCCCGTCCATCATCAGCAGCAACGAATGGGGCAAAATTGAGTCCGGACTGCAGGAGCGGGCCGAGCTGTTCAACCTGCTGCTGAAAGACCTCTATGGCCCCCGGGAGCTGATCCGTCACGGCGTCATTCCCCCGCAGGCGCTGTTTGGCAACAAAGGTTTCCTGCGTGCCTGTCACGGCATTCAATTGCCTGGCGAGCACCAGCTGATCCTGCACGCCGTGGATTTAATTCGCGGCGCAGACGGCAACATGTGCGTACTGACCGATCGCACCCAATCCCCCAGCGGGGCCGGCTATGCGCTGGAGAACCGCACCGTGATGTCACGGGTGTTGCCAAGCCTGTATCGCAACAGCCAGGTGCATCGACTGGCAAGTTTCTTTCAGCAAATACGCGCCAAGCTGACCTCGTTATCCCCCAATCAGGAAGACCCGCGTATCGTGGTGTTGACCCCTGGGGCGCACAATGAAACCTATTTTGAACACGCCTATTTCGCCAACTACCTGGGGCTGCATCTGGTCCAAAGCGGTGACCTGATCGTTCGCAACGGCTATGTGTGGATGAAAACCCTCGACGGCCTCAGCCGGGTGGATGTGATTTTGCGACGCGTCGATGACCTTTTTTGCGATCCGGTTGAATTGCGCAGCGACTCCCAATTGGGCGTACCCAATCTGCTGACGGTTGTCCGCTCTGGCCGGGTGGCGATTGCCAACCCGCTGGGATCTGGCATTCTCGAGAATCCGGTATTTTTAAAATACCTGCCGCAAATTTCCAAAAAGCTGTTGGGCCGAGAGTTGCGGTTGCAATCGGTGAGCAATTACTGGGGCGGGGATCCGGAGGATCTTCGGTATATTGTCGACAATATCGAATCCCTGGTGATTAAACCGACTTTTCGCAGCGCGGACACCAGCAGTGTCTCCGGTCGTCGGCTGACCAAACAGCAGAAACAGGAGCTGATCACCCGGATCAAAGAGCGGCCGGAACAGTTTGTCGGCCAGCCCCTGCTCGATGCCGGTCAATTGCCTACCTACGTGGACGGTCAATTGCTGCCCCGGCCAGCACTGCTGCGCAGTTTTGCCGTGGCGCACTCCGGCTCTTACAGCGTCATGCCCGGCGGGCTGACCCGGGTCGGCGTGAAAGAAACGTCTTTTGAAATCTCCAACCAGTCCGGCTCCCAGAGTAAGGACACCTGGATCATCAGTTCGGAGCCCCAGGGCCCTCACGCCGGTGCGGACGAAGACGTCGCCGGTGCCCCCGGCCGCGACGCCGACCTGATCAGTCTGCCCAGTCGGGTGGTGGAAAACCTGTTCTGGATGGGGCGCTACGCCGAGCGCGCCGAAGCCTCACTGAGGCTGTTGCGCACCGTGTTTATGCTGCTCAACGGCGAGGAGCCGATCTCCCTCAACTGCCAGCGCATCATCCTCGAGACCGTCACGTCGGTCACCGCCACCCGCCCCGGCTTTATCAACTGCAGCGAAGCCTTGATCCGGTCACCGGAAAAAGAGCTGCTGCGTGTGGTCGGTGATGGCAGCAGCAGTGGCAGTGTGCGCTCCAACCTCAACGCCATGCTTTACTGCGCCGATGAGTCCAAGGAGCTGTTGTCCTCGGATACTCTGCGGGTCATCAATGACATTCGCGATGCCCTGTCAGAGCTGGATATCGGCTTGTCCGGTGGCCTGGCGTCCGCCCCGGAAGAGGCCCTGGATCCGCTGGTGACCGCGTTGATGGCACTGTCGGGCCTGGCCCACGAAAGCATGACCCGCGACTTTGGCTGGCGCTTTATGGACATTGGCCGTCGCCTGGAGCGCTCACTGCAAACCACCACCATCATTCACGGCCTGGTGGTACCCGAAGCACCGGAGGCCGACCAGAACATTCTCTTGTCAGCCCTGCTGCTGTCACTGGAGGCGCTGATCAGTTATCGCCGCCGCTACCGGGCGCGCATGGGAGTTCAAACCAGCCTCGATTTGGTGATGATGGACACCAGCAACCCGCGATCTCTGCTGCACCAGCTGGAGCAGCTCAACCGCCATGTGCGCAAACTGCCGCGGGCGCAGGACATTCGCCACGAACTGTCGCCCGAAGAGCGCGCCACCCTGCAGGCCGAAACATTGATTAAATTGTCACTGTTAACGGAGCTCAGCGCACGGGAAGACGGTGAACGCACACAGTTGAAACAAACCCTGGTGACGCTGAAAGCCTCGCTTAACACCATCAGCGAACTCGTCAGTGACAAATATTTCGACCACCGGGAAACTTCACAACAACTGGTCAGCAGTGTCTGGGAGAACAGCTAACGTGCGCTATCGTGTCACTCACATTACAGAATACCTTTACAGCGCGAGAGTCTCACACTGCTACAATCTGGCTCACATGATTCCTCGCAGCACCTTGCGACAAACCTGCCTGAACAATGAAATGACGGTCAGCCCGCTGGCGGCGCATCGCACCACCCGGGAAGATTATTTTGGCAACATCGCTTACCATTTTGAAATTCAGAGACCGCACAACAAACTGGTGATCAAAGCCATCAGCGATGTTGAAACCGGCCCGCAACACACATCCCTGAATCTGGATTTTGGCATCACCTGTAAACAGGCGCTGGAACAATTGGCGACGGTGTCGAAACCCGAAATTCATCTCGCCAAAGAGTTTCTGATTGAGTCGTCCATGATCAGAGCCACGGACGAACTGCGGGATTTTGCCGCCCCCTCGTTTGACCAAGACCGGCCTCTGCTGTCCGCGGTGATGGATTTAACCCGTCGAATTTATCGTGAATTCACCTACTCGCCACAGTCCACCACCATTGCCACGCCGCTGGAAGAAGTGATGCGGACACGCAAGGGCGTGTGCCAGGACTTCGCCCACCTGCAAATCGCGTGTCTGCGGGCGATGGGTTTTCCGGCCAAATACGTGTCGGGTTATCTGGAAACACTGCCACCACCGGGCAAAGAAAAACTGGTCGGGGCGGACGCCAGCCACGCCTGGATTTCGGTATTCTCACCCACCGAAGGCTGGTTTGAATTCGACCCCACCAATGATTGCCTGGTGTCGGAACAGCACATTATTACGGCCTGGGGGCGGGATTTTTTCGATGTGACCCCGTTGAAAGGCGTCATTTTTGGCGGCGGAAAAAACCCGGTTCTGAACGTTTCTGTGGATGTGGCGCGGCGGGGCTGAGACCGAACCAAACACCGGCGCGCCGGCCTCACCTTAAGCCACCGGATGGTCAACTTGATGAGGCGCGCGCGGGAACAGCATCACTGCCAGCAGGGTGTCGCTGCGACCTTATTGCGGCTGCAGCATGGCCTTGATTTCAAGAAATTCGTGCACGCCGGCGGCCGAAAATTCGCGCCCGTTACCCGATTGCTTGTAGCCCCCAAAAGGCGCGTTGTAATTAAACACGGCGCCATTCATCAGGCACTGTCCCGCGCGAATCCGGCGGGCAATGGCAATGGCCCCTTCTTCACTGCCGGCATAGACCGCAGACGCCAGTCCATAAGGCGTGTCGTTGGCAATCTCTACCGCCTCATCAATATCGGTGTAGGGAATCATACACAGCACCGGGCCAAAAATTTCTTCGCGGGCAATGCGCATCTGATTATGGACGTTGGCAAATACCGTCGGTGCCACGTAGTACCCCGGAGCAGAGTACCCCGCACCAGAGTACCCCGTACCATCGTCCCTCGAACCGCTCACCACGGGAGAATCCAATCCGCCGCACACAAGGGTTGCGCCTTCGTCCAAACCGATCTGGATATACTCGAGGATTTTTTGCTGCTGGGCGCGGGAAGAAATCGGACCGAGAAAGGCGTCTTCCTGCATGCCCACCACCAAACCTTCGGCAATGTCTTTCGCCAGTCTCACCGCCTCATCATACTTAGCGGCCGGCACCAGCATGCGCGTCAACGCCACGCAGGTTTGGCCGCTGTTGAGCATCACATCTTCAACACCGTATTGCACCGCCGCCTGCAGATCCGCATCTTCAGTAATGATCAGCGGTGACTTACCGCCCAGCTCCTGAGTCACTCGCTTGACGGTGGGCGCAGCGGCTTTGGCCACTTCAATACCGGCACGGGTCGAACCGGTAAACGACACCACATCCACTTCTGGGTGGGTGCACAAAGTTTCACCCACATCCACGCCATAGCCCGGCACCAGATTAAACACACCCGCCGGCACACCCGCAGCGTCGATAATTTCGGCCATGATAAAATCCTGCAGCGGCGTCTGCTCTGCCGGCTTCACGACCATAGTACAACCCGCCGCCAAAGCCGCGCCCACTTTGCCGACGAACTGGTGCAGTGGGTAATTCCAGGGATTGATAAACGCGCACACACCGGCGGATTCATACACCACCAGGGCCCCATCCACAGTGTCAACCTGTTCCGTTACGCCCGTGAGCTCGGCAAACAATCGCATCGCCTCAATGGGACCGTCGACCTGCAACCAGCCGGCGATGTGTTGCGGACAGCCCATGGTGGCAGAAATGGCGGCAGTCAAATCCTGCTTGCGCGCTTCCATGCCATCGGCGATGGCCAACAGCAATCTTTTGCGCTCTGCCGCAGACGTCTGGGACCAGCTCAGGAAAGCCTTGCGCGCAGCTTGCACCGCACGATTCACATCGTTGGCGTTGCCACGGGGAACTTCAGCCACCACTTTTTCTGTGGCCGGATTGATCACCGCGAGTGACGCGTCTGAGTCTGCATTCAGCCACTGGCCATCCATATAGAGCTGTGTGTAAGTCGTCATTCATTTTTCCTCGTGGCCAGCCATCGCTGACAGATTTTTTTACCCAGAGCCTGGTGGTATTCACGCTCAGCCCTGAAAATGCCCTTCGTCGCGCAATTCAGCAATGGTCGCTTCGATGGCCTGACGCAGAGTAGCGACGATGAAATCCACTTCGTCTTTATTCATGGTCAGGGGTGGCGACATCACATTCAGGTGTACAATGGCGCGGGTGATCAAACCCAGCTCATCGGCGTTATTGGAAACCCGCTTGCCAATGTCCAACTCTTCCGGAAACAGCGCCTTGGTTTTCTTGTCAGCCACATACTCGACACACACCATGAACTTGCGGCCGCGCACCTGCCCCACAATCGGCAGATCCTCCAGGGTTTTCAGTTGTTGCTCGAAATACGGACCCACCTCTTTAACATTTTCCAGCAGCTGTTCACGCTCCATAATCTCGATGTTCTTCAGGGCAGCAGCACAGGCAACCGGGTGACCCGAATAGGTAAAACCGTGAGCAAAACAGCGACCGGAATTTTCCGCATTCAAAACATCCCAGATTTCATCGCTGAACAGCAGCGCGCCCAACGGCTGATAGCCGGAGGTCAACCCTTTGGCGGAGGTAATCATATCGGGCACGATGCCAAACTCATCTTCCGACGCAAACCAGTGCCCCAGGCGACCGAAAGCGGTGACGACCTCATCGGATACATACAAGATATCATTGGCTTTGCAGACGGCGTGCATGCGCTTTAAATACCCTTCCGGAGCCACGATCACACCGCCGGCGCCCATTATCGGCTCCGCAAAAAACGCCGCCACGTTGTCGGCACCGCCAAGCTCTTCAATTTTATCTTCGAATTCCTGCACCAGCGTGTCGACAAACTCGGACTCGCTCATTCCCTCTGCCGCACAGCGGTAATAATTGGGGTAGGACAGGTGATGAATGGTGTCACTGATGAAATCAAACTCGGGCGGATGATCGCCGGGCTTACCACCGATGGACATCGACGCGTAGGTGGTGCCGTGATAAGAATTGATGCGCGAAATGATGTGTTTTTTAGCGTGTTTGCCACGACAATTCTGATAGTAGTGAATCATCCGGAATGCGGTATCCACCGCTGTCGATCCGCCACAGGTAAAAAACACATGATTCAGTGTCGCCGGCGCCAGGGACGCCAGCTTGGCGGCCAGTTCGGCGGCGGGAATGTTGGTCAGATCCACAAACGGGCTGGCGTAGGACAGTTGGTACGCCTGCGCGGCAATGGCCTCGGCCATCTCTTTACGTCCCAGCCCGATGTTGTTACACCACAGGCCACCGACCGCATCAAAATACTTGCGGCCTTCACTGTCAAAAATGTAGCTGCCTTCGCCCTTGACGATGGGCAGGGCGCCCTCGTCACGAAAAACATCAAACACTTGCCACGGATGAACATGGTGCGCTTTGTCTTTTTCAATTATGGCTTGCGTGTCATAACCGGGTTGAGTTGGGTCGAAGTCGCTCATACGCACCATCCTGCTTACTGTCTGTGGATTAAGATATGCCACCAGAATAAGCGTCCGGCTACCATGCCACCATCACCCTTGAGGGGTAGTAAGGCGGGGACATCAGTCTGACAAGCGTTTCCGTCAGCGATGTTTCAGCGAGCTTGCGGCCGATGCAGTGGACGAACGGGGCTAAATGACAGGAGACAGCCTAGATGCTGGTCAAGGGCGATTCAATGGGTGCCCGTATCCCCGGCTAATCTGTCGGGGGGGCGTGATAAGCGCTGAGGGGATCGCTACCGGGAACGCGGCCGGCCAATGAGATTGAAGACAGGAAGAGCGAAAACAACTCGGACTGCGATGAAATGTCCAGCTTGTTATACAAGTTGCGACGGTGCACCTTAATGGTTTCCATGGATATTTTTAACTTTTCGGCCATGGATTTGGAAGAGTGTCCGTGCAGCAGCAAACGCGCCACTTCACACTCGCGCTCCGTGAGCATGGAACTGCCAAAATTGCGCAGCGCTTCGGACAATTGTTTGTGCAGAGACACCCCCTGCTCCGGCTTTTGAAGCAATGCCCCTTGCCACTGCTGCTCCAGCATGGCCAGCAACCAGGGGGTTAATCGCCTCAAAGCATCGACTTCAGCCTCATCGAAGCTTTCAATGCGAGCCAGTGACAAATGCAGATAACCGGCATCCTTCACCGCCAACAGAAACCCCACTTCGTCCACCAGACTGGAAAAACGATAGTAGAGACGAAAGTATTCACTCTCATGAAAATCGTCGGGTGCCACTTCGTTGAGACGATACAAGCCAGACGGAATAAATTCCTGCGAGGCTTCATAAAAAGGATCCAGCAGGTAGGCACCGTTAATGTAATTGGTCAAATCGCCTTTTTTTTCCGGCTCGACATTAGTGCCCGTGATATCCGCAAACAGCACCGGCAAGGAATCGCAAGGAAAGCCCACCACCGCCAGGCTGTCGACGGGCGTGATCAAATTAATCAGATCCAGAATAGCCTGGGGAAAATCCTCGCTATTCAGACTACGGGTGGCCTGAGCCATGGCCGTTATGAACGCCTGGCTCGGCAGTAAACTTTGGGACATGACGGCCACTCAATCCACCTTTATCGGTCAGCCCTCAGGGGTTGAGAGCCTTTATTATATTTGTCTCAGGGAGCACTTCGAATGCTACGAAGGGTACATCAAAGCACCGTCTACGGCATTAAAATTCACCCACCACCGGTCTGCCCCCTCACTGGGTCTTATCATACCGCCTGGCCGCCGGTCTGGCATAGCCGACCCGGCCTGAGCGCCCGGCTCGAATCAGCTCGCCCAACGCCAGGCTGTTATCGTGTCCCTGCCAACCTGATAACGCACTACAACAGTGCGGCTATAACACCATAGGGTTATGGCTGAATAAGTGCCAACTCCATTAGCCTTAAGGGCAGTCACCACTCTCACCTTAGCCTGTGATCACGCTGCCCCGACGGACAGCAAAGCGACACGCCTCACAACCGGAGCAAGGCAGGGATAACAGAACACCATAACAACACTGGTAAGCCCCATGACCCACAGTTCAGCGCAGGCCTCACAAATCGCCACGGATCTCCCCCAAACCCAGCCCGGCAGCTATGACACCCCCGCCGCCATCGCCGCCGCCATTGTCATCAGCTTTGTTGGCAATGCCGTGGTTATGGGGATGCCCATGATTGTCGGGGCACTGGCCGACGACCTCGGCTTTGGCGAGCAGCAAGTAGGGTGGCTCGCCTCCGCCGACCTCGGCGGCATGTTCCTCGCCTCGCTACTGACCGCCATGGTCATTACCCGGGTCAACCGTCGTCAGCTGGCCATGGTCGGCATTATTATCGCCCTGATGGCCAACCTGCTCTCCTCCCAGTTTCACGATTTTACCACCCTGTTTTACACCCGGGTGATTGCCGGTATCGGCGGCGGCATCTGCTACTCCCTTGGGGTCGGCTGCCTGGCCGGCACCCATCACACCGCACGCAACTTCAGCATACTGATGTTTGCCCTGGTGACCATCAACGCCCTGGAGCTCTACAGCTTCCCGGTTCTGTCGGATGTCTGGGGAGTCAACGGGATTTACTACGCCTTCTGTGGCGCTTTCGTGTTGTGTTTTTTTGCCGTACCCAAGTTGCCCGCCTTCGCGGCCGAACCGACCGCGATCACAGAAACCGCCGACGGCCACAAGGTCCGCATACCCGGCTACCTGCCCAAACTTTGCCTGCTGGCCGTTTCCTGCTTTTACATCACCATTGGCTCCTTCTGGGCCTACATCGAACGAGCCGGTGTGGATGCCGGGCTGTCGGATGAATTTATTGCCAATACCCTGACCATCGGTACCCTGTTCACTTTGCTGGGCTGTTTTGTGGCCACCTGGCTCAGCAACAAGGCCGGCCAATCGAAACCCCTGCTGGTGGCCCTGCTCACCATGGTCGGGGCAATGGCGCTGTTGGCGCTGGGCATCAACCCCACGGTGTTCATCATTGGCAACTTCATGTTCAACGTGATGTGGTTGTTCACCGACATTTACCAGCTGGGCACCATCAGTAACGTCGACCACAGCGGTCGCTACGCGGCTTTGATTCCCGGCGCCCAGGGGCTGGCACAAACCATTGCCCCGACGGCCGCCGGCTTTTTACTGGCGGCCAATCTTGGCTATGGTGCGGTTATGCTGCTGGGCGCCGCCGGCTCACTGAGCGCCTTTGTGATCTACGCGTTTGTCTATCGCCAGCTGCGTCAACTCGCCCCGGAGCTGGCCGATGCCAGTTAAGGCGCATCCGGAACCGTGCGGCCAGAGGTTGGCCTGCCGGCGCAAACTCACGCCGGCGATTTGAACCACCCCACACCCAAGCGCTGCCCTGTCGGCGCTTGCATCACGCACCGGCAAGGTTGTCATCTGTTTCAATCCCCTAATGCCCTCAGCGGTGGTGCTCGACCACTTGCGCGTCGATCGGCAAATCCTGGCCGGCGCCAACCACGCGACCAAGCCTTGCCCTTCTCCAGCGTCAACATGTTGCGCCGCTATGCCCTGGGCCGGACGCGGGCATCAGGCTACCCGCGACCAGTTGTTGTGGCTTCGGATGACAAGCCCCGCCAGATGAATGCCCAGATGGCCGGAACAGATTGCGACCTGGCGAACCCGACACGCCGCCAAATGCACATTAAAGGCGTCAACAAGAAACGGGAAAGCCACTTAACGCGACACAATTTACACTTTTTTTAGGCTACTTTTATCTTTAAAAAACTCTGCATATACAAAAAAAATCAAAAAAACTAACCAACTTTTCTGGCGTTTCCACCCGTTAACAACAGACAAGGAATTTTCAGCGTCTGCACAGGATGTTGCCACTCAAAAAACAAATCTTGTCACAAAATCCCTCGGAAAAATTTAAAAAAGTGCTAAGGATTTTCGAACAAAAGGTCAGGGATTTTGCCTGCCCCCAAAAGTAGCAACCTCATCCTTCAATGCTACGCTTGGTATGAAAAGAACGGTGTAAGACCCAACTTTTTTTATGCAACCCCGCCAACGCACCGCTATTGAGTTTCCGTCGGACGCACCGCTGTTAAATTGATGGACGTTCACCCGGACCGGTTTTTGACAGAGTCCAGACAGGTGTAAGACAAGGATCAACGAGGAGTCACTATGAAAATCTTTACCCAAAAACTGTTGGCCATTGCTGTCATCACTGCCGCACTGCCGGCTACCGGCTGGGCACAACAGGACAGCGTCATTATTGCACAGAGCAATACAACCATTGGTCCCAGCGCCGGCGACCGGGAATTCACCTTGTCCGGCACAGGCACCAGCGACAAGGATTTCGACAACAGCAGTATGGGCGTATCTGCGGATCTGGGCTGGTATCTTTCAAGCCATTCCGTGTGGGGTATTCGTCAAAGCCTGAACTACGCCGACATCGAAGGTGAAAACACCAGTGATGACTTCTGGAACGGCAGCACCAGAGGCTATTACGACTACCACTTCCTCAGTGGCAAAGCGAGGCCTTTTGTCGGCGGCAGCCTGGGTGGCATCTACGGCGATGGGGTCAACGACAGTTTCTTCGCCGGGCTGGAGTTTGGTTTGAAATACTACGCCCTGGAAAATACGTTCATCCTGGCGAGAGCCGAATACCAGTTTTTCTTCGACAGCGGCAGTGATGCCGACGATGCCTTTGACGACGGAGCCTTCTCCTACGTGCTGGGCATTGGCTACCATTTTTAACCCTTTTTGTTTTTGGTCGAACACCGTCTGCGTCAGCGCAGTCCTCTTGGAGGCCTCACCCTTCCAGCCCTCAGTTAAGAGTGCTGCGGGCTGACGCTGATGGCAGACACCGCCAAAAGCGACCGATCAGATAACGGCGGTTATCTCTCTTTCGTTTTTAAAATTTTTTTGTTTATTAAATTTTAAACGAACCCGATTCTGCTCGTTAAACTGCCAATGACTATACTCATGTCATGGCAAATCGGGCGAATCCAGTATGAATCTCTTGGGTAATTTTTCCCATTGTCACGGCAAACGACTGCTGAAATTTCTCAGCGGCTGGGCTCTACTGATGGGGCTTGTGGTGTTACCCGTCGACGCACAAATACACGATCCGCTGGCACTGAAGGCGGACCCGGCCAGCGCCGACCAGCCCATCGCCCCATTATTAACCGGGCTTGGCGATCATCATTTTCCAGTGACCACCAGCGTCGCCCGTTCCCAAACCTATTTCGATCAGGGCCTGCGCCTGACACTGGGGTTTAATCATTCCGAAGCCCTGCGCTCGTTCAAGGAAGCCGCCCGCCTCGACCCCGAAAATGCCATGGCTTACTGGGGCATGGCACTGGTACTCGGCCCCAACCTGAATCTGCCCATGCAGGCCAGTGTCGTCCCACAAGCTTATGACGCCATCCAGCAAGCCCTCGCCTTGAAGCAGCGGGTGTCTGCCCGTGAACAGGCCTACATCGACGCACTGGCCGTGCGCTATAGCCCCACCCCCGAGGCCGACCGCGCCCCGCTGGACAGAGATTATGCCAGTGCCATGAAAAGGGTTATGGAACGCTTTCCCGACGACCCGGATGCCGCCACACTTTATGTGGCCGCCGTCATGAACACCAACCCCTGGGATTACTGGTATCGCGACGGCACGCCCAAACCCGGCACAGAAGCCATTCTGTCAACCTTGCAAGCGGTCTTGAAAGACAACCCCAATCACCCGGGAGCGCTGCACTACATGATTCACCTGGTGGAAGCTTTCCGCCCGGAACTGGGTGTCGACAGCGCCGACAGACTGGGCACATTGATGCCCGGGGCCGGCCATCTGGTGCACATGCCCGCCCACATTTACATGCGCGTCGGCCGCTATGGGGATTCCTACAACGCCAATGTGAAAGCCATCCTGGCCGATGAAGGCTACATCACCCAATGCCGGGCCCAGGGGCTCTATCCACTGGGTTACTATCCCCACAACATTCATTTTTTAGCCTGGTCAGCCATGTTCCAGGGACGCAGCAAAGAAGCGCTCTCCGCGGCCCGTAAAGTCGCGGGAAAAATTCCTGATTACCTGCAGGAAAACACCTGGGGATTGAACGAAACGTTCATCAGCCAGCCGATGTTTGTCATGGTCCGATTCGGACTTTGGGACGACATGCTGAACGAACCCCAACCGCCCGCGGGGGCTCGCTTTTTAAACGGTATCTGGCACTATGGCCGCGGCATGGCCCGGGTACACAACAACCAGATACACCAAAGTAAAAAAGAACTCAAAGCGCTGCAGAGGTTACAAAACGAAGTGACCCATGACGAAAATTATTACGTCGGGTTTGGCGCAGCGTCGACCCTGTTGAACATCGCCAAAGAAGTGTTGGCCGGCGAGATTGAAGCCAAACAGAAAAATTATGACACAGCCATTGCGCACCTGAGTCGCGCCGTGAGGCTGGAAGACGGCCTGATGTACAACGAACCGCCGGACTGGTATTTTCCCGTGCGTCACATTCTCGGCGCGGTGCTGCTCGACGCGCAACACCCCGCGGAAGCCGAAGTGGTTTACTGGGAAGATTTGCGCCGCAACCCCATGAACGGCTACTCCTTGTTCGGCTTGCAGCTGGCACTGAAAGCACAAAACAAAACGTCGGTTCACAAAGAAATTGAACAGCGATTTCAACAGGCCTGGCAACAAGCGGATGTCACACTGAGCAGCTCACGTTTTTAATGCCACGAAAAATTCAATTTATCGGCCTGCCGCAGAACCGTTCAACTCTTCCACGTTAAAAACCATCACCCGCAATCGGTGGAACTGCCACCGTTGTGTCGTGTTTTTACAACCCGGTCATTGACAGTAAATTCGACGTATTTTTTTATGATGATTGAAAAACAATCTCTTTGTCGTATTAATCATTCCACAAAAAAAATAACTCCAGAAGTGGCACATGAAATAATAAAACAGCGACTTTCCTGGTGCAGATCAGTAGCAAAACCTTGCGGCGCTGCTAGGCTTTAAGGTGAAAAGTACAATTATGACTAAAGCCGTCTTTTCACTGGGTTAATTGCTCTTGGTATTACTGTGTTTTGGAACTTTTTCCTCGGCACTAACCCTTACAGATGAAACGCGGTATGAGGTCAACTTAAGGAGACGCTATGAAAACTTTCACCAGAAACCTTTTGACCATCGGCGTACTGGCAGCCACGCTGCCCGCTGTGGCTCTCGCTCAAGACATGATTGGCCCCAAAGACGGAAGCCGCGAGTTTACGCTGTCAGGTACGGGCACCAGCGACAAGGATTTCGACAACAGCAGCATGGGCGTGTCAGTGGATTACGGCTGGTACACCTCATCGCACATGGTCTGGGGACTTCGTCAAAGCCTGAACTACGCGGACATCGAAGGTGAAAACGCCAGCGATGACTTTTGGAACGGCAGCACCCGCGGCTACCTGGATTACCACTTCCTCGATGGCGCCGCCAGGCCCTTTGTCGGTGCCAGTCTGGGGGGCATCTATGGTGATGGCGTTAAGGACAGCGGTTTTGCCGGTCTCGAATTTGGCCTCAAATACTATGCGCTGCCCAGCACGTTTATTCTGGCTCGAGCCGAGTATCAGTTCTTTTTCAGCAGCGGCAACGAAGCTGAAGACAATTTTGACGACGGCGCCTTTTCTTACGTTTTAGGCGTTGGCTATCATTTTTAACGACGAGCTGACAGCGCCTTAAATATCGAGAGGCTAACGTACAAATCAACTAACGACAGAACGGTTCAATAATGCGTAAACTCATAAAGGGTTATTGAACCGTTAACGAGAAACTGTGGCACGGGTGATTTCGCAGAACTCGACAACATCGTTCTGTTAAAAACCTGTCGGTGTGTTAACCGGGTTGGCTTGTGTTAAACATTTTCTGTCAAAAAAAAAAGGCCGGCTACCCAAAAGGTAGCCGGCCAAACTTTTTAAGAACAACTTAAATACGGGATAACGGTGACAGTGCCACCGTTAACGACATCGGGTCGTCATTTCTAAAGCCGACAAGGCTTAAAAATTGTAGCGAAATGTGACGCCGTAACTGGTTGGCTGCTGCCGATAGACCACGCGCCCGGCAAAGCCACTGAACGCATAGGTTTCAGCTTCGTTACCTTCCAAGTTCTTACCCCACAGGGTCACAGCCCATTGATCGTCGGCATTGGTCAGTGAGAACTGGGCGTCCAGACTGCTGATGGGGCCGTAACCCGTATTGGGATCCCCCAGGGCCGCGTACTGTTCATCCACCCAACTGGCACTGGTCTGAACGCGGGCAATCAAATCACTCCCCACAAACCACTCATAGCCCACCATACCGTTGTAACTCCACTCTGGCGATTGCGCCAGCACCTGGCCTTCGCCGATGGAGTTGGAAATGTGATCCACCGTGTTCGGAGAATTGGGATCGTCGGAAATTCCGCGCATGTCGGCAGTGCTTGGCGCCTTGGTCACTTTGCTGTTGAGGTAAGCAACGCCCAGACGTATTTCCAACCCTTCCGACGGCAGCCAATGCACATCCAACTCTGCCCCTTCGGTCTGCGACTCAGGGATACTGATCATGGTGGTGTCGTAAACATCGAGCCCCAGATAGGTACTGAAATCATCTTCCAGATAGGTAATCAGTGACTGGCGGTTTTTGTAGTCCAGAATAAACGCCGCACCATTAATCTGCAGGCTGTTGTCCAGCAGAGTCGCTTTAAAGCCCAACTCGTAACTGAGAACTTCTTCCGGATCAACATACGCCCAGGCCACACCCGGATCGGGATCCAATACCGGCGCGCCATAGTAGAGACCACTCTTGTAGCTGGTGGCAACGTTTCCGTAAATTAACCAGTTGTCCGCCAGCGCCCAATCCAAACCGATTTTGCCGGTGAGGTCATCTTCTTTGTGGGTTTCATCAAAATCGATCAGCACATCGTAGAAACTGCCGTCGGCATCGGTATTCACGTCGGTGCCGTCAAACGAGCGCTCGTCCTGTGAGTAGCGCAAACCCACGGTCAACGACAGGGTATCCGTCAGGTCGGTTTCCGTGTGCAGGTAGGCCCCCAAAGAGTCAGTCACCTGCTCGTAATCCGCTACCAGCAAATCCGTTCCCACATCGCCAAACGTTTCGTAAGCCACGAAGGAGTCGTCAAAAATGCCAAGGGCTTCCACCACTTCATGGGAATAATTAAAGCCCAGAATCCAGCTGAAAGCACCGCTGGTGTTGCCGGTGAAACGAAATTCCTGGGACATCTGCTCAATCTGGTTGTCCTGGAAAAAATCCGTAATGCGCTCACTGGTGCCGCCGTAGTTATCCACAACTTCCTGATCATAACTGTCCCAGGCGGTGATGGAGGTCAGGGTAAACGCCTCAAAATCGGTGGTCAGGTTCAGGGAAATACCGTGCCCTTCCTCATCCCGGCCCACATCCAGATTGCCGACTGTGACCTTGGCAGGGTCTTTCGGACTGTTCAGTTCTGGATAGCCCCACAGCTCGTGCTGCTCTGCATCCGGAGACAAGGGGGTCGAAGTGTCGCGGGTATAATAGGCTTTTAACAACGCGGTGGTGTTATCGCCCAGATCAAAGTCCAGCAGGCCGCGAATCGCATGGCTGTCAGCTTTGCCATATTCGTTGCCGGTGTTGACATCCTTCTGCCAGCCCTCGCCCTGGTCCACATAATTCATCGCCACACGACCGCGCACCCGCTCATTGAGTGCACCACTGACAGCACCGGTCATTTCCACGGTGTTCCAGCGACTGTAATCCGCCTCCACGTAAGCCTCAACGTCGTCAGTGGGCTTGTTGCTGATAAAGTTGATGGCGCCACCGGTGGTGTTCTTACCGTAGAGAGTGCCCTGAGGCCCTTTCAGCACTTCAACCCGCTCGATATCAAACAGCTGACCATTCAGCAGCGCCGGTGCACTGGCAAACACTTCATCGGTGTAGATACCCACACCGCTGTTGTTGTTAGGGCTGAAATCATCAAGGCCGATACCGCGGATGGCAAAAATGGGGGTACCACCGGAAGTGGCGTTGGTCGTGGCCAATCCGGGAGTGTGCGCCCCCAGATCCACTGCACTCTCCATCTTCAGCTTTTTCAGATCTTCACCGCCAAAAGCGCTGGCGGAAACACCGATGTCATTGACACTTTGCGCGCGTTTCTGGGCGGTCACCACCACCTCTTCAATTTGCGCGGCCAGGGCCCCCGCAGAAGCCGCCATAGTGGCAACACTGATGGTGCTGGCCAACAGCTGTTTGCGAGCCTGTCGGCTCGGGGTCAAAAGAGTTTTGATCATGGGCTTTTCCTCGGATTCATTTAGCACACTCCGGTTTTGACCGGATTCGGCACAGTCTTGAACATCTGAGGCTCAGGGTATGCTGCTGTTGCGAGGGGATTAATAACCTATTAGGGTTAGGCGGCCAGCAACTACCCCCATAGGGGTAGTCAGGCAAAGGAAAAGGAGTAAAGCCCCACGAAAAAATGGCTCTTCATGAGGCGTTGAAGAAGGCCGTGCACCAGTTGGTAACACACGAGCGGTTAGCCCTGTTGGCTAAGCCGCAACATGCCACAACAGATAAACGGTCAAAGAGGTCGCCATAGCAGGTTATGGCCTAAGACCACGCACCCGAACATTAATTCCAAAAACTGGCTACCCGTTCAAACACCCAGAAGGACGCCATGGAGCCCACCACATAGGCCGGCAAGCGGTGCGCCCACACAGGAATGCTGACGGGCAAGCGCTGGATGACTTGCCAGACCACCAGCACGGCAGCAACGAACGCCAACTGCCCCACCTCAACCCCGAGGTTAAACACCACCAGTGCGGTCAAAATGGCGTTTTGAGGCAAGCCAATCTCCCCCAGGGCCGCCGCAAAACCCAAGCCGTGCAATAAGCCAAACGCAAAGGCGACGATCCAGGGGCTGCGCTCGGTCAAACCTGGATGCCCCTGTTGCCCGCGAATGATTTCTGTGGCGACAAAAACAATACTCAAGGCAATACAGGCTTCAACCGGCGGCACCGGTATCACCACCAGTTCCAGGGCCGCCAGAATCAAGGTAATGCTGTGCGCCACCGTAAACGCGGTAATGGTGGCAATCAACTTGCGGGTGCTGCGCACCAACAGCAACAACACAAACACAAACAGCAGGTGGTCGATGCCAAACACAATGTGCTCAACACCCAGCACAAAGTAGGTAACCACCGTTTCTGACCACCCGGGCTGCAGCGGAACTTGATAGCTTGGTGCCTCCGGGGAGAAACGATGAGACAAGGTCGCACCGTTTCGGTATTCAATGCGCGCCAACACTTCGGTGGGCGTTTTTTCCAGCCCCTGGATCGTGATCGCCAGTCCTGCCAGCCCCTGTTCACGCCGGATCTTCCAGTCGCGCAGATTGGAACCGCTGACGTTGCGCTCAAAAGGCTGCGACAGCACTTCCACCTCGCTCCCAAAAAGCACATTCAAAGCCAGACGCTGGTTCTCGCCACGCCCGGGGACCCGCCAGTGGACATCAATGACCTGATTATCCTGTTCTATCAACTGCAAATAAGCCGGTCTTAACTCATCGGCAGAGGCCGCGCCGCCAAACACACCGACACACATTACCCACACAGCAGCCCGACACAGTAACCACCAGGATTTGCCAACATACCGTGTATTTCCCTGGCGAGCGTGTGTATGACCATCACTGACCAAACGTGGACTCCAACAGCGCATCAGCTTTCCGCCCCCGGCGGCCATTCAATAACCACCTTGTACTCTGCCAGCAGCCCCTGCCTTATTTTGCTTTTTATCTCATTGGTTGTGTCATAAGACCAGTCCCTTAGCACTTCGGCTCGAACGTCTTGCAGCGCTGGCACTTCGCCCTCGATACGCTCAGTCACTTTGATAAAATGCATGCCCATCCCCGATCGGTAGGGCTCACTCCATTGATTCAACAACAAGCCATCGAGCTGTTCAGAAAAACCACGGCCAAAAAGGTTGTTCACCTGAAAATCCGGCGCCTGCTCAAATTGAGAGGCCAACATGGACGCATCACTGCTGACTGGCTGACGGTTGCTCAAGGCTTGCCGGACTTCAGAAATTCGCTGCTGCAATGCCTCACTGGAACGATCGGGGTTGATATAAATTTGCTCGAAACTGTAGCGACTGCTGCTGCGATACTTGTGCGCATGAGCCACAAAATACGCCTGCAATTCCTGTTCTTCCGGCTGCATGTCAGACGCCATAGAAACGGATAAAAACTCCATTTTTTGACGCAGACGTCGACGGATCAGGGTGTCGTCTTTATCAATTCCCAACGCGACCGCCTGACGATAATAAATTTCTTCGAGGACAAAATCATCAACCAGCTTTTGCAGCTCTTCGTCACTGGGGGCGCGATTCCAGGTCCGCCGGAACTGGGCAATAAGGCTGTTAATGCGTCCCTCCTGCACCACAATGCGCTCACCGTCTGCCAGTGAATCCGGGTTAAGGTAGCCATAGCCAACAAAAAAAACGGCTCCGATCAACAGGAAGTGCAATAGCGGTTCTTTAAGAATGTTCATAACTCTCACGACTCTCACGGCCTGACAAAAAAGTGAATCACGCAAACGGGCAAATCACCGCCCTCAGGGAATGACACAATTGCGGTACAACGGTTGCTCATCTTTACGCACCATTGCCGCATCACCCTGGCTCCAATAATCAAGTCCATCGCCCTGATAACGCTCGCCCGACGCCGAGGGCACCCGGGTTAATAGCGACACCGTTTGGGTTTGCCGGTCACTGAGCATCACCTGGTTTTGGTTTAATTCCAGGCGCTCATTATCGACCACATACTGCTTATAAAACACCAAAAAGTGATTCCCCCCATCGCATTCATATTCCATCACCGTTAGCTGATCATTGTCCAGGGCTGTAGCCGAATCTTTGCCCAAAGCTGTAGGCACCTTGGCGTCATCCAAACACAGCGGCCTGTCATACTCGGCGCAGGCTCTGTGAGTACAGGCCGCCAACGCTGCATCGGCAGAACGGCTGCAGGTATTACAGCCATCCGAGTAGCGCCGGCAACTGGAAGCAATCAGTGTTTTCCCGCTATGGGCATCGTACGACCCTGCCCCTGAAGACGGTGCCGACGGCTCAGCGCCTGGCCCCTGCGCTCCAGAACAACCGCCCAGCAAAACCAACCCGCACAGGCACACGATCCACAGCCCCTTCATCAGTTCTGCTTGTTTGACGATCACACACTGAACTCTCTCAATCGACCGCCGAAACCTTAACCCGTCCCAATCGCCCACGACGATCCGACTCCATCCCGCTGACATGCATTGACTATGATTCTAGACGACTGTCGCGGTTAACCATGACAATCTTCGCCTGGGCGGGAAGTATTTCGCCGAGCACCCCGCTAAAGCTCCCGGTCATTAGACTGCCGTTAGACTACAGCCGTTAGACTACAGCCAGCCAAATTCACGCTATAATGTGCACTTTCTCTCTTCTATATTTGTTTCAGGAGTAACACTGTGACCCTTTTTCGCCCATGTATCGATCTCCACCAGGGTCAAGTGAAACAAATTGTTGGCGGCAGCCTCAACGATGAAGGCGCGGAAACGAATTTCATCAGTTCCTATGACGCCGGCTACTACGCCGAACTCTATCGCCAATACAACCTGCAGGGCGGGCACGTGATTGCCCTCGGGCCCGGCAACCGGGAACAAGCGCTTAAAGCCCTGTCTGCCTGGCCCCAGGGCCTGCAGTTTGGCGGCGGCGTGAACGCGGAAAATGCCGCTGAGTATCTCAATGCCGGCGCATCACACGTCATCGTCACCTCGTACCTGTTCGAAAATGATGAGTTTTCCTGGTCAAGACTGGAAAACGTCAAGGCCGAAACCGGCGTCGACAAACTGGTGCTGGACCTGAGCTGTCGGCGCACCAAAAAAGGCTGGAGTATTGCCACCAACCGCTGGCAAACCGTTACCAACACCGTCATTGATGCTCCAACCCTGGCGGAACTGAGCAAACATTGCGCAGAGTTTTTAATTCACGCAGCCGACGTCGAGGGCTTGCAGGGAGGCATTGATGAGGAGCTGGTACGCCTGCTGGGCAACATCTGCCCCATCCCGGTCACCTACGCCGGCGGCGCCCGCTCACTGGACGATCTGGAGCTGGTGGACAACCTGTCGCAGAGTAAAGTCGATCTGACCATCGGCAGTGCACTGGATATTTTTGGCGGCCAGGGTGTCACCCTGGAAGCCTGCATCGAGTGGAATCAACGGAATTCACGCTAACGTCAGCCCGCCCCCAAGCGCCATCACGTCACTGCCACACCAGGGGGCATGGCCATGCCTGGCAGCCAGCTGGCTTAAGAGGCCCTGCAACCGGAGGTAGCTCCTTTAACAAGGCGGCTGCCTGTCGCAGAGCCCTGCAACATATGCTCATGCGGGAAGAGCGTCCCCGGCGGCCTTACACTCAATTCGCCTGAGCAGAAAAACTCAGGCAGGCTGCGCCTTGCTCTGCAGCCGCTGGGCCACAAAATAGTCCACAACCTCCACTAACGTTTGTCGCAAAAATTGATGGGCTGCTGAATTTTTAACCCGTACATGTTGTGCCAGCACGTATTGCACCTTGAGCTTTTCACCGTCCGGCAAGGGCAAACTGACAATGCCACTGCTGAGTGTGGAATCTTCCACAAACACCGGTGGCCCCGGCATCAGATAATCGGTGCGTTTGAGCACCTGCAGCGCGGTAAACAGGTGCCCGGTTTCAAAGTGCGGAGGCACCACGGCTTCATGGCGGATAAAGGCGCTGTCACCTCGGGCGACAAACAGAGCCTCTTTCAGGTCGGGGATGAACAGCTGCATATGCGGGTAGTCGGACACCATGTCCCAAGTGAGCTCTTTGCCTTCCAGCGGGTGCCCCTGGCGGGCAAACAACACCGGTGAGGCGTGCCCCAGAGACGTCAGCTCCACTTCCGGCGGGTAAATATGCTGCTCAACCTGAATGGCAAAATCCAGTTCGCCGCTGGCCAGCAATTCCAATTGGTGCTCCGCTCGACTGACAGACTTCAGGCGCATCCCCGGCGCTGTCTTCGCGAGCCTAGCCATCAGTTCCGGCAGCAGCCAAAAGCCAATAAACTCCGGCACTATCAAGGCAAATTCGCCCTCGTAGCTCAGCGGGTCAAAATCCGAAGGCTGGATCAGCTGTTGCAGCTCCCCCAAAAGATTAGGCAAATGCGCCGCCACGTCGAGTGCCCTGGGGGTCGGCACCATGCCCGCAGCGCTGCGGGTGAACAGACGATCATCAAACAACTCCCGCAATCGCCCCAGAGACTTACTCATGGCCGATTGAGTCAGAAACAGGCGCTCCGCCGCCCGCGACACATTGCGCTCTTCCAGCAACGCCTGAAACGTCACCAGTAAGTTCAGATCAATACGATCCAACTGCCGAATGTCCATCACTGCCCCGTCTTATGAATAGAATTCATAGTATAGTTGAAAACAAGCAATTTGAAGAATAGTGGATGGAATTTTATACTGCTTAGCAAGTCATCAGGAAGCCGGATTGAACGCTTCCAAGACTCGGCCCCAAACGATTGCGGGGCAGCAAACACTTTCCACAACAGTGAGGTTTTAGCCATGACATATTTTATCTTCAGTCTCTACTTAGCTTTACTCGGCGCTGTTGCTTATGACGATCTGCGTGATGTGAACCACCCAGCCACCAATCACACAGCCTGAATTCCAGCAGTCAGTTTTTAGTACAATCAACTCTCTCAGCCCGCACTTCGCGGGCTTTTTTTTGGTTCATCGCGGATTGGCGTGAAAAGGTAGGAGACGACGGTAAAACCGGTTAGTTTTGAGTTCGCCAAAACAACAAACCCAACCGACTTACCGCCGCCTTATGAATGCT
>NZ_JAAONZ010000001.1 GCF_011602365.1 Pseudomaricurvus hydrocarbonicus
TCTTCACTACCATCCTGTCTCGTCTGAACACCTCATAACTCCTCAAAGAGTGCTGCCCCGGCATGCTGACAAATACTGGGGGTAAGGGGGAGTTGTGCCCTGAAAAAGGAAATCGTTCAAAGAGTAAACTGAATCAGGGCTTGAAGCTCAAACTGGCCGCTGGCGCGGCCTTGATTGCGACGGAGCTGGGTATTGGTGAAACATCCGGGCTAGTGTTTGCTGATTATGGCCGGCCAACAGATTTTGAGATTATCTGTTGGCCTTCCTGCCAGGCACCCAAATTAACAATCCCGCAACCTAGAGCTAAAACATCCCTAAGGATTATCTTCAGGGAACTATCACCAATTTACTCGATTGCTCTACAGATCCTTCTTTTGACCTTACCCGGGTAACCGCAGTACTTTCCTCAGGATTGATAAGCGCAAAACTCGCATGCCAGGTTCCGGAAGAAATCAGGCTGTTCACATACGCAGTCACATCGATCTCATAGAGCATCCAGTTATCAGAGGCAACGGTCTTCTCACCGATGTAGGAGCCCATCGTCGGAAAGTTATTCCAGGTTACGGAATTTTCCAACCATTCATCCTCAACGGCACGCACCTGAGTGGTGACCGAACCAGCCCTTGAAAGCTCCATGTTAAGCACGAGCGTCGCGCTGGACACTGGCGCGGTTAAGGTGGAAACATCAAACATCAGCAACCCGTAGCGTATATAATCCGCTCCCGACATTTTCACTTCCATGATTGAAGCATCACCATAGTTTGTATCCGGCAGACCATCTCTGACATGGGTATCGGCATAAACATCGAACGGCAACCCTACTGCATGCCCCAAAACTGCGTATTCTGCTTCCGCCGAAGTGACAATGTCCGAAAATACGATTTCTCCGGCAGTAGCCGTCACTTCCGTGAATGGAGCATTGTCCTTGAACACTTCATACAACACCCCATCTTCCATGCCAGTCACTTTGAAATCTGTTTGAACACTGTCGCTGGCGGAAGCTGCCTTCCAGCTCTTGGTTGGACCGGTGAAATCAGGTGACCTAATCGCGATTTCTCCAGAAGCCAGAGACACCCAGAAAGGTAAAGCAGTCACATCGGTACTCGAACCGATAATTGATGATGTTAATTCCAGAATCGTCGTAGTTCGCGGAGTACCATCCGAGATATCATAGGTTGCCGTTACTACGCCAGCGCTTTCTTCAGGATCAAGAATACGCCCGTTATGATTAATGAGAATAACAGTGGCATAGTCTGTCAATTTGACGTTCGTATTTTCATCAATTTCGAACACTACGTCAGACGGAAACATATCTGAGCCATCCAGTCGGACAGAAAGCTCCGAAAACAAATGCGTATTACCGACAATTTCTAAGTTAGACGAATCGTATAATTCGACATCGGTCGGTCCGTCAAAGATATTGTCTTTGAATACGATATTGTCTGAATCTCGTATCTTCATCAGGCGACCGTTATTGCTGAAGGTGTTGTATCTGAATATATTGTCGGCAGGTCTTCCATTGGTTGTCGCCGGAAGATCGGAGCCCGAATAAAAGTACGCACCATTCTTCACGTTATCTTCGATAATATTATTTTCGATGATATTGTCATGACTCCCCAGAGACAAACGTATGCCGTGTCTATTGCCAGTCACGGTATTATTTTTGATAATATTGTTATGGCTTTCAAAAACTGCAATACCATTTTCCCGATTATCGTACACAGTGTTATTTTCAACGACACTGTCGTTAGTGTCACGATGGAGCATTATCCCATGTCGATTCCTGTATGAAACATTGCCCGATATCAGCAAATTGTTACAGCGCTTTGAACAAATAATCCCGTGATTTTCGTTATCGTGTACATCATTACTTAAAATTTGGAGCCAATCGGAATCGTCATGCGGGTCTATTCCGTAACTTTCGTTAAATGAAAATTCATTATTTTCAATGGTCATTCCATAAGAACCAAAAGTATACATTCCCATATAGTTATGATGAATATAGCTATTAACTATGTCGCCATAAACTTCAAGCCTATCGTAGATAGTTTCATCCGAATCCCCTCCTCTCACTTTCCATACCAGCCCGTAGGATTCAGAATCATGAAACCCCAAATAGGAAACCTCGCTGTTACTGATGTCCATTCTTGATTCTTGAGCCAGTACGTTGGATTCGATGGAGTTTACATGAATGTAAGCCCGACCATTACTCGAGTCCACATCAGGACCATTAGCTGCCGGGTCCCAACTGCTTACGGTCGTCCCTTCTATTAAAATGTTTCCATATTTAGCCTGGATTTTTACATGTTTTGGTGCAGAGCCATTTTCACTCAATAGTAAAAAAGTATCAGCATCACCACCATCACTGGTGCCACGAATGATAAATGTTGATCCGCCCTCTAAGCGCATTTCTGACTTTAACAACCACACCCCTGGCTGAAGCTGCTCGATCAACTGACCCTGAGCAATGGAGCTGTATTTGGCAACGACGATAGTAGCAATCTGAGATATGCTACAGGTACCGCCATTTTCAACATATACCCTGTCACTCGAAGTGGAATATCGTATATTTGATTGGTCACAGGCAATCGCTGAAAAACCGGCAAACAGAAAAATCAAGCAGGCAAGAGCAGGTGCGTATCGTTGAAACTTTAAACATTTTCGGTGCATTACTGACAATTTTCTCTGTTTTTCAGATACTCTCAGCATAAGTGACATGGTTCATCCCTCGATAACTTGTCCAATGACTTATCTAGCCCGAACAACTATCGTTTGAAAACCTAAGACAGCTGTTGTGCACTTCGGTTGAATCAACAGGGGTGGCGGTCCTACTGTTTCACCTAAGCTAATTGATTCGGCTACAAGCATTCTTTGTTAAAAATGGTTGGCGTAGGTAAACTTTCTTTGCCAACCAAAAAATTATCCGGCTTTTTTCGTTTCCGGCACTCTATTATAGATATCCTCAAAACGGACAATGTCATCTTCCCCGAGGTAACTTCCGGTCTGAACCTCAATCAACTCCAAGGGTATTGTTCCTGGATTTTCCAGACGATGTGTAACACCAATCGGTATATAAGTGGACTCATTTTCAGACAACAGCCTCTCACTGTCCCCGATAACAACTTTTGCGGTTCCTGAAACTACGATCCAGTGTTCCGCGCGGTGGTGATGCATTTGTAAAGAAAGCTTACCCCCTGGTTTAACGGAGATTCTCTTTACCTGGTATCGTCCACCATGATCTATGCCTTCATAGTCTCCCCAGGGACGGTGTACGCGTCTATGATGAAGATGCTCGGTCCTACCCCTGGACTTAAGATGAGACACGATGGCCTTAACATCTTGAGCACGGTTTTTGTTTGCCACCAATACTGCATCCGACGTTTCAACAATTATGATATCTTCCAGTCCGACTGTGGCTACACAACGGCTTTCAGACATAATTAGAGAGCCTTTTGTTTCATGACATATAACATCGCCCTTTTTCACATTCCCACTCTCATCCTGATCCAGTAAATTCCAGATTGATGACCAGGAGCCAACATCAGACCAGGATAAAGGTAATGGCAGAACCACAGCGTTTCCAGTATTTTCCATGACGCTGTAGTCAATAGATTCTGCAGGGCAAGACAGAAAGCTCTCGCTGCCAATACGCATAAACCCTGAATCCAGGGTCTTTCCTTGCATCGATGTTTCGCAGGCTTTGAGAATGATAGGCCGGTGCTCATTTATCTCGTTTAGCCAAACATCCGCACGCAGAACGAAAATTCCTGCGTTCCAGTAATAATCACCTGATTCCAAATACCGTTTAGCCGTTTCCTTGTCAGGTTTTTCAACGAATTTATCAACAAGGTAGGCACGGGTCTCAGAGAGAACCTGGCCTCGTTTTATGTATCCATAGCCAGTTTCCGCCCTATCAGGAACGACCCCAAAGGTCACTAAACTTCCGCTATCCGACAGTACCGCAGCCTGCTCAACCAAGCGTGAAAAATTGGACATGTCAGGAATCATCTGATCGGCTGGCATAACAACAACAACTGCTTCTGGATCTCTTTGAACAATATCTAGTGTGGCAATGGTCAGTGCTGGCGCCGTATCGCGCCCCTTGGGCTCCAGTATAATGGAATCAAATTTCTTACCAATTTTCAGCAACTGGTCGGCGATAAGAAATCGATGCTCCTCATTACAAACGAGTATCGGATTTTGAATATTTGAGACTTCACCCAACCGAAGCACGGTCTCCTGTAATAGCGTTTTTTCGCCACCAACTGCTAATAGCGGCTTGGGATGAAACTCTCTTGACAATGGCCAAAGGCGGCTTCCCGCCCCACCACAAAGTATGACTGGATAGATTGTCATGGCTTGTTCCTCAAAATTCGATCATGAATTAGAATTGTGGATCCAATCCTATCTACATCTACCAACAAATACCTTTATACATTCCGCTGTTGGACAGGCTGTTTATTCTCACCAAATCAATGATAGTTTGATCAGGCCGAATTTTTGATGATAAATCCGTAAACTCAGCATCATTGGTTCCAAGTACCAGCGTTTCTGCGTGATCAAGTACTTCGTCGATACCACTGGCCATCAATCGGTGGATATGGGGAATCTGGTTGAGAATATAATCCTTGTTCGCACCCACCAGTGATGCTATCGATACATTTTTATCATATAACCTTATGTCATAACCTTTTCCCAGCAGGCGTTCGATGACTTCAACCAAAGGGCTTTCACGCAAGTCATCGGTACCCGCTTTGAAAGCAAACCCCAGTATTCCAATTTTCTTCTTGCCACCACCATTAATAACCATGCTGATGCCGCGGTCGATCTGATAGTTATTATTAGCCAAAATGGAATTCATGATCGGAAGATTCAAATCCAGGCTCTTTGCCTTATAGGTAAGAGCCCGTACGTCTTTCGGTAAACAAGATCCGCCAAATGCAAAACCTGGTTTCAGGTAATATGGTGACAGGTTAAGTTTGGTATCCTGACAAAAAATATCCATAACCTCATGGCCATCAATCTTCAATTCTTTACTAATATTTCCTATTTCATTCGCAAATCCAATTTTCAAAGCATGCCAGACGTTGTCTGTGTATTTCACCAGTTCGGCAACTTCAATCTTTGTTCGAATCATTGGAGCGTCAATGTCTTTATAAATGGCGGCCAGAAGATCACCGCTTACATCATCCATTTCTCCGATGACAGTCTTTGGTGGATTGAAATAATCGTAAACAGCGGTACTCTCTCTTAGAAACTCCGGATTGTTACACACACCAAAGTCTTTTCCTGACTTCTTTCCAGAAAATTTTTCCAGCGTTGGGATAACTGTCGACTGCATGGTTCCAGGAAGCACCGTACTTCGAACCACGACCACATGAAAATCATTCTTGTCTTTTAAAGCCATGCCAATTTGTTCACAGACATTAGTAACGTATTGAAGGTCGAGCCCACCGTTTGGCTGACTTGGAGTACCCACACAAATAAAGGATATTTCAGTATTGGAAATAGCATCCTTTACATCGGTTGTAGCTCTCAACCTTCCAGAGCCAACTCCGTCCTTAATCAACTCACCAATGTCTTTTTCGATAATGGGAGTGAGACCACTGTTAATGGAATCAATCTTTGGTTTATACGGATCCACACCGATCACATTATTGCCCTGAAATGCCAGGCATCCTGCAGATACTGCGCCGACATAGCCTAATCCAAAAATAGAGATTTTCATGATTTAGAACTCCTTAACACCCAAGTAGATAAACCCCTTAACACTTAAAAAACTTGTGATAAAGGTAACGGTTTGAATATTTCAAGATATATCAACAGCGAAAACGCCATCAACGATACCCAGAAAAATGTCAAATAGCTGGCCATATAATTACGAAACGATAAGATAAATCCTTCGCTAGCAGATGGTGCCTTTTGGTTACCACGGTTCATCCATCTCTGCTTCGGCAGTCGAAATACGATATAGACTTTCACCAGGGAGTTAATCAGTTGGTTAGCAAAAAGAAAGAAAGGGAATAACACATGTATACGGCCTGCATAGACAAATATCATCAATGACAATACCGTCCTGGACGTTAACACCCAAACCAGATAAGCCAGTATATAAACAGGAGATACAAAAATCGCTACAATGATCGCCGTCATCGGTCCAATCAAGGTGGTCCACATGGCAATTCGTTGATCCAGAATACACCACCAAGTGAATAGGCCAACGTGTCTGGGTCCCAGCGCTAAAGCTCGGGCCCCATTCCTAAGTACGTTTCCGGACCATCGTAATAGGTTCTGAACCATTCTTTCATAGCCATTACCCTCGATACTTTCAACAGTGATTACCAAAGCATCCGGAACGTAAAACATGTTGCCACCCTTTTTAAGTAACCAATACCAGGTACTTTTGTCATCACCAGACAGAAAACGAAAGTCATCCCATAACCAGTGGTTTAAATGATCGGACTCAACAGTGCGGATAAAGCTATAATTGACCACGTTTTCAGCCCGAAACACAGACATTCGACCAGTTAAGGTAAGAACCTTGTTAGAAAGTGCATGTGACTGCATAGCCATATGTCTCTGGGAAAATCTCAAATCCAACCAGGATTTTATCCAGCTAGGTCCCTTGCTGAGTTCAACTATCTCATCTGTTGTTAAAGCAAGGAGATTTTTGTCGAGTTCAAAAAACGGAAGGCATTTTTGCAAACACCCTGGAGCCATAATGGAATCACCATCCATGAATACGACCGGATCATCACCGCCAACCCCATATCGGGACATCGCTCTCAGTGCGAGGCCGATTGCAAATCTTTTACCCGGTTTATTTTGCCGTATGACAATGAATTCGATGTCGACGCCTCCACCATGTACTTTTATGTATTCCTCGATAATTTTTTCATCATAGATATCACCGCTGCCTACAAAAACTTTTGCCGGAACATCAACACAACGACTTTCTCTAAAAATACTGTCCAAAACCCTCACCGTAACGCTCTTATCCTCTTTATAAGTAGTCATCATGAAGATCAGATTTTTAGGACGCCATCCGCTTTCCCAAACTTTATCTGCCAGGGATTTTTTACGGGGATAGACAAAAAGTCCAAATATTTGCGCTCGAATAAAATGCGTTAACCACCAACCGTACCTCCAGGTTCCAATAATGCCCAGTGTAGCCGCTAGCTGTACGGTATTGTCTTGCCAAATTCGATTAGGTATAAATCGTAATAAAAAGAATATTGTGAATATCAATAAAGCCAATTGAATCACTTGGTTAATACTGCATTTAAACTCTCTGCCGGTGTGTTTCAACTAAGATCCTCCTCTAACAGGGCTCTCACCTTGTGAAAGAGTAGGCGCCGATCAAGGTTTTCTCTCGCGATACGAACCATTTCCTGAGGAATCGTAACATCTCGCTCCAAAGCAATGTATGCCAGAGTTGACCTGGCCATCCTTTTAATTTCAAATTTTTGCACCTTTGCATAATGAAATCCCGCTGCAGCCCTGTTTTCATCAATTGCTGCTGTTGAGTTTTTAAACTCATCACCTGTTTCATGTCGCTGAAGTTTATCCACAACATACCAGTACGCTGATTTTACCTGCTGGTCACAACACTCACTGATCAACGCAATATCTAGCCATGCTTCCAAATCGTAAACGTGATAGTAAAGGGCATCTCGTTGTATGTAGTCGATTGACTCGCCTGTACTGGCATCAATATTTATTTGTACATGTTCAGCTGCCGATTCGGAAGCGGATCGAAAACCATCCACATTACCTAGCGCCCTTGCTATCAACATCTGCATCTTAAGTTGATGTGTCTTGTGGTTATTTAAGGCCGTCTTCGGTCCAAACTTCCACTTTTTCTTGGCTTGATACATTGCCTCAAAATATTCACTAATTTTGTCGACTTCATCAGCATTTAACTCTTCACATATAATTGCGAATGCCCACACAAGCCCATCCAGCCTTGTTTCATCTATTGGATTTCCTGTCGGTATGTTTACCTCTGACCACTTCAACAATATAAATTTAGCCATTTCGTGAAATTCTTTTCTGTTAAAGGCTACATAGGACAAAGCCAGAATTACTGCGCTGTCTGAATCCTGTAAGGCCGCTCTAGAGGCAATAAAGTAAGGGTCATTTTTGTCTTCAACACCCGCACTCCTTAAACTTGATACGGGAGATGGCTGTCGCTTCAAAGCTTGCTCTGCTTGCACTAGAAGCTCTTCCTTTAACGTTGCTTGCTTCTCTAAAACTGAAGACAAATCCACTTCTTGCCAAAGTGAACTGCCACAGCCTGCATGGACACTAACAGACACCAACCCTGAAAGAATTGTCATGATAAAAACATTCATCACCACTGAGCAACGACACATATTAATTGCACTCATCTTTATAAAAAAAGGTTTATTCAGCTTTTGTCATTGCAGGAAAATCTAATTTAGGAATACTTTCTGAAAAGTTCGCGTCATCATTGTCTCCAGAATTAAACTCTGCAGAGCCTTTTATAATGTTGGCATCAAAAATTCTTGAGAACTCTACAGTGACGGGCAATCCAGGCGGCAGGTTATCGAGTTTTTTATTTGGATTTTTACTATGCAATATCAGATTTACTTTCACCGCCACCGCTGACTCTGGCAATACTGAATTAACATTCCTGAGGGATGACTCTGGAATCAAGCCCCGCTCTATGCTATCCACGGTTGCACTCAGCGAAGTTGACGAACCCTGTAAAAATATTGTTGCAGGCCTACTCAAATCAATTTTTTTAAGATTGTCTGCTGACACAAATGCTTCTATCAGCTTTTTTCCATTACCTTCTATCACAGCTAAGGGTTGGCCTTTTTCTACGAACTGCTTAGTCCCCGACAACACCGATACGATTCTCCCATCTACTGGCGACTGAATCTCCAGCCTAAGGCGACGCTTCTCCATCAACGAAAGCCGCTCTTTCTCAAGAAGCAAACGCTCTTTAGCTGCTGTCACAGCAGGCTTCAATTCACCAACTTTGCCTTCCAGTTTGTTATCCGTGTAAAACCAACCACTGTCTATTTGCTCAACCGCTTTTCGAGCCATTTCTTCATTGGCCATAGCCACAGATAAACTTGCTCTTAGACCGATATATTCTTCAGCCACTCGATCAACAACATCATCGCTGGCCAAATCTTTCTGGTGTAGCTTCAGGTTTCTTTCATATCTGGTTTTTGCCAAAGCCAATTTTTCTTTGAGTGCTTTTGTCTCTGCTTCCGCTATTTTCAGTTCGGCCACTCCAAATGACCTGTAAATTTCCAGCATTTGATATTCAGCTGAGAGCTTCTGCTCATTTTCCATAAGCTCATTTTCTGCGTCTCGAACAACAATCTTGGCCATCTCTATGCTTTCAATCGTGGCATCATCTCGAATATAGAACAGTGGCTCATCCAACTGAACTGCATCTCCGACCGTGACATACGTCAGATCAATTGTCCCGGAAAAGGGTGCTCGAATCAGATTATCCGGAGCTGATATCGCAGCTGACTGTACCCGTATTTTGAAAATGCTTGAATAGGCAATACCAAGAACATAGCTTCCAATCAGTACTCCGGCAGCAATGTAGGAAGAGGCAATAAGGATTGCTTTGCGTTTTTTTTCAGGTTGCCTTTCATTTTTCTTGGAATCCGGTTTCTCTGAAACCAACGTAACCGGGGTATCTATGTGCTTTAGTGTATCGCCTATACCTGCAATCTCACCTGAAATAAGCGCGTCAGCAAAGTATTTCAGTAATTCCTCTTTCCTATTGTCCAAGCTAATGAACTTTGCCGACAAACTATTTAGAGACTTATCAATACGTACTATTTTGACCTCCGTTTCAAAATTTATGTCGAAATCGCTGAAGGGAATATCTACTCTAACCGGAATGATGTTTCCTGCCTCGAAACCATCAACACCTTCAAGGTTATCGATGCAAAATCCTCCAATGCTCCAGTTCCTGGTTTTATAAAAATACAGGTCATCATCCATATTCATTTGTATTTTCAGAGGCGCCGTGATCCGGAAATGCCTACGCTGACTGGCTGTTTCTCGTTTCATTCTTGCAGACTTTACGTTCAAAACCGGATATCCCCTTAAGCACTATAAAGATGCATAGATGCACAGTAGAAGCACACTACTTCTTGCAACCCCAAACAAAAGAAACATTTGGTGGTCTGGTCTACCTAACCGCCACAACTCACCACATTATAAAATTAGCGATTGGTGTATCACCGAATTCACAACGGCTGTTCCATAAAAAGTCTTGAGTTAAATACAAACGGAAACAGGAGACCTACTTCTGTGTCTCACATGGCTTGTTATTGAGAGTAGGAACTCATAAGGGATTCAACAATAGCTCATTCGGGCTAATAGGACTTATTAAAACCGAGCGTCACGACGCGCACAGCCAATCTCGTTGCTATGCTTAAAACAACTAAAAATCACCAATCGTTTACGACTAAAGTCATGGAATTCATGTATGACATAATCTGGAAAAGGACTCAAAACCATGCTTTTCACAATTTTGGCCTGCCTAAAAAACTCTCAATAATGAAAAGCAGACCTTGAATCAGGATTCACAGGCGAGTATATGGGGTACTGGCATCTTTCAAGAATGTAAAGCTTTCAGCCTGACGAAGGCCAAATCAAACCCCTCCGTCAAATCTTTAAATATCCAAAGTATTCAGCGGCGCCAGCATGACAACGCTTATTTAGCGTGGCCTAAAACAGAAAATTTTGGAAATTGAGAACATTTTAAATCACGATAAGCATCATTCGAGCGTAAATTGGTATATACCTATAAGTAATACCACCAATAATTGCACCTTCGGTGTTGCAGTTAATTATTCAAATCAAGGTGTACTGAAATGGGATTAAGTTCAGGGTTTCTATACTGCTGTGGACCAATGATGAGGCCAAAAACAGGTGATTTTCTGTTTTTTGGCTAATTTTTATCTTTATACCTTAACGGAAATACTGGTACCAAAGCTTACCGTTGCAATCGACTTCCAGCGTGATTGAAAAATTATCGAGAAAGGACCATTTTGGCATGAGTAAAGTTTATGCCATCCATATGATGTGAATAAATTCTAATTGCAGGAATTTAAGCTTATGCATTCTGATGGTGAGGTATTACGTGCATTACAATGGATAAATACATCCAATTCTGTTGCGCTCCTGGTTCTGCTTGGAGTGGGTAATTTAGCCGCCTTGGTGTATAAAGATGTCCAACTCAATCTTCAGTCTGTCCCATCAAGACACAGCGCACGCCCCATTATGCCCAAAGTAAATATCCCGATTACAGAGCTTGCGAGCAGTGATCTTTTCGGTCAAATCGCAACGGAAATTCCGCTCAATCGGGAATCTAAAACCACACAGACTGATACCCGCTTGCAACTAGAACTGAGAGGAACATTTGCAAGCTCATCAACAGCAGAAGGCCGAGCGCTTATTGCAGAAAAAGGAAAGTCTGCTCGCTACTACAAAGTCTCCGATACCCTTCCGAGTGGTGCCAAACTTAAAAAAGTTGATCCCGAGAAAGTAACCTTTGAGTTTAACGGACGTTTAGAAAACCTGAGATTTAATCTGATTAAACAGCATGCCCAAAATCAACAGGAACAGATTACACCGACCAACAGAAACCCCGCCAGCTCCCCGGCAAACAATCAACATGGCTCCAGGAAAGCCCGTGAAGACTCAAAAATCCATTGAGATAACTGCGTCATGCGAAGGATGTATAAACTCTTAGCAAAAAATACGGACTTTGAACATGCAACACCGATACGGTATTATTACAGTGATTTTTTCTACTTTTCTGTTTGGCGCAGAAGGCGTGTATTCGCAAACTTTACCCAAGCCACCAGATGATCAAGCGAAAATCACTTTGGCACTGGACCATGCCGACATTCTTGACCTCATACAGTGGGCTCGGGAAGTAACTCATAAAAGCATCATTGTTCACCCAAACGTTAAAGGCAAGGTCACAGTTTTGTCAGGTTCCCCCATGACTACTGGCGAGGCCTATGAAGTCTTTCTTTCTGCTCTGCAAGTCCATGGTTTCGCCATTGTCGAAAGCGGAAACGCTCTGAAAATCATTCCTGACGCCCTTGCCAAACAGTCTTCTGTGCCTGTCATCAACAATGGTCCAGACAACAAAACACCTCCGGAAGAGGTAGTGGTTAAGGTGGTAAAGGTTAAAAACATATCGGCCACCCAACTGGTCAATCTGCTGCGTCCCCTGGTACCACAAGTCGGTCATTTGGCCGCCTACCCAACTACAAATGCCCTGATCATTGCCGATCGCGCCAACAACATCTCCAAGATAACCGGCATCATCAAACGTCTGGATACCGGCAACACGGTGGATATTGAATTGCTACCCCTGGAATTTGCCAGTGCGAAAGACGTCGCCAACGTCATTAACAAACTCCTGCCTCAACCTCAGGGGAAAAAAGAAGAAGTGAGCACTGTGCAATTGGCGGTGGATGAGCGCTCTAACAGTCTGCTGCTTACTGGCGACATTGCTACCCGCAGTCAAATCCGCAAATTGGTACAGAGGCTGGATCAACCTCTGACAGGTGATGGCAACACCCAGGTATTCTATCTGAACTACAGCAATGCGGCCGAGTTGGTGCCCATCTTGGAAAGCACCGCAGGCAGCCTGAAAAAAAATCAAAAAGATCAAGGCGCCATGACCACTGAAATTGGCATCCAGGCCAGTGAAGCTCTCAATGCCCTGGTCATCACCGCCCCCCCCGCAATGCTCAATACTATGAAAGGCGTCATCGCCAAACTGGACCGTCGCCGCGCTCAGGTACTGGTGGAAGCATTGATTGTGGAAGTGGGTGAAGAGCTGGGTAAAGATCTGGGCGTTGAATGGATGGCACACAACAGTGATACCAGCCTTGGATTTCGCTCATTCCCCCTCACACCAAAGCTCAATATTGATCAGGACGGTAATTTGGGCACGCTCGGTTCCGGCTTTTCATTTGGCTATTTTCGTGGTGGGGATATGCGAGCATTGATTAATGCCCTGGCGACTGAATCCAACGCCAACATCCTCTCTACCCCCACGATTATGGCGCTGGATAATGAAGAGGCAAGGATTCTTGTGGGTGAAAATGTCCCCTTTATTACCGGCAGTGAAGCGCGAGCAAATGATGATCCGTTCCAGACCATTGAGCGCCAGGATGTCGGAATCACCCTTAAAGTCAAACCCCGAGTCAATAACAACAATTCCGTCACACTGGAAATAGAACAGAGTGTAGAAAGCATTCGTGATAGTACCGATGTCAATGCCTCCGACATCATTACCAGCAAGCGAGAAATCAAAACCCGTGTGCTGGTGGACAACGAGCAGACACTCGTACTCGGCGGCCTGATCCGGGATGAAGTTCAAGAGACCGAAAACAAAGTGCCCATTCTGGGCAGCATCCCGGTTCTTGGACGCCTCTTTAAAAGCACCAGCAGCAACACCATCAAACGCAATCTGATGGTGTTTATCCAGCCAACCATTCTTAATGATAGCGCTGCAAGCTTTGAGGTGACGCGCGAGCGCTATGAACGCATTCGCAGCGAACAGGGCGCCTTCCGTGAGCGGGTAGATTCCTTCTTCGTGCCAAACCCTATTCCCCAACTGCCAGAAATTACCGCGCCAAAGCCCAGTCAGCCCCCAGGTGTCATTATACGTGCCAAATCAAAAGCGGATGCCCCAGATGCCCCCGATCCCTGAAACGATACTGAAATTGCCATTTGGATTTGCCAAACGCAACCAGGTTGTCCTCAATGGTGCAGACGGTAACAATCTGTTGTGCGTGAAGCTGCCTCCCCTGGAAGTCTTGTCTGAAGCCCAACGTCATCTCGGCAGACCGCTGCACATCACTCCCATCACGGCCGAAGAGTTTCACACCGCCTTGGCCAAAACCTACGAAAGAGATTCCAGCGAAGCCATGCAAATGGTAGAAGATCTGGGCGGTGATCTTGACCTTGCAAGCCTTGCCAACGCTGTACCTGAATCCGAGGACCTACTGGAACAGGAAGACGACGCACCGATTATCCGACTCATCAACGCCCTGTTGTCCGAAGCCATCAAGCTCAACGCCTCCGACATTCACATCGAAACCTTTGAAAGCCGGCTAATCGTGCGCTTTCGCATTGATGGGTTATTGCGCGAAGTTGTACAACCTAAGCGCGAATTAGCGCCCTTGTTAGTCTCGCGCATTAAAGTCATGTCAAAGCTAGACATTGCGGAGAAACGAGTGCCGCAGGATGGTCGTATCTCATTGCGGGTGGGTGGACGAGAGGTCGATGTCCGCGTATCGACCATGCCATCGAGTAACGGTGAGCGCGTCGTGTTACGCCTGCTGGACAAACAGGCCGGTCGGCTGAAACTCAGCAATATGGGCATGCAACCGCAGGATGAAGCACGGCTAACCGAGTTGTTGCACAAGCCTCACGGTATTCTACTGGTCACCGGCCCAACCGGCTCAGGTAAGACCACCACGCTGTATGCCAGCCTGGCCAGTATCAATCAAGCTGACAAAAACATCCTAACCGTCGAAGATCCGATCGAATACAACCTTGAAGGCATCGGCCAAACACAGGTCAATCTTAAAGCCGGTATGACCTTTGCCCGCGGCCTACGGGCCATGTTACGCCAAGATCCGGATGTGGTGATGGTGGGCGAGATCCGGGATAAAGAAACGGTTGAGATTGCCATACAGGCCAGTTTGACCGGCCATCTGGTCCTCTCAACCCTGCACACCAACACCGCTGTAGGTGCTGTAACCCGACTGGTGGATATGGGTATCGAGCCCTTTTTACTGTCCTCCAGCTTGATTGGTGTCATCGCTCAGCGTCTGGTCCGGCTGCTATGCCCGTACTGTAAATCCTCCTACACGGCAGACCAAGCCGAATGCGAGTTACTCCAGGTTTCCCTCGAGCAGTCTCCCTTGCTCTATCACGCCAATGGCTGTGAACACTGTAACCGACTGGGCTACAGAGGCCGCACAGGCATTTACGAAATCATTGCTGTTGATGAAGGCATGCGCGCACTGATTCACAATCGCGCATCTGAAGCAGAATTGGTGAGCTATGCCCGTCAATCCAGCCCCAGTATTCGCAGCGATGGCCGCACCCGTATTCTCAAAGGGCAGACCACAGTGGAAGAAGTCCTGCGTGTGACACACGAGGATTAATTATTATGGCAGCCTATGACTACAAAGCACTGACCCTGGACGGCAAGTCACGTAAAGGCGTCATCGAAGCCGACAGTCCGCGCCAGGCTCGCCAGTTACTGCGTGATAAACAACTGACGCCCTTAACTCTAGTCGAAGGCCGCGAAGATCGGAACAGGCATTCATCAGCTGGCCCAGGTAAACCGTTCGCGGCAACACTACTGTCACCCGGCCTGCCCAGCAAAACTCTGGCCTTGATAACACGCCAGATGGCCACTCTGATTCAGGCAGGTCTGCCACTGGAAGAGGTTTTGCAGGCCGTTGCTCAGCAAACTGAAAATCAACGCGTAAAAAGTATCATGCTTGCGGTGCGCAGCAAGGTGCTGGAGGGGCATACCCTGGCCCACAGTCTGGCCCAATATCCCCGCGCTTTTCCAAATTTGTACCGCGCCACGGTGTCGGCCGGCGAACACTCAGGCCACCTTGACAAGGTGATGAACCGACTGGCCGACCATACTGAAGAGAGTCAGCAATTCAAACAAAAAATTCAAATGGCCATGATCTACCCCTGCTTACTGATTGTGCTGTCGATGACGATGGTCACCGGTTTGATGATTTACATTGTGCCAGATGTCATCAAGGTTTTTGTCGGTTCGGGGCAGGAATTGCCTACACTGACTCGGGGCTTGGTGGCGCTGAGCCATTTTATCAGCCATTACGGCTGGCTGCTGTTGCTGTTGGCAGCAATAACCGTTGTTGCAATTACACAACTGTTAAAACGCGAAACCATGCGCCTGCATTTTCACCACTGGCTGCTAAACGCCAGCTTTATCCAGCGATTCAGTCGCGGCTTTAACACCACTCGTTATGCAAGTACCCTCAGCATTCTCACCAACAGCGGACTGCCGTTGGTGGAATCTATGAAAATCAGTTGTGACGTACTCAGCAACGACTTTCTTAAGCAACAATTGCATATCGCCACCCAACGGGTACAGGAAGGCAGCAGTTTGCATCATGCCCTAAAAGAAACTGGTTACTTCCCACCCATGGTATTGCACATGATTGCCAGCGGCGAATCCAGTGGCGAACTGGACACCATGCTTGAGCGCACTGCCGTCTATCAGGCCCGTGATTTACAAAACCTGGTCACCGTACTGGTGGGTCTGTTTGAACCCGCCATGCTGCTGTTTATGGGAGTGGCTGTGTTACTGATTGTGATGGCCATTCTTTTACCAATTTTAAACATGAATCAATTGGTGGGTTAATAGGAGTACATAATGAAAAGACACACAAAGACAACAACCAATACCACAAAAAAGAATGCTCTCAGTCAGATGCGGCAAAAGGGATTTACCCTGATCGAAATTATGGTGGTGGTCGTGATCCTGGGTATTCTCGCGGCCCTGGTGGTCCCCAACATTATCGGGCGCCCTGGCGAAGCCCGCATGACGGCTGCCAGAAGCGACATTAACAGCATCGGCAATGCGCTCGACCTCTACAAGCTGGACAATCACACCTACCCCTCGACCGATCAGGGATTGGAAGCCTTGGTCACTAAACCCAGCGGTTTCCCGGAGCCCGCCAACTGGAACCCCCAAGGTTACCTGAAATCGCTGCCGAAAGATCCCTGGGGCAATGATTACCTGTATGTCAGCCCAGGTAATAAGAGCGCATACGATCTCTACTCCCTCGGCGCGGATAACCGAGAAGGTGGCGAAGATGAGAATGCCGATATCTATAATTAACGCTACTTGTTGACGATTGAGTCATGCGAGCGTTCATCCGTCCCATCTCACCCAGGCACAGCCGAGGTTTTACCCTGCTTGAAATCCTGTTGGTGGTGATCATCATTGGTGTGATGGCCAGTCTCGCACTACTGGCAATCGGTGGCAACGATAGCCGACTATTGCAACAGGAAGCCAGTCGGCTGCAACAACGTTTACTACTGGCGCAAAATGAAGCGGTTTTCAATCAATGCAATCTTGGCCTTCAATTTACCGACAGCGGCTATACCTTTTTACACTTCGACGAGACTCAAGCAGATTGGCAAAAACTCAATGAATCCGGTCTGACACCCTATCAGTTTGAACTGCCCATACACCTGCGCCTGGAGCTGGAGGGCAAGGTGCTGCAGCTCCAACCCCAAAGCCAGGGTAATCGTAGTAATGGTAGTAATAGTGAACGGCTAAGGCCACAGGTTCTGTTATTAGCTGACGGCGAAATTTCGGCCTTTACCCTGACAATGAGTCTGAAAGGCGTTCAGCGCCCCGATCAGCAACGCCAGCAGCTGAGCAGTGACGGCTTTTCACCCATTAGCCGTCAGGCTTTACCCTAGGAGGGTCATCTTGTGGACAGCTCTACGAATCGTGGCTTTACGCTGCTGGAGGTGATGATAGCCCTAATCATCTTTGCCATCTGTGCCACCACCCTCATTCAACAAAGCGGTCGCAGCTTGCGACAGGCGAGTTTTCTGGAGAGCCGCACGCTCGCCAACTGGATTGCGGAGAACGAATTGGACCAACTGCGCCTGGAGCAACAATTCCCCGCTGTTGGCAAAACATCGCGACTGCTGGTTTTTGGTCTGCGCCAGTGGAACGTCATTCGTGATATCAGTAAGACCGCCCACCCGGACCTGCGACGGGTGGTTATTCATGTTCAGCGGGCAAAGCCCGACAAGACGCAGTCGTCTCAGGAAATGAGCGAAGGATATCGACTCACGAGCTTTTTAGGGCGTTACTGATGTTATCGAACACTGTGACTCACACTAAAATCACCACAGACTTGGGTCGGTGTAATGGTTTCACCCTGTTGGAAGTTTTGATTGCACTCAGTATTTTTGCCATTCTGGGGCTCGCCTCCTACCAACTGCTGGGCACAGAAGTCCGCACCCAATTGGCACTGCAAAATCAGAGCCTCGAACAGAATCACTGGCAGCTTGGCATGATGCGACTGACACGGGATTTGCAACAGGCGGTAAACCGCGGTATTCGTGAAGATTATGGACTCCGCGAGCCTGCACTGCTCGGCAACGAGGACAGCATTATATTTACCCGACATGGCTGGGTAAATCCTCTGCAACGCAGCCGCAGCGATTTGCAAAGGGTGGCCTATCGGATTCAGCAAGACACCGATGGTCAACCCTACCTGCAGCGCAGTTTCTGGTTTTATCTGGACAGAGCGCCGGCCACTGAGCCCGTAAATCAACAACTACTGCCCGGTATAGAACAACTTAAACTTCGCTACTTACAAGTCGGAAGCCAAGAATGGCTGACAGTATGGCCACCTTTGAATCAAGCCACTAGTGGTCTGCCAGAAGCCATCGAAGTAACGGTACACAGTTCTGACTGGGGTGACATCCAGCGCCTAGTCACCTTACAACTGACACGGGAGAAGCTTCAATGAGATTATCAGAACCGCAAAGCAACCCTAATTCACCCTGCCCAGCCAGGCGGGAACAAGGTGTCGCGCTGATCTCCATGCTCCTGATTTTTTCACTGGTAGTGATTCTGGTCAGTACTGCCGTCAATCGCACCAGTTATGATATTCGTAAGACCAGTTACTATCTGCTTAACAGCCAGGCTTACCAATACGCGCTGGGGGGGGAGGAGCTGGCCCGACAAATTTTGTACGCAGACTGGCTTAACGACCAGAAATTGGGCCAGGGTGATTATCTTGCGGAAAGCTGGCAAATGGAAAATCTGTTTGAACCCGAAGGTGGCTTGATACAAATTCACCTCCACGACCTAAATTCCCGTTTTAACCTCAACAACCTGGTCGATAGCAACGGTCAACCTGAACAAGATGCAATCAAACAGTTTCAGCGCCTGGCAGGCGAGCTAAAGCTGACTCAAGACCACATTGCTGCCATTGTCGACTGGCTGGATTCAGACACCCAACCGCAAACGGCCAACAGCGAGGATGTCTTTTTTTTGTCTCGTGATAACGCCTATCGTAGCGCTGATGGGCCGATGAGCGACACGAGCGAACTCAATGCGCTGGATATCTTCAAGCCCGATCAGCTGGAGCGCTTATTGCAAGTTGTGGTCGCTCTCCCCTCCGGCACCAGTATTAATCCAAACACCGCCAACGAGGCAGTACTCAACAGTCTGGCTCCAGAGCTTAGCGGCGCGAAGATAATTGCGGAACGCCAGCTAATGCCGCAAGGTTTTACCAGCAACGAAGCATTTCTGCAGCACGATGTCACAAACGACGTCGACCTGTCTCACACCAACCTGAACGTTCACAGTGAATACTTCCAGGCCTCGATCGTCGCCCGTTTTCAAGAACATACGACCTACTTAACCAGCCTGTTGTATCGCAACCCTTCCACCGGTGCTGTGACCACACTGCAACGCAGTCAGATGCGCCCCCATGAGGCCCTTACCGATACGAGCAATACGTTATGAGTGAATTTCTGTTTATCCACATCACCGATTTTCCACACAATAAGGATCCATTGACCGCTGAGTTAATCCCATGTGTGATTCGCTCTTCCTCTGAGTCGGCCTGGAATGCCTGCACGCTCGCCGATATTAACTCGGACGGATTCACAAGTGTCACCGTCTACATTCCAGGCTTGCATGTACTGTCTACTCATGTATGTGTTCCAAAAGCGCAACTCAAATACCTTCCGAAAATTTTACCATTTCTGTGCGAAGAGAAACTTGCATGCGATATCGACAGTGTCCACATCGCCACAGGGCGACCACAAGGCGAACTGGTTCCCGTACGTATTACCCAGCGTTCGCTGTTGGAAGGTTTACTGAAGTGCTTGCAGGCACTGGGACTTAGTCCTGACGCTGTTTATGCCGACAACGAGCCTTTTATCAGTCTCGTGCAGGGCGACCAGCAGCTATTGTGGGTAGATGAACAAGGCAGCCTGATCATCACCCATGAGGCATCACAACCCACGCCGTTTTGCAGTATTCCCGAACAGGCCCCCACCCTGATAAATACTCTCAACACCCAGCAGCCACTCTTCGTTTACAGGCAAACACTCAGCCCAGACACTCTCAACAGCACAATCACACTGGCACTGGAAAAATTGATCAGCCAAGGTATGACAGTCGTTGAACATAGCCTCCCCCGTTCAAACGGTAACATCAGTCACTTGGCTCGCCTGGAAGCCATTGACTCCTCTCCATTGAATACAGGCATCAATTTACTCACCGGCACCTACGCACCAAACAAGACCCAAGGCACGAATGTTCGCTGGCAGCTTCTGGCTCTGACAGCCACCCTGCTGTTGGGGCTGAATGTGTTATACCTAATGGCCAGTGGCTATTTTTTTTCAGCGCGAGCCGATCAATTGCAGGCTGCCACCGAAACACTCTACCGCCAATATTTTCCGCAAGACCAACGTATCGTCAATATACGTACACAAACTCAAAACCACCTTAACAGCACCACCGGTAACGGACAGAGTGATTTTTTCGTCTTACTCAATGAGGTTCATAACGGCTGGGGGCAATTCGATAACCAATTGACGCTAAAATCGATCCGCTTTAATAAAAGTCGCCAGGAAATGCTGCTCGATATTGAAAGTGATTCCATTCAACAATTGGACCAGCTGCGTCGCTCACTGGGTGACCAGGCCGAACTACTGTCAGCCAGTGAAAGCAACCTCCCCAATAACCCCAATGGAATACGCGGCCGGCTCAAGATAGCGAAGGGATCTTAATATGGCAGACTTACAGATGACACGTTTCAAATGGCAGGCAGCGTTGCAAAATCAATTCTCGCAATGGCTTGGACGCTTTCACAAACTCTCTCATCGGGATCAAATAGCCCTCAAACTATTAGGGGCATTTGGGGGGCTGCTTTTCCTGGTGTATGGAATCCTGTTGCCCGCTTTCGACTATCATCAAAACTCCCAATACGTCTTCACCGAGCAACAGCAACTGTTTAGCTGGATGAAAGCAAAGCAACCGGCGGTTGAACAACTTCAACAAACACCTCAGTCCCCAGGCACAACTCAAAAGCCATCCCGAAAAGAGGATGAAAACCCCATCAGCCTGATCAATAATTCCGCCAAAGATTTCCAGCTAAGCATCCAGCGGTTGCAGCCAGAAGCCAATGGCAACCAGCGTATCTGGATGGAAAAAGTCAGCTTTAAGAATACCATAGAGTGGCTCAATCACTTACAAGTAAACGGTTTAGAGCTGGTTGATGTCAGCCTTGACCAGCAGCAGCCCGGCATCGTTAATGTTAGAGCTACACTTCAGAGTATGGATTAGCCTTGAAACAAGCGGGTGCTGTCGAACGAATAGATTAACGCGTCAATTTAAAACATAAATGACCGCACTTAAAACGGAAATAACCCTCAATGGCGCAGGGCTTCGAGAGAGTACGGCTCATAGATATCTGACGCTGTTATAGCTGGAATCACTCCCACTCAAGGGTCACCCGCGGCTTGCTCGATACATCGTAACTACCACGCACACACCGGATATTTCACTTTTAATGCGATTGGATACAGTTTCCAGAAATTCCCCTTTGCCCCATTCCTAATAACTCGCTTCTTTCGCTAATAGGGCCTCCTCCAGGGGGCGAGCTGCTTTGATCGAGAGCACACCGTAGGACCTGGAGCACACCCACAAAAGCACCGTGGGACACAGCACAACTAATCCCCGATCAGACCCGTATGCCAAGCTGAAAGATCAATAAACTCTACTTCATTGAGCGCCGTGGGGGTACCGGATAGCCACATCACAATTCGCTTGCCGTCGGTGAAATAGGGATCGCCCGTGAGATTGCTGCGCGGCTCATCATAGCTGGCCGCACCTACGCCCCCCACGTAGCCAAACTGTCGCAAGCCCTGAGTGTAAGCGAGATCTTCCAGCAGGAATTCGCGGGTCTCGTCTACATCAGGATCAATCTTGTGAGTGGTTATGGTTCGCGTGGTAAACCGTACCCCAATATCCCGACTGATCTGGCCGAGCCAAACCGGCTGCCCGTCGAACTGCAGCGGCGTCATCCACAAGCGCAGGTGGTTACGCTCGTGGATGCTGCTGCGAGCCCGTTGCAGAGCAACATCCTGAGCGCGGTCGAACACATACAGAGCGCTCACCGGCGAATAGCGGTAACGGCCACCGGTTAACGCCGAGACCGCTGTTTTTATCAGGCTGTTGGCGTAGATGGTTTCGGTTTCGTCCCAGCCGGCACGCATAAAGGCGTAGTAAAGATCCTGAACCTGCCCGATCAACACCAAATTGAGGGGGTCGCCGCGGTCCTCTCCCTCCCCGTCGCGCACACAGCAGGGCATGCTCTCCAGCGCGGCCACCAGATCCGGTAGCGCCAGTTCACGGATCTCTTCTTGGCTATAAAGTGCATCGCGATCAAAATCATGATGATCCAGCTGCAAGCCGGGCACCGGGACGAAAAAGCTCATCTGCGAAACGGCGGTATCGCTGAACACATCCACGTTAAACGATTTGGTGCCCTCATCCACCCGAGTGAACACATATCCCGCTCGCTGCGAACGCGGCGGAATCTCAATGCGCCGTATGGCGGCATTCTCAAGTAGGGTTGTTCCCAGGGACTGGCCCGCGGCAAGTACCCTCTGCAACGCTTCTCGCGGGGCGTAGTACGCATGGTCGATGCCCATCGGCGAGAGAAATACCGGCACCTCGCCATCATTGCGCAAGCTCACCCAAACTGGCTGGATATTCTGTGCGTAGAGGTCAGCACCGAACAACTCACGCACTTCCGTCGCGTCGGGCACCGCAACATTGACCGTGATGTCACCTTGCGTACGCTTTTGCAAACGATCATTGGGTGGTGGCACAGGTGCACCAACGGCCATCATTGCATGACTCAGCAACAACAGCTGCACAACAATGCGCAGAGTGTAACTCATTGCATTGTCTCCTCGTCGGGCGGTTCAATGCCACCGTAAAGCAACTCAACGCCACCCAGTGGTACCGGCGATTCCGAAACCCGAAGCACGTGTCGATAGCCGTTGGTAAAATAGCCTACGCCATCGAACGTCAGCTCGGGCCGACTCACACTGGAAGCCCCTACGCCGGTAACGATACCAAAACCGGACAGCGACTGACTGTACCAGAGGTTCTGTAACAGAAATCGCTGTGCCTCATCGATATCGGCGGCGACACTCTCGCGGATAAAACGTGACAGGAACTCGGAATTACGCAGTGCCTCGTTCTGCGCGATCCCGCTCAACAAGCGCTGTGCGAGCTCCCGGTAATAGACCTGCCCCACCCAGATCGACTCACCCTCGAGGGTCCAGGGAGCCAACCACAGATGCAGGTTGAGCGATTCATTGCCGTCAGGGCGACTCCGATAGAAGACCGCGTCCGGTGAACGCCCGGCAAAGCGATGTTCGCGCGCGCCCTTCAACAGAGAGGCATCTGCGCGGGTTTCCAACCAGCCGCCCCGCAGCAAACTGCGACGCAGTGCGAGTGTGGTGCCCACCATGACCACATTGAGCGGTCCACCGTTGTCACCGGCAGCTGGCCCGCCGGCACAACACGACAACTCAGTCTCAAGCACTGTGCGCAGGCTCATAAAATCCAGTTCACGCAGGCGCTCGGGGGGATACAATTGGGAAAAATCGACCCGTGTGTAGTCAGCGGTAAAGCCGGGTAAGGGCACAAAAAAAGTAAACGTGTGGCCACGGCCCTTGCGGAACACATCGACATTGAAGCCCTTGGTGCCCGGCCGGTGGCGGGTGTAAACAAAGCCCGAGCGGCGCTCACCCGCCGGTAAGAGTCGCGGCAGGCCATGACGATAAAACCAGCGTTGCATGGCCTCGTAGCCCTCACCACTGTATGCGCCGCGATTCATGTAAGCGACCTCAATCGGCGAAAAGTATTCGCTGTCGATGCTGCGCAAAACAACGCGCAGGGGACTGTCACCGTGATTCTGAATGTCCAGCCACACGGGCTGGATACCCTGGTCGTAGAGGTCGATCCCCGTCAATTCCTCGGTCTCAACGGCGTCAGGCACCGCAGCGCTGATCGTAATATCGCTTTGACTTTGGCTGAGGGCACGGGACAAATACGCAGCCGAAACCGGATCAGTGCCGCGATACCCCTGTATGCCACACCCCGCACACAGCAGACACAGCAGCCATACCAACCCGCGCAGCTCAACTTGTACTTTTCTTATGTATGTTCTCAATACTGGTCCCGGGGCCCAAGCTTCATGATCACGTTCATCACCCGCTGCAGGCCATCTCTCGCGGGTTGTGAATCTCTGGTTTCCTCACTGTTACGCCATTGCAGATCGCCGCTATCGTCCAAGGTGACATGCCAGGCATTCTCACCCGACATGTCGCGTTCTATCACGGCCGCCATATCCTCGGCCAGTCCCGGGGAATCGACGATAGCGCCCATCTCCGTGTTGATCTTTGCCGAGCGTGGATCGAGGTTCATGGAGCCCACGAACACATATCGACGGTCGACCACCGCAGTTTTACTGTGCAAGCCGGAAAACTCAGCCTGCGCCGGAGGCACGTCGATCACACTGGACTGAATTGCGGGGTGGGCACGAAACTCGTAGAGATCGACCCCGGCGCCTATCAGTTCATCGCGCCAGGGTTCATAGTGACTGTTGACCGCAGGCACATCGTGGGAGGCCAGCGAGTTGGTCAGCATACGAACATCCACGCCACGCTGGTCCAGCTCACTCATAAACTCAATGGCCCGGCGAGAGGGGATGATGTAGGCATTCATCACCAATAACTCGCGCCGGGCGCGTCCGAACAGGTTGAACATGCTGGAAATCAGGGTCTGGTCGATACTATCGGTAGCCGTGGTATCGTAGATCAATTCGCTGGTGCCGATACGCAACTGCGCCGCCTGGGCACGCATCTCCTGCGACCAGTCGCGAGGCTGACGAGGGAATTGGGCCAACTGCGGGGCGTTGGCGCTGCTGTCACGGACGGCCTGCCACTGCTCTCGGGCCACTTCCGGGTCCGGCGACACCGTCAAATTCTGCGCCGAAACCACCCAGTCGCTGTTCCAGAAGCTGTCGAACATGCCCCCCGCCTGCTCCGCGATATGCCCCAGGCCGAGCAGGTCCGTGTCGTGAAAGTTGTAGACGTCATTCAAACCAAAGTAGTGATCGCCAATATTGCGGCCGCCAATGATTACCGCGCGGCCGTCGACAATCAGCAACTTGTCGTGCATACGGGTATTGAGTCGCTCCATTTCCACCAGCAGCTGCGCGGCTCGCTCCACCAAACTGCCGCGATCGGTCCAGGGATTAAAAATACGGAACTCGATATTCGGCTGCGCTTCAAGGTTAGCAATCAACTGGTCATGCCCCTGCAACAGCAGATCATCGACGATCAGACGCACCCTGACCCCGCGCTGAGCTGCCAGCACCGCTCTTTCCAGCAACAAATTGCCGCTGGCATCGGGATACCAGAGGTAAGTCTGGATATCCAGTGAGGACACTGCTGAGTCGATCAGCGCCAGCCGCCAGTACAAGCTGGAGCGGCTATCGTCGAGAATCCGGAAACCCGACGTTGCCTCGCCGTGCCTGGCCTGCAGCTCACGACCCAGCTCCGCCAGTAAGCCCTCCTGTGCCGGCGGGAGCGCATAACCCGGGAGCGAAGTGGAAATGTCGTCCTTGAGGCTGGCGCCGGAGCAGCCCACCAGCAGGGTTAAAAACCCAATACTGCAAAAGAAGAGAATACGGCAACGACGCAGCGAAGTCGGAGTAAGGGCAAGTCGCATCTGCAGGCTCCATGCGTCCAGTGTATTGTGCTAAATCTATTAAATAGGTACTAAGTAGATAGCAGAGCCCGCGCACTACTTCCAGTTCGGCGCCATTCAGTGACTCAGCCCCCCTCCTCGGCAACTCAATGCGAGCCACTTCTGACACGTGAGCCCGCTCCGTCACTGGCCTTTGAGGCAGACGCTTTGCTGCACTTTTAAATACCCATTGGACTCAGCTCTGACGGGCTGATTTCGATAGGTTATTGAAACTCACGCCTTGAGCGCCAGAAACCCTGCAAAGAGACCGCCATCGACCAGGCACGACCCACGCAATATCACCCCATCTGGAGACTGTCTGTGTTTGGTGATGGTCGCCAGACTAAAATGAAAAAAACAGCTTTGACGCGGGTTTTCTCGTTTCGGCCCTGGTGATTATCCGTCGCTGCAGGTTGCTACCTCATCCCATCCGATGACCGATAACAACTTACTATTTCAATAGCTTAAAAAGTCAAAATAACAAGACACCCTGCAAACACAAGGAACCACCCATACCTCAATGCCAAGTCAGGGCGTGTACCAAATGGGACTCGTCCAGGCGCGCTCCTGAATCGACGTCGGCAGATCCTCGGGCGGACTGACACCCAGCTTCACGGCATCATAAAGGGACCAGCGCGGCGTGGGGATTTGTAGTACCCGCACGTAATAGACCGCGTATTGCTCTGGATCAAATTCCGGGTCGGTCCATACGCTACTCAGCTGGGTATCACCGATGGTGTTGGTGTAGGTGGCGTTTTTGGTGTTGACAGTATTGCCCACCGCCGGCGCCTTGCCGTTACCGTCGAGCTTGCGGTTGTCAGACAGAGCCACATCATAAATTTGTTCCCGGGTTTCCCCCTTGTCATCGACCCAGCCCTTGATCATCTGAATACGATCCAGGTTAGCACCGTTGGCCTCTTTCATCGCCGCGATCAGGAACGTTGGCGCCTTGCCGGCAGGCGCCTTACTCAGGTCACCGCCCATGGGGGTACCTTTGGCGTAAGCGGCTTTTAAACCATCATTCGAATCAAGCTGGGTGTCGGCATAATCAAACCCGCCAAACAGTCGCACTTTCAACCGCGGTCCGGACGTGGCGAACGTTTCCTTGCGGGCAATGGCCGCAAAGATTTCCTCACGGGTATTGGCCTTCGCCCAGACACCGGCGACCCCGCCACTGCTGAATTGTCTCACCTGTTTGGCGGCAGCCTCACTGACCCCCGGAGGTCCATTGAGTCGGTGCTTGGGGTCATTCTCAAAGCCGAATTTACCGGTGTAGTTGTCCTCTTCGATCGTGGCGGCGGAATTGTGCGTGTCGGAGTCGCCGATCACACCGTACTTGAACGGGTTGCCCTTGCCCCCCTGCTCCAGCTGCAAACCGCGAATCAGAGCCTCACGAAAATAGCCGCCTTGCTTATGCTCCGGTGGCGTTGCGGTTGACGCCAGGGTGTAGTCCCACAATTCAAAGCTACCGAATTCATCCCGGGGCGACAGGGACGGATGGGTTTCAGAGGTACCTTTGATTTGACTGATCTCATACAGCGGCTCGTTGCGCATGCGCGTCTGCGCATAGTCAGCGGTCAGACTGCTGCCACCATAGGATTTGTCGACCGGAAACATCAAGCCGTCACTGGCGTTGCCATTGTGGGGAATCGCCAGCAGCTCGGAACCGTTAGCGCGCTGCTGATCCATCCACTGCCAAAGTTTTTCCGGCACGTCGGTGTCCACCGCCGACAGGGGTTTGTCAGGTAATTGTTTGGAATCTTTGAAAAACACCACACGGTGTAAATTTTTCCAACCGGGATTGGACGTCCATTCAAACCCCACAAAAGTGGTAAATTTTCCAGGTTCATAGTGATTGTCGGCATTCTCAATCACTTTCGCCCACATACTCTTGGACAACTCATCACCGCCAAGAATCGGGTCTTTACGCTGATGAGAAATGCCGTCGAGAATTGTGGTGTAGCCATCGAACGAGGCCTTGGGATCCCCCCCGGTGATATCTGCCGCCAACGGATGCTTGCTGACTGGGCTGTCCGGGTCGTCCATCAGCGGCAGAGCGCCAAGGTACTCCGCGTGGTCGGCCACGATATACCAGTCCAGTGGCACCTTGATCTGCAGCGGCGTGCCATCGCCACCGCCCGCAATCGACTCCCCCTTGGCCCAGCGATACGCCCCATCGGGATCGCTGGCGGCACCATTGATGTAAGCATCAAACGACCAGCGAGTGTGAATGTGGAAATTGCCGAAATAAACATCCTTGAGGGGGTTCAGTTCCGGTTCGGCGGCATGAGCCTGCCAGACCAGCCCCGGGGACAATAAGGTTGCAGCAAGAATCAGGGGGGCCGGGAAAATACGACGATGGTTCATAAGACTGCCTCTGCGGTTTGATACTTTTTAATTGATACTTTAATAGATGCTGAAGCGGGGCTCGGTCACAACGATTGACTAATACCAGCATAGATTAAACAAATAAAACAACCATAGTGACTAATGCGCCAGTGGCTAAAAGGATCGGACATTCTGCCGTGCACTCGACGAGACTTGGCGCACATCATCTCAAACAGAAGCATCATTATAAACCAGAGAACAGAGTGCCACCGACTTGGCACTGCAACTCGGCTAGGCCGATGTCGCCATTTTTTGCAGACAATGTAAATCCTGGACCAGCCAATCGCCACTCACCTGGCGCAATGCCCACTGTAAAAAGTAGTGTGATACAGTACTACCCTTGCACAACCAAACTATACTGAAACCCCATTGAACATAGATTCTTTGCTGCTTTCTTTTAAACATGATTATGCAGGTTTATGCCATGAAAAATTTACTGCGTTCCGTTGCTGTCTCTGCCCTGCTGGGCATTTCGATAAACCTGCACGCAGCAGATTATCCCAAGCAAGTACTGTGGGGTGACACCCATAACCACACGAGTTACTCGTTTGATGTTTACCTGTTTGGGACCCTGAACTCGACACCCGACATTGCCTACCGCTTTGCCAAAGGCGAGACGGTGAAAAACCCGGCAACCGGCACCCGCTGGCAGCTCAGCAAACCGCTCGACTTTCTCGTGGTCGCCGATCATGCGGAAATGCTGGGCTCAATCCCCCGCTTGTTCGTCGACAAGGACCCGAACCTGGTCGACACCAAAACCGGCCAGGCCATTTTGAAATTAGCCCCGAATCAGACCGAAGAAGAACTCCTGGAAGTGTACTCGGCCATCAACTATGTGGCCTCGAACAAAGCCAATAAGCTCAATGTCAGCGCAGCAGAATTAATGAAAGACATGCACGCGGGGGATAAACGACGGACGGCCTGGGATGACGAGGTTGACGCCGCGGAACGCCACAACCAACCGGGTAAATTCACAACCCTGATTGGCTTTGAGTGGAGCTCTAATACCGGCGGCGCCAATTTGCATCGCGTCGTTTTTCAGGCCGAAGGCGGTGATGTCGCCCGCCAATACCTGCCCTTCAGCTCGCTGGAAAGTGACGACCCCGAGAAACTCTGGCAATGGCTCGACAGTACCAGCACCGCCACCGGGGCGACCTTCGTGGCCATTCCCCACAACCCGAACATCAGCCTGGGCATGATGTTTCCATTGAAGCGACACAACGGCAACAACCTTGATGCCGCCTACGCCAAAGAACGTACCCGCTGGGAGCGGGTGGTAGAGGCGACCCAGATCAAAGGGGACAGTGAGTCCCACCCGCTGCTGTCACCCAACGATGAATTTGCCAATTATGAAATTTTCGACTTCGCCCTGACCCCGGACAAGACCCGGCCGGCCCCCACCTCCGCCGATTATGTACGCAGCGGATTACAGCGCGGTCTCGAACTCGGACAGAGTCTCGGCACCAACCCTTATAAACTGGGCATGATTGGCAGTACCGACAGCCATACCGGTATTGCAGCGATTGAAGAAACCAACTTTGCCGGCAAGGGCCAGCACGACAATGTCCCTGAAAAACGCGCCCATCTCACCGGCATTGGCGCCTCCAAAGGCTGGGATATGGGAGCGGCTGGCTGGGCCGCCGTGTGGGCAACCGAGAACACCCGTGAAGCCATCGTCGATGCGTTCAAACGCCGTGAAGTGTACGCATCCACAGGCCCTCGGATCAGCCTGCGGTTCTTCGCCGGTTCGGATTTTAACGTCCAAGACGCCCAAGGCGATATCGCCAAAACCGGTTACGCCCGCGGCGTTCCCATGGGGAGTGATCTGGAACTGGAAGGCGGCAAAGCCCCAACCTTTTTGGTGGGCGTAATGAAAGACCCCGATGCCGCCAACCTCGACCGCGCGCAGATCATCAAAGGCTGGGTCGACAAAGACGGTAAGTCTCACGAACGTATTTTCGATGTTGCCGTGTCTGGCGACCGCACCATCGCCGCGGACGGTCGCTGTAAAGAAGCCGTCGGCAACACCGTCGATCTGACAACGGGCCAGTACACAAATTCGGTGGGCGCCTCCCAGCTGACTGCTCAGTGGACAGACCCTGAGTTTGATCCCCAACAGGCGGCGTTTTACTACGTGCGCGCGCTGGAAATCCCCACACCCCGTTACTCCCTGCTCGACGCCATTAAACTGGGTATTGATGTGAAGGAAACAGGCCATCCCGCCACCATCCAGGAACGCGTATACAGCTCACCGATCTGGTACACGCCCAAATAACGGGATCTGCACGCCCAAAAACCACACACCAATCACGCCACCGATTATCGCCAGCGGCAAGTTAAGCATAATCAGCCCGGCATCCCGCATGGAATGAAAGGCCGTGGTCAGTCATGGTCTATCCTCCACTTGTGAGTATCGTTGGCCACTGTAACAAAAAGCCAAACATGATCATAATAAAGGCGATATTGACTATGTTTCATCAAATGATTTTCGTTGAAGCGGTCGAAGTATTCACCACGACCGCGCACCGGGTGCCGGGTAAAGCCCATTACATCGTGACTAATGAGCGTTTCTTCTACCTCCTTCAAACGAAATTCGTCAAAAATGTCGGTCGCTTATGAGCAACCATACGGCCTCCGATCCTTGCTTTCCCAGTTCACTATTCTCTAATAAACAGTGAGTTGACCGCGATACATCTGCATCTGACAGTGAAAGGCGTACTCACCCGTTTTCAACGCAGGGAGTTGTATGGACTTCAGTTTATTGAGGGGTAAGGTGTCACTGATTTGCAATTCGGGAATCAGCAACGTTTCTGAACAGGGTGATTCATCCTTACGTATGAATTTAAGCTCAACCGGCTCGCCCGCAGGCACTTTGATCCTGGACGGTGAGTAGGTGCCGTTTTCAACGGTAATCACCAGGTCATTTTCACCCAGCTCAGCCTCTTTGGGTTTGTACAGCCAAAACCACCATACGATGAGCGCGATCAGAATAACGCCCACAATATTGATTATTAACATACCTACTCTCCTGAACGGGGTACTGGTGAACCAGCCATTAGTGTTCCTGTGCTTTGAACAAGCGCAGCCGATTAGCATTCGTCACAACGGTCAATGATGAAAACGCCATTGCAGCGCCGGCTATCACAGGGCTTAGTAGCAAACCGAAAAAGGGATACAGCACACCCGCCGCAAAAGGAACACCCGCCACGTTGTAAATAAACGCACCGAACAGATTTTGTTTGATGTTGTGGAGTGTGGCCTTGCTGACCGCAATGGCATCGGCAAGCCCGTGCAATGATCCGCGCATCAAGGTGATATCGGCGCTCTCAATGGCAACGTCGGTACCCGTACCGATGGCGAAACCCACATTGGCAATCGCCAGGGCCGGCGCATCGTTGATACCATCTCCTGTCATGCCTACCACTTCGCCTTCCATCTGCAGCTCTTGAACTTTTTTGGATTTATCTTCGGGTAACACCTCGGCGAAGAACTCTTTAATGCCCGCTTTTTCGGCGACGGCTTTTGCAGTAGCTCGGTTATCGCCGGTCAGCATGACGACGCGAATGCCGTTGTGTTGTAACCGTTTAATGGCGACAATAGAGTCTTCCTTGATGGGGTCGGCCACGGCGATGATCGCGGAAAGCAGATTATCCACGGCGAAATACATTGGCGTTTTTGCTTCAGCGGCCAAGACTTGCGCCTTTTCGACAAAATCGCCGAGTTCGATATTGCGCTCACTCATCAGTTTTTCATTGCCGAACAGCAACGTTTTTCCATCCACTTCCGCCTGTACGCCGTGGCCGGCGATGGCGTTAAAATTGGACACCTTTCCTGTTTCAATACCTTTCTCCTGAGCAGACTCCACAATCGCCAGCGCCAGCGGATGTTCAGAGCCGGATTCGAGCGTTGCCGCCAGTTTTAGGATGGCGTCTTCATCCTGCTCGCCTGCGACCAAAATATCGGTGACCTTCGGCGCACCCAGCGTGATGGTGCCGGTTTTATCCAGAATCATGGCCGATATTTTCGATGCGGTTTGCAAGGCTTCGCCATTGCGGATCAGCACACCGGCTTCGGCAGCTTTGCCCACCCCCACCATCACCGACATGGGCGTCGCCAGGCCCAGGGCACAGGGACAGGCAATAATCAAAACGGTGGTCGCCGATACCATCGCGAATGCCACGGCGGGGTCCGGCCCAAAATTAAGCCAAGCCAGCGCACTGGTGACAGCGATAATCATCACCACAGGCACAAAGTAGGCGGAAATCACATCCGCCAGACGACCGATAGGCGGTTTGGAATTCTGCGCGCGTTTGACCATATTGATAATCTGCGCCAGGGCGGTGTCCTTACCCACGCGGGTGGCCTTAAACAGAATGGAGCCGCTTTTATTGATGGTGCCAGCCGCGACCGTATCGCCAATGGCTTTTTCCACGGGCATGGGCTCACCCGTTAACATCGACTCGTCAATGGCACTATGGCCTTCGACTACCTCACCATCGACAGGAATTTTTTCACCGGGACGCACACGCACCACGTCGTCCATCAGCACCTGTTCGATGGCGATATCCAATTCCTTATCATCGCGAATCACCCGTGCGGTCTTGGCCTGCAGGCCGATAAGCCGCTTAATTGCTTCCGATGTCCGTCCACGGGCTTTCAGTTCGAGAGCCAGTCCCAGGTCGATCAAACCAATAATCATGGCGCTGGCTTCGAAATAGACATGGCGTGCCATTTCCGGAACAACATGAGGCACAAACACCACAACCATGGAGTAAACCCATGCTGTCCCTGTACCCAAGGCAATCAGGGTATCCATATTCGCCGAATGATTTTTAAAGGACTGCCAGGCCCCCACAAAAAAGTGTTTGCCAGAAATCACCATAACGCCAAGGGTCAGAAGTCCAACGACCAGCCACGCAAGACGTTCACCGGTCGTGCTTACGGTCATCTCGCCGCCGACAACGCTGTAGATCATCAAGGGCACGCCCAGTGATAATGCGATGGTCATCTCACGCATTAACCGTTTGTAGTAAGCCCAATCTGCTTGTTCTTTTTCTGCCAGCGCATCATCTTCGCTCTCAGCAGCAGCGAGCTTGGCGTTATAGCCCGCTTTCTCCACTGCACTCACTAATGAATCAGCTTGCGCATTCCCTGTAACGCTGACCGTGCGCTGGGCGAAATTCATCTCTGCACTTTCAACACCCGGCACTGCCTTTAAGGCAGATTCAATTTTCCCCACACAACTGGCACACCCCGCACCCTCAATGATGAGTTCCTGCAGTCCAGCATTGTCAGCTTGACCGTGATGGGGCGCCTCATGTGCATGATGATTTGTTGTCCCACCGTCATGGCAAGAGTCGCTACCAGATTCCGTATTGGTTGAACTCATACTCTTCTCCCGGTTTGGTCAATATCAGTTAACCGATGACGGCCGCGGGAAAGCCCGCGCGTTGCAACGCTTCAACCAGATGATCTGCCTCAACCACGCCAACGACTGACGCGATACCCGTTGCCAGATCCATGGATGCCTCACCAACCCCAGCAACGGACTTCAACGTGTGCTCGATACTTTTCACGCAGCCACCACAGGTAGCCCCTGAACCTGTAACCGGTGGAGGGGTTGCGATGATTCACTAACCTTGTTGGCATCAGAGCTAGTATAGGTAATGGATGACTTACTCGCGCAGCAACAACCACCTTGCTGCTGACTCGCGTTCGACGTTTGCTGCGTCTTCATACTCATTCCTCCAACGTGAATTCTTCAATTAAATGGCAAAGCATATGACCCGTCGGTGCCTTGTCAGGTTTCTGATTCCACTCCAACACGGCCCGTTGCATCCGATCCTTCAGTCTCAAGGTCTCGGTGAGCCTCTCTTCGGTTTCATGCAAGCGCTGATCGATCAGGCGGCGCACTGTCGGACAAGGTGTTTTTTTCTTGTCCGCATGATCGAGAATTTCCTGAATATCCTCTACCGAAAACCCCAACTGTCGGGCACTCAGTACAAACCGCAGACGATTTACCTCTTTGTCGCTGTATTCCCGATAACCGTTGGCCCTGTTTTTGGTGGGATTCAGAATCTTGATCCGGGTATAAAACCGAACCGTGTCAGCCGTAATCCCCAATAACCTGGCGACCTCAATTACCTTCATACAGCCCTCCTCTTACTCCAGTCTCAGCAGTTAGACATCACCCTAAACACTACTTGGGTTTAGGACCTTGATCTGTGTCAGTCACCGGTTATAAACCTGAGTGATAGACCTAGCTCTGTAACAGTCTATATGAGGGGGGTTATACACCTGTGTCCATGACACAGGTCAAGCAAAATTTCTCTGGCTCACCACCTTATTTCTACACGGAGCAGGCAATTATGCGCTTATGTCGACAACGCATTTTTACTGGTAATTTCGACCAAGCCTGCCCCTTTAGTCATAGTAAGGTGATGATCCTCACTCCCGGATGAGCTGAGGATTACATCTCAGCCATCCTTAGGTCATCTTTCGGGAAAGAATGAAAACCTCTGTCAAAACAGCCCAGCAGCAGTTTTCTTACTTCATTGGATTTTTACCGCTCAAGGTTGCCTGTTTCCACAACAGGTAAACGGCCGGCAACACGAACAAGGTCAGAATGACCGCACTCAGCATTCCGCCGACCATAGGTGCCGCAATCCGGCTCATGACTTCCGAACCGGTACCGGTGCCGTACATGATGGGTAATAACCCCACGATAATGGCTGCTGCGGTCATCATCACCGGACGCACCCGCAGTCCAGCGCCATGCAGTACGGCATGGCGTAGTGTATCCAAACGAGGCTCTACCCCCGTCTGCTCGCACTCTTCCAGCAGATGACAATAGGCCTGGTTGAGGTACACCAGCATGATCACACCAATTTCCACGGCGACACCGGCGAGAGCGATAAAGCCCACGCCCACGGCCACGGAGAAGTTGTAGCCAAGCAGGTACATCAGCCAGATTGAACCCACCATCGCCAATGGTAACGTTCCCATGATGATCGCGACCTCAACAAAGTTGCGGAAGTTGAAATAGAGCAATACGATAATGATGGCCAGTGTCAACGGGACCACATAGGTGAGCTTCTCTTTAGCGCGCAACATGTATTCGTACTGCCCCGACCAGTTCAGAGAATAACCCGCCGGCAACACCACCTGACGGTCTACCACGGCCATGGCCGCTTTGACGTAACTGCCAATATCCACCCCGTCGATATCGACAAAGGTCCAACCGTTAAGGCGGGCGTTTTCACTTTTAATCGCAGGCGGGCCATCTTCCACATAAACGTTCGCCACATCGGCCAAGGCAATGCGCTGGCCACTGGTGGTCACAATCGGCAGCAGTGCCAGTTGCTCCGGTGAATTGCGAAAATCTTGCGGATAACGCAAATTCACCGGGTAGCGCTCCAGGCCTTCAATGGTCTGGGTGACGTTCATACCACCGATGGCGGTGGCCACTACCTGCTGCACATCCGCAATATTGAGCCCGTAGCGAGCGGCTTTTTCCCGCTGGATATCCACCTTGATATAGCGCCCACCGGCCACACGCTCTGAATAAACCGATGCCGTTCCTGGCACATCTTTTAAGACCTGCTCCAGGCGCCGGCCGATTTTTTCGATCTCCTTGAGATCGGGTCCGGCTACTTTTATGCCCACCGGAGTTTTAATGCCAGTGGCCAGCATATCAATGCGGGTTTTGATCGGCATGACCCACGCGTTGGTGAGGCCCGGAAATTTCACCAGCGCATCCAGCTCTTTTTTGAGCGTATCGGGGGTCATTCCATCGCGCCATTCATCTCTCGGCTTGAGTTGGATAAAGGTCTCGATCATGGTCAGCGGTGCCGGGTCGGTGGCGGTTTCTGCCCGGCCGATTTTGCCGAACACGCTTTTTACCTCCGGCACCGTGGCAATCAGCTTGTCGGTCTGCTGCAGGATCTCTCTGGCTTTACCGATGGACAGCCCGGGATAGGTGGTGGGCATGTACATGATATCGCCCTCATTGAGCGGAGGGATGAATTCGCTGCCAATTTTGCTCGCTGGCCAGAAGCCAATGATCGTCACTACCAGGGCCAATACCAGTGTGGATTTGGGGTAATGGAGCGCCGTTTTCAGCGCAGGCATATAGACGGCGATCAATGCCCGATTCAGAGGATTTTTGTGCTCAGGCAAAACCTTGCCACGAATAAAGTAGCCCATCAGCACCGGCACCAGGGTCACAGCTAATGCAGCACTGGCCGCCATGGCATAGGTTTTAGTGAACGCCAGCGGTGAAAACATCCGCCCCTCTTGCGCCTCCAGGGTAAACACCGGCACAAAACTCACAGTAATGATCAGCAGGCTGAAAAACAGCGCCGGCCCCACTTCGGCAGCAGAATCTGCGACCACCTGCCAGCGGTTTTCCTTTGTCAGCGGCGTACGCTCCATGTGCTTATGCATGTTCTCAATCATCACAATCGCACCATCGATCATGGCACCGATAGCGATGGCAATACCGCCGAGGGACATGATATTGGCGTTCAACCCTTGCAAATGCATAACGATAAAAGCGGTGAGAATACCGACGGGCAGACTGATTATGGCCACCAGGCTGGAGCGGATATGGAACAGGAAGACCACACACACCAAAGCCACAACGATGAACTCCTCCAGCAACTTATGCCACAGGTTCTCAATGGCCCGCTCAATCAGGCCGGACCGATCATACACCGTCACAACCTCAACTCCATCGGGAAGCCCGGCCTTGAGGGTCTCCAGCTTGGCCTTGACTCCGTTAATGGTTTTTTGGGCGTTTTCGCCAAAACGCATCACCACAATGCCACCCACGACTTCGCCTTCGCCATTAAGCTCGGCAATGCCCCGGCGCATCTGTGGCCCCACATCAATATCAGCCACATCTTTCAACAGCAGTGGCGTACCCTTTACATCAAGCCCCAAGGGGATATTGGCTAAATCCTCGCGCCCCTGGATATAACCGGTGGCACGCACCATATATTCCGCTTCGGCCATTTCCACCACCGATGCGCCCACCTCCTGATTACCCCGCTGGATAGCCCTCTGGATATGGGACAGCGGGATGTTAAAGGCGCGCAGTTTATCTGGATGCACTTTGACCTGATATTGCTTCACCATGCCGCCCAGGACGGCAACCTCTGACACTCCCGGAACGGTTTGCAGTTCGTATTTCAGGAACCAGTCCTGCAGGCTGCGAAGCTGACTGATATCGTGTTGGCCCGTGCGATCCACCAGCGCGTAGAGATAGACCCAGCCCACGCCGGTGGCGTCCGGACCCAGTTGCGGCCGGGCATTGGCGGGCAAGGTCGGGGCGACTTGCGACAAATATTCCAACACCCGCGAGCGGGCCCAATAGGCGTCGGTGCCCTCGTCAAAAATGACGTAAACATAGGAGTCACCGAAGAAGGAATAACCGCGCACGGTGACTGCACCCGGTACCGAGAGCATGGCCGTGGTCAGCGGATAGGTGACCTGGTCCTCCACCACCTGGGGTGCCTGTCCGGGGTAGCTGGTTTTAATAACCACCTGCACGTCCGAGAGATCGGGAATCGCGTCCACCGGCGTATTTTTCAGTGACCAGCCGCCGGCACCCACCAGGATCAGCGTAGCCAACAGCACAAAGATCCGGTTTTGGACGGACCAGCGGATAATGCCTTCGATCATGGTTTCTCCACCCCGTTGTGCTGGCTGTGATCCATCTCCATGCCGTCGTGATTCATGGATTGATGCTGGCTGTGATCCATAGACGGATCACTGTCGGTCGTCGGCATGTCGTCAGTAACGGCCTCGGGCCGATGAATTTGGCTGATCACATAGTGGTCGTCGCCCTCTTTTGTAATCTCCACATGCAGTGTCATGCCGGGATTCAGGCCTTCAAGGTCTACGTTTTTTTGAGCGATGAAATCCATGGTCATGGCCGGCCATTGCCAGTCATCGATGGCCTCATGCGCCAGCGTCAACATCCGGTGCTCGGCCATCAGGCTTTTAATCTGTGCGCCAACCCAGACCGACGTGGGCGCCACAGTCTCCGCCTTATCGTCCGAACCATGGCTCATACGCCGAAAGTCCGAGGTCTTGCTGGACTCTGAATCAATCAGGAATTGCGCTGACGTCACGATACGGTCGCCCTCATCGAGCCCAGAGGTGATTTCCGCCTGATCATCGGTGATATGCCCCACCTGCACAGTCACCGATTTGAAACGGCCTGCGCCCTTGGCCAGCACGACACGGGCTTGACTGCCGGTGCGAATCAAGGCCTCACGGGGGATCAACACGATGTTGTGCATAGGTGCCGTTTCAATCCGCATCTGCGCAAACATGCCCGGTTTCAGATATCCATCGGGGTTGTTGAAGTGCACTCTTACCTGCGCGGTACGGGTGGTGGCGTTAAGGCTCGGGTAGACATAATCCACCTTGCCCTGCCACTCGCGCCGCGGTAAATAATCCAGCTGCATGTGTACTCGATCACCGACCTGCACCAGGGAAGCCTGCCGCTCAAATATCTCACCAATCACCCAGATATGCTCCAGCTGCCCGATGGCCATGATTTCCATTCCTGGTTTTACAAACATACCTTCGCGCACCATGAGGTTCTCCAACACGCCGGATTGCGGGGCTGAAATCGTTATGGTCTGGCTCACCTTGCCAGATTTTTTCAGCCGCTTGATCTCTGATTCTGGTACCTGCAGGGATGCCAGGCGCTCCATCGCGGCATCAATCAGCGCGACGTTATTGCGCTTTAGCGCCAGCAACAACTCTTCCTGGGCATTGACCAGGGTCGGGGAATAGAGTGCATAGAGCGGCGCTCCTTGTTCCACCGGATCGCCGGCGGCTTTGATGTAGAGCTTTTCAATCCAACCCTCCACCCGCGGGTGAATGTGTATCAAATGATCTTCGTCGTATTGCACATAACCCACGGTATTGACGGAGACATTCATCGGGCCCCGGGTCACTGGTGCCGTGCGGACGCCAAGGTTATTAACCACATCCGGTGAAATGGTGACGGTGCCAATCTCCTGATCGCCACCGGCTTCTTCGTACACCGGTATCAGATCCATCCCCATGGGGGATTTACCCGGTTTGTCGCGTTGGTAATTGGGATCCATCGGCGCAACCCAGTAGAGCGGTGCCTTTTTGGCTGTCGAATCTCCGCCGTCTGCAGCGTCTTTCATACGCCACAAGGCCGAATAATAGGCAAGGGCTGCGGTCGCAATTAACAAGGCAATCGTCATAAAAAACGATTTATTCAATTGAATCTTCATCGGGTCATTCCTTCCGCGCGGTTGCCGTTGGTGGCAGGGGACATCGTTAAGTTGTCTTTAGGCAGCCCTGAGCGGCTTTGAGGCAAGAGATAGTTCAGCTCGGCAACCATCTTTAGCCGGTCAATCTTGATGGTTAAGAAATCGATCTTGGCGTTTAGCTCGGCGATGCGGGCGCGCACGGCTTCGGCAAAGTCACCATGGTCGTTGTTATAGGCAGTCAGGCTCGCTTCAGCCTGCTCCGCCATTTGCGGCAGTAGTTGCCGGTCATAGAGTCCACGGCGCTGATTCAGGCGCTGGATACGCACGATAGTCGTGTTCAATTCCGCCATCAGTTTTCGCGCCAGTAGTAACCGGTCTGTTCTCAGAGCCTCGGCTCTGGAGGTAGCGGCATTGACGTCCTTATCCTGTCGATTGCCCGTGAAAAGCGGCAGATCAAACGTGACGCCGACCGAGAACAAATCGGCGCGGTCCCGGCCCATGGGGTCATCGTCCCGATAGCCATACTGCGCGGTGAGTCCCCACTCGGGCTTGTACTTTTGCTGTACCAACTCAACTCCGGTCTGCATCGCCTCGATACGCTGGTCAAAGGCCAATAACAGGGGATGCCGATTGATCTGCTCAAAGAGCCAGCGATCATTATTCATCTGACTCGTGGCCAGGCTTGGCTCATCCTCCAAATTACTGGATAAGGACCGCGCCAACGGTAGACTGGCTTGACCACCAATCCACTCGGACAGCCGTTTACGGGCCGATTCCAGCTGTTGTCGCAACACGGTCAGGCGATCTTCCAGCTGTGTGAGTTCCAGCTGTGCCCGGATAATATCCTGCTGGCGGGCGCGCCCCAGCGCGGAGGAATATCTGGCCTTGGTTGCATCCACCAGGTGTTCAAATAACGAGCGATCCTGTTCAATCAGACGGATACTTTCCTGCGCCCGGTAGGCATCCAGCCATAACTGAGTTACCGTCGCTGTCACCTTTTCCTGGCGGTCCTGTCTGAGCAAGGGCTCCTGGGCCGCCAACTCCTGTTTCTGGCGTCTGGTCAATTCCAGACTGTCGCCGCGCGGAAACATCTGGCTAACACCCACAGTCAGCTGCGTCATGGCTTCCTGGTTGATATCGAAGCTGTCGGTCGGGAAGTTGGCCGCCATCAGGCTGACCTTGGGGTCAGGCAGGGTGGCAGCGGAAATTGATTCGCTGGTCAGTGCCTCTTCACGGTAGCGGCTGCCGCTCAGCCAGGGGTCGGAGGCAATCGCCTGGGCAATCGCCCCATCCAGGGTCAAGGTATTGGGCTGGCTTTGAGCAAACTGCCCCTCAGCAAACACTGGAATCCCCACCAGCACGAGCATCAAAGGTATCCATCGTATATTCATCGTCATATGCCCTGTTGCTGATCGCGACTGATCACAGAAGCAAACACTTCTGCCAAACTGTCCTGTTTAAGCAGCCACACCTGGTTAGGCATAAACCTGTCCCCCATCGCCATACCAGGACTGCCCGCCGGCATGCCTGGCACGCTCAGGCCGATGGCAGCCTCTGGTGGGTTTTCCAGCAACGGCTGAACAACGCGTGCTGGGATATGACCTTCAAATACACAGCCTTCACTCGTCACCGCCGTGTGGCAGGATTGATAACCGGATGCAATGCCATAGTCGTTTTTTACTCGATTCAAATCCGCTGAGGGGTAAGGTTGGTGGCCATAGCCGTCGTCTGCCATATCGCGAAGCCATTGCTGGCAGCTATCACAGGTGCGACTTTGGTACACATCCAGCGTGGCAATAGACGCAGTTTTAGCTGGGTAATCTTCACCGCCTGAACAGGCGGCGAGCAATAACGGAAAAACAATCAGCGCCAGATAGCGCGGATAACCAGGTGACGGTTGCATGGTGACTCCCAACCAAAATCTGCAGTAACCGCGCTCAGCAGCGATCACGCGTTTTAAACAAAGGGTATGGGAGCGTTACACTCCCGCTTAATGGTTGGCCAGACGCCTGAATTTCAGGCATACCAACCCTACGTCAGCGGGAAATGGGGGGACGAAACAGTGAGGAGGCTTGCGGGTTGATGAAGGAAGCCAAATACTCTGTGATGAGCAACTGGGAAAACTGAACGGAAAAAGGCGACTGGGTGCTCACTGCCGCAACGCTCGCAGAGACGCAATCCATCTGAGAGCAGTGCTCCTGACTGCAACAGCCGCCAGCATCGGCTTTATCGGCTTTATCGGCTTTATCGGCTTTATTGAACTTGGTGTGGCCCATATGATCCATGTCCATTGTTCCTGCCATTATTGTTCCAGCCATTACAGGAGCAGTGGATGTATGCACCATCTGTTCGCAGGGCAATTTCACAACAGCAAACGACTGGCTGGTAAAGGCCAGTAATGCGAAAATTGCCATGTAAAATTTTAACCGACTGAGCCGCATAATCTGAAAAATAGTGATATCAAGGATTGAGAAGATACCTGATTTTGTTAAAAGTTCAAACTGTAATTTCCCCGAAAAATAATCGAAGTTTTGAATAGAGACTTTGACAATACTCGCACAAGGAGCGAATGATGATGTCTCGACTTTCTGACAGCCAGATCCTGGCGATTATCAAGCAGCACGAGGCCGGGGTGCCGGTCGCCGAGCTTTCCCGCGAACACAACGTCAGCACTGCGCTGATCTACCAGTAGCGAGCCAAGTTTGGCGCCATGGACGCATCACTTATGAAGTGGCTTAAAGAGCTTCCGGGGTACTATGGGCAGAGTACCTCTCACAGGCGCTGATAACAACGAAAAGCTACTCGCGGGTTGGAAGTCTATTGTTACATTAAGCCAGTAATCGGCTGCTTTTCCCTGATCGTATCGAGGTTGTGGATTAGCCGTTACATCAGACACCATATTGCCCAAACGGCCAGACTCGCAATAGCGGCTGGATAGCAAATATTTCAGCACCTGCCTGGTAGGTTTTGAATATCAGCATAGAGTCTACCAGCCGCTTGATCCACACAGTCGGTAGTCATAATTCGAGCAGATGTATAAATCGTGAAATCGCCTGGTGGAGCAATCAATTGCTGGTAGAGGAAACCATAGTCATCATTAAATTCAAAAGCGGGCACACTGGGGTAAAGGCGGTATATCTCACTGGCAATCCATTGTTGTGCGCCGCTCCATGGCAGAAGCATGAAAACCAATGGCGTAGAAAAATCGATGGCAAATTTTAATTCTCAGCGTGTCTGTAACCACATCGAAATATCTTTTGAGATTTAGTCTAATGCTGTGACCCATACATTCACCACCATATTTGCGCCAGATGGCCCATGAAAAGACCCTGCTATGGGCGGCACGGATTCCGGTAATCTCGCCACCGCGACAGTAATATGTTCAGCCCCAACAATGTTGCCAATGGTTGGGTCAAAGCCCTTCCATCCGGCACCAGGAATAAACACCTCCGCCCATGCGTGAGTGGACCCTGATTGACCTAATGAATTAGTGGTGGTATGAGAATAGATGTAGCCACTGACAAACCGAGCGGCAAAACCCAATTGTCTTGCAGCGGCCATAAAAAGGCTGGCTGAATCGCGACAGGAACCTGAGCACAAGGACAGGGTTTGCTCAGGGCTTTGTACACCTTCTTCATCGCGACTTTGATAGGTTAAGGTTTGATAGATGCGTTGGTTTAGGCGAAGCAATAAGGCGAATATTTGAATTTTCTCCTCTCCCTGCCAAATATCATCAATCCAACTTTTTAGCACGTTGCTTTCTGGTGTAGCTGATGAGCACATATAAGGCGATAACAGCACTTTGTCTTCATCGCTATAGTGGAAGGGATAGTGGACCGCATAATCGGCAACAAGAAAGTCGTGGGGAGTCTGGTCATATTGCTGAATAGTGACTTCGCTTTGTATCCTCAAGCTTTGTGTGCTGCCTTCGAATGTTACTGTGGCAACTGAATTTCCTTCCACATCACGATGCCAGCGCAGTCTAGCAGGTGGATAAATATCAAGCGTCGAACTCTCTATACGCAACTCGTGCCCTTCCCTTGGCCGCAACCGCAAGGTGTGTGGTTGTAACTGAACCCGTCCCGAAAAGTTGTACTGGGTGCTGTGCACAATCTTGTAACGTTTCATATAATCTTCGCCAACTCAGCTTCCAACAGCTTTACATGCTTTCTGGTTTTCACGATAAGGTTTGTTACAGTTCCAGCCATCCCCCCATCGAATCGAGGTGTGCATTCGCCGGGATATTAATGAGTGAGCAGGTCCCGGATTTTTTCACACCCTCTGATACAGCGCCAGTCAAGGAAGGGGCTGCTCGGACGCTGGCAGGTCGTCCCGGGTGGCCACCGCGTGGGGCATAATCCGCGCCCTCACCTTACAGTGCTTTTACAGTCTACCGCTCAACTACTGAGCCTTGAAACCTCATCTATGAGGCCAGACAAAGAATTACTTTTTCGTAACCGTGTTCTGTATAAAGTCATGGTCAACGGTATTCTCGAGTGGGGTGTCGGCCCCGGAAAATACCCTTAACAGCGTCCATCCGGCCACTGCAGAAATTAGCGAAGCAGACAATATACCCAATTTCGCAGTATTAATTTGCTCCTCACCAAAAGCCAGGTTTGCTATAAACATAGCCATGGTGAATCCTATGCCTGCCAGCAATCCGCCACCAAGAATTATGCGCCAAGTTAAGTCTTTGGGTAGGATTGCCATGTGCAGCTGAACCGCCAGCCAACTGAATAACAGCACACCAACCGGCTTCCCCAAAACAAACCCAAGGAAGACAGCGATAGTGAGCGGGGTTGTGAAATCTGTGACTGTAATCGGAATCCCAGCATTGGCAAAAGCAAACAACGGCATGACCAAAAAACCCACCCAGGGGTGAAGCAATATCTCTAGGCGTTCTACAGGGGAAAGTGCTTCACGTGCGGCGGCTTCGGCCGTTCGCAGTGCTTTTCGATCAAGCTTATTACCACTCTCATGATCCCCTCGGGGATATGCCACCACACAGTCCATAATGGTATGCAAGCGATCATCGCTGATCCACTTAGTCGTGGGGGTCATCAAGCCCAAAATGACCCCGGTAACTGTAGGGTGAATACCCGATGCGTCGACGGCCAACCAAATCCCTCCACCGATCATAAAAAACAGGGTAATGCTGCGAACTCCGAGCAGTGCCATCGCTTTAACGGCCGAGAAACCCACGACCGCGAGCGCAATAGCGAGCCAATCAATTTGATTGCCATAACCCAGTGTCACCACAACAATGGCGCCCAAATCGTCCACGATGGCCAGCGACAACATAAAGACCCGCAAACTTTTGGGTATGCGAGTTCCCAGCAAGGCCAGGCAACCGATCACAAACGCCGTATCTGTGGCCATCACTGTTCCCCAGCCGTGCTGACCTGGCTGTCCCCACTGAAAAAAAAGATAAACCAGTGCGGGAACTAACATACCGCCTATAGCGGCGGAAATCGATAACATCGCCACTTTCAAATCGTTCAACTCTCCCAACACCAACTCGCGTTTAAGTTCCAGCGCAATCAGGAAGAAAAACATCGTCATCACAGCGTCGTTAATCCAGTGATGCAAAGTACGCTCAAACTCAAAGGTGCCAATGTTGACACCCACAGAGATATCCCAAAAGTGAACGAATGATTCGCTTAATGGTGAATTGGCTAGATACAACGCCAGCATTGTAAAAAATAACAAGACAATGCCAGCAGCGGCTTCAACTTGAAAAAAACGTGCGAGCGGCTGAGTTAACCTGTCAATATATTCCTTGGGCAGGTGTGTGGCATGATCTTGATTAAAAGTAGTCAATTTATTACTCACTCTCTCCAACACACTTATTTGACGATCTCTTTTCAGCTTATCATAAATGACCTAGAGGCCTCTCATCCAAATCAAGCCTGGCATACGTCACTGCACCCTGAAGCCTGTTGTATTGGAATTTTTAAATGACAAACACTTCATTGCTCGCAGGTAATGCCATATCCAGTCATCATCTCTTTGTGAGTCTTGCGCATATTTTTTAGTCAGGAGGTTTATTGCAGCCAGACTTTTTGGCCATAACAGCGCACCTTCTCTGATCTGAAGTTTTGCCAAGATCACCAACCGAATCTTTCCCTGAACCACCACCAGAAAATAAGCCTTTTAATCGGTCAAAGGCTTGTTGAGGGTTCTGTTCTATATCGGGAGGTGATTGGGGCAGAGCCCCCCAGGTGTATCAGAAACGTCATTTCGGGACAGCATTTAGAACGCTTTTCGATGGGAACAGACAAAATTGATTGTCTTTGCCTATACTGGGGCCCGATTCCAATTTACAGTGCATGGTGCGCGAATCGTCCCTGTCGGACAGAAATCTAGCCGGTATCATTTACCCACCTTATTGAGAGCAAGGTTGGTGAGGCTACCGCCCTCACCCTCCCAATCGGCTAACTCCATGCAATATGGCTCTTGCTCCCCAAAAAGGATGCATAGTCGTCTGCGCCAAACCGGACGCAGTATTTATGCTGGCGCTTTCATTGATTGCTGGCAGGAAGATAAATCTCCTGCAGCTGTTCTTAGCGCGTTTCATACCTCTTCCTGAAATTCGACCATTGCAACAACCAGCAGGACCAACAAACGTTTTAATATTTCTTACAACGGTTTTTCAACGATAATCTCGACACGACGGTTCTGCTGACGCCCGGTACCAGTGTCATTACTGGCAACCGGTCTGTCCATACCCATACCTGCTGCGGAGAGTCGCTGCGATGAGAGACCCTGCTCGATGAGATAATACCTAACAGAATCGGCACGACGCTGGGAGAGCCCATGATTGTATTCGACGCTGCCGACATTATCGGTATGCCCTTCAATCTGAACACGCCGCTTGGGATACTGGTTCAGAAAGCTCACCAGCTTGTTAAGATCGCTGTTGGCGCCTCCCCTCAGCTCTGCACTACCCGTGGAGAACAAAACATCGCCCAAGGTCAGAACAACTCCACGGTCGGTTACTTCTGCCTTAAGGGCGTCGATCTGGCGCTGATATTCGCTTGCTTGCAACGCCGCAGCAGCAGCCGCTTCCTTCTCCGAACTTTGCGCGGCATCAGCTGCACTGCGTGCCCGCGATGCTTCGTCACGGGCGTTGTCCGCTTCGCGAGTGCGTGCCCGTAGCCGCGCTTCATCACGCTCTTCACTCAGCCACGCGCGCTGATCCTCAGTGTAGCGGGTGACTGCCTTCGCCTCAGCAATCGCTACCTTTCGATCCGCCATATAGACCCGATGTTCGCCCAATGCGGTTTCCGCGTTTGGCAATGGCTGCTCGGCAATGCGTACGGCGGCATCTGCCTCCCGAATTTCAATCCTGGCGCGATCAGCCAGGGTTGGATCATTCTGCAGCGCGGTCAATTTGTTACGCACCTCCGCAGCGCCCTGGGGACTTGAAGGCCCGGTGGCACACGATGCGATGACCAGCGACGAACATACCAGCCCGGTAACCATTGTTCCGCGCCTTACATATTTCGTAATTGAAAAGTTCATTGCTGATCTCCTGTCCGTCGCATTTCTTCGATAAGAGCATCTGCTCCATGGGTCATTTCCCTGTTGATTGCCGTCGCCTTCGCTGACTCAGTTCGCGCCAATGCGAGCTCCGCCGCCACCAGCGACTGTCGGGCGAAACGCTCTGCGTCAACCATCTGCTCCTTACTGACGAAGCCTTCCGCTTTCTTAAGTTGCTGCTGAGCTTCATCCAACTCGGCCCCTGCATACTGACGCGCACCCAGCTGTTCGGCACTCGCAATAGCCTCTTGGGCCTCCGTCAGAGCTGCTGTAGGATCCATTGGCGTTGAGGCGCAGGCACTGATCAAAACGATTGCCACCGCCAAAACCATACCCCTACAGCTAAACTTTCTGTTCTTTAAGCGGTACATTTCCATACTCCTACTAGGTGACGCATTATCCCGTTTAACCCCACAACTTACGCGGAGAACGGCAAAAAAAGAACAGGAGACCTCCGATCGCTATCGCGCCCGCACCTGCCCAGATCGGAAAATTGACTCGTTCCTATCTTCGACCATTTCGTAGTTTCAATTGTGAAGGAGTAATGGCTGTTCTTCTGTACGATAGCGCACGTCCGCAAGGGCTTATACGGCCAATGCCTGAATTCCAACGGTTCCACGAAGTATTTGAAAGCGGCATGACGACGATGGTTTTTATTGTGCTGTTGCTGCCCGAGTGTGATATTTCCGTGAAAGAGGTGAAAACCTTTTATTCACGATTGTAAATCCTTGCGCAGCGTCTGTTCCAACTCCTTGGTGGCGGTGATATCCAAAAGGGTGATCACCACCCCGTCAATCACATTGTCCAGTCGGCGGTAGGGCATGATCCGTACCGTGAACCAGCGGCCATCGGTCGTAAGGATCTGCTTTTCGGAAATGGCCAGGGTGTTGAGCGTTGCAAGGGAATCATCGTTCAATTCCGGATACTGCAGGCTGGTGGTGAGGTCACTGAGGGGGCGGCCAATATCGCTTTCCCGAAGATTGATGATTTTCGCTGCCCTGTCCGTGTAGCGGCGCACATTAAGGTTCTGGTCGAGAAACAGAATGGCGATCTCGATGCTGTTCAGTAAATTCGTCATATCGCTTTGTGCGAGAAACAGATCATCAAGCTTGGTCTGCATTTCCGTGTTGATGGTTTGCAGCTCCTCGTTCATGGACTGCATTTCTTCCTTGGACGTGGTCAATTCTTCATTGGTTGACTGCAATTCCTCATTGGTCGATTGCAGTTCCTCGTTGGCTGACTGGAGTTCTTCACGGGATGCCCGGTTTTCCTCCCGCAGGGCCTGAATTTCATCCTGGCATTGTTGCAGTTCCGCATCATGGGACTGCTGTGTTGCTGTTCTGGACGTTTTTTTGTGTGCCGGGCTGGCCTTAGCCGTGGTGATATCGCGAAACACGATCATCTTCATGCCGCGCAGGGCCGTGGGCTCCTGTAGTGCCTGTACGGTGACATCGACGCTCTGCATAACGCCGCCGGGCAATTGTATCTGGAGGTTTTGCAAGTGCAATGGTTCGCTCTGGTTAGCGGCGCGGTGCAGGGCACTGGCGATGGGTGTCCGTAGGCCTTCCCGGACCATAGCGTGAAAATTCCAGTTGACCTTGCCGGCGGCAGGCTCCAGGTATTTACCCGTGCGCCCACTGATATAAACGATATCACCTTCATCGTTGACCACGACGGCGGCCGGGGCGTAGACCTGCAGCAGTACCTGGTCGGCCGCGGCCTGCAGATTATCACTGCTCTGGCTGGATGTATTGCTGTGGGTCACGGGAGACTCCTTGGCTGTCCTGGATAAGGGCGGGAACGATTTTAGCGGCAGCCTGAGGTCACCGCTCTCGGCATCATCCCGGCGCAGATAAAGTCGCAGTTTGGGTTCGATGGGGGCAAACAGCTGATGGAAGCGGCCCACAGTCTCGGCGCTACCCAGCAGCAGCCCCCCTCCGGGGCGCAGGCTGTAGTGAAACAGGGGAAGCAGTCTTTGTTGCAGGCTCTGGTCGAAGTAAATCAGCAGGTTGCGGCACGAGATCAGATCGAGGCGGGTGAACGGGGGGTCGAGCACAACATCCTGTTGGGTGAACAGCACCAGGTCACGGATATCACTGTTGACCTGGTAGCCGTCACCATGGCGGCTGAAAAATCGGGCCAGCCGCTCGGTTGAAACGCTGCTGGTGATGCCGCCGGGGTAATATCCTCGGCGCGCTGTGGCAATGGCGTCCGGACTCAGGTCGGAGGCGAAGATCTGCAGCGTGAAATGATGGGGCTGGGGCAGATCTTCTAGCACTTCGGTGAACACCATCGCCAGGGAATACGCCTCTTCCCCGGTTGAGCAGCCAATCGTCCAGGCACGCAGGCTCGGTTCTGCCTGATGCCGTGCCAGTAACGCCGGAAGCATGACGTCTTTCAGATGTTGCCAGACGCTTGCATCACGAAAAAAGCTGGTCACCCCGATCAAAACTTCCTTGAACAGTAAATCAATTTCCTGGGGGTTATGCTGGAGAAAGTCAGCGTACAGTGTCGCCGTCGCGATGTTGTGTATCGCCATACGCCGTGCCATTCGGCGCTGCAGGGTGCTCGGTTTGTACAGCGAGAAATCGTGGCGGGTGTGCTCCCGCAGCAGGCGCAGAATGCGCTCCACGGGGGTAGATTCCTGTTCGGTATTATTTACCTTGGGCATACTCAGGTTGTGCATCTGATCAATGCAAACCCGGATGCGGGCGGGCAACTCGTCAGCAGGGGCAACGATATCGGCACAGTTTCCAGCAATGGCGCTTTTGGGCATGGCGTCGAATTGTGCCGTGCCGGGGTCTTGTGCCGCCGTTAGCCCTCCCACCGCCTTGATTGCCTGTAAGCCCTGGGTGCCATCGTACCCCATCCCTGACAGCACCACGCCGATGGACCGCTCACCCCGGGCGCTGGCCAGAGAAGAAAACAGCACGTCAATAGGCAAACGCAGTCCCCGGGGTTCCATGGGTTCGGCGAGGACAAGTAAGTCATCGACGATGCTGAGTTCTCTATTGGGGGGGATCACGTAGACGCAGTCAGCCTCTATGGGCATCCCCTGAGTGGCTTCTTTTACGGGCATTGGAGTGACCCGCTGGAGCAATTCGGTGAGCAACGCTTTATGTGTAGGGTCGAGATGTTGCACCACCACATAGGCCATGTGACTTTGAGGGGGAATGTGGGCAAGAAACTGTTCCAGCGGCGCTAGCCCCCCGGCCGACGCGCCAATTCCCAGGATGCGTATCGCATCAGTTGACTTTATCACTGACTTCAAAGGTATCTCAGCCGCCTTGGTGCGTGACCGGGTTACGCGGCACAGGTTTGCTCGCAGCATGCCAGCAGAACATAGGCGCTACTCGGCGACCTGGATGCCATAAACTGTACTTGCCCTGAGGTTTTCCCATCTCCACTTAGCTGTACCGTGCATGAAGCCTGACCGCGGCTTTCAGCTACTCGTCTCAGCAACTCAAGCAACTGTGGCCGGTCAGGGGGGAGGAGGAAGGAGTCGATACGCTGACCAGCCAGATCGTCCCTGGCAACCCCAAAGAGATTGATGGCGGAAAGATTACCCAGAATGACATTGCCAACAAGATCAACTAAAAAATAGGCAAGTGGAGCGGCGTCGTAAAGTTCCCGGTAAAGGCTCAGGGTCTTGACGAGCTCCATTTCATTGATGGCAATTTCCTCGTTCTGCAAATCAAGTTCCACCTGATGAACCTGCAATTCGTGGAGCAGCTTAAGGGCGTCCTCCGCGCTTTCGGGATTACTCGACAGGCGATGGAGCAAACGCAGGGCGTCTACGCCCATCGACCAGTGGCTTGTAGAAGGAGCAGTTCCCATTAAAAGCTGTTCTTCAGCTTTGTCCCGCAATTGGGTATAAACGCTGGGTTCATAAGCGGTTGTGGACATGTGGCCTCCGGGCCTGATTTCGGCATACGTCACTCATAGTAGCCTATCGCGACAGGGTTTAGTATGGCGTTCTCCTTTATATTCAGAACACCTGCAGTTTCTGATTTTTGGCTCTGAATTTTGCTGCGAGCCAGAAGCCAGAAGCCAGAAGCCAGAAGCCAGAAGCCAGAAGCCAGAAGCCAGAACTATAAACCATAGCGTATTGCAGTTCGCCAGACGTGTAACATGGTGTAGTTAAAACCAGATGAGGGTTTAGCATACCTTCATTCTCTCTATCGGTGCAGGAGATTGACCGCCCTTCGGCGCAATCACCAGGAAAATATCTCCATTAATTTAACGCGAGTCATGGAATTAAAGCGTTGCGGAGTCGCGAAGTATCTCGCCAACGTTCATCTCCTCCTTCGACCATTACGCAGTTGCATTTTAGTGTCTATGCCATGACAAGAATTCGAAGTCATGTTTTGCCATTGATCTGCGTGGTGGTGATACGACGTAACTGCCCTAGCAGTCAAACTCCTCTTTCAGTCATGGTATGGGCGGCAGACCTTGTGTAGAAATGGATAACTCAGGGCGAATATCGTCGGGCATGACTTTATCAAAACCTGTCGAGAGGCCGCATTCCCTCGGCAATCAATCTCTCTGCGCCATCGATCCAGCAATGAACCCTCAACATCCCACCAAAGTCAGTCTTTGATAATCTTTTCAAAGCTTTTGATCTGCTTTTCGGCTTCGTCTTTTGTAATACCGTAAGCCTTCTGGATTTCGCCGCGCAATTGGTCACGGTTGCCGGCGATCACATCCAGACGATCATCGGACAGCTTGCCCCAGTTCGACTTGGCTTTACCCTTGAATTTTTTCCAGTTACCTTCAACAATATCCCAGTTCATACTTCTCTCCTGTGTGCCTATCTGGCGTTATCACCAGCCTGTGAAACAGACGAAAACTCTTCTTCATTCTCAAGCTCGACACATTTCGTCGTCGGCCAGTAAACGAGTCTTACCTTTTTCCGTCTCTCTCATTGTACTGGCATGGATAGTTTGCGTTTTGGTCACGTCCAATGCCTGTGTCAGCTCACCCGACAAGATGCCCATCGTTTGCCGGATACTTCTCTGCCGTTACTTCTACCTTGAAATTGGTCCATTTTCCAAGCTCGGTATTCCAGTTCATATCAAAGCCTTTTCTTTCAGTGACTCCGGTTATTTTTTCTCCGGACAAACATGACTGTAACGTTTTTCTGCTCCTTATTGGTCAGATCAGGGGCAGGCTTACGGAGTTGAATATTTCGGCCATTGCCAAATGACCTTCCCACAATAGGGGTTTTACGTAATCACAAGACCTCAACCATTATCGGTCCATAGTGCGACTATAGGAATAGGATATCTGTGCGCTGTCACACATAAGTATTTCGAATGGGTCTACCGGTAGATTCAGAAATAGTGGTTTATTAATCAACCTGTCAGGATTTTTAAACTTGCTCGCCTCTAAACTTGCTCGCCTCTAAACTTACTGCCTCTATGGCATGGCAAATTGCTGGCTTAGGCCTCCTATAGAACTGCCAGTGCTATGCTCGGGTGTTCATACCTTCGCCCGTGCGGTAATACCCCCTGCTGAACGCCCAAATCGATTGGCGAATGTTATTTCATCAACAAGTCAACGCAGCCATCAAGCTGCGCGGACCTTTACATGGGTCCTTCATACGCCGTGCCCGCCACATTATCAGGGAGGTTTACCTCCCGAACTGTGGCTAGCCGCGGGTTCCATCGATGCTGACGACGTGGGAAAACGACGTGGGAAAACAATGGAAACCCGGCCGGTTATTGGCCCACAATCCCGTTCAAACCGACCATGCGCCAGGCAAACAACAGTTCATCGCTGACATGATTGGTATGCGTAGGGGCGACTCGGTACGGTCTCCAGAGGATACTGCGGCGAAAGCACAAGAAAAATACGGCGACATCCGTTCCTACACGCCCGTTCCGGGCACTGGCCTGATGCCGGTTTCAATAATCTCGAAAGTTGGGTGACACTATAACGTTCGATAGCGTACAGATCCCATGCCCTACCTGGACTAAACTCCCCAGTCACAGGCATGACGTAAAGCAGTGGGCTATCAGTTTCCCGGGCCGTCTACTCTAAGGATGAGGAAAGACGCGCCTACAGGACGTAAAGGAGAAAGGGAACATTAAGGGACGACAGGGAGGTATTATGGTGAGCCCGGGAAACTGATAGCCCATTGTGCGGCGCCTTGTTTTTTGTTCGATACGGCCAGGGTTCCCTTGGCGCCGCAACCCAGCTTTGTAGACAACCCGCCCAGAAAGTGTATCAACCCATCAGTTTCTGTTATTAAAATAAGGTTTTTAATACGAAGAGATTGTTGACTGCATAAAATATTATCCTTGCACGCCGTAAAGAAACTACAATGAAAAGACTGTAGACTATAGGATGCCCCCTAAAGGAAACCTCAGAGGATGCCCTTGCCTTTACAACCAACTCAAATGCAACCAACTCAAATACAACCAACTCAAAACCATCTCCTTGCAGCATTACCATCTGAAATCCAGGAACGTATTTTCCCACATCTTGAAGAAGTTCCGATTGCCTTGGGCAAGGTACTGTACGAAGCAGGCGACAAAATGCGCCACGTGTTTTTTCCCATTGACTCTATTGTGTCGTTACTCTATGTGATGGAAAGCGGGGCATCGGCGGAAATATCCGTCGTCGGTAATGAGGGCCTGGTGGGTATCTCACTGTTTATGGGCGGCGAAAGCACTTCCAGCCGCGCCGTGGTCCAGAGTGGCGGCACAGCTTACCGACTACTGGGGCAACGACTTGTTGATGAGTTTCATCGGCACGGGGAGTTAATGGGGCTGGTATTGCGCTACACCCAGTCGCTGATCACCCAGATGGCGCAGACCGCAGTATGCAATCGCCACCACTCCATTGACCAGCAATTGTGCCGCTGGCTGCTGCTCTCCCTCGACCGCTTACCCTCGAACCACCTGGTTATGACCCAGGAGCTTATCGCCAATATGCTCGGTGTACGCCGCGAAGGGGTGACAGAAGCGGCTGGACGGCTGCAAAAACTCGGTGTCATCGAATACCGCCGGGGACACATCCAAGTAATAGACCGGCCCCAACTCGAGCAATTGAGTTGTGAGTGCTACGCCGTCGTAAAAAAGGAGACAGACCGTTTGCTGTCTCCGTCCCGCAGCGGCGGGCGACTATGAAGGTTTCAGGCCACTGGCGTCCACTTCGCTGACACCGCGCACATTGTTGGCGAGCGCAACTACCAGGTCATGCTCTGCGCCGCTGGCCACCTTACCGGTCAGTGTGACCACACCATTCCTGCTCGTTACCGAGATAGCCGAGCCTTCGACATTGCTTGAATACATCAGGGTCGACTTGACCTTGGTGGTAATCCAGGTATCAGAGATACCCTGCCCCATTTCGGATGCTGTCTCTTTGGCAGTTTCTGTCATCGTACTCTTCCCCTCTTCCACGACCAGCTTGTTCTTTACCGCTTCAACCCCGTGAGTTTTGGTCGCCAGAAGACCTGCCATCTCTTTCGCTGCCGAACTGTTGGCAGTACCGAGTAAGGTGACTTTACCGGATTGTGTTTCCACGTTGGCAGACAATCCCTGGGCATGCTTGCTCCAAAGCAACTTGGATTTTACTGCGGCGGAGATAGAGGCATCTTCAACCACTTGAGCGTAACTTCGACCACTCCAAGAACTTGACGGTATAGCGTCAGCTTCGACCTCAATCCCGTTATCCACATCCTTGATACCTCTGACACCCAGAGCAATCTGTTGGGCCAACTCTTTACTGATATCCTCATTGACTTTGCCGGTCAGGGTTGCGAGTCCGTGGTCCACGGTGACTTTAATGTCGTGGGCATCCAGGTGCCGATTCAGGGCATAGGTAGTCCAGATCTGGCTCTCCTGGCGGGCCTCGGTGATATCTTCTGCCAGCTTTGGAGCCGCCAGGGTACCGGCACTGACGACCATAACCAGCGAGATAGCCGAGGCGAGGGCGAGTTTGCGGGATTTTTTACACTTGTTCATCTTTTAACGCTCCATTAGTGAAAATCCGCTTGCTGTATTTACCATCGGATTCGGGTTTGTCGGTTTTGTCTCTTTTTTCAGGAGGAACATCGGAAGGACTGATCTTTTCAGCGGCTGAACCCGGTGGATCAACCGCAGACACCTCTTTCCGTTCCCCGGATAAACTCGCCGATGCGCAGTTGGCCCTGTAAATCTTGTAATGTTTCTTCGTCGTCTCCAGGAAAGCTTACATTCTGCAAAACAATCGAGTTGATTTGGCTTCTACGCAAAGATTACCTGCAAACAAAACGACGATCAGTGCGCTGGCACACCGATTGGGGGGATGGCGACATTTCGTTGACGATAGCAACTTTATGACCCGGGGCACCCTGCGTCACCGGCCTGACCTTTGTGGTATTGCGTACAGACCCAGGTTAACTGCCTCTCTAACATGGTCTACATGGCTACTATTACCAACAAATTTCTGTCTTCAGTATCCGGGCACAGTGTCAATGGCGACACGCCCGTCAAACTGAGTCCTGTATGTCCATCTTGCAACGGTCCTTTATACCGGATTCGGCGTCGCCACCTCGATCGACTATTGTCAATGTTCGTGCCCGTCAAGCGTTACCAATGCCGCGCGGTGAAGGATGATTCCACTTGTCACTGGCAGGGGATTTTGCCCGTACCGGCTTATGGTGGAATAAAAGCAGGTTACGATGTTTCTGGCAGGACGGGGACAATAGCTAATAGGATTTACCTGAAAATAGCCAAACAGTGGACTGAATCAATTCGCTACATCGCGAGACAGGCCCCCCCCCAGATCGATGAATCGGTCATGGGTAACTTTGTGGATGTCTCGTTCGAAGAGATGGCACAGATCACACTTGATTGCATTGGCGACGCCGTGCTTGTTGTAGACCCGGCGGGTAACGTGATCTATCTTAACAAGGTCGCTGAAACTCTTACCGGCTGGTCAAACGCAACGGCGCTGGGACGTGCACACCAGGACGTCTTTTATATTATCGATGGCAATACCCAACAGCGGGGCACAAGCCCCTCACTCCGAGCCATTAGCGAAAATCGGATCGTAGCGCTGGCTCTGGGTAATGTCCTGATCCGCCGCGACGGCACCGGGATCTCGATAGAGGATTCCGCGGCGCCCATACATAATCGCTTCGGAAAGATCGCCGGCGCAGTGATTGTTTTCCACGATGCCTGCCACTCCCGGGTTGCTATAGAAAAAATGGGCCATCTTGCCCAACACGACTTCCTGACCGGCCTGCCCAATCGAGTGCTAATGATGGAACGACTTACACAGGCGATTGGAATGGCCAGTCGGCATGGCAAGCAGGTGGCGTTGCTTTTTCTCGACCTGGATCATTTTAAGCAAATCAACGACTCCTTTGGCCATGCGGTTGGAGATCAATTGCTGCGAGAAGTTGCTGCGGACATCGTGGCCTGTGTGCGGTCCACAGATACCGTCAGCCGGCACGGCGGCGATGAGTTCATTGCCCTGTTGCCCGAAATCGAACATATTCAGGATTCCGCTCAGGTTTGCGAAAAATTAATCACTAAGTTATCTCTGCCGCGGGTTATCGGGGGTCTGCAGTTGCAGATTGGCCTGAGCATCGGCATCAGTATTTATCCAGACCACGGACTCGATGCCCGCAGCTTGGTGGACAATGCAGATACCGCAATGTACACCACTAAAGAAACCGGTCGAAACGGCTATCGATTCTTTCGCGTGGACGAACGACGCCACCTTTCGTCGGTGTCCGCATTCAGCGCACGATCCGATTAGTCATTACGCAACACCTGCACAGTGTCGTAAAAAAAGTATTGCGATTGCGGTACCTGTTCTGGTTTGTATTACGCTGATCCTGAGCTGGTCAGACTCATTGGCCCCCTTGCTCTGGCTGATTGATAGCCGGGTTCGATCTGATCAAATCATTTCCTTAACACAGCTGCATAACTAGGAGTTTGGATGGTCGTCCATGTATGCCAGCAGACAGACCTCACTCCATTCTCCCCGTACACTGCTGTTACATAGCCAATCAGCATGCAATTTCCGTATGAGAAAATGTCCGGCTACTTCCCTCAATACGCCGGCTGACACTCAAGTGAATCTGCAGGTTTACTCTGATATTTTGGTAAAGAAGCAACAATACATTGTGGTGGTAAGTCAGAACTCAGATTTTGCCGCCTGAATAGCTGTGAATACAACGGAGGTAATTCCATAAAAATGATTAATAGTATGACCGGCACTGCAGCGCTTTTCGCGGTGATAGTGACGGTTACCGGTTGCTCCGGAATGTCCCGGCGGGACAAGAACACTGCCGTGGGCGCTGTGATCGGTCATGAGGTCGATCAAACGTTCGGAAAAAGCAACCTCAATGGTACTGCAGCGCCGTCTGATTAAGCGCGTGGCTGTAAAAATCTGAAAAATTCAAGCGCCTCACGATTTTAAATATGATGGCTTGATTTAGTCAGCTTGTTAAATTAACCAGGAAAACCATATGAAATATTTCAATCAAAAAATTCTTACATTAAGCCTGCTAGCGGCCGCTGTTCCGGGTTTGGCATTAGCAGCTGAACGCACCTATGGACCTGATTCAGGTGACCGGGAATTTTCATTGTCAGGAACTGGCAGCAGTGCCAAAGATGGTGATAATAGCAACTTTGGGGTAACCGGTGAATTAGGCTGGTTCACATCAGATAATATGGTGTGGGGTATCCGCCAGAGCGTCAACTTCGCAGATATTGAGGGCGAAAATACCAAGAATGACTATTGGAACGGGAGTACTCGCCTCTACACTGATTACCACTTCGGCTCCAATAAGGCCAGGCCCTTTATCGGTGCTTCATTAGGCGGTATCTATGGCGACGGAGTTAATGACACAGGCTTTGCCGGTCTTGAAATTGGACTGAAGTACTACGTACTTGAAAATACCTACATTCTGGGTCGTGGGGAATACCAATTTTTCTTTGAAAGCGGCAGCGATGCAAACGATAACTTTGATGATGGAGCCTGGGCCTATGCTGTAGGTATTGGCTATAACTTTTGATCACTAACGATGCCTGAGAAATCTAAGGAACCTCTGAATAACGCTATATTTCACAACATTTCTTGATAGAGGTTCCGTTTTTCGGGCTAAATATCTCCGCATTTCTCATTTTTCCATCTGAAATTGGCCTTTTGGCCAATTTCAGATGGAGTTATCCCATTAGGGCATCATATAAGGCTCAGCGCGAAGCAAATTGGCAAAGCCGGCCAGAAGATACAAACGGTTGCTGTTCTTTGCCAAACCGCGATAGCGGACTTTGCTATGACCAAATTGGCATTTCATTCGGTGGAAACAATACTCGACTTTGGCTCTAACACTGGCCTTAATTTTTTCCGCCTGTGACATCGGATCTGATTTAGCCGGCGTCGAGCGCTTCCCCGGACGCGTGGCAATCTGCCATTCTATGTTGCGATCTTTGTGTTCCTCACGCTTGTCTGAACCTTGATAACCCGCATCACCCCAGATCCGCTTTTCATGGCCATGTAATAACTGATCTACCTGGGTGATGTCATCAACATTGGCGGGTGTCGTCGTCAGGCTGTGAATGAGGCCCAGCGATTCATCAACAGCCACATGCATCTTCATGCCGAAGTGCCATGCATTGCCTTTCTTAACTTGATGCATCTCAGCGTCGCGCTCACCCTTTTCATTTTTGGTCGAAGAGAGCGCGGCAATAATGGTCGCATCCACGATACTGCCTTCTTGGAGCTTCAGCCCCTGGGAAGCCTGATGGCCCTGGATGATGTCGAATAAACGCTGGCCAAACTTAGGCTTCTCCAGAAAATGACGAAAGTTAAGAATGGTCGTCTCGTCTGGCAGGTTATCTGACATCCTTAGCCCGGAAAAACGGTGCATAGACTCAATTTCATATAGCGCATCTTCCATCGCCGGATCGCTCAGAGTATACATAAGCTGCATAACGTGAATGCGCAACATCACCGGCAGTGGATAGGGCTTGCGGCCAGTAAAAAACGGTTTCTATTACTGGCAGAAAATCCTCGGCTGTTAAAGCATCGCTCGGGTTTCATTGAGGGATACGATAGTTATCCGCAGGGTCAGCATGTCATCTTTTGCCTGATTGGCCAGGGATGCATTGAGATCATTGGTATTCCTCACAAAAGAGATGGATATCGTCTAATATTTCCTGCCTCACTGATCACTCTACTCTTACCTTTCCTCCCATCCGTTAAATTTTCTCAACCTTTCTGTTCCCGCTTGAGTGCGTCAGCGAACCGACTGCCCCTCTCCCCTAGCGTATTGTTGAATTTGATCGTGAATTCCATGTTTCGTGACGATTCAGAACCCTCCCGGTAATGATGCCGGAGAAGAAACGCTTAGATGAAGCGGTTAACCAGGACATTTTGTCCGACTAACACACTCTGCTCTACTCGAAGGAAATTCGTATGAAGAAGCTACATTCATTTGCACTTTATGCATTGGTCACACCAGCCATAACATTAGGTGCGGGTTCTTTGCTGGCCGAAAAACCCACTCCCTCAGTTACCCAAGATAGTCAAAGCACACAGCGCGCCGAGCAATCCGATTCGCGGACAGCGGCAGATCGTCAAGACACCCGCGATCAGTCTCGCATGCAGCACCGGGGCTATATGAGCTCGGCTCCGGCTAATGGTATGCAGGCGAGCGACCTCATCGGGACTGAGGTTAAAACCACTGGTGATGAAGATGTGGGCCCGGTGAATGATCTGATTATTAACAAGAACGGTCAGGTCGTGGCTATTGTGGTCAACGTGGGCGGATTCCTCGGTATGGGTGAGGAAGCTGTAGCCATTGGCTGGGATGACGTAACGAGATCAGGTACTTCTGATAAGCCAGAACTGCGAATTGACCTGACCCGTGAAAATCTGCGCTCTGCGCCTGAGTTTGAAAAGCAGAAGTGAATTCCAGCATCCCCACTTATGGTGGAATGAACAGACGGCAGGGGCGAAAGCCTCTGCCGTTTCCACTATGCTAGTGGGCCGACACACACTCTTTGTAGATGCGACCACGGTGCATCCCTCAATGCTTTGATATCAACATGTCGTCGCGTAGGTTCTCCGCCCACGAGGCAACGACCGCGGCTTCCACCTTCTTCATTTCCTCTACGGGCGGCAGCACAGCCGGCAACCCGAGCGTCTCGATCCATAATTCGTCTTCAGTCACCCGCGCTTGCCGCAGGGCCGCTGGCATGAACTTACCGCAATAAAGCAGCATCAGCGGCTCCCCTGTCGCCAGCCACCACGCCCAGACGCAGGGAGATCAAGCCGCGGCCGTGGACGGAGAGCTTCTGACGCAAGACACAGCGCGGTGATCGCGATCAGCGCGGTGCGCTTCGATCCAGATACGCATCCATCAGCCTGGCGTTGCGCAGATTGGCCTTGAACGCGATATCGAACACGTCCCCGAGCACCGGTACCGCGCCGACCACGGCATCCAGTGCGACGTTCAGCACCATGCGCGTGAGCACCCTGGAGGGCACGCCGGCACGCGCCGCTAGCGCGACGATGTAGAACGACGCCCCGGCCGTCGCGAAATCGCCGACCACCGGCAGCAGCCCGATGAGACCATCGACCCCGATTCGGAAACCGCCGGGCAGACGGATCGAACTGTCCATCAGCCGCGCGAGCTGGTGCACGCGTGCACGCGCCGTGTTCATCGCTTGGTGATGATCCTCACGGCGTGGACGATGCCGGGAATATAGCCGAGCAGCGTGAGCAGAATGTTGATCCTGAAATGCTTGCCGATACCTTCCTGCAGGAAGACGCCTAACGGCGGCAGGAAGATCGCGATGATGATGCGTAACAGGTCCAATGGCTGTGCTCCTTAATACGATTGCCGTTTGGTCACCGGCACGTGGCCGTTCTCAAACAGGTCGAGAGACACTGCATCTTGACCCGTCGGGCCCGAAGGTTCCGTGCGACATCCCACACTAGGCCCGCGACTGGGATGACGTAACGGGATCAGGAACTGCGAATTGACCTGCCCCGTGAGAATCTGCGCTCTGGGCCGGAGTTTGAAAGGCAGAATTGAACTCCAGCACCCTTACTTGTGGCGGAAGAAATAGACGGGCCTCGAGCGACTGTGTACACCACCGCACAGACCATCCCACGACATACTGCCATGCTCCAATCCACCCTTATTGATAATTGAAGAAGAATCACCATGAAACTCAGCAAATTTATTATAGTAGCCCTGCTCGCGAGTACCCTGATGATCACGTTGTCTGCCTGCGAGAAGCAAGGTCCACTCGAGGAGGCTGGTGAGCAAATTGACGACACAGTCGAGGACGCGGGCGACGACATCGAAGATGCCACCGACGGCGGCTGATCGCTGTCTCTTCTCAATTGCGCGCCCCACCAGATGCTGAAATTCAGGTGCTCCAGTTCCGGTAGTATCCGCGCTCCCGAGCATCACGATCGGGAACTGGCTTGCAGTTACTCAGGAGCGGGACGCATCTACCGTGTATGGTCGCTATCGCAGCACGGAACGAGAGAGATGCTTTTTGCAATCACTACGGATTTCCGATTGAGAACACTCTCGTATTGATAGCATCGCGGGTCAAGTCAAGGTCCGCCGGGAGGCCCTTTCGGTTCCTATGAAAATAGTTCTGGTCGTACTGGCCCTGCTGCTGGTGATTGCTACAGCCCTTCCGTTACTTCGTTTCGACCAGTGGTGGATTCGCGTCTTTGATTTTCCAAGGGCGCAAATCACCATCGCAGGCCTCGCACTCCTTGCCCTCTATCTCTATTTCTGGAAGGCGCGACGCGTCTACGAATCCGTCGTACTCGCGCTATTGGTGCTGGCCGTGGGATACCAGGCAGTGAAGATGTTTCCTTACACGGTGCTGATGCCCAAGCAGGTACTAGCGGCTGAGTCGCGCTCGGACGACACCGACCTCAGCCTGCTCGTTGCAAACGTGCTGATGGAAAACCGGGATTCCGAGGCCTTTCTCGATGTCGTGCGCGAGTATGATCCTGACGTAATAATGGCCGTGGAGACAGACGAATGGTGGGAGGAGGCACTCAGGACACTGGAACAGAGGTATCCGCACACGCTTAAGAGCCCGCTCGGCAACACCTATGGCATGCTCGTGTATAGTCGACTCGAGATGATCGACCCCGAGATCCGGTTTATTCTCAAAGACAGCATCCCGTCGATGCATCTGCAGGCGGTGTTGCCGTCATCTGACCGGGTCTTTATGCATTTCCTTCACCCCGATCCGCCCAATCCGAAGTATGCAACCGAGACAACCGAGCGAGATGCAGAACTGCTGATCGTGGGCCGGGAAGTGGAAAAGCGCGATAAGCCAACAATTATTGCAGGAGACTTCAACGATGTAGCATGGTCCTATACCACCAACCTGTTTCAGAAAACCAGCGGCCTGCTCGACCCACGCGTCGGGCGGGGAATGTACAGTACCTTCAACGCCAAGAACCCCCTCCTGCGTTGGCAGCTCGACCACGTCTTTCACTCCGATCATTTTAAGCTCGTCCGCATGGAGAGAGGACCCGCCTGGGGATCGGATCATTTTCCCATCTTCATCGAACTGAGCCTGGAGTCCGGAGCAGAAGCAGAAGCAGAGCAGGAAGAACCGGATACGAACCGGACGGAAGGGGAAAAGGTAGATGAGAAGATCGAAGATGGTAAGGAGCACAAGGACGAATGACCCTGTCGGGAGCGGCGTCCGGCAGAATCCTGATATGCCGCCGGCCACAACTGCCGGCGCGCGCATTCCCGGGCTCTCCGTTTCATCCGGGAACTGGGGATCGAACCGTTCGGTTTGCCGCGGTCCTTCCTGCGCCCGGGCCGAGGACGTCCGCAACAGCATGCCGAAGGCGATGCATTGACCGGGCAGCCGCGTCGTGGAATCTGGCAAAGACCGTGCGGCAGCAAGGTAGTGCATGCAATCGCATACCAGATGGACCTCTGAGCACACCGGCGAGATGCTCTTACGCAATACTGCCCACGACTTCCATTCCTGGACGGTCGCAGCGCTGCTGACAGCCCATGAAGGAAGTCGGGTCCAACCCGGGACGTGGCCGCCGGTCGCGACGGCAGATGAAATTATCGAGCATAACCATCAGAGCATGAGCCAGCGTTCGCTAACGCACCGAAGCAGGATTCGTGCTGTGGTACAAAGGAATACACTCAACTGTTAAAGAAAACGAATCATGAACTCAATAATCTGGATTGTAGGTGCCGTCGTCATTGTTTTGTTTGTTTTGGGATTACTGGGGTTGCGCTGAATCCCTGGAGACCTCAGCCATGGGGACGCTCGCGATTCTGCAGCCGAAAATACCGATCGCTTATACAACTCGCCCCAGCGGAGTGGCAAGAAGCGTCGCGACCCTCGGCGTTGTCTGGCGTGTTACACAGCTGAGATGAGTAGCGGGAGGCGCGGTGGATTTGAAGAGCGACTATCCCTACTGGGCGGTCAAGAATGGCCTGATGTACGCCTTCCCCCAGCTCGATGCCGACATCAGTTGTGACGTGGCGGTGGTCGGCGCTGGCATCACTCGCGCACCATTCGCCGATGAATTGGCTGGCCACGATCACCATCTTATGGTGCTCGATCAGCGAGACGTGTGCTGGGGCAGCACCTCGGCCAGCACGCGGCGTTTAGGCATACCAGTCCAGCCTAAACGCCATGTGTGAGAGCTTGTACTACGCCAGTAATCGCAGGGGCCATCCGGTTCTGGCAGACGAATTTTCCTGGCGCAAACAACACGGTTTACCGGTTCGTTGGTTAAGCCATGCCCGACTCAAGAATCAGTACCGACTGACTGCTCCAGCGACCATCCTCTGTTCGGTGGCCGCTCGGGTTGATCCCTCCCGGCTTGGTTGCGCAGAATGCAGCGACAGGGCACGCAGGTGTTCGAGCGCACGCAGGTGAAAGCCATCGCGGCGAGGGCGCGTTCGCTACAGCTCACCATCGCCACTGGTCTGTCGACCAAGGCAAAGCACGCAGTGATTGCCAGCGGCTACGAAACGCAGGGCTGGTTGCGCCAGCGCGTTATACTCTCCACCGGCAGGAAAATTTTTACACCAGCCCAAACAACAAAACCCAGCCGGCCGGCTGGGTTTTGTTGTTTGGGTAGCAAGTGTTGCCCGTAGTGCCAGACATTGCCTGGCAGTGCGGGCTACTCCCACTCAATGGTCGCTGGCGGCTTGCTCGACACATCGTAGCTGACCCGGGAAACGCCCGAGATTTCATTGATGATGCGATTGGAGACGGTCTCCAGCAGCTCATACGGCAGGTGCGCCCAGCGCGCGGTCATGAAGTCGATGGTTTCTACCGCCCGCAGCGCAATCACCCACTCGTAGCGACGCTGATCACCGACGACACCGACAGACTTGACCGGCAGGAACACGGCAAAGGCCTGGCTGGTTTTGTGGTACCAATCGGCTTTGTGCAGCTCTTCCAGGAAGATCGCATCGGCTTCACGCAGAATGTCGGCGTACTCTTTTTTCACTTCACCGAGGATGCGAACCCCCAAACCCGGACCCGGGAACGGGTGACGGTAAACCATGTCGTAAGGCAAGCCCAACTCCAGGCCAATCTTGCGCACCTCGTCTTTAAACAATTCGCGCAGTGGCTCAACCAGCTCAAACGCCATGTCGTCCGGCAGGCCACCCACGTTGTGGTGCGACTTGATCACATGGGCTTTACCGGTTTTTGACGCAGCTGACTCAATCACATCCGGGTAGATGGTGCCCTGGGCCAGCCATTTAACGTCTTTCAACCGGGCGGCTTCTTCATCAAAGACCTCGATGAAGGTATTGCCGATGATTTTACGTTTCGCTTCCGGATCCGCCTCGCCTTTCAGCTTACCGAGGAACAGATCGGCCGAATCCGAACGAATCACGGTCACGCCCATGTTTTTGGCAAACATGTCCATGACCTGGTCACCTTCATCTTTGCGCAGCAGGCCGTTGTCCACAAACACACAGGTCAGCTGAGAACCAATGGCCTTGTGCAGCAAGGCTGCCACCACAGAAGAGTCCACACCGCCGGACAACCCCAGCAAGACCTTATCAGTACCGACCTGTTCACGGACCTTGTTGATGGCATCTTCCACAATATTGGCGGGTGTCCACAAGGCTTTACAGCCACAGGTTTCCAGCACAAAGTGTTCAAAGATACGCTTGCCTTGCAGGGTGTGGGTCACTTCCGGGTGGAACTGTACGCCGTAGAAATCTTTCTCTTCGTGGTACATACCGGCAATGGCGCAAGAGTCGGTTGACGCCATCAGTTCGAAACCTGCCGGCATTTCGGAGACCTTGTCGCCGTGACTCATCCACACATCCAGCAACGAGCTGCCATCGTGCTCTACGTGATCACGGATGTCGTGTAACAAGGCGCTGTTGCCATGTACCTTGACCTGGGCATAGCCGAACTCACGAATGTTGGACGATTGCACGCTACCCCCCAGCTGCTCGGCCATGGTCTGCATGCCGTAACAGATACCCAGAACCGGAACACCCAAAGTAAATACGACCTCAGGAGCGCGAGGCGACAGGCCCGCGGTCACGGATTCCGGGCCGCCGGCAAGGATAATACCCCGGGGATCAAAATCGCGGATTTCTTCTTCGCTCATATCAAATGCGCGAATTTCTGAATAAACGCCAATCTCTCGCACACGGCGAGCAATCAACTGTGTGTACTGTGATCCAAAATCGAGAATCAAAATACGTTGAGCGTGAATATCCTGGGTCATTGCCTATCCCGGTTGTTGAGTAATAAAAGTTGTCAAAATCAATGCTATGAAAAAGGGCCAGATTGCTTAACGGAATCCAGCCCTTGATGGCCTCATTGTGGAGACGTGCTCACATAAAAATTAGCGACCACCCACAGGGTAATTAGGGGCTTCTTTGGTAATCTGCACATCGTGTACGTGAGACTCACCCATCCCCGCTGCCGTCACCCGGACAAATTCGGGCTTGGTGCGCATGGTATTGATGTCAACGCTACCAGTGTAACCCATGGCCGAACGCACACCACCCATCATCTGATGCACGATGGCCGCCAAAGGCCCCTTGTAGGGAACACGACCTTCGATGCCTTCCGGCACCAGCTTTTCAGCGCCCTGACTGGCGTCCTGAAAATAGCGGTCGGAAGAACCCTGAGTTTTGGACATAGCCCCCAGAGAACCCATGCCACGGTAAGCTTTGTAGGTACGCCCCTGATACAGCTCGACCTCACCGGGCGCCTCTTCGGTACCGGCCAGCATGGAGCCCATCATCACCGCGTGCGCCCCGGCCACCAGTGCCTTGGCAATGTCCCCGGAAAAACGAATGCCGCCATCGGCAATCACCGGCACCCCGGTGCCCTGCAGAGCGTCCACCACATTGGCAATCGCCGAGATCTGGGGAACCCCCACACCACTGACGATACGCGTGGTACAAATAGAGCCCGGACCAATACCGACCTTGACACCATCCGCACCGGCATCCACCAGCGCCTTGGCAGCCGCAGCTGTGGCGATATTACCGCCAATCACCTGAACCTGAGGATAGTCTTGCTTGATTTTACGAACGCGCTCAATCACGTTTCTGGAGTGGCCGTGCGCTGTATCCACCACCAACACATCCACACCCGCTGCAACCAAAGCCGCTACCCGGTCATCTGTGTCAGGGCTGGTGCCGACGGAAGCACCAACACGCAAACGTCCCTCAGGGTCTTTACAGGCGTTGGGGTAACGCTCGGCCTTATTAATGTCTTTTACGGTAATCAAACCGCGCAATTCGAAATTGTCGTTCACCACCAGGACTTTTTCGATGCGGTGCTTGTGCAACAGCTCGCGGACTACATCCGCTTCGGCGCCTTCCGCAGCCGTGACCAGCTTTTCTTTGGGGGTCATGATGCTGGAGACACTGGCTTCCAGATTGGTCTCAAAACGGACATCACGGCCGGTCACGATACCCACCAGATTGCCATTTTCCAGCACGGGTACGCCGGAAATGTTGTGTTGCTGCGTCAGAGCAACCAGATCGCGAATACTGGCACTGGATTCAATAGTAATAGGATCCTTAACAACACCCGCCTCAAACTTCTTAACCCCACGCACTTCCAGTGCCTGCTGCTCAATGGTCATGCTTTTATGGATGATTCCGATGCCACCTTCCTGGGCAATGGAAATCGCCAGGCGCGCTTCCGTTACCGTATCCATGGCCGCTGACACCAACGGTATATTCAGGTGAATATCGCGAGTCAGTTGAGTCTTCAGGGATACGTCCTTTGCTGTAATATCCGAATAACCGGGCACTAACAAGACATCATCAAAAGTCAACGCTTCTTGGGCGATACGTAACATAGGGATCCAACCTCAATCACAGAGTTTGGGAACGGCAAATACGCCGAAACCGGAGCTAGTGTACTCATTTCTGAGGCCCCTTAAGTCGACGTACTGGCGGTTCCAAGATAAACGCGCAATTATAGGCTAAAACGCACCTCAGGGGAAACTGTAAATAGCCTGCCACGCCGCAATGGCTGTGATTGTGCGGCACTCTAATGACAGTTTAATTAACTTTTGGAAAAGCGCGTGCCTGGGCGCTAAAAATGACCATCCCTTCACCGTTAGCGCCTTCCCTGCGTGACAATTGAATGCCACAATACGGCCATGCAGACACAAAATCCCATACAAGCTCAACGAGACATCATCAGCGTCTCACAACTCAATCGCCGCGCCCGCCAACTGCTGGAAACTCACATGTCACTGCTGTGGGTCGAAGGGGAAATTTCTAACCTGGCCTGCCCCTCTTCCGGGCACTGGTATTTCACCCTGAAAGACGCCAACGCCCAAGTAAAATGCGCCATGTTTCGCAACCGCAACCAGCGCGTTCGCCATATGCCGCAACACGGACAACAAGTTTTGCTGCGGGCCCGAGTCAGCCTTTATGAGGGCCGTGGCGATTACCAGCTGATTGTCGAACACCTGGAAGATGCCGGAGAGGGCGCACTTCAGCGCGCATTTGAAGAGCTTAAGCTAAGACTGCACCAGGAAGGCTTGTTTGACCCCGCCTATAAAAAACCACTGCCGGCCTTACCCCGTCACATTGGCATTATTACCTCACCCACAGGTGCCGCGATTCGGGATATATTGCACGTCATGCAGCGACGCTTTCCGTCCATCCCCGTTTCTATCTTTCCCGTTGCGGTGCAAGGGGCGGAAGCTGCCGGTCAAATTGTACGTGCCCTGCACGCCGCCAACACCCTGAGCAGCTGTGATCTGTTGATTGTCGGTCGCGGCGGCGGCTCCCTGGAAGACCTGTGGCCTTTTAACGAAGAGATTGTCGCCAGGGCCATTTTCGCCAGCCAACTGCCCGTCATCAGTGCGGTGGGCCATGAAGTCGACATCACCATCGCCGACTATGTCGCCGATGCCAGGGCTCCCACGCCGTCTGCTGCGGCAGAAATCTGCACCCCTGACGGTCGTGACATGCTGCAACAGTTCATTGGGTATGGTGCCCTGCTTGAAGACGCCATAGCCAGACGATTGTCGCGGTCAAAGGAACGCCTCACCGCCCTCTCTGCCCGCCTGCAGCATCCGGGGCAGAAACTTCGCGCCCAGGCACAGCAACTGGACAATCTGGAAATTCGCCTTCGGCAAACCATGCACAGGAAACTGCAGATAAACAACCATCAACTGCAAAACCTGACCTTGCGCCGCGAAGCACTTAACCCTACGAGGCTACTTCAACAATACGCTCAACAGGTTTCGTACCTTGGGCAACGCCTGCAAGCCAGCATGCAACATAAGCTGCAAAAATCACAACAAGTGTTTGAAAAAAATACCGCACTGCTCGACAGCGTCAATCCCTTGAGTATTTTAAAGCGTGGTTACTCAGTCACCACCGACAAACATCAGCGCGTTTTACGCAACACCCGGGAATTACAAGTGGGTGACGCACTGGTCACTCAATTGTCCGACGGGAAAGTTCAATCGACTGTCGACAAAATTATTCCCTAAAATTCTTCAAAATGTGACAAATAGTGCGCATAAACTGTTGTGTTTACATTGACCTGTCTCATGGCTTTGTATACCTTTCTTTCATCATCGTTATAAGGAGATCCGGCGATTAGGTTTCCGGATAATATCAATGGAAGAACGAGAACTTCGGCAGGACGCTTCAAACCCGCAAAACTCCTGTGCAAATAACACACTGAGAGCCGCTAACCCGCACGATAACAGCTCAGTCGAATCCCGCGAAAATTCGACCACAGCGCAGAACTCAGCGGCTCGTGACGATCAAAGCCATCGACTCTCACTGGATTCAGAGCTCTCTGCCAGCACAGAAGCCCCCCCGACAACGGACGGTCGTCCCACAACAGAAGAGCCCGTCAACAACGAAATTGCACCCAACAAGAAAGCAGAAAAGCGTTTGCGGGCAAAGAATAAAATCATCGCCGCCACACTCGACATCATTGCCACCAAGGGACTTTCTTCCCTGTCTCACCGCACCATTGCCAAGATGGCAGGTGTTCAACTGGCCATGACCACCTATTACTTCGGCACGCTGGAAAACATTATAGAAGCCGCATTTGATGCATTTATAGACCAGACACAGCACTACCGCGAAAGCATCAATAACAAGATCGAAGCAATCTACAAAAAACATTCTGCCAACCACACCAAACTTAACGACATACCCGCTTACATAGAGGATCTGGCTGAGTTTTTCACGGATCACATAGATTCAGAGACCACCAACCATGCTTACCTGCAAGCGGTAAAATGCCAATTTCTGTTTGAGTTAAACACGACAGATCCAATGACGGAAAAAGTCCAGGTCATTAATCAAACCCTGTTAGACCTTGCTGAACTCACCTGCTTAAGGATTGGCAGCAATGCCCCACGAATTGATGCACACCTGTTGATATACACTATCCGCCAGCTTGAATTGTCGAACGTCAAAGAGAAGCAGCGTACCGATCGCCGATTTAACAAGGAGGCCATCCAACGCCTGCTTCAAGGCTTTCACCTGCAAGGCCCACCAGAAAAATCCTTACCCGTTTCTCAATGCCAGACCAGCCGTTAGCGGCACCAAACGCCACGAAACATCCAGAAGACAATAAATACGACAAGCGTCCCCCCCCCCCCTCACCGGCCACTTCTTAGCTGACTCGGGCCCCAGCCAGACTATCCGGCTATCGGCACTGCCCCCCACTGAAATACCTGGCTGACAAGTCAAGCCGCACTGCGAGCTAAAAATTGTCTACACTGATTAGACAAACTCGGGCCACCACAATCTGTTTTATTTGGCCATCACCATGTGTTTTATTTGGCCATCACAAAAGAACCACCCACTTTGCCACAGAAAACGAAGAACACACCCGCGCCCCTGTCATCTCAACCCCAGAGCACGCACAAAAAAACGGAACAGCGAAGGAATAAAGAACGGAGCAGCCACAGAGACCTCAAGAGACAATGCCACAAAGATTTTTAATACAACTCACAAAAAAAATCTTGCTGAACACAGCTGCCATCATGGCATTAGCTCACAACTTGCTTGCAAACGCTGACCCACCAACGCGACAGGTATTCTTCGGAGACTTACACCTGCACACCGCCTGGTCCTTTGATGCTTCCGCTTTTCATGTCACAGCAACACCCGAAGAGGCTTACCGGTACGCACTTGGTCAAGCCATTGCACACGCTTCCGGCACCCCACTACAAATACACCGCCCGCTGGACTTCCTGGCGGTCACCGACCACGCAGAATACCTGGGCATGGTAAAAGAACTCAAAAAACCCAACAGCCCCCTGAATAAGACGCTTTTAGCAAAACGTTTTGCTTCCGACCCGACAGCGGTCTATATCGAACTTGAGCGCTCCACCGCTGAGAACACCCCGTTCCCGGAACTTGAAAATAGAAAACTTCGCGCTGCAATCTGGAAAGACGTCGTTGACGTGGCCAACAAGTATAACGACCCAGGCAAGTTCACCGCGTTAATCGGGTACGAATGGACAGCCAACATCCCCATTAGCCCACTCCCCTTTAGGCGCAGCTTGCATCGCAACGTTATTTTTCGAGGTGATAATGTCCCTCTGCTGCCCTTTACCGCCTTTGATTCCAATAAACCTGAAAGACTGTGGCAGTGGATGGATGCACTTCGCCAGAAGGGCCAGGACGTATTAGCCATCCCTCACAGCGGCAATTTAAGTCACGGCAGCATGTACAGCGTGAAGAACTCTTACGGTAAGACCCTGTCCCAGCAGTACAGTGAAATGCGCAGACGCAATGAACCCATCAACGAAGTGATTCAGAGCAAAGGGCAGTCCATGATCCACCCTGCCCAGTCCGAAGAAGATGCATTTGCCAACTTTGAAACCTACCGCTACCTGAGCGGCGATGTTAGCGAAGAGCGGCCTTACCTGCTTGGTAGAATCAACGGCAGCTATATCCGCCCGGCACTGAAGGCGGGATTAAAAATTGAAAAGGAGACGGGCGCAAACCCTTTTGAATTTGGCTTTATCGGCTCTTCGGATAATCACAATGGAACAGCCGGGCCGTATCAGGAAGATGACTATTTCGGCAAGCTGGGCTTGCTGGACGCCACACCAGAGCAGCGCCTGTTTCCCACTTCCAGGGTACTCCGGGCTCTCGCCAAGTTCGGCACCGGTGGCATGACGGCAATCTGGGCAGAAAAGAACACCCGTGCAGCCTTATTTGACGCACTGAAAAGAAGAGAAGTATACGCCACGTCTGGACCCCGTATGCGCCTGAGAGTGTTTGGCGGCTTTCACTTCACTGCCGATTTGGCGGAACAGCAGTGGAGCCAAATCGGCTACGATCACGGAGTCCCGATGGGTGGCACCCTGCCCCGGGAAGAAATCGGGGGAGGTGACGACGCCCCTCCCGAGCTGCGTTTATTAATCACTGCAGAAAAAGACCCGGAGGGCGCTAATTTAGATCGCCTACAAGTCATAAAAGGCTGGATAGACAGTGATGGAGAAACCCATGAGAAAATCTACAACGTGGCCCTTGCGGACAACCGTCCCAGCCAGCCGAACCAGGTAACATCGATTGGCAACACCGTCGACCTGAAAACTGCGGCCTACACCAATTCTATTGGGGACTCGAAATTAACAGCGAACTGGCAGGATCCCGAGTTTGACGCCACGCAATCCGCTTTTTATTACGTCCGGCTGCTGGAGATTCCCACCCCACGCTGGACAACCATACAGGCTGTCCAACTGGGTAAAGAGCTGCGCAAAGACGTTCCGCCGACCATACAGGAAAGGGCCTGGAGCTCTCCAATATGGTATCGAGGCCATTCCCCAGAAGTAGAAACAGAAACAGAAACAGAAACAGAATATATTCCGGCTCCTAAAACCGATAACCTACCCCCACAGGCTACCGGCAGCCCTCCAAAACCGACCCCATGACACGCATCAAGCTAGGCGGTCTTTTTGTTCCAGGGCATACGCGCCAACAACATCCCCATGAAACAGGTGTCCGTCAAGCCGGCAAACACCAATCCCGCCCCCACCAAGGCGGGAACAAAAAAGCCCCATGACCCTACTGTAAAACCCAACAGCACACCCAACAAACTCAAACTTCCGGCAGCGATCAGCACCTGTCGCTCCAAAGGAATAATCCCTCCTTCGCCCTGCTGAATGACATCAACCGACAGCCCTTGAACGCCCCCCGACACTACGCATACAGGATTGGCCAGTCCCAAGGTGACTTTTTCGGCCGCCATGATACTGCGTTTGCCCGCCTGACAAATCAAATGTACAGTAGCGTCTTCCGGCAGATTCAAACGCTTTAACTGAGCCTCTACCTTACCGGGGTCAATCTCCTGCAGCGGTATATTAATACTGTTCAAGCAACGGGCACCGGCAAATTCTGCTTCGGTACGCACATCAATACACAGGGCAACATCGCCGCCCTTTAATTGCTGAGCAAACATCTCAGCGGTTTGAGTTTTGTAACTCATAAACACTCCTGTACATTATTGTCACCATGACAAAATAACTCTTTTAATAACGACACCACTTTGATGGCATGATCACCTTGCAACCGATAAAAAACCGACAAGCCTTCACGGCGCGCTGACACTAGCCCGGCTTTACGCAAGCCAGCCAAATGTTGTGACAAAGACGATTGGCTTAAGGGGATTCGCTCATTCAATTCACCAACCGACAGCTCGTCATTCATCAAGGTACACACAATCATCAACCGGTTGGTGTTGGCAAATTGCTGCATCAAAGCCGCAGCTTCATCAGCGTGCTGCTGTAACTTGATTAACTGCTGCTGTAAATCGTCCTGAGCATGCGCTTGAAAGGTAGTCATACATCACCTGCTAATTTCACCAGGCCATTATATTAGATTCCACTAATTTATAAACAATTAAATTAGATTTTTCTAATATTATGCGACGAAATTTTCCCTCAGCGGGCACAACAGACGATTAAATAAAGGAATTAAGCGACAACAGGCTGCAACAGGACCACAGCGTGAGCCGCAATGCCCTCTTGGCGCCCGGTAAAGCCCAGCTTTTCCGTCGTCGTGGCTTTGACGTTGATCTGATCGCTACAGGCCTCCAGATCCTGGGCAATGGCGTGAACCATCGCGTCGATATACGGCGCCATTTTGGGAGCCTGGGCGACAACGGTCATGTCGGCATTGCTCAGGGCATAGCCTTTGGCTTTTACCTTGGCGAAGACCATTCTGAGCAGCGCGCGACTGTCCGCATTTTTGTAGCTGGCGTCGGTATCGGGAAAATGCTTGCCTATATCCCCTAAAGCCACCGCGCCCAACAACGCATCGCAGAGTGCGTGCAGGAGTACATCGCCATCCGAGTGCGCGACGAGGCCACGCACGTGGGGGATGACCACTCCGCCAATGACAATTTTTTCACCGTCACCAAACGCGTGAACATCGTAACCGTGACCAATTCTCATACTGTCTCCGTTAATTGAGCTCGCTGCTCGCTGCTCGCTGCTCGCTGCTCGCTGCTCAATGATTATTTCAATTACTGGGGAATGAAACCCTCGTGCCTCTCAGCCCAATCACGTTCAGACCCAGAGTCAGCGCCTGCAAGCGAAGAATCAGCTCTTCTGCAAACGAAGAGTCACCTCTCCTGCAAACGAAGAATCAGCTCCGCCATGGGGATGTCTTCCGGGCGGGTTACCTTGATGTTGTCCCGACGACCTTCCACCATCAGGGGCACATAGCCCGCAGCTTCCAGTGCAGAGGCTTCATCCGTGATGGGGATACCCTGCTGCAAGGCTTCACGCAAAGATTTTGCCAGTACACCGTAGCGAAACATCTGCGGAGTCTGCGCCAACCACAACACCCGGCGATCGACGGTTTCTTCAATGCCGTAATTATCATTCAGCCGCTTGACGGTATCGCTGACCGGCACCCCGAGAATGCCACCGACCAAATGCTCATCGAGCTTTTCGATCAATTCCTCCACGTCACTCAGCTCGAAGCAAGGCCGCGCGGCGTCGTGTACCATGACCCAGTCCAAGGGTTGCAAGTGTTCATCCAGCGTGTCCAGACCGTTCAAGACCGAATCACAACGCTCCTGGCCCCCTTCGATCACCTTGATTTTGGGATTTTCAAAAATCGGCAGTTCAGACCAATAGGCATCCAGAGGATGCACCACCACCACAATGCCATTCAGTGCGGGCAATTGAAGCAGGCGTTCCAGCGTGTGTTCAAGGATGGTTTTATGGTTCAGGGTGAGATATTGCTTGGGCTTATCGGCCCCCATACGTGAACCTACACCAGCGGCAGGAACGATGACCCAATAACCTTCTGAGGATTGAAAGTGAGACATACTGAGGGTGTTTTACCTGTGCGTAATTAAGGGTGGCGGTGCAAATGCAGAGCGGCTGCCAGCCACGCGGACCCGGCGAGCCAGTCGCTTAGGAGCGTCCATCTATTTTGACGCGGGCTCGACGACCATGAAAAAGGTTTCGCCAGGCTTGATCATTCCCAGGTCTTCACGCGCGCGCTCTTCCACTGCATCCAAACCGGATTTTAACCCACCCACCTCGGCCGCCAGAATACGATTGCGCTCACGCAGTTTCTCATTCTCCACTGCCTGCGTCTGAATTTCCTCATTCAGGCGTACAACGTCGGCCAGACTGCCTTCACCTACCCACAAACGGTATTGGAGGCCAGCCAGGAGAATCAGCAATATTGGGATGAGCCATTTCATACGAGAGACAGACACACGTTAAAAGACGTAAACGCTACGATACCACAATCATCAGAGACGAACACCGTGGCCACAATCATACATCCAAAACTGGCCGTCAGTGTAACTCCAGCGGTCAAAACAAAACAGGCCGGAAAAACCGGCCTGTTTTGTCACCTGTGATTGCAGCCGAAGCCGATCATCATCAAACCTTTTTAAATTCTGCAATACCGCGGTACGGGGCTTTTTCTGCACCCAGTTCCGCTTCAATACGCAGCAGGCGGTTGTACTTGGAGACGCGGTCAGAGCGACACAGGGAACCGGTTTTGATTTGACCCGCCGCCGTTGCCACCGCCAGATCAGCAATGGTGGTATCTTCAGTTTCGCCGGAACGGTGTGAAATCACCACGGTGTAACCTGCATCTTTGGCCATTTTGATGGCGTCCAGAGTTTCAGACAGGCTGCCAATCTGGTTGAACTTAATCAGAATGGAGTTGGCCACACCCTTCTCAATACCTTGCTTGAGAATCTTGGTGTTGGTCACGAACAGGTCATCACCCACCAACTGGATTTTGTCACCCAGCTTTTCAGTCTGGTATTTCCAGCCGTCCCAATCGGATTCGTCCAGACCATCTTCAATGGAAATGATCGGGTACTGCTCGCACAGTTCAGCCAGAAAATCGCTGAAGCCTTCAGAGCTGTATACCTTGCCCTCACCCGCCAGGTCGTACTGACCGTCTTTGTAAAATTCGGAGGCCGCACAATCCAGGGCCAGAGTGATGTTGTCACCCAGCTTGTAACCGGCGTTTTCAATGGCTTCTTTAATAACAGCCAGAGCATCTGCATTGGAAGCCAGATCCGGAGCAAAACCACCTTCATCACCGACGGCGGTGTTGAGGCCTTTGCTGCTCAACACTTTTTTCAGCGAGTGGAAGATTTCAGCACCGGCTTGCAGGGCTTCAGAGAAAGTCTTGGCACCGACGGGCTGCACCATAAACTCCTGGATGTCGACGTTATTGTCGGCGTGCTCACCACCATTGATGATGTTCATCATGGGAACCGGCATGGAGTACTGACCGGGAGTACCATTGATGTCGGCAATGTGCTGATACAGAGGAATGTTCTTGTCGGCGGCAGCGGCTTTGGCTGCAGCCAGAGACACAGCCAGAATGGCGTTAGCGCCGAAGTTTGCTTTGTTCTCGGTGCCGTCGGCGTCGATCATCACCTGATCCAGCGCGCGCTGATCCGCAGCATCCATACCCACCAGCAAGTCTTTGATCGAGGTGTTTACGTTGGCAACGGCCTTCAAAACCCCTTTGCCCAGGTAACGACCCTTATCGCCATCACGCAATTCCAGGGCTTCGCGAGAACCGGTTGATGCTCCAGAAGGTGCACAAGCTGAACCAACCACACCTGACTCCAGAATCACATCAGCATTGACGGTTGGGTTACCACGAGAATCGAGCACCTCGTAGGCTTTTACATCAACAATCTTACTCATTTCAGCAAACTCTCCGTTTGTATAATGGTGAGACGCTTAACGAAAGACAGGAACTGCCACCCTTTCCCTCGAATCGCTTCTCGTTGTATTAAATTCTTTTAAACTCTTCGGTTAACACTTAACAACCCGCCCTTGCGAGGAGCAACGCGACGCGGCAATCTCCTGGCCTTGTAGCAATCTGCATGAGATTGCTTCGTGCCTCGCAATGACGTGTGCCGCCCCACAAAGTTCTTTGGGTAAATGCGCTGTTAGCGAATATCCAAAGCCGGCAGATTCTTGATGACATCATCCACGGCTTTCATCTCCGCCAGAAACGGCTCCAGCTTGTCCAGCGGCAAGGCACTGGGGCCATCGCACCTGGCCTGATCCGGATTGGGGTGCGCCTCCAGGAACAAGCCCGCCAGGCCCGTGGCCAGACCCGCCCGGCCCAGTTCGGCCACCTGATGACGACGACCACCGGAAGCGGCGCCCATCGGGTCACGGCACTGCAAGGCGTGGGTCACATCAAAGATCAGAGGGGCGCCGTTACTCACTTCTTTCATGGTGCGAAAACCCAGCATATCCACCACCAGGTTGTCGTAACCAAAACTGCTGCCACGCTCACACAACATCACTTGCTCGTTGCCGCATTCGGCAAACTTCTCAACGATGTTTTTCATCTGACCGGGGCTCAGAAACTGGGGTTTTTTGACATTAATCACGGCACCGGTTTTGGCCATCGCCTCGACCAGATCGGTCTGGCGCGCCAAAAACGCGGGCAGTTGAATCACATCGCAAACCTCTGCCACGGGTTGGCACTGGTAGATCTCGTGCACATCGGTAATCACCGGCACATTGAAGGTCTGCTTGATTTCGGCAAAAATCTTCAACCCTTCTTCCATACCGGGGCCGCGATAGGAGTGAACGGACGAGCGGTTGGCCTTGTCGAAAGAGGCTTTAAAGATGTAAGGGATACCCAGCTTTTCGGTCACCTTGACATAGTGCTCGGCCACCTGCATGGCCATGTCCCGTGACTCCAGCACGTTCATACCGCCAAACAGCGTAAACGGTTTGTCATTGGCAACGTCCAGGCCCTGAACGGTAATGGTTCTGTTTGTCATCGTTTCCACTTTTATTCCGCCCTTATGACTTCTTGTTATCCAGTGCTGCCTGGATATAGCTGGTGAACAACTTGTGTCCGTCACGCGGCGTTGAGGTGAATTCCGGGTGGAACTGACACGCCACAAACCAGGGGTGATCAACAATTTCGACCATTTCTACCAGGTTATCATCGGCAGACCAGCCACCGATCTTCAAACCGGCTTTTTGCAACTGATCCACATAGTTGTTGTTCACTTCGAAACGGTGACGGTGGCGCTCCATGATGACATCCGCTTCGTAGATGTCGCGGGCCTTACTGCCGGGCACCAAACGACACTCCTGACCACCCAAACGCATGGTGCCGCCGAGATCCGAAGCTTCATCACGTTTTTCTACATCGCCGTCGGAGGTAATCCACTCGGTGATCAAACCAATCACCGGGTTCTTGGTGTCCTTGTCGAATTCCGTGCTGTTGGCGTCTTTCAGACCCAGCACGTTACGGGCAAATTCAATCACCACAGACTGCATCCCCAGGCAAATGCCCAGGTACGGAATCTTATTTTCGCGGGCGTACTGAACCGCTTGCAGCTTGCCTTCGAGGCCGCGCTCGCCAAAACCGCCGGGAACCAGAATGGCATCAACGCCTTCGATCAGGGAAATGCCCTGAGTTTCGACATCTTCCGCATTAATGTATTTCACATTCACTTTGGTGCGAGTGTGAATACCGGCATGAATGAGGGATTCGTTCAGAGATTTGTAGGCGTCCAGCAGCTCCATGTACTTGCCGACCATGGCCACAGTGACTTCATGCTCTGGGTTCAGCTTGCCATCCACCACCCGGTCCCACTCGGACAGATCGGCGTCTGGCGCCTCCAGGCCGAAGTTTTCCAGAACGATCTCATCCAGCTTGTAATCTTTCAGCATTTGGGGAATGGAATAGATGGTTTTGGCATCCGGTAACGGCACCACGGCGCGCTCTGCCACGTTGGTGAACAGCGCAATTTTACGACGGGAGTCTTCATCCACTTCCCGCTCGGAGCGGCACAGCAGAATTTCCGGCTGTACCCCGATAGAACGCAATTCTTTCACCGAGTGCTGAGTCGGCTTGGTTTTGGTTTCTCCCGCCGTCGCGATGTAAGGCACCAGCGTCAGGTGAATCCACTGCGCGCGCTCGCGCCCCAGCTCAACCTTCAACTGACGGGCCGCTTCGAGGAATGGCTGGGATTCAATGTCACCCACGGTGCCGCCGATTTCAACCAGCGCGATGTCCGCATCCCGACCGCCTTCCAGTACGCGGCGCTTGATTTCATCGGTGATGTGCGGAATCACCTGCACGGTTCCCCCCAGATAATCGCCGCGGCGCTCTTTGCGCAACACGGTTTCATAAACCCGACCGGTGGTAAAATTGTTGCGGCGACTCATTTTCGTGCGGATAAAACGCTCGTAATGGCCCAGATCCAGGTCGGTTTCAGCACCGTCTTCGGTCACATAGACTTCGCCATGCTGAAATGGGCTCATGGTACCGGGGTCGACGTTGATATAGGGATCAAGCTTTAGAACCGTGACTTTCAGGCCCCGGGATTCCAGAATGGCACCCAGGGATGCGGAAGCGATGCCCTTGCCCAAAGAAGAAACAACACCACCAGTAACGAAGATATATCGCGTCATAAGAACCTTGCTGAATTAACGATCAAAATTGGGGTAGGCCGCGCTGAAGTCGTTGTGTAAACCATGTTGAAATAACGGTCACAACCACAGTCGTAAAAAACAGTCATATCAAGTGTTACAGCAAGCCCTGAAGATGGGACGCCAGTCTACCGGAAAGCCCCCCTTGTCTCAATCGGAAATAGGCGAGTCTCAAGGGGAAATCGGGGCCTAAAACGATCAATCGAAGAAGTTTAGGCAAACATTTCGAGAATTGCCGCACCCGACATGCCGAAAGCAGTCGCGGGACATCGGCCTGCAGAAGCCTTCAGCGGTCGCCAAGCGCCTGCCAGCAAAGGCGGTAACCGGGCTCTGCCCCCCCTGCTGCCGTGGCGGATGCCTCCCAGCCACGACAAAACCACAGATCGCCCACCACCGCAATTTCTCCATCCACTCGCAGAATCGGCAGTTGCGCACGGAGCCACGGCTCAAGGCTCGCCTCCTGCAAGAGTTTTTTCAGTGTCTGGGACTTGTTGCGCCAGAACGGCTGGCAGCGCTCCCCCCCCTGGCGGCTCACCACCTGAAAGCCTTGCGTCGGACGGCGGAATCCTCCTTCGGCTTGCGGCTCAAGGCGCAGCTGCCAATGCCCCCACACCAAAGGGGTCAAGCCATCCCAGCACTCAGCAACGGCCGGCTGGGCAGTGATCAGCTGTGGCGGCAACAGGTACAGGCGTTGCCGAAAGCGCCTCAGGCGACTGCGCCCCCACAGCACTTCGGCCTCACTGTCTTCTCGTCCCCACACCAGTTGAGCTTCTACTTGCTGTAAATGGACCCGCTCCGGCAAGTCCCGCCCCTGTTGCTGCAGCCAATAGCGGATGACGTTGCCCCGGCGAAATTCAGACAACCCCTGCAACACCGACAAATCCAGACTGCTGCCCAGCCGCTCTGCCTGCCACCCGGCTTTCTGCCAATCCTCTGCAGCGATTTCTTCAATCAGCTCATGCGACTGACGACAGACCTCACTGCTCTGCCGCCAGCGCTCGGCCACGTCCGGCCAGCGCTGCTGAATGGCGGGCATCACCGCATGGCGCACATAGTTGCGGTCAAATCCCAGCGAACGGTTGCTGTCATCATCAACCCAGGACAAACACCACTGCCGGGCCTGCTGTTCCAGCGCTTCACGATTCAACCCCAACAAAGGACGGTACAACCTGCCCGCGCCAACAACCCGTTCGCTGGCCATACCCGCCAGGCCTTTGGGGCCGCTGCCGCGCAGCAAACGCAACAACACGGTTTCTGCCTGATCATCCTGATGGTGTCCCAGCAACAGCCCGTCACCCGGCTGCAGATACTGCTCAAACACCTGGTAGCGGGCTTGTCTGGCCGCGTCTTCCAGGCCTCGCCCCTGCACTTCAACCCTGACGGTTTCAGCCGTCAGCGCCACCCCCAGGGCGTCACACTCCCTTTGGCAGTGCTCTTGCCAGGCATCGGCTTGCGCCGACAAGCCATGATTGACGTGCAATGCCAGCACAGGACGCGACCGCTCAGCTTCCACCAGTGCCCGCAGCAATACCGACGAGTCCAGCCCACCACTGTAGGCTACCCACCAGCGCTTCACCGACGGATTCTCTCGTACGAATTGGTGCAATATTTCAAGGACGGCTGGCATGTCTGGCATTCACGCTTACTCTATTGTTTCACTGAAGGTATCCCGTCGACTGTTGCGACATGAATTTGGACTTCATTACTTCAGACCACAGCAATTTAACGACTTATCAACTACTTTGATTCTGCCCAGGTCGATGCTGACCCGATCGATGATTTATGGCACAGCCGCTGACTGCACCAAAACTGCGATTGGTTGAGCGGGAAAGTGCTACGGCGCAGTTCACCGGGAATCGTTGGCCTGATACATTGTCCCCATTCTATCAGCTGAAATACAATGCTCCCATTGAAGGATAACTAATGGTGATATCGACCCTATGAGCAACCGCAGCAGCGACACCCAAACGCTCCCTTATGGCAGCTGGCCCTCCCCCATCACCAGCGATCTGCTCACCCGGCAAAACGTACGCTTGAGCGAGCCCCAGATTAGCGACAGCGGCAGCTTTTGGCTGGAATCCCGGCCGCAGGAACAAGGCCGCAATGTGCTCATGTTTCAAGCTTACGAGGTCTCAGGAAACAAAACCGAAGCCGAGGAGGTCCTGCCCCAAGAGGTGAGCGTACGCAGCCAGGCACACGAATATGGCGGCGCCAGCTATTTAGCCACCGGGCAAGGTGTATTTTACGTCAATGCCGCCGATCAAAGGGTCTACCACTGGAGCGAAACCGAATCGACGCCCCTTACTCCCGAAGGGCCGTTTCGCTATGCCGATTTTTGTCTTGACCCCCACCGCAAGCGCCTGATCTGTGTGCGAGAAGATCACCGTCAGGCCGGCCAGGAAGAAGTCAACGAGCTGGTGGCGATTGCGCTCAGCGACACCCCCGCGGCCACAAACGATCAGGTGACGGTCCTGGTGAGTGGCCACGACTTTTTTTCCAACCCACGGCTATCCCCCGACGGGGCTCACCTCAGCTGGCTCTGTTGGGACCATCCCTGCATGCCCTGGGATTCCTCCGAATGCTGGTTAAGTCCACTGGACAGCGACGGTCTGCCCGACAACCCCATGCTGATTGCCGGCGGTAACGGCGAATCCGTGTTCCAGCCGCAATGGAGCCCTGCGGGTCAATTGTTTCTGGTATCCGACCGCAGCAACTGGTGGAACCTGTATCGACTGGATGAAGAAGGACTGACCGCCATTACCCAGCTTGAAGCCGAATTTGCCACCCCGCAGTGGGTCTTTGGCATGTCGACATACAGCTTTCTCAGCGGCCATGAAATCCTCGCCTGCTTTACCCACTCAGGACAGTGGCAACTGGCTTACATCGATACCTATCAATACACCTGCCAGCCATTGGCCACCGACTTTACCGACCTCAGTCAAATTCAAAGCCTGAACCAACGCAGCGTATTTTTGGCCGCCAACCCCAACCAGGCCAGTCAACTGGTACACCTGTCGGGCACACTGGTTGACTCCATACAACGGTTGGCGCAATCCAGCACCACCAACCTCGACAAAGCTCTTATCAGCCAACCTCAGGCCATTACCTTTGTCACCGGCCACGAGGCCAATCAGGACAATCAGGACAATCAGGACAATCGGGACAATACCCACCAGAATAATGCCGGCGGCGACTCCGGCAGCACGGTGGCCCACGCCTTTTATTACCCGCCCTGCAACCCTGCAGCCATCGCCCCGGAAAACACGGCCCCACCTCTGATCGTGCTTTGTCATGGCGGTCCGACCGGCGCAACCGAAACCGGCCTCAATCTTAAAATCCAATATTGGACCAGCCGAGGTTTTGCGGTGATCGATGTGAACTATCGCGGCAGTACCGGCTACGGACGTGAATATCGCGAGCAACTCAACGGCGCCTGGGGAGTACACGACGTAGAAGATGTCTGCGCCGCCGCCCATTATCTGGTCTCACAGGGCCTGGCAAATCCCGAACAGATTGCCATCAAAGGCAGCAGCGCGGGCGGCTATACCGTACTGGCCGCACTGACGTTCAGTGACACCTTCAACGCCGGAGCCAGCCTGTATGGCATTGGCGACCTGGAAACCCTGGCCACCGACACTCACAAGTTTGAATCCCGATACCTGGACACGCTCGTCGGTGCATACCCGCAACAACAAGCCCTCTACCGCCAGCGCTCTCCCATTCATCACGCCCAGCAACTCAATTGTCCGGTGATTTTTTTTCAGGGCCTGGACGATAAGGTGGTGCCCCCCAATCAAGCAGAAGCCATGGTCAGGGCACTGGATGAAAAGCAGGTTCCCGTCGCCTACGTCCCCTTTAGCGGTGAGGGTCACGGTTTTCGCAGGGCCAGCAGCATTGAACGCTGCCTGGAAGCCGAGTGGAGCTTTTACGGCCAGGTTTTTGGCTTTCAGGTCCCCGACAGCATCCAGCCGGTGGAGGTGAAAAACCTGCCCTCCGACACCACCGCGGGGGAACAGTGATGGGACGCTGGCGACCACCCCGCGGGCGAGGCTCAGCCTACATCACCCCCAAGGGGGCCCAACGGCTACAGGAAGAACTGACGCATCTGTGGAAAGTGGAACGACCGCAGGTCACCGACGTGGTTCATGAAGCCGCCAAGAACGGCGATCGCTCTGAAAACGGTGATTACATTTATGGCAAACGCCGTCTGCGTGAAATCGACAGCCGGGTACGCTTTCTCACCAAGCGGCTCGACGAACTGACCGTGGTTGACCGAATTCCCGACGACCGTGACAAGGTGTTTTTCGGTGCTTACGTCACCCTGGCGGACGACGACGGCAACGAAACCACCTACCAGATCGTAGGACCAGATGAATTCAATGTGAAAGCGGGCAAACTCAGTATGGATTCACCCTTGGCGCGACAACTGCTGGGCAAGCGACTGGACGATGAGATCCTGTTGCGATTGCCGGATGGCGAACAGCGATACGATATCGTAGAAATTGAGTACCGGGAGTACTAGCCTGAACGAACCCACACGTTTGAGGCCAATGGCTTGAACTGCATCAACGTTGAGGCCGACACCTGGTTGAGGCCTGCCCTGAATGCCATCGGCCCCAATAAAATGCGAATCTGATGGCGTGCACGGTGCGCCGCCATCATTCACTAACCCGCCGGTACAATTAAGCCCATTCACCCCGGCGACAGCTGCCCTTAACCTGGCTCAACCGGCGTTCTGGGCCAGGGGTTAATCAATCCGATCAAGCGCAGCCTCTCGCTAACCCGCCGCATGATGTAATATCAGTGGCCAGTAAGTTACTATCTACGCTCAATGACGAACTCATGGTCATGAGCGCAACAATGAGCCAGGAAAGGAATCACATGCAATTTCGATTGCCCAGCCCTCTCTTTTTTTTGACAACGCAACAGAGGCTATCGCCAACGGCCTGCAAGTTGGACAGCGCCACCACGCACACTTGCCCTGATTTTTCGACATTGGCCCGTGGCCGTCGGATGCGTGCGGTGCGGCGGTTGCTTTTCCTGCTGCTCACAGTGGCACTTCCCAGTCCAGCCCAGAACGCACTGCCCGTTGCAGTCGTGCCCCCCAAACTCGCAATCCCCACTTACGAACTCCGTCTGACCGGCAACCTCAACGCCGCACAAACCGCCAGCTTGTCCACTCGAGTGGGCGGACTGGTCTCAGGCATGAACGTCGATGTGGGCGATCAGGTCCAGACCGGGGACATACTGCTAACGCTGGATCCCACGATTGAGCAACACCGCCTGCAGCAAGCCAAAGCGACGACCGCAGCGGCACAAGCAGATTACGAAGAAAAAGCCCGGCTGGTGAAAGAAGCTGAGCGCCTCACCAAAACCAACCATCTGCCCATGAATGAACTGACGTTACGCCAGGCGGCCCTGGCGACGTCCAGCGCGTTACTGGATGCCGCCAAAGCGGAACAACAGGCCCAAGCGGTCAGGGTAAATTGGCATGCACTGAAAGCGCCCTTCAGCGGCGTCATCAGTCAAAAGTTCACTGAAACCGGCGAGTGGGTAACACCGGGGACAGCGGTTCTGCAATTAGTCTCCATCGACACCGTCTATCTGGATGTTCAGGTTCCACAAGTGCGCTTTAATCGCATCACCCCCCAAACCAGGGTCAACGTCAAGCCCGATACTCACCCCAACCTGATGGTTACAGGTCGTATCGGTGCCATTGTCCCCGTCAGCAATTCCGGTACGCGCACCTTTCAGGTCCGCGTTATGATGGACAACACCGAAATGCAATTGCTGCCGGGGACATCGGCCACCGCGGAATTCCAATTTACCCAAAGCGATGAACCCGCTCTGCTGATTCCAAAAGATGCCTTACTGCGCGGGCCGGATGGCAGTTACAGCGTCTTCATTGTGACTGAAGCAGACGGCAAAACCATTGCGCAGCGACGACGCCTGGAGCTGGGCGAAGAAAGTAATGGCTCTGTGGTGGTGAAAGACGGATTGCAAACGGGTGACCTGGTGGTGATTCGGGGGAACGAAATACTCCGCCATGGCCAAGCCGTCAACATCCTGTCTGACCGCTAACGGCCAGATGACAAGCTAACCGTGCACTATTGCGACCCACCACTGATATAACAGCATTTGACTTAACGCCGGCGCAGATCATGACGGACACTCGTCACAGACTGCAGGTCAAAAGCCCACACAGAGGTTAATCATGTTTCAAGCCAGTATTCGGCAAGGCATTGTACTCACCGTCTTCGTCCTGATCATGTGCGTGCTCGGTATGGTGGCCGCCTTTCGCATTCCGATTCAAATGATTCCAGACCTGGAAGTCCGCACCATCAGCGTGGTCACCGGCTGGCCCGGAGCCACCCCACAGGACATCGAAAAAGAAATCCTGATTGAGCAAGAGCGCTACCTGCGCACCGTACCCAACCTGCAGCGCATGACGTCGCTGAGCGAGACCGGCAGAGCCTCCATCGAAATGGAATTTCCATTTGGTGTAGACATTAACGAGGCCCTGATACAAGTCAGCAATGCACTGAGCCAGGTCTCATCGTACCCTGAGAACGTTGACCAGCCTCGCCTGCTCAGCAGTTCCTTTTCACAAAACGCCTTCATGTATTTCAGCGTCATGCCGCTGCCGGGTAACCCGTTCAAAATCGACATGGACATGATGTACGACTTTGTCGATGACCATGTCCGCCCGCGCATGGAACGCGTGAGTGGCATCTCGGAAGTGCAGATCCGTGGCGGCTCTCAACGGCAGATACAAATCCAGCTGGATCCGGCCCAACTGGCGCAGCGCGGCTTGACCTTTAGCGATGTACGCGATGCCGTGCGGCAGCGCAATCGCGATACCTCTGCCGGCGATATTGACAGCGGCAAGCGTCGCTACCTGATGCGCACCATTGGCCGCTTTGACGATGTAGAGGATCTGGAAAACCTGATTCTTACCCGCCAGGGCAATGCCAACGTCCGCTTAAAGGATGTCGGCAGCGTTAAACTGGATCACTTTGAAGTGCGCAATGTCTCCTATCAGGGCACAGAAAACAGTATTCGCCTGGCCGTCAACCGGGAGGCCGGCTCCAACGTCATTCAGATTAAAACCGACCTGCTGCCCATTGTGGAAGCGATGAAAGCAGATTTGCTGGCGGCAAACGGACTCACCATTGAATTGATTGGCGACGATGTCCGCTACGTGCAGGAATCCATCAAAAATGTCTGGACCAACCTGGCACTGGGTGCCTTGCTGGCCACGCTGGTTTTATTTCTGTTTTTGCGTTCTGCGCGGGCCACGCTGGTGGGCGTTATGAGCATCCCTATCTGCACCATTGCCGCCTTTGTCGGGCTCCTCGCCTTCGACCGCACCATTAACGTCATCTCTCTGGCCGGTGTCGCCTTTGCCATCGGCATGACGGTGGACAACACCATAGTCGTTCTGGAAAGTATCGAACAGGCCCGTCGGCGCGGCCTGAAACTTTTCGATGCAGCTCTGTTGGGGGTTCGGGATGTATGGCCTGCGGTCCTCGCCTCGTCCCTCACAACGGTACTGGTGTTTGCCCCGGTGTTGTTCGTTCAGGAAGAAGCCGGACAGCTTTATTCGGACATCGCCATTGCCATTTCCTCCGCCATCCTGGCTTCCATGCTGGTGGCGGTGACGGTCGTTCCTTCCGCCACTGCACGTCTGGGCTTTGGCAGCATTACCAATGCAACCAACCTTACCCCCAACACAGATGAACCTCATTCCCGCAACCGCATACTACACGGAATTACCTGGCTTATTGATACCCCATGGCGACGCACGGTCTGTCTGATCAGCACGCTATTGTTGACCCTCGGCGTTGCCGCGACGTTTATGCCTCCGGCTGAATACCTGCCGGAGGGCGAAGAGCCCAAAGCGTTTTCGCGAATGATTGCCCCGCCGGGCTACAACCAGGCCGAAATGTCGCGCATAGGCAAAGAAGTTCGCACCCTGCTGGACGCCACCGTGAATGCAGACCCGCAGGCCTTTGAACGGGGGGAAACACCGTTTCCTGCGCTCAAGTACTACAGTCTAAGCGTGTCCTCATCCATGATCTGGGTAATGAGTGAGCCGATACGCGAAGAAGATATCAACCCCATGATGGACTCCCTGACCAAGCTGTTTCGCAGCTATCCCGGTATGCGCGCGTTTGCCTCAAGAGGCTCGATCATTTCCAGCAACAATGGCGGTACCCGTGCCGTCAACCTGGACATCTCCGGCTCGGATTTAAACGAACTCTATGCCGCCGCTGAAAATGCCTATCAGCGTACGCAAACATTATTCGACAACCCGCAGATTCAATCCGAACCTTCATCTTTGAGCCTCGACCAGCCACTGGTCGAGGTAAAACCCAACTGGGAACGGCTGGCAGAATATCAGTACAGCTCCGACGATTTCGGCTATGCCGTAGCCGCCCTGAGCGACGGCGCCTATGTCGACGAATTTTTCCTCAACGATGATAAAGTCGATATCTTTATCCAAAGCAGCGCGGGTCAAAACCAACAACTGGATCAACTTGGCCAGCTACCCATCATGACCCCCTCCGGAATTATCCTGCCCCTGAACGCCCTCGCCACACTTAATGAAACCGTCGACAGCACCTCCGTCCGCAGAGTGGACGGTCGTCGCACGGTCACTCTCAGAATCATTCCGCCGCGCGATGTGGCACTGGCAACCGCCGTCGCCAAAGTCCAACATGAACTCATACCGACCATGCAGGCAGAGGGTGAGATCAGCAATACCGTCAGCATGGACATATCCGGTGCCGCAGATCAGCTGGAGGCGACACGCAACGCCCTGTCTGGCAATTTCATCGTCGCGGTGGTCATTATTTACTTACTCCTGGTGGCGATATTCCAGCACTGGGGATACCCATTGATTATTTTAACCACCATCCCCCTTGGGCTGGCCGGCGGTCTGGTTGGACTGATCCTGCTCAACGGCGCAGGAACCCTGCTTTCTCTGGTGGGACTGACTGGCATTCACCAGCCTTTCGACATGATCACCATGCTGGGGTTTTTAATTTTATTGGGTACTGTCGTCAACAATCCGATTTTGATTGTGGATCAAACCCGCAAAAACCTGGTCAATCCTGACACACCGGTAAAAGACGCCGTAATTTCGGCCATCGACATTCGCCTGCGGCCTATATTGATGTCCAGCCTGACCACCATCTTTGGTCTGGCACCACTGGTGTTGATCCCCGGCGCCGGTACAGAACTCTATCGAGGGGTAGGCATCGTGGTCTTGATGGGAATCTTTTGCTCCACCATCATCACTCTGACTTTTCTCCCCTGCCTGTTAATGGCACTATTCCAAAGACGGGAATTGCGACGACAGCCAGCACAGCTTTAGACTAGCGTTTTAAACCATTAGATGAGCGCCTGGAACCATGATCGATCATTGTCAGGACGATGGTCATCCGCGCCACGGCTGTTCTGACGTCATGACACTGAATTTTTTTACCGAATTCCCACCACAAAAAATGTGACACAGTTTGCTACTGCGACACCTGGAAACCTGAGTTGCCATGAAGGCTGACTATACTGAGACCAAGCGCTGAATAACGCTCAGTACGCTGAGACCCGGTCGCGAATAAACAAGGGATGTTATGAACAAACTCGACCACTTACAGGCAGACAGCTCCACCGGATCACACGGCACGCGCGCGGCCGGTACGCCGGCTACCGGAAAACCTCGCTGGCCCTCGACCGTCGCCGTATTCGCTTTTGTTCTGTTCAGTGCGGTGTTCGTCAGCATCCTGTGGTTTCAGTATCAAACAGACAGCCGCACTCTTCTGAAACTCACGGAGTCTCCACTTGCCGTGGGCGGTATTTACTTCGGACTGAGCCTTACTCTGGCCCTCTGCATCTACTTCATTGCCCGCCAGGTCAGCCAGCGACTGAATAACCACGCGAAGCTACTGCCTTTGCTGGGGCAAAAGCAGTATCAGCAGTTTCGCGATCAATTGTCCCGACTCAGCAAAGATCACTGGATCGGTGAATTTGATGAAATTGAAGACTCACTCAACAGACTGTCGCTCCAGTTAGAAACGCAAGAAAAAACCGTCGACAGTCGCAATCAAGAGGTCGAGCGCCTTTCCCTGTTTGATCCACTCACCGGTCTGGCCAATCGTCAGCTACTGCAGTATGAGCTGCAAAACGATCTTGCTCAGCCAGCCCTCAATTCCCGGGAAAACATCGTCGCAGTCATTTTGCTGGATCTGGATAATTTTAAACGCATCAATGATTCTCTCGGCCATCATTTGGGGGATGTGGTTTTGGAAAAAATGGCCAGCCGCATTAAAAGCTCGGTTCATTCACTGGGGCTGGTCGCGCGCCTGGGGGGCGACGAATTTGCCATTTTATTGCGCTCTGCCAAGCACCCTGAACAAGCCCACCTGCTGTGCCAAAAAGTACTTCAGCTGGTACGCAAACCACTAAAAGTCGAAGGCACCACGCTGGTCATCAGTTGCAGCATCGGCATCTCTACAGCCACCCTCGGCAATACCTCCGAAGATCTTCTCAAACACGCTGAAATTGCCATGTACAAAGCGAAAAAAGCGGGCGGCAACGCCCACTTGATGTTCAACGCTCACATGGCTGCCGAAGCTCACGATAACCTGTACCTGGAAAGTGAAATCAGGCACGGCCTTGAACAAAGTCAATTCACCCTGTACCTGCAACCCAAGGTCAATATGGATGGGATGACCAAAGGCTTTGAATCACTGGTACGCTGGGACCACCCCGAGCGCGGTATCATTTCACCCGCAGAGTTTATCCCGGCCATGGAGTCCATGGGCTTCATCAGTCAACTGGACAACTGGATTCTGGAGGCCAGTTTCCGTCAGCTGAAGGTGCTTGAACCCCATCACCCTGAGATTGTCATCTCGGTCAATATTTCATCCACTCACTTTACCAAACACAGCTTTTTGGTGTTTCTCAACGAATGCCTCCAAAAATACCCCATCAACCCCAACCGCCTGGAATTGGAAATTACTGAAACACTGCTGATGGAAAATATGAATGAGGGTCGTGAAGTCATCAACACGATCAAGCAAATGGGCGTTCGCATTGCTATTGATGATTTTGGTACAGGCTACTCGTCACTGAGTTACTTGAAAAACCTTCCCGTTGACACCTTGAAAATCGACAGGGTATTCATCAAGGACATCCCCGACAGCGAAAGCGATAAACAAATTTCTTCCGTCATCATCTTCCTCGCCAAGCAACTGAACTTTACCGTGGTGGCCGAAGGCGTCGAAACCCTCGCACAGCTGAATTTTCTCAAAGACAACCATTGCGACCAGGCGCAAGGCTTTTATTTCAGCAAACCCATTGCTTCACATAAAGCCATCATCATGCTTGAGAGTGAGCGCATTAATCAGCTCAATACCGACACGGCGACCCCGCTGTAACGCCTACAGCAGCCGCCCAACAACCCGCCAAAAGAACCATAAAGGTGCAGCGAAGCACAATATAAGCGCACACCTGGACAATACAATTGACCAGACACCAACATTCCCCTCAAGAAAACTCATTATTTGGCCCCACAACAGTGCAAATAACATGCAGTGGGCGCATAAGAGCCTGAAAACAGCCTTACATCAGAGATTGGTACGGTCCTTGCTTAATAATCAACTCCACAGCCTCAGTCCCACCAACACGGGACGCGGAAACCGTGACACAGAGGGCGTTCAATTTAAACGCCGCCCCAGACAACGGAAAATGTGAACGCTTAGCCTGAAACCGCCCAGCAGAGAGAGAATAGGTAGAGATATGATATTTGGCCGCAAGAACCGCAAGCCGATTGTGATCCCTCAAAAAAAGGTTGCCGAGTGGAAGTACAGCACCTGTAACTATTGCTCTACAGGCTGTGCCATTGAAATTGGCCTCGGCGACGATGGCAAAGTGGTTACCAGTCGCGGACATGCCGGTGCTGACGTGAACCGAGGCAAGTTGTGCATTAAAGGCCTGCTGGAACACGAATTGTTCGAGTCTCCAGGTCGCGGTACCCAACCACTGATGAGAGACAAGTTCCATCACGCCTTTCAGCCCGCCAGCTGGGACCAGGCCATGGACAAAACCGCCGACAAAATCAAGGAAATACAAACCAAATACGGCCGTGACGCCTTCGCCGTCGTCTCCACAGGCCAATTGCTAACCGAAGAATTTTATACCCTCGGCAAACTGGTTCGCGGCTGCATCGGCACCAACAATTACGACGGCAACACAACGCTGTGTATGGCCTCGGCAGTGTCCGGCTACAAGCGTTCCTTCGGTGCCGACGGCCCCCCGGGCTGCTATGGCGACTTCGAACACACCGAATGCTTGATGGCGTTTGGTTCCAACCTGCCCGAGCAACACCCCATCATTTACTGGCGCCTGAAAGAAGCCAAGGAAAAACGCAATTTCCCCCTGATTGTGGTTGACCCCCGCGTCACCATGCTGGCGCAGTTTGCGGACATTCACCTGCCCATTACTCCCGGGACAGACTGCGTTCTGATCAACTCCATGTTGCACGTGATCTTTAAAGAAGGCCTCGAAGATCGAGCTTACCTGGAAGCCCACACCAACAACCTCAGCGAATTGGAAGCCCTGGTTCTGGACAAGCGCTATGATCCCATCCATGCCCAGCACGAATGCGGCATCGATGAAGACCGCATTCGCACTGTGGCCCGCCTGTACGCCAACGCCGGGGCCGCCATGTCCATCTGGACCATGGGCATCAACCAAAGCACCCACGGCTCGGACGGTGTCGCCAACATCAATAACCTGAACCTGTGCACCGGCAATATTGGCATCCCCGGCGGTACCAGCCTGTCCATCACCGGACAATGTAACGCCATGGGAACCCGGGAATGGTCCTCTTGCTCTGGCCTGCCCGGTTATCGCGTGCTGGAAAACGCAGAGCAGCGCCAGGAAATTGCTGACTTCTGGGGAATTGACCCCGAGTTCTTTCCGAAAAAACGCGGTCTGACCGAAACTGACATCTTCCCGGCCATTGAAACCGGAGAGATCAAAGGCCTGTGGTTGGTTGCCACCAACCCCATGACCTCCATGCCGAACACACCGCGCATCCGCAAGGCCATGGAAAAACTCGAATTTTTGGTGGTCCAGGATTGTTATGAGGATGTTGAAACCAACCAGTATTCACACGTTTATTTGCCTGCGTCTGTGTGGGCGGAAAAAGAAGGCTGCCACACCAACACCGAACGCCGTGTGAATCTGGTGCGCAACGCCCTGCCATCTTACGCCGACTCCAAACCGGATTTCTGGATTTTCAACCAGATGGCCAAACGTTTTGACAACGGTCATGTCATTCACTTCCCGGACACTCCGGAAGGCGCGTTCGAAGAAATGAAAACGCTGTCGGTAGGCAGTGACCGCACGCTGGACATTTCCGGCATGAGCTACGACAAGATCGAGCAAGCGCGCGGCATTCAGTGGCCCTACCGTGCCAGTGAGGAAGGCCGCAAAGGCCAGCAAGGCTTGCGCGGTGATCCACGTCTGTACACCGACGGCAAGTTCCAGACACCAAACGGCAAAGCCAATTTGATCTGTGTTGACTTTGTGAACAATAACGAACAGCCCTGTGACGAATACCCTTTCTGGCTTAACAGTGGTCGTGTGGTGGAGCATTTTCACACCCGTACCCGTACCGGCAAAATCGGCAACTGCAATAAATACAGCCCAACGCCCTACATGGAAATGAATCCTGACGCCGCTGAAGAGCTGGGCATTCAGCATCAGCAATACGTGCGCCTGACCTCCCGTCGCGGTGACGCTGTAGTGATGGTGCAATTGACGCACCGGGTAGCGCGCAACGCAGTCTTTATTCCGTTCCATTTCCACGACTGCGTCAACCGACTGACTCTGGGGCTGCTTGATCCCTACTCACGCCAACCTGCGTTCAAGCAGTGTTCTGCGCGCATTGAGAAGGTAGACCAGCAAGAAGCCGCACGCCTTAACGCTGAACGCCGCGCGTTTTAATCCGGGGAAAAACATGAACGATCAATTGAAAGAAAGCATTTTAAATACCAGTAACACCGTTGATGTGGTTGAGGTGTTCGACCCCCGTGACATGACACCGGTGGTCAAGCCCGAAGACGCTGCCGCAGCAAGCCATTGGGAAGTGCGCACCCAGGAACAGCCTTACGCTTTTTTAAGCGATAAAAAAGTCGATGAGGCCAACCGCTACGGCCAGAAAATCGATCTGGTGGACCTGACTGGCCTGCCGGCAAACCGCTCCATGTTCATCAATGACAATCCCGAGGTGGGCGTCAACCCCAATCGCAACAAGCAGCACGGTTTCTTCTTTACTGCCGACAACTGTATTGGTTGTCACGCCTGTGAGGCGGCCTGTAGCGAAAAGAACGAAAACCCGGCTCACCTGGCTTTCCGCTCGGTGGGTTATGTAGAAGGCGGCAGCTACCCCGACTACAAGCGCATGAACATCTCCATGGCCTGTAACCACTGCGACAACCCGGTCTGCCTGAAAGGTTGCCCGACCCGCGCCTACACCAAACACGCCGAATACGGCGCAGTGCTGCAGGATCCCGAGACCTGCTTTGGCTGTGGCTACTGCACCTGGGTCTGTCCTTACAACGCCCCACAGCTCGACCCCATTAAAGGTCAGGTTTCCAAATGCAACATGTGCGTGGATCGCTTGGAAGTGGGTCTCAAACCTTCCTGCGTATCTGCCTGTGTCGGTAACGCACTGGACTTCGGCGTTATTGAAAACGTACCGGAGAACCGCGAACAGGCGAAAACGTCGATCCCGGGATTCCCGACACCAGAAATCACCCACCCGAACATTCGTTTCCAGCAGACACGTACCATGCCGGACGAAATGAAACGTACGGATTCCATGCCGCTCAAATACCACAAGGAAGAGGACGGCTCCTACACGCCGATGGTGGACCAGAAAAAAGGCAAAACCAAGCACTGGAATGTCGGGCGTTTGAGTTCACGGGAGAATCCGCTGGTCCTGTTCACCCTCGCCATGCAGGCGGTAATGGGCGCCTTTGCCCTGACCTTCCTCGGCGATCAGCTCCACATTGATGTTCTGAGTCAATTTAAAGCCAGCAGCATGTATGTTCCCCTGCTGATCGTTTGTCTGGTGATCGGCGGCGCCGGTAATTTCATGTCGGCGATGCACCTGGGCAAGCCTCATCGTTTTTATCGGGGCTTCAACAACCTGCGCCATTCGCCCATGTCACGTGAGATTCTGGGTGTCGCCGGCTTTATGAGTACCCTGGGGTTGCACATATTGTTCTCCTTACCTGCCAATGACATGTTCCAATCGCTGTACAATGGGGTGATCGGCAGCGACATCGGCGACCTGATTCCCATGACAACCTCAGCCACCATCGCCACCGTGTTTGGCTATTTGTGCATTGCTTTCACCCTGTTCGCCCTTTACTACATGACCCGCTGCTACCGCATTGAGGCCCGCCCATTCTGGAACCATTATCAGGTGAGCACCTCCTTTGTGGGCAACTTGCTGTCGCTGGGTTCCTTGCTCGGCGGCGGCGCAGTGATTGCCACGCTGGCGCTTGGCGGTTTCGACATTCAGGCTGCCCTGGTGATCTGCGGGGCTCTGGTGACGCTGGGGATTGCCCTGGAAGGCTTTGGCCTGGTTGGTCACCATCGCGACATGTCGAAAGCCAGCCACGAGGGCGCGGCGTCTCACTACATCCAGTGCACCACGTTCGGCAAAACCTACATGCTGCGCAATGTCCTGTTGAGCGTGAACCTGCTGGCCGCTCTGGTGCTGACGTCAGGCGTCTTTGGCGATGCATTCAGTGACTCTCTGGCACTGGCTGGCTGGGGTCTGGTCAGTGTGACACTGATCGGCACCTGCCTGGTCAGCCGCGCCCTGTTCTACGTCCTGGTCGTCCCCACCACCATGCCAGGCGCCTTCTTCTGGAAGAACAAGGGCTTTGAAGAACATGCTCGGGATATTGGTCTGGCGAACATGCCACAGGTAGGGGTTGTCCCCAACCTGCATTGATACGCCAAACACCTGCCCTACCATCATTGCGTTAACCGACCCGACTCCCGGCCGGTTAACGCTTTATACTCCATACCCATTCACAACCTCAGGTGCCCTGCCCATGACGTTAACAGACCTGCTTAATAAAACCTGCCTCATTGGCCTGAGTTATTTCGACCTGGATGGTGAACTGTTGAAACGATCTCAGCTCTGCGGCACCGTCATCGGCAGCGATGCAGAGGAAGGCATATCCGTCAATTTACAGGGAAAAGCCGCACCCGCGGGTGAAAAGGAGCCAGTGTTTATCCTGCCGCCCACGCTCAGCGCCTGGTTTACGGCACCACCCGGACACTACCGAAATCCGGAAAGCGGCGTGGACATTAAAAACCCCGACTACCTGGTGACCTGGGATATTTACAAAACTAAAAAAGATACGCCCGAAGGTGAGCATGAATGGTGGGAATGGGTACCGCGTACGGTAGCACCTCAGGTGGGCAGCTAAACCGGCTCAAGGGTGAAAAATCCACGAAACCTCAAGATCACTGGTCAGCAGCAGCCTTTGCCCCCCAGTTACAGTTGTAATTACGGTTACAGTTACAGTTACAACTACAAGTGCATCCGATAAATCACGATATTGACGGAACCATCGGCCAGATTGGGCTGGAGCGTACCGACAAACACACCGTAATTCAGCCACTCGTACTCGCCCTCGGGAGCAATGAAGCGAGGCGTCGTTAACACCACCGGTGCAGCTCCGGGTTGGTCCCCGTCAATCAGCGTCACGCCACTGTTGTAGACCTGGATAATGGTGCCATCGCTGGTCTTAATGGCGTAGCGGGCATCCACCACCACACGGCCATCGTCTTTCATAATCGCCCAATCGGCGCCACCGGGCATCACTTCACCGCTGAGTTTCTCCCCGCGTATCGCGCCACCCGTGATGGCAATCATCATGGCATTGCCGCCGTCGCGGCGACCAATGGGCGTTGGCAGTTCGCACGTCACCTGAAGTTCAAAAACGGGCTCAGCCCTGGGGATCGAATAGCTCATCAAACACACCTAAACAGCAGTGATGGAGAATACCCACTCAGCATAGAACACATGCTCCGCGCTCGTAAATATTGTCCTGTCGATTTGAAAACCCAGGGCCCGTGACACTGACCAACCGCTTATAAAACCTGTCCGATCGATTCAGCCAGATACATCAGGTTTGATTGATTAATGCCGGCGAGATTGATGCGGCTGGAGCCCACCATATACACACTAAAGTCGGTTTTTAAGCGTTCAACCTGAGTTTCATTCAAGCCCAGGAATGAAAACATGCCACGCTGGCGAGGAATAAAACTGAAGTCGCCATAGGGCACCAAAGCCGCCGCCAGGTTTTCGCGCAATTGTTTGATCCGTATTCGCATCCCGGCCAGTTCCCCTTCCCATTGCTGGCGAAGTTCGGCATCAGTCAGGATCGTGGCAACCAGCGCCGCTCCGTGGGAAGGTGGCATGGAATAGATACCCCTTGCGACACTTTGCATCTGGCCAAACGTGTTCGCGGCGGCTGAAACCGTACTGCCAACAACAGACAGCGCGCCGACGCGCTCGCGGTATAAGCCAAAGTTTTTAGAGCAGGAACTGGCAACCAGCATTTCGGGTACGGCATCAGCCAGCAAGCGCAAGCCCTGAGCATCGTCGTTTAACCCCTCGCCAAAACCCTGATACGCCAGGTCGACAAATGGGGTAAATCCCTGTTTATTGGCCAAATCGGCAATCGCCTGCCAATGCTCCAGGGTCAAATCGGTGCCACAGGGGTTGTGGCAACATCCGTGCAACAACACCAGATCACCGGCCGGCACCTGCGCCAGACAGGCCAGCATGCCCTCGACATCCAGGCTTTGTGTGTCTGCCTGATAATAGGGGTATTCTTTAATTTTCAGGCCGGCACTGGACAGCAAAGGAATATGATTGGCCCAGGTCGGGCGGCTCACCCAAATGGTTGCACCCGGCGCTGCCCGCACAATCACCTCGGCAGCCACCCTTAATGCCCCACACCCACCCGGCGTTTGCAGGGTTTTTAAGCGGTCTAGCTGTGGGCTGTCTGCCCCAAAAATCAATTTTTGAATTTCCGTGTTGAACACCACATCGCCTGCGGGGCTCTGGTACGCTTTGGTGGTTTCCTGCGCATGGCATCGCACCTGTGCGGCCGTCACGCTCTGGAGAACCGGCGTGTTGCCCGCCTCATCCTTATAAACACCTACGCCTAAATCCACTTTGTGGGGGTTGGTATCTTGCTGATAGGCCAGTGACAATCCCAGTATGGGGTCGGTAGCGAGTGGCTCGAACTGCTCAAACATAGTATAACCTCAAGGCAACTGCCGAAATTTAGGCGCGTATTATAAAGAAAACAGCGGCTTGGATTGAAGGACTCAAATTGAAACCTATAATGTCTTAATAGCCCATTATATTCCAACCCTAACAATGCATTGGGCCATCAAAAGAGATGTGATTATGTCAGATGGACACCAGCTTGATGATTTCGACATGAAAATCCTCAAAGCCCTGCAGGAAAACGCCGACTATTCCATGAATGAGCTCGGTGATTTGGTGGGGTTATCACACACACCTTGTTGGCGGAGAATTAAACGACTGGAAGCAGAGGGTTTCATCAAGGGTAAGGTCACCTTATTGGAGGCCTCCAAGCTCAACCTCAGCGTCACTGTTCACGCCTACATAACCATTAAAAACCACGATGAAAGCTCTTTGAATGCGTTTGAATCTGCCGTATTGGCGGTGAAAGAGGTGGTAGAGTGCTACTCCACCACCGGGGATAAAGATTACTTACTGCGGGTGGTCGTCAATAGCGTTGATCACTATGAACAACTCCTGAAACAAACCTTGGTACACCTGCCCAATCTGGATTCAGTCAACTCCACCTTTGCCCTGAAGCAGGTTAAGTACACCACGGCCCTGCCACTGGACTCTATCCGGCGCTGAGGCTTTTGTGCCAGTAATGACGCTGTGCCGAAGGAGCCTTTCCTGCGGCTGAAGGCTCCTTTCAGCCTCCAAACACCCAATCAGGCTAAAGACACTCTGCAGGACCTTCATCAGCGCATAGAAGCCGGAAGCTGCTCAATCACTGCGGCCATGGCGTCTTCCTGAGACAAGCCCGCGCAATTGACAGTAATGTCAGCGTATTGCCGATAGAGCTGGCGTCGCTCCTCAAACAAAGATTCAAAACTCTGCCCCGGACGTTTGGCAATGCCCCTTGAATCGTAATCGTGGATACGGCGCCGAAGTTCGTCCAGGGCCACATCCAGATAGACCACCGGCCCATAGGTTTTGAGATGATCCATGCCTTTGGCGCTGTACACGGCACTGCCACCTGTCGCGACAATATGATTGTCAAAATCACAACTCAGTAACGTATCTTCTTCCAACTGGCGCAACGCCAGGTAGCCCTGTTCATCCAGCACTTGCTGCAGGGTTGCGTGCGATCTCAATTGTATCAACAGATCGGTATCCACAAAGTCTTTGGCAAGGGCTTTCGCCAACATCACACCGAGTGTGCTTTTACCGGCTCCCGGCATCCCTACCAAAATTATGCTGCCATTCGAATTTTCACCCGACATACTGACCACCTCCGAGAACGAAACAAGAATTATAACGAAAACAAGCAGTTATGCGTAAGCCATTTTCCGCACCCCACAGACCTCTTGAATCGATACCCAAAAACCGCACAAGAAATACTTGCAACCTTAAATTCTACTGCTAGGATCGGAGTTGAGAGATTCTGGTTTCGCGCCTGCGCAACTTTTACAAATGGTCATATTTCTCTTGAATGTGTTTATCAGAAAGAAGAAAGATTAGTTGGTCAATGAAAAGCCGCACAGTAATTATGATGAATTCGTCAAACCGCCATTCGGCACCTTCTTGTCAGTCTCGTCATATGCCCCGCCTGATTTTCCTCGCTCAATCCCTTTCGGGGGCCCTATTAAAACAGTTTGAGATCTAAGTTATGTCTACAACACACACTGGACAAGTGAAATGGTTTAATGAATCTAAAGGATTTGGTTTTATCGAACAGGAATCCGGACCTGACGTATTTGTCCACTTCAGTGCCATCCAAGGCAGTGGTTTTAAAACTTTGGCTGAAGGGCAAAAGGTCACCTTCAATGTCACTGATGGTCAAAAAGGGCCTCAGGCAGAGAATGTAGTACCGCTATAAAGTACCGCTATACGCTATAAGCAGCACCGCTATTAACAGTAAGTAGGTTAATTAATCAGTCGTGTTTCAACACCGACAGAGTCATGCCATACACTGCCGGGTGAATGGTGCCAGAAGGTAGCTTCTTGTTGAGGTATTTTCTTCAGCGGTTGAGGTATAAGTTTTAGACAGAGTTTGTTACCCGCAAACAGTTTGTCTGAAACCAGTGGTCCGTGTGAATAAACAAGTTGCTACCTAACTTACAGCGCACTTGCGCCGCAAACACACCGCGTCAGATCCCGATGATGCTCCCGACGCTAAGCCCCCCGGGCAACACATGGAAGCCCCACCCCACCCTGATCAAGCACTACAAAACCCTGCGCTGGATATTAATATGGCCTTGGGCAGACCAGCGGCGCTCACGAAAAAATTTTTTTGAAGAGAAAAGCCCTAGTGAATAGTTTTCGGGGTTTATTTTTTCATTCCGGGAGTTTCTGTTTGCCTGAATGTTTCATCGCCGCCAACAACGATTTGCCAAAAGGGTTTGGCAAAAGTCTGTGCGCCTTCAGGCTGACGCTTTCAAGTGCCCCGCCCCCTCCAGAACCTAACCAGATCCAAGCCCAGATTGTCCTGATCACTGGCAGATCCTGGTGACCCCTGTGGAGCCACCCTGCCAGAAGGGCATGATGTTAAGACTCGCAGACGCCTATAGAAAGGGCTGCAGTTGATCGGGTCTCCTTTGCCAACGGCGCTGGTCCACTCCTAAGAGACATCACTCCCCACTTCCCCAAGACATCACTCCCCACTTCCCCGAGACATCACTTCTAGTTGTTCGCGAATCGCGCCACTGACGGCTATTTCATGGACGACAGCATTTTCTCAACGGCCACCAGGTGTTCAGGGTTGTTGTGGCAAATCCCCTGAAATACTGCACACACATCGAGGAAATCCGGCAATTGTTGACGCTGGGCCATTTTCATCAAGCGCTTGGTCATTCGCACAGCGTGGGCCGGCTTGGAGGCCATCTCCTGCGCCAGCTCACCAGCCCGGGCCAATAACCTGTCGGCCTCTACCACCTCGAGCACCACCCCGTATTCCAGCGCTTCCTCCGCGGAAATAATTCTCCCGGTAAACGTTAACTCTGCCGCGCGCTGATAACCAATCAGACGTTGCATAAACCAGGCGCCGCCATCGCCCGGGATAATCCCCAAATTAATGAAGGTTTCCCCAAACTTCGCTTTGGTAGACGCCAGGCGAATGTCACACATATTGGCCAAATCAAAGCCGGCACCAATCGCAGCGCCGTTAACCGCCGCAATCACCGGCACTTCCAGCTTTTGCATCGCCAGGGGAATGCGCTGAATGCCTTGTCGATACAGCTCTGCCTGGGTCTCAACATCACCGCTAAAATCGCCTTCGCGGGCGGCCATGTCTTTCACGTTGCCCCCTGCCGAAAAAGCACTGCCTTCGCCAGTCAGTACCAATACCGAAATGGCTTTATTGGCATTGATCCAATCAACGACTGAAATAATGTCATCCCCCAAATGGGTGCCGGTCAGGGCGTTGCGCACATCGTGACGCTGGAAAGTCAGCGTCGCTACCGCGCCATCAAGAACCAGCGAGGCATCGCTCAGTTTGGGCTGCTTCATGTTAATCCCCTATGTCCAAGGTAGTCATTGTTTTTGTGTAAAACCATCATGGCAGACAGCAAAAAGCCACTCATAAGAGTGGCTTTTTGTCAGTTCGTCAATCGACTGCAAGTAAATTATTCTTCTCAGCACTCAGACGGTTTAGCTTACCACACTGAAACTGTTTCACTTGCAGTCCTCAAACCCTGTTACTCGCAACGTTCAAACCGTTTCACTCGCAACGCTCAAACAAGGCAGCAATGCCCTGGCCACCGCCAATGCACATGGTCACCACCGCGTATTTACCCCCGATGCGTTCCAGCTCGTACAGCGCCTTGATGCTGATAACGGCGCCGGTAGCTCCAATCGGATGCCCCAGTGAAATACCGGAACCGTTTGGATTGACTTTATCCATCGGTAAACCCAGGTCTTTGGCAACGGCCAGCGCCTGAGCCGCAAACGCTTCGTTCACTTCCCAGGTATCAATGTCCTCAACGGTCAATCCGGCTTTTTCCAGCAACTGACGAACGGCTGGTACAGGTCCGATGCCCATGTACTTAGGCTCAACCCCGGCAAAGGCATAACCCTTTATTTTGGCCATAGGTTTCAACCCGCGCGCAGCGGCAGCTTCAGCATCCATCAATACCAGCGCAGCCGCCGCATCGTTCAAACCCGAAGCGTTGCCCGCAGTGACGGAACCATCTTTCTTAAACACCGGACGCAATTTACCCATATCTTCGGCTTTCGCGTCAAAACGCACATGCTCGTCCTGCGTATATTGAGTCACACCTTTGCGGGTTTTCAATTCTACCGGCAGAATCTGCTCTTTGAAGTAGTTGTTTTCGATGGCATTCTGGGCGCGGTTGTGGCTCATGGCAGCCAATTCGTCCTGCTGCTCACGAGTGATGCCCCACTTTTCGGCCACGTTTTCAGCCGTGACGCCCATGTGATAATTTTCCATGGGACAAGTGAGCGCGCCAGTCATGGCATCCACCATTTGAGAATCCCCCATACGCGCCCCCCAACGAGCGGTGGGCAACCAGTAGGGTACACGGCTCATGGATTCGGCGCCGCCCGCCACGACCGCCTCGGCGTCTCCCAGCAAGATCAGCTGAGCCGCGGAAATCACAGCCTGCAAGCCCGAACCACACAAACGGTTCACGGTGACCGCCGGCGTTGACTCGGGTAAACCCCCTTTGATGCCCGCCACACGACTCATATACATGTCGCGACGATCAGAGTGGGTCACGTTACCCATGGTAATGTGGCCAATATCCTCTGGCTTCAGGCCAGATCGAGCGACCGCTTCTTTCACCACCTGACCAGCCAGGTCCGTTGGCGCAACATCTTTCAAACTGCCGCCATAGGTACCAATTGCTGTACGCACACCACTCAAAACGACCACTTCACGCTGACTCATTGCAAACACCTCTGATTTCTTGTCTCTGGTTATGACCGAACCGCCGGTTCCATAGTGGCATACACCCACTATACCCAAACGGTCCGTTTTGTTGTCTGTGGAGGATTATACCCTAAAGTTAATACATTCGTTTAAACAGAGGCGCGGCTTCGCCACACCCCTGAGAAAGCCCATTAAAGAGGGAGTGCATAAGCACGGAGCCCTTCATCTTTAGCCCGTGTTGATCGTCTTTCGCCCCAGGCGTTATGAGTCAGAGACCACCCCGGCGGTGGCCAGCTGCTCAAGCTCTGAAGCCGACAACCCCAGAATCTGTTCGAGAACTTCCTGATTATGGCTTCCCACGTCGCCACCAGGCCACTGGGTGCAGCCAGGGGTTTGACTCAATTTCGGCAACATCGCCGGAATATCCAGGGGCTTACCATCAATCTCAACCCGCTCAAACATGCCCCGGGCCTGAAAATGGGGATCATTAAACATGTCTTCCACGTTGTAGATCGGCCCAGCTGGTACCCGCTGCGCCTCAAGAATCGCCAGAATGTCCGGCAACTCTCTCGCCATACACCACTGCGCCAGCACTTCGTCAATTTCAGCTTCGTGCGTAACCCGGCCGGCATTGGAGGACAATCGCGGGTCGACACTTAAATCCTCACGCCCAACAGCCGACATAAGGCGCTGAAAAATGGAATCGCCATTGCCACCAATCACCACGTACTTGCCGCCTTTACAGCGATAGGTGTTGGTGGGAACAATGCCGGTGACGGTCGTTCCCGATGGTTCGCGAATCACGCCGGCACCGGAAAACTCCGGCACCACTGCCTCCATCAGATTGAACATGGACTCATACAGAGCCACGTCCACAACCTGCCCGGAGCTGTTGCCTTTCTCTTTGCCCAGCAGCGCCATCACAATGCCCAGTACCGCATGAAGCCCAGAAATCGTATCGCCGATACTCAGATTCGGACGCACCGGCGCCTGATCCGGGAAACCATTGACATAGCGAAAGCCGCTAATGCCCTCACACACTGACGCAAAACCCGGGCGAGACGCATAGGGACCGTCCTGCCCATAGCCCGAGATGCGGGCATACACCAGGTCCGGGTTACTGGCTTTGAACGCCTCTGGACCCAGCCCCCACTTTTCCATCACCCCCGGGCGGAAGTTTTCGATCACCACATCCGCCCCGTCTATCAATTTTCGAGCCAGCGCTCTGCCGGGCTGTTGTTTTAAATCCAGGGTAACGGACTTTTTGTTACGCCCTAAGCTGCGCCACCAAAGTGAGGTTCCATTGTCCAGCACGCGCCAACCGCGAATCGGATCGCCCGCATTGGGCGCTTCGACCTTAATCACTTCGGCCCCAAAATAGGCCAGCATGGCTCCCGCAAACGGGCCCGCCAGTAACTGCCCGACTTCAATCACTCGGATCCCCGTTAAGGGGCCATGTTTCACAGCAGGCACAGCCCCTGAAGGGCCAGTCGATGTTTCCACGGTACGGTCGACCATGCTTAAGATTCCGCCTTCATGTCCAGAACCACTTTTCCAATCAGGCTGTTGCTCTCCATCATTTGATGGGCCGCCGCAGCTTCATACAATGAAAACACTTTTGCCACTTGGGGCTTGAGCTTGCCGGCTTCGATCAATGACCACACGTGTTGCCGAAGATCGTCCGCAATACGGGCTTTGGCTGCCGGCGATTGTGGGCGCAAAGTAGAACCGGTCAGGGTGAGGCGTTTGAGCATCACCGGCATAAAGTTTACCTCGGCTTTAGGACCGCGCAGGAAAGCGATGCTCACAACGCGACCATCCATCGCAGCCACCTGAATGTTGCGATCAATATAGTCGCCTCCCACCATATCCAAAACAACATCAACACCGCGCTGCTCCGTGAAATCCCTGATCACGGCGACATAATCGTCTGTGTGATAATTAATCGCCAGGTCAGCACCGAGCTTCAGGCAAGCCTGGCACTTTTCCGTCGAACTGGCCGTTGCAATCACGGTTGCACCCAACCCCTTGGCCATTTGGATGGCGGTGGTGCCTATGCCGCTGGCGCCCCCGTGAACCAAAAATGTTTCCCCCGCTTTCAACCCACCGCGATCGAAAACATTACTCCAGACCGTAAAACAGGTTTCCGGCAATGCGGCCGCCTCCGCCATCGACAAACCTTTGGGAACCGGCAAGCATTGTCCGGCGTCCACCACCACCCGCTCCGCATAGGCGCCGCCATTGGTGAGAGCACAAACGCTATCACCAATGGCGAAGGCACTGACATCACGACCGACTTCCACCACGGTTCCTGACACCTCCAGCCCCAGAATGGGCGACGCTCCTGGCGGCGGCGGGTAGGCACCCAGACGCTGAAACACATCCGGTCGATTCACTCCGGCATAGGCCACTTCGATAAGAACCTCGCCGGCGCCGGGTGTTGGGGACTCAATCGTGTCGACCTGCAGGACATCTGCTTGTCCGGCTTCACGCATAGCGATATAGCGCATAGGGGCTCTCCTGTAGTTGCTGTAAGTTATTGTCGTTGCTGATGTTTGAATTTTTATTCAACTGTTTGATTTTTGATCCCAAGGGATAAGTCAGTGCCTGGGTGTTTGATCGCTGACTGCCATGGCAACCGTCCCGAGGACCGCCATCCCATAACCGGACATCCCATGACTTGGACAGAGGGTCGCCGTAGCACTACGCTCATCAGCACCTTGAACGCTTCATTCTAGCAGCTGGTACCCTCGCGGGGAAAACCACAAGCTAACATCCAGTCCAATCAGAGAAAGAAGGTAACGTCCATGAAAAACCTGTTCAACTTGCAAGGCAAAGTCGCTGTAGTCACCGGAGGCTCGCGCGGCATTGGCGCCATGATTGCCCGTGGCTTTGTGGAAAACGGCGTAAAAACCTACATCACGGCGCGCAAGCAAGAGGAGCTGGACGCAACGGCCGGCGAGCTTGGTCAATATGGAGAGTGTATCCCCCTGGCTTCAGACCTGTCCACGGTCGAAGGGGTGACGGCTTTTGCTGATGCGGTGAAAGCCCGGGAAGGCCGGGTAGACATTCTGGTCAATAATGCCGGTGCCACCTGGGGAGCCCCGATTGATGAATTCCCCGAGTCCGGCTGGGATAAGGTGATGGATCTGAACGTCAAATCCCTGTTCTTTTTGACGCAACAATTCATGCCGGCCTTGCGTGCCGCCGCGGATCAGGAAGATCCCGCCAGAATCATCAACATCGGTTCCATCAATGGCCTGTTCAACCCCAACATGACCAACTACTCCTACTCCGCCAGCAAAGCCGCTGTGATGCATTTGACCAAACACCTCGCGGCGGATCTGGCCAAAGACAACATCAATGTCAACGCCATCGCGCCGGGGTTATTCCCCAGCAAGATGACTGCATTTGCCCTCAGTGGACACGAAGAAGAAGTGGGGGAAACAATCCCCCGAGGCAGAATCGGCAGCCCTGAAGACGCCGCCGGCACCGCGATATACCTCTGTGCACGAGCCTCCGCCTGGGTCACTGGCCACACCGTGGTACTCGACGGAGGCAGTTTCGCAGCGGCTCATTAACTACGTGCAGCAGCCGGTTAACTACGTGCAGCAGCCGGTTAACTGCGTGCAGCAACCGGCCTGAAAGCCTCTTTACGCCAAATCAGACACCTCAAGGTGCCAGTCGCTGGATCTCCCAACCGCTGTCGGTGCGGGTGTACTGAAAGCGATCGTGCAAGCGATGGGCACCGCCCTGCCAGAACTCAATGCTGCTGGGAACAATGCGGTAGCCCCCCCAAAAATCCGGCAGGGGAATTTTCCCCTGCTTGAACTTGTCTTTCATGGCATTAAATTGCTGCATCAGTAGCTGACGCGACGACACTGGACGGCTTTGGGCTGACGCCCAGGCCGCCAACTGGCTCTCCTCGGGGCGGGACGAAAAATACTTCAAAGACTCCGTCAGGCTGACCTTTTCCGCCTTGCCACAAATTTTTACCTGCCGCTCCAGAGCATGCCAGGGAAAGTGCAGACTCACCAGAGGATTGACCGCGATATCCTGAGCTTTGTGACTTTCGTAATTGGTGTAAAACACAAATCCGGCACGGTCCACCTGCTTCAGTAAAACAATGCGCTGGCTGGGTTGACCGTCGGCGTTCACCGTAGCAACGGTCATGGCCGTGGGGTCTTCCATCCCGGCATCTATGGCTTGCTGTAACCACCGCTCGAACTGATCAATGGGATCTGCAGCCAGATCTTCGTACTTGAGCCCACCTTGCAAGTAATCCCGGCGGACCTGATCAATGTCTATCATGGCTGTCTTCTCTCTCGCATGGCGATTTTCAGTGACGTCACCCGTCTCTGCCTTAAAGATAGACCGCGCCGCTCAACCATCATCGCTGACAGCGGCCCTACCCCCCACAAATGCCAGTAAAGCACTGAAAATCGGTTAATCAATCGGTAGGGGGAATTGTAACGGGATTCCCAGTCAAAAGCAGGCGTGTTTAAATAACCACACTGCAGAGCTCCGAGGCCTTAACGCTTGAAACAACATCCGAACATCACAGGATTAATATTGGCCGGTGGCCAATCGCGGCGCATGGGCACCAATAAAGCCCTGCTTGAAGTGAATGGCCAGACACTGGTTGAGCGCGCCATAGAAAGACTTCACCCTCAGGTAACGCAACTGCTGGTCAGCACAAACGTGCCTCTGGAGCTGCCCGCAAACATACCCCAGCTGGCCGATACCCTGGACGACGCCGGCCCCTTGGCGGGCGTATTCACCGGCCTGCTTTGGCTGCAAAAGCGACAGCGGAAATGCTCACAACAGCGGCAGCGACAGCACAAGCAACGGCACCAAGTGCCGCCGGCCAGCGCATGGCTATTAACCGTAGCCGTGGACACACCACTGTTTCCCCAGGATCTGCCACAGCAATTGTGGGAACACGCCTCAACCAACCGCGATCGCCTCAAAATCATTGCGGCCTGCAGTGGCAAGCGGGAACACCCAACGTTTGCACTGTGGCACACCGATCTTATCCCGGCCCTGTCAGAGTACCTGGTTGAGAAACAACAGCGCCGGCTAATGACCTTTATCGGGCAGCAATCTCACCGCTACGTAGACTTTTCAACAGCACAAGCCCACTTGGAATCGGTCGGACTGGGTGCAGGGGACCCGTTCGACAACATCAACGATCCGCCCGCGCTGTTGCGCCTGGCCAAGCGCTTACAATGTGAACGCCCTTTAACACAGCCCGTTAAAGTGCCAGTGTAAGCAAGCCACAGAGCCAGCCCAGACACCACTCCTCAAACCCATCCCTACTGACTGAGCAGCCAGGCTTCGACCAGCACCAGTACCAGCAATGCCATCGACATACACTGCCAGAACAACAACGGATTGCGTTTGAGCAGGGGGGCGCCCTGGCGCTCTTTCACCAATTGATGATTAGGCGTTGAGATGTCCGTCAGAAATTCCGACATCACCGCATAACGCTGTGCCGGCGATTCTGCACAGGCTTTTTCCAGCGCCAGGTCCAACCATAGCGGAATGTCCTTGCGGTGATTTCTCGCCGAGGTGTAATGCCAGTCCTGGTAGCGCTGCGGATTACGCTGCTGCTGCACAGACGTTTTGTAAGGCAGTTTGCCGGTGAACATTTCATACACCATCACGCCCAGTGAAAAAATGTCTGACTGATGCAAGCCCCTCTCCCCCCGAAGGTATTCCGGAGCAATATAGTCCACTGAGCCAACGGGCACCTCCTCCCCCAGCGGTGAATCGATTTCATCCAATCCGTCCACTTTTACGGTGCCAAAGTCGATGATCACCATTTTCTTCTGCGGGGTAATAATGATGTTTTCGGGTTTTAAATCGCGGTGCACCATGCCCATCCGCTCAAACACCCGAATGCCACGAATCATGGTTTCTGCCATGACACGAACCTCATCAAAACTCGGCGACGGGTTGTCGTGCATCCACTGCCGCAGGGTTTGCCCCTCAATAAATTCACACAGATGATACAAAAACGGAGAGCTTTGAGGGTGCTCAAAAATCTTCATGACATAGGGACTGTTGAGTCGCCGCCCTACCCACTGTTCGCGGATAAAACCTTCCAGGTACTGAGGGTCTTCAGAAAAATTCTCTGACGGCGCCTTCAGAATAAGCCGGCGGCGCGTCACCAGATCTTTAACCAGATACAAGTGGCTGCGTGTGCCACTGTGAATAACCTTTTGAACTTCAAAGTGATCGATCTTGTTACCGACATCCAGTACCGGTGGAATCACCAGCTCGGTAAGCTGGCGATACACTTCATCCACATCCGCCTGGGGCAAAGCCTCAATTCGCACCAGCAAACAGCTCAGGTTATCATCACTGCCGTTTGCCAGCGCCAGTTCCACCGATGCTTTCGCGGCAGCCTCAAGGTCTTCACCGGCGCCCCCCAGCAACTCGAGAGCTTGCTGGCTGGATAGAAAATCATGCACGCCATCGGTGGTGAAAACCAACAAATCGCCCACCTGCAAAGACTCTTGTCGATAGTCCACTTCCAGGCGACTGTCCATCCCCAACGCCCGGGTGATGAAGCTTTTCCGGCCATATTGGTTGTGGCTGTGGTCCCGAGTCAACTGCTCCAGCGCCCCCTCCCGAAAGCGGTAAATTCGACTGTCCCCGGCATGCAATATATGCGCGGTAGTGGACTTAAACACCACCCCGGAAAAGGTGGTCACCAGGCCGTTGTGACGCAAATCGCTCTGCTGACCGTGATGAAACAACCAGGCGTTTAAAGAGGTCAGTACCCTGGCCGCTGACTTTTTGACGCTCCAGCTGTCGGGTGTACTGTAGTAGTCTGCAATGAATTGTGTGACGCTGGTAATGCTGGCCTGCTGAGCGTTATCACTGCAACTGACGCCGTCGGCGATGCAGGCCACAATCCCCTTGTAATTCACCACCCCGGGACTGCTCGGCAGTTTCGCGGCAAAAGCATCTTCGTTGCGCTCTTTGACACCCGCCGTTGTGTACCCACCCACACTGACTCTCAGTACTTGCGGCACCTGGGCCTTGATATCCTCAATCATGCTCATATCTTTCCTATCAGAACGCGGGTGAACCCTCACTGAGTTCGGCACAGCGACACAATTTTAAACTGCGACACTATTCGACAGCGCCATACAATGCATAGTGCCACAAAATTCGACAGTGCCATAAAATTCGACAGCGCCACAAAATTCAGCAGCGCCCTAAAATTCAACAGCGCCACAAAAAAACGGCCATCGTGGATGGCCGTTTTTAGCTTTGCGTTAACAAATGCTCAGAGTGGGTGCCCGGCGTTCCTGGTGCGGGCACCCACCTCGACAGGAGTTTGCCGCATCACGCCTTGGCAACATCAATCAACTCGACACTGCCATCCTCATTGACTTCTGCAATCTGGCCAGAGGGCTCTTCCATCATCAACAGGGTCACGAAACCCAAAACAGCGGTAGCCGATATCACCAAAAAGAAGGTGCTGTAATCCACCAGCGACAAAACCGTCAGATAGACAACCGCCCCCACATTACCGTAAGCCCCGGTCATGCCCGCGATCTGACCGGTCATGCGACGCTTGATCAGCGGCACCGCCGCAAAAACAGCACCCTCACCCGACTGGACAAAGAAAGAACACGCCATAGCCGCGACAACTGCTAACCACAAAGGCCAGGTGCCATCGATGTACCCCATCGCGAAATACCCAATCGCCAAACCTGCCGTCAAAATCAGTAAGGTGGGTTTACGACCAAATTTATCCGACAACCAACCACCGCCGGGACGAGACATAAGGTTCATAAAGGCGTAAGCCGAAGCGACCATGCCGGCCACCACCGGAGTCAGTTCAAACGTCTCGGAGAAGAACAATGGCAGCATGGAGATCACCGCCAACTCAGAACCAAAGGTGGCAAAATACAGGACATTCAATACCGCTACCTGCTTAAACTTGTAGCGATGAATCTCGGGAACCGGCTCAGAGAAGATAGACTTGTTCACTTTCCAGACGTGCAAACAGTCATAGAGGTACAGCGCCGTCAGGCCGCCATAAATAGTGTTAACAACGAAGGCGCTCAACATACCCACACCGTTGGGAGAAAGTTTCCAGGCCAGTAAAGCCAAGGCCGCGTACATAGGAACCTTCATCACCAGCAGAAGGAAAAAGTCGCCGGTCGACGTCACTTCCATCGCCCCCAAATTTTTAGGACGGAAGTACGTTGACCCCTTTGGCGTATCGCGAACATTGTGGTAAAAAACAAAGGAAAACAACAAGCTCATCAGACCTGTCACGCCCATGGCATAGCGCCAGCCATCGTCACCACCAAACATCAATGCGACCGTCGGTAACGTAAAAGCGGCGGCAGCAGAACCAAAGTTACCCCAGCCACCATAGATACCTTCGGCCGTGCCCAGCTCATTGTGAGGAAACCATTCGGACACCAGGCGGATACCCACCACGAAGCCGGCGCCGATACAGCCCAGGGCAAACCGGGCGATGGCCGCCTGAATGAACGTGTCCGCCAGGGCAAACATAAAGCAGGGAATCGAACAGATCGCCAATAATGCAGAATAAACCGCCCGAGGGCCGTATTTATCCGTCAACATCCCAATCACCACGCGCGCGGGGATCGTAAATGCGACGTTTAAAATCAACAGCGTTTTGATTTCTTCGGTGGTCAAGCCCAGTGACTCTTTCAGGGCCTGAAGCAGTGGCGCGAAGTTGTACCACACCATGAACGTAATAAAGAATGCCATCCAACTGAGATGGAGGATTTTCATCTTTCCCGTAAACGAGATAAGGTTAAATTTTTCAGCGGAGTTCATAGTAGCGTATCCCCATGGGTAAAAGTCGTTATTACCACCAAATAATGCACACACCATGCCATATAGATAAAACCCTTATTTATCAATAGATTAGAAATAAATTCCGTCACCATCGCCTCATTAAAGCCCCACAAAAACGCACATTCACAAAATGGTGCACCATTCGGGTCACCCAAATAACCGAAAAGCCTCATGGATTCCTGGGGGAGTGCGACAAAACAGCTCTCAAGCGCACCACAAGAGGGCCCGTTCAGATCCGTTAAAAGAATTTTCTGAACAGCCGGTAAATGACACAGCCGGTAAATGACAGGCAAAAAAAGGGGGCGCAAATGCGCCCCTAGTGCAGAGAACAACTTAAATTGCTTGAGGAAGGTCAAGCGGCCTGCAACTGAACCTCACCCGCCTCAAGACGAACCGGATAAGTTTTCAGCATATGCTCGGGTTCCTCCAGACACTCACCCGTCTGAAGATTGAAATGTTGTTTGTAAAGCGGTGAAGCCACAACCGGCACATCACTCAATGACCCCATAATGCCCCGACTCAACACATAGGCGTCACCGATGGGATCGTAATTGGATACCGCGTACAACGCCCTGGTTTTGCCGCAATAGAAGACAGCCACCTGCTCACCGTCGAGCAGCGCACACAAACCGGTGTTCGGGGTTAAATCACTTTCACTGCAAATAGTTTTCCACTGACTCATTGTAAAATCTCCTCTACCGGCCTTAGTCGACCAACTCAACTGATTGGATACGCTCTTCCCTGGTGGCCGGGCGACGCTGGCCGCGCTCAGCCACATAGGCAAGACTGCCGTCTGTTTCATCTGAATTAACAAAGTGCTTAAAACGCTTCAGCTTTTCCGGATTCTCAATGGTGGTTTGCCATTCACACTGGTAATTACCGATATTGGCCACCATCTCCGCTTCCAGCTCTTCTCCCAAGCCCAGCTTGTCGTTGATCACCACCTCCTTCAGATAGTCCAGTCCACCCTCCAGATTTTCCAGCCACACCGAGGTGCGCTGCAAGCGATCGGCCGTGCGAATGTAGAACATCAAGAAGCGATCCACGTACTTGATCAACGTCTCATCATCCAGATCCGTGGCAAACAGATCGGCGTGGCGAGGGCGCATACCGCCATTACCACACACATACAGGTTCCAACCGTTTTCTGTGGCAATCACCCCCACATCCTTACACTGCGCCTCGGCACACTCGCGGGTACAACCGGAAACCGCAAATTTCAGTTTGTGTGGTGAACGCAGTCCCTTGTAACGATCTTCCAGATTGATAGCAAAGCCCACGCTGTCATTGACACCGTAACGACACCAGGTGCTGCCCACACAGGATTTAACGGTACGCACTGACTTGCCATAGGCGTGCCCGGTTTCGAAGCCCGCATCGACCAGCTTCTTCCAGATCAAAGGCAATTCATGCAACTGCGCGCCAAACAAATCGATCCGCTGCCCCCCGGTGACCTTTGTGTAGAGGTCGAATTCTTTTGCCACCTCGCCCAGGACAATCAGTTTCTCAGGCGTAATCTCACCACCGGCGACGCGCGGAACCACTGAGTAGGTACCGTCTTTCTGCATATTGCCCAGAAAGATGTCATTGGTATCCTGCAGACCGATGTGCTCATCCTTCAACACGTAGTCGTTCCAGAACGACGCCAGAATAGAACCCACGGTGGGCTTGCAAATCTCACACCCCAATCCATGACCGTGACTGTCCAGCAGTTCGTCAAAGGTTTTGATCTGCTTAACGCGAACAATGTCAGCCAGCTCTTTGCGGGAATAGGCAAAGTGCTCACAGAGGTCGTTTTTCACTTCGTAACCCAGGTTCGCCAACTCGGCATCCAACACCTGCTTGGTGAGGGCCGCACACCCGCCACACCCGGTGGAAGCTTTGGTGGAGCCTTTAATGCCGCCCATGTCCACACAGCCATTGGCAACCGCCTCCTTGATCTGCCCCTTGGTGACGTCATAGCACGAACAGATTTGAGCGGTGTCTGGCAGGGCATCAACGCCCAACCCCACCGAAGCGGCGCCGTCGCCAGCGGGCAAAATCAGGCCTGCCGGGTTGTCGGGCAAATCCATGTCATTGAGCATCAGCTGCAGCAGGTTACCGTAGGCGTCCACATCCCCCACCAGCACCGCACCCAAAACTTTTTTGCCGTCCTCAGAAACGATCAAGCGCTTATACACCTGCTCAATTTCATCGTTATAGGTGTAAGACTGGGCTCCCGGTGTATTGCCGTGCGCATCACCGATGGAGGCAACATCGACCCCCAGCAGCTTCAGCTTGGTGCTCATGTCGGCACCCTGGAACGTCTCGCTGCCGCCAGTTATATGAGAGGCAGCAACCTTGGCCATGGTATAGCCTGGTGCCACCAACCCGTAAATTCGGCCACTCCACAGTGCGCACTCACCAATGGCGTAAATGTTCTCAACGTTGGTCTGACAATTGTCATTGACCACGATGCCGCCGCGCTCACCAATCTCAAGATCAAACTGACGAGCCAACTCATCCTGTGGGCGAATACCCGCAGAAAACAGAATCATGTCGGTTTCGAGGTGACTGCCATCGGCAAAATTCATGCGGTAACGACAGGTTTCGCCCGGCACGATTTCAGAGGTGGCTTTTTCCGTGTGAACGGTCACCCCCAGATCCTCAATTTTACGGCGCAGCAAACTGCCGCCGCCTTCATCCAGCTGAACCGCCATCAGACGCGGAGCAAATTCCACCACGTGCGTTTCAAGACCCGCCGCTTTCAAGGCATTGGCCGCCTCCAGACCCAGCAGACCACCACCCACAACGACACCCACCTTGCTCTGTGACGCCGAAGTCGTAATCGCTTCCAGATCCTCAATGGTTCGGTAAACCAGGCAATGCTCCTGATCGTTACCCGGAATGGGTGGAACGAAGGGGAATGACCCTGTGGCCAGAACCAGCTTGTCGTAACTTTCTTTACGGCCGCTGGCCGTCACCACATAATTTGCCTGGGTATTCAGTTCCACCACTTTATCGTTGAGAACAAAGTTCACGCCGTTGTCGTTGTAGTAACCCTCATCGGTGAGCGCCAGGTCCGCAGCCGTGGCACCGCTGAAGTAACTGCTCAACTGCACACGGTCGTAAGCCAGTCTCGGCTCTTCAGAAAAGGTGATGATGTCGAAATGCTCGGACTGCGGATCCTGCACCAGGTTATCAATAAACTTATGGCCAACCATGCCGTTTCCGACGACCAAAACACGTTGCTTACTCATGACGTTTCCTCAATATCAGGCTGACAATTTTTGAAGTTGTTTGCGGGAAGTAATCTCTTCTGACGAGAGATTTGTAAACCAATCCAGTTGCTCGGCCAGGTTCACCACCTGACCGACGACAATTAACGCGGGTGACTGTACCGCTTCACGCTCGACCAGCTCGGCCAACTCGTGCAGCTGTCCACGCACCACTCTTTGCTGCGGGCAGCAGCCGTTTTCAATCAAGGCAGCGGGCGTATCCCCACTCAACCCTGCAGCCTGCAATTTCTGGCTGATCATGCCGGCCTTGCTCAACCCCATATAAAACACCAGGGTATGATCCATCTGTGCCAGCGAAGCCCAGTTAATGCCCAGTTCTTTTTCAGCGTGCGCCGTGACCAGAGTACAGCCCTGCGACACCCCCCGATGGGTCAAAGGAATACCCGCATAACTGGTACACCCCGCCGCTGCCGTCACTCCGGGAACCAATTCAACGTCTATACCGGACTGCTTGAGACGTAACATTTCTTCACCACCGCGACCGAACACAAAGGGGTCACCACCCTTAATGCGACAGATGTTTAAGCCTGTCTGTGCCTTTTCGACCAGCAGCTCATTCAATTCAGCCTGCGGGATAGAGTGGGCATCTTTAATCTTGCCAACATAAAAAGCGGGCGTTGATGCTGGAAAGAGATTGCGAATTTCCTGACTCACCAGATTGTCGAACAGGATCATATCCGCCCGCTCGATTACCCGAACCGCTTTAACGGTCAACAGTTCAGGATCGCCTGGACCCGCGCCAACCAGCCACACCTTGCCGGGTTTTATACCCGCCAGCGGTTTGGCCACCTTCAGCTTTACAATGTCTGTTACTGGACTTGTCACAATGTCTGTCGCGGGCATATTGATGACCTTGAATCATTTAATCTTGATTTAAGTTCAGCAAAGACAGTGCCAGACTGATAAAAAACGTTAAAAAAAATAATAACTTGTTAAAAATCAGATAGTTAAAGAAAAACAAAGGCCACAAGAAACAACTCAGCTTTCTGGTGGGCCACCCCCAATCCCAAACAAATTTGGCATTTACGCACCATAACAATGCTTACGCGCACCACTTTTGCCCCCTAAAGCACTACAAACCAAATATTGCCTAGTCTATTATTTCATTTGAGACAAACCCATTGAGCACACTATTGGTGCAATAAAATAATGAAAACCCAGTTTGGATCACGTTTTAAACGCCAGCTATAGGCGCTCTGCCTATAAAGCAGCAGCCCCACGAGGTTTACCTTGTCCGGTGCCGTGGATACAGGGTTTGTACGCTCACTGGCAACAACCGCTCCAGAATCGGGCTGATGGCTCGGTTATTGCTTAACCTGTACCAGAGCCTAAATTTTTCATTGTACGGAGCCGGATCGTGACCTCAGCAGTCCCCAATATTACCCCCTGGACCAAAAGCACCTGCGCCTACTGTGGTGTAGGCTGCGGACTCGAAGCCCGCCCCAAAAGCAATGGGCAACTGGAGATTCGCGGGGACAAAGACCACCCTGCCAACTATGGCCGACTCTGCTCTAAAGGTATGGCCCTGGGTGAAACGGTGATCCCTGACGGTCGATTACTACACCCCTCTATCAGTGGTGTTCGTACCGATTGGAACAGTGCCCTGGACCATGTGGCGAAAAGCTTCCAGGAAACCATTGCTGAACACGGCCCCGACTCCGTCGCCTTTTATGTCTCAGGTCAGCTATTGACGGAAGATTATTATGTGGCCAACAAACTCATGAAGGGCTTTATTGGCTCCGGCAACATCGACACCAATTCCCGACTCTGTATGTCCTCCAGTGTGGCCGGGCACAAACGTGCTTTTGGTACCGATACGGTACCCGGCTGTTATGAGGATCTGGAATTGGCGGACATGATTGTGATCACGGGCTCAAACCTGGCCTGGTGTCACCCGGTTCTCTATCAGCGCATTAAAGCGGTTAAAGAGCTGCGCCCGGAAGTTAAGGTTGTTTCCATTGATCCCCGGGTTACAGACACCTGTGAAGTTGCCGACCTGCATATTGCCCTGCAGCCCGGCAGCGATGTCGCTCTTTTTAATGGTTTACTGAGTCATCTGGCCAGCTGTCAGAAGGTCGATGAACACTATGTCCAGGAGCATACCGAGGGCTATAACCGCGCCTTGATGCACGCGCTGGAAGATGGCTGTAATGCCGATGCCCTGGCCGAAACTCTGGGCGTCAGACTGGACGACCTGAAACAGTTTTTTGACTGGTTCGCGCACACAGAGAAAGTGGTAACCCTCTACTCCCAGGGGGTCAATCAGTCTTCCCGTGGCGCCGACAAGGTCAACAGTATTTTGAATTGTCATCTGGCCACAGGTCGCATTGGCAAGCCGGGCTGTGGTCCCTTCTCACTGACTGGCCAACCAAATGCCATGGGTGGGCGTGAAGTTGGCGGTCTGGCGAATACCCTGGCTGCTCATATGGAACTGGACAACCCCTATCATCATCAACTGGTCAGTAACTACTGGCAAACGGACAACCTGACTGCCACCGCGGGCTATAAGGCCATTGACCTGTTTGACGCCATCGATCGCGGCCAAATCAAGGCCGTCTGGATCATGGCCACCAACCCCGTAGTCAGCTTGCCCGACGCCGACAAAATTAAACGGGCGCTGACCCACTGCCCGCTGGTGGTAGTCTCTGATTGCATTGCGGACACCGACACCACACGCTGTGCTGATGTGCTGCTGCCGGCTCAGGGCTGGAGCGAAAAATCCGGCACCGTCACCAATTCAGAACGCCGAATCTCCCGCCAGCGACGCTTGCTGCCCACGCCCGGAGAAGGCAAGCCGGACTGGTGGATCATGTGCGAGGTGGCCAAGCGGATGGGCTTCGGTCATGCGTTCAACTTCCTGCACGAGGGAGAAGTGTTTGACGAATATGCACGGATGACGGGGCTTGACTACAGCAATGATCAACTGCAGGTCAATCGCGATCTCGACCTGACCGGGCTGAGCGGGCTCAGTACCAAAGAGTATGCCCAGATGCCGCCTCAGCAGTGGCCGGTGCCACAAAAAGCCACCCGCATTGAACACAAGCGTCTGTTTGCCGACGGTCGCTTTTTTACCCCGAATGGCAAAGCCCAGTTTGTGGCCGTTCGCTATAAGGCCCCGGCGTCCAAACTCAGTAACAAATACCCCCTGAGCCTGAACAGTGGCCGTATTCGCGACCAATGGCACACCATGACCCGCACAGGGCTGTCCACCCGGCTGGGCGCACATTTGCCGGAACCTTACATCTCCGTCAACCAGACAGACGCCGAGCTTTACGGATTGGAAAACGGCAAGATTGCCGCGCTGAGCAATGAGTGGGGCTATGCCCGCATTCGCGTGGATGTGTCCAGCAAGGTGGCTCCAGGCCAATTGTTTATGCCCATTCACTGGACCGGCGTCATGGCCAGTGCCGGCCGCGTCTGCAGCCTGGTAAGCCCTGACACCGATGCGGTCTCCGGACAACCGGAATTCAAATTCACTCCGGTTGCCATCAAACCCTGGCACTATGAAAGTGAAGCGCTGCTACTCAGCCCCAACGTCATCGACACGCAGGATCTGGATTACTGGGTTCGACAAAAAGTCGATGGTGGTTATTTATACCGGGTAGCCAGCAGAGAGGCTCCTGAAGTCTTGGAACAAAAATTAAAACCCTACTGCCAGACGCCCACAGCACCGGCCATGCACACTGGCGCGGCTCATCACCCCAGCGCTCAACAGGTTCACGGCCGTCATCTCAACAGTCGTCATCTCTACTACAGCAGCCCCAGCCGCGGTCAGTACCGGTTTGCCCTGATCAATGGACAACAATTGCGCGGTTGCTATCTCATTGCCCCTAACCTGCAAAATCAGGATTTCGACTGGGTGCAACCCCTACTGGAAGAACCCGTGGATGATAATGTTGAACGTTCCATTCTGACCGGGGTAGCCTCAGGCAAGCTGGCGCAGGGCAAAACCATTTGTGCTTGTAAACAAGTGGGTAAAACCACCATTTGCAACGCCATCCGCGAGCAGCACCTGGCGACGATCAAACAAGTCAGCGACTGCACCGGAGCCGGCACCGGCTGTGGCACCTGCGTGCCAGAGCTTCAGCAGATCCTAAACGAAGAGCTTCAGCAGATCCTAAATGAAGAGCTTCAGCAGGGCCTGAATAAAGAACAGACAGCAAAACCGCAATCAGCCATCAAGGCACTGCCTACGACACCGCTCAAACACGCTACGGGTGCCAGTCTGGCGATAAATGTGGGACACTGACGTGTAATTTTCTACTGGAGGCCTTTGCTCACATAGGCCACAATAAGGTAATACAGAAAATCATAAAGACGGATCAACCGACTAAACGATGAAAGCCCGCACTGAGAGAGAGACAACCCTGACCGACGCTTTTGGTCGCGACATCACCTACTTGCGCCTGTCCGTCACCGACCGCTGTGACTACCGCTGTGTTTACTGCATGGCCGAAGATATGGTCTTTCTGCCCCGTGCGCAGGTACTCTCGCTGGAGGAAAGCATTGAAGTCTGTGAAGCTTTTGCGGAATTAGGCGTCAACAAAATCCGCATCACCGGTGGCGAGCCCCTGGTTCGCAGAGGCATCACCACCCTGTTTGAACAGCTGGGTCAAATTGACTCGCTGGACGAACTGACACTGACCACCAACGGCTCTCAGCTGAGTAAATTTGCCTCACAGCTGGCACATTCTGGCGTGAAACGCATCAATATCAGCCTCGACACCCTGGATGCAGAGCAATTCACCGAACTTACCCGCTTCGGCAAACTCAACGATGTGCTCACGGGCATCCAGGCCGCGAAGGCTGCCGGCATTGAACGCATCAAACTCAATGCCGTGATCCTCAAGCACCGCAATCTGGATCAGGTCTTGCCACTGGTGAATTACGCGCTGGAGCAGCAGCTCGACATCAGCTTTATCGAGGAAATGCCCCTCGGGCAAGTGACCGAACACGGCCGTAAAACCGAGTTTTGCTCCAGCGCCGAGTTGCGCAAGCTGATCGGTGAACACCATTCATTAACCCCCAGTGCCCATCAAACCGGTGGGCCCTCGCGCTATTGGAGCCTGGCCGGATCGAACAGCAAACTGGGTTTTATTTCGCCCCACAGTGAAAACTTTTGCAGCAGCTGCAATCGCGTTCGCGTCACCGCAGAAGGAAAATTACTGCTGTGTCTGGGCAATGAAAATGCCGTCGATTTAAAAGCGGTAATTCGACGCTACCCCGGAGAACGTGAGCGGCTCAAGCAAGTCATTGTGGATGCCATGAGCGCCAAACCGGAAAAGCATCATTTTTACGAAGACGACGCTCCGCAGATCATTCGCTTCATGAATGCAACGGGGGGCTAGAAACTAGAAACTAGAAACTAGAAACTAGAAACTAGAAACTAGAAAAGCCTAACCAGCAAAAACCGATTTCCTCTTTTACAGTTACCCCTGAGCACAGATATTCGTGGAAAAAAAATCCCCTAAAGTTTTTGGCATTACTGGCTGGAAGAACAGCGGTAAAACCACTCTGGTGAGTGAGCTGGTGCGCTGGTTTTGTGATCACGGCATCAAGGTGTCGACCATCAAACACGCCCACTGTGATTTCGACATTGATCGCCCTGGAACCGACAGCTTTAAGCACCGCCAGGCCGGAGCTCAACAGGTATTACTGGCTTCAAGCCACCGCTGGGCACTGATGAATGAATTGCGCGATCAGGACGAACAGGAGCTGGAAGATCTACTGGAAAAGCTTGATCCGGTGGACCTGGTGCTGGTGGAAGGTTTTAAAATGGGCGACCAGCCAAAAATTCAGGTGGTGCGCCCCAGCAACAACACCGAGCGACTCAGCCAAGAGGCTCAGCCGATTGTCGCCATTGCCAGTGATCAGGACATCTCGCCCGCCGACTATGGCTGTTCTGGTCCCCTGCTCGCTCTGGACAATATCAACAGTATCGGATTGTTCATTACCGAGTACTGTCAACTGACATTGAAAGCCTAACTATTGACACCCCATAACTGCAGTGAACTGCAGGCAAACATCGACGTTGGATCCCCATGAGAGCTGAATTTATCCCTCTAAACCTGGCCGTACTGACGGTGTCGGATACCCGTACCGAAGAGACTGACACCTCCGGACACCTGCTGCGCGATGCGCTGATCGAGACTGGCCACCACTATTACGACCACCAAATCGTCATTGACGACATCTACCAGATACGTGCCGCCACTTCACAATGGATCGCCAACAGTGACATTCATGGCATCCTGATTACCGGAGGGACGGGCTTCCACGGCCGCGACAGCACGCCTGAAGCCATGCTGCCACTGTTTGATAAAACCATTGATGGCTTCGGTGAATTATTCCGCCAGGTATCCTTCGACCAGATTGGCAGCTCCACCATCCAATCCCGTTGTGTGGGTGGCCTAGCGAACCGCACAGTGATTTTTTGCCTGCCCGGCTCGAACAACGCCTGCAAAACCGGGTGGGAGCACATCATTAAACCGCAACTGGACAACCGCCAGAAACCCTGTAATTTTGTTGGCTTGGTGACTCAACGGGATTAACAGCCTGCCCATGATGACCGCTTAGGGTGTATACCAAATGGGGGACGACCACGCTCGCTCCTGAATACTGACCGGCAAATCACCCCGCGGCGGTATGCCCAGGGTCATCGCATCGTATGTCGACCAGCGTGGGGTCGGGATCTGCAGAACCCGGGCATAATAAAACGCATGCATTGCGGGGTCGAAATCCGGGTCCTTCCAGACCGTGAACAACTGCGCATCACCAATGGCATTGGTATAAGTCGCCGTGGATGCATTAACGGTGTTACCTACGGGTGCAACCTTGCCCGCAGGGTCCACGGTACGGCCGTCGGACAGGGCCACGTTGTAAATTTTTTCATAGGCCTTGCCATCTTTTACCCAGCCTTTAATGACCTGTACTCGATCCAGGTTTGCGCCATCGGCTTCTTTGGTCGCAAACACGACAAAACTCGGGGTCTGGTCTGACCGGCCAGCTTTCAGCTCGCCCCCCATGGGCACCCCTTGTGCGTAGGCCTTTTTCACCCAGTTATCCGCCGTCATCATGTCAGGGTTGAAATCATACCCGCCAAAAAATCGAACTTTTAAACGCGGACCGGAGGTGGCGAACGTCTCTTTCTTTTGAATGGCGTCAAACAAACTGTCTCGGGTATTTTGTTCCGCCCAAATGCCGGCAACACCACCGGAGCTAAATTCCCGAATCTGTTTTTTGTTAGCCTCGGGAAAACCTTCAGGTCCGTTCAACCGATCCTGCGGGTTATTTTCCAAACCGAATTTACCGGTATAATTGTCTTCTTCGATAGAAGCGGCAGAATTGTGCGTATCCGAGTCCCCGATCAAACCGAATTTATAAGGATTTCCCCGTCCCCGCGATTCCAACAATAGACCGCGTTTGAGCGCATCACGTGCGTAACTGCCCACCCGATGGGTGGGCGGGTTGGCATTTGCAGACAGGGTGTAATCCCAGATCTCAAAACCGGAAAATTCATCCGTGGGCGATAAGTCCGGATGGGTTTCCGATGTGCCTTTGATTTGAGTGACTTCGTAAATGGGCTCGTTGCGCATGCGGGTGTTGGCGTAATAGGGATTCAGATCGCTTCCCCCATAGGAGGTTTCCTCCGGAAACATCAACCCATCGCTGGCATTGCCGTTATGAGCGACTGCCAGCAGCGCTGCCCCGTGAATACGCTGTTGCTCCATCCACCGCCAGAGATCTTCCGGCTTGTCGGAATCCACCGTGGAGAAAGGCACCTCGGGAATGTGGCTGGAATTTTTGAAAAAAACCACGCGGTGCAGATTGCGTTCTCCCGGCGCCGAGGTCCACTCGAAACCCGGAAAAGTGGTAAATTTACCCGGTTCGTTGTGTTTTTCGGCGGTAGTAACGACCTCTTTCCAGATGGTGTGAGTCACGGCCGGATCGCTTAACTGCGGATCGGACTTACCGGCATTCATGTCGTCAAGCACTTTTGAGAATGCGGCGAACGCTCTCTGTCTGTCTCCAGAGGTCACTTCTTTGGCAATCGGCAATTGGCTAAACGGACTGCTCGGGTCCTCCATTTTTTTAAACACACCGAGATATTCCGCGTGATCTGAGACGACGTACCAATCCAGTGGTTTCTTTATCTTTAACTCGCCTCTGCCGCCTCCCCCAGGAATAGCCTCACCCTTAGCCCAACGAAAAGCATCATCGGGCTCCGTGACAGAACCATTGGTATAAGCATCAAACGAATAACTGGTGTGAACGTGAAAATTCCCGAAGTACGCCTCCTTATCGGAATTAACCCTGACATCACTGACGCTCCCCTCAGCCTGACCGGATTCTTGCGCCCCGGATTCTTGCGCCATAGTCGGCGAGACAGCGGCCTGCTGATCACCGGAGTTACATCCCACCAGCACTAACACCGACCAGAGTGACACGCGACAGACAAATTGAGGAACCGCACCCGTATGGCGGAAAAATGGATTGGCAATCATGGGCATTCTCCGATTGAAACTTCTTGTCACCCTGAGACATCTGACTCGGCAACATTTATTGTTATAACGTAGACAGCGACTTAGGCGGAATACGGGCTCTTAAAAAAAACAATCTCGACACGCGGCTCAACGTGTAAAACCAACATCTCGATTTGGGTAAAAACCCTCATCTTACAGAGTTTGGGAACTATAACCCCGCTCGTCTAAAAACCCTAGCCCCTATTGCCTAAAACCCTAGCCCGCTTGTCTAAAAACATGGCACCCGTTTTGTTTAACGCCGCAGCGTCACTTTGTCTTACACCCACTTGGTCTTACACCCACTTGGTCTTACACCATGGCCTCGCTTTGTCTTTCACCGCCGCCTCGCTGCATTGATGGTAAACGGTCTATCCGCGCTCTTAACTCAGCCTTAGCCGCACTGGCTCTCTTATTCGTGCAAAGACACGCCCTTGTGTTTGCGAGCGGAAGGTGAGATTTATGCTTGATTGGCCCCAGTCAGCCGGTGGGCGATTTACCCAGCCAGTCTGGTCTGAAATGACATGTTTATGGCTGTTAAAGTTCGGTAATATGAAGCACACAAAAAAGAATAATGACGTCAAAACGCGAGGAATCTGCCGATGACACCGCATGAGGTTCAATCTCAACAGCATCAGTCTCGACTGCATCAACTAATAGGCGCCGAGGTTTCACTGTACACGGGCAAGTTGCGCAGCTATCTGCAATACAAAAACATTCCCTTCACCGAGATCACGGCCTCAACCAAAGTCTACCGCGAAATTATTCTCCCTCGCACCGGCGTCCGATACATTCCTGTGTTGATCACCGATGATGATATCGCCCTGCAGGACACCACTGAGATCATCGATTTTCTCGAACAGCGCTATCCGCAAGACAGTGTGTATCCCACAGGGGCCTGTCAAAAACTGATGGCACTGCTGCTGGAAACTTACGCCGATGAATGGCTGGTGATCCCGGCCATGCACTATCGCTGGAACTACGAGGAAAATCGCGAATTCGCCATCCGTGAGTTTGGCCGCACCGCGGCACCCACTGCTTCAGCGGAAGAACAGCTGGCTATAGGCCGGAGCAATGCCAAACCTTTTGCGGGCGCCCTGCCCAGGCTGGGGGTAACAGCGAACAATACCGCCGCCATTGAAAAAAGTTATCTGGCTCTGCTCAGCGAACTGGACAACCACTTTCAGCAGCACCTTTTCCTGTTCGGTGCCAAACCCAGCATTGGCGATTTTGGATTATTCGGGCCCCTCTATGCGCACCTGTACCGCGATCCCTATTCCGGTCGCTTAATGCAGGCACAAGCCCCCCATGTGGTTGCGTGGGTCCAGCGCATGTTGCAGCCTCGCTCCGGCAGCGGAGAGTTCCTGCCAGACGACCAGATCCCTGAAACTTTGCTGCCCATACTTTCACGCATGTTTGCCGAACAGGGGCCCGTCTTAAAAGCCACCATAGATCAGGTAAAAAACTGGGCTGCAAACCATGAGGACGAGGTAATACCCCGCGCCATCGGGGAATTGACCTTTCACCTGGACGGCATTGCCGCCACCCGCCTGACATTCCCTTATATGCAATGGATGTGGCAGCGTGGCTACGATGCCTATCGGGACATGACAGAGGTGGATCAGCGGAGAGCGCAAGCCATACTCGCACCCGTACCGGGTGCAGCAGGGTTATTGCAGTACCCCATCGAACAAAGGGTCAAACGCCAGCACAACAAATTGATCTTAACTCAATCACACTCGGCTCGCTGAGATTGAGCCGAGTGGCGCTGCCCGTCAACGCGTTGCAGCTCGTCGCGCTGACCACACCACCAACCCCTGAGCGTTCAAGCCCATGTCAAAGGCAATGGTTTCAGCCGCCACCGATGTTTCACAACCGTGCGCAACGGCCCGCTTGAGGGTGTAATCGGTTAAACGGGTAAGAATGGCATCCAGCAACATAACCTCCCGTTTCTCACCTTGCGCCCCAGATTTTTTCACCTCGGCCTCGGCCTGATCCACCAGTGATACGTAAGCATCAATTTGTTCAAGCAACTGCGGCGCCAGGGCTTTGGGGTTTTCTACCACACCATAATGTGTCAGGTACATACGTTTTGGTTGCATCGCCAACAGCTTGCCAATGGAAGCCTTCAACGCGTCCGGATCAAACTGAACGGGGGTGGTGGTGGGAAAGATGAATGGCTGCCCATCCACCATCAGTTCGCGATAGGCAATGCCAAACGTGTCACCCGTGAAAAAACTGCGGGTCACGGCATCCCAAACGCAGAAGTGATGATTGGCGTGACCCGGGGTGTCGACAAACTTCAGCGTCTCGCCACCCAGTAACAGCTCATCGCCATCGTCGGCAATGACAATACGAGAGTCATCCACCGGTATAAGGTCACCGTACATTTCCTGAAAGGCCGCCTCTCCGTAAACCGCGGTAGCCCCGGCCTGTAATTTGGTCGGATCTACCATATGTCGGGCGCCTTTGGGGTGGATCACCAGCCGCGCATACGGCAGGTCTTGCATCAGCAAACCCACACCACCGGCGTGATCCAAATGCACATGAGTCGGGATCACATAATCCACCTGATTAAAGTTGACGCCTCTTTCTTTTAAATGGGTCAAAATGCTGGGAACGGAATGGTGGGTACCGGTTTCCACGATGGCAAAACGGCCATTCCGCTCAAGCAGATAGCACGCCGCCAAGCCAATACGTATCATCCCGCTGTCAATTAAATACACACCTTGCGCGACTTCGTTAGCAATTACCTGATCCAAGCAAGCCTCTCTTACGTTTCTGTTTATAGTTAAAGTTCTGCTCCGCTAGAGGACAGTATAGAGAGGCCGAATACAAAAAACAGCCCGCGGAGTGACCGCCCTGACTGCCTTTACCCAAGGTGCTCAGGAAAACGCCTGCCCGCTGCCATCATTCCGGCTGTAATTGCAGGGCCCCCTTTCTACGCCATACCACCAAGGCCAACCCCAGGAAGGTCTGCAAAGCACCATATAAAAGCAAAGAAAAAAGGACAAAATTCCCCAATGGATCATCCACCCCGTGGACCGCCGGGAACAATGACACCTTAATCAGCAAGCCCAGATTGATATTACGAACGACCACTTCCATCTCAATAGCCGTAGAGTCTTCACGAACGAGACGAAACAGACGTGGGAGAAGCGCACCAATGGCCGCCAGCAACAGAAAAAACAGACCTATCAGAGCCACATTGCTCCAACCAAAAGCGCCGACATTGAGCCGCCCTGCTCCCGCAGAACCCACCACAATACACATAATGGCAAACAGCGACCCACGGATGCCCCAACGGGAGACCCATGCGGACAGGCCGGGTAAAAACTGCAGAATCAACATCCCCAAAATCAGGGGGATGAGCAGACACAGGGTGATCTCAGTGGCAATTTGTCTGGCCGGCATGGTGAAATCCGGTGGCATGTAGGCGGAAATCAGGAAACCTAAAATCAGCGGAGTGGTAATCAGGCACGCGACCGTGGTAAACGCGGTAACAGAAATGGACAGAGGCACACTGCCTTTGGCCAGATAGGTGAAAATATTGGACACGGAACCGCCAGGGATTGCGGCAATCAAGGCGATCCCCACCAAAACACCCCCCGTGAGACCCAGCGACACAATCAAACCGAAGGTCACCAGTGGCACCGCAACCAGCTGTGTCAGGCACCCCAAAGTGACGGCTTTCGGTGTTTTTAAAACAGTTGTAAAATCCTGTAATCTCAGGGTCGCGCCCATTCCCAGCATCGCCAGAAACAACTGTACGGCCGCAAACCAATATTCATTCTCGACATACCATTCAAACATCTTTTTCCCCGAGCAAAAAGCGCAATACTAGCAAACAGCATCGGCTGAGTCTGTCGTGAGGGTGACATACTCGGATGGGCGTTAAAGCAAGAAAAAAGGCAAAAAAAGGGGCAGTTGTATCTACAACTGCCCCTTCCTGAACACGCCAAAGACCTATAAAAAATAAAGTCTTACAATTTGGCGAAACGCTGGGTGTGAAAGTCACCGTTACCGAACAGCAGTTCAATCATTGTCAGGCGCTTGAAATAGTGCCCCACATCCAGCTCTTCCGTGACACCAATGCCGCCGTGAATCTGGATCGATTCCTGTCCAATTTTACGGGCCGCCTTACCAATGCGGGACTTCATCGCCGACACCGCTTTATCCGCCTCGGCGCCGCCCTGATCCAGCTTCATGGCCGCCATCAGCACAATAGACTTGGCCTGCTGATGTTCAATAAACATATCCGCCATGCGGTGCTGTAGCGCCTGAAATTTGGCAATAGGCACCCCAAATTGCACACGGGTTTTGGTGTACTCCACAGTCTTTTTGTAGGACACTTCCATCGCCCCAACCGCTTCTGAACAGATCGACAAAATGGCCCGATTTAAAACCTGGTTCATCACGGGCAGCGCCTGCCCTTCGGCACCCAGTAATTGATCCGCTGACACCGTCACATTGTCCAGATGCACTTCTGCCGCACGACCACCATCCTGTGTACGATAGGTTTTCAGCCGAACCCCGTCACTCTTGGGGTCTACCAAAAACAGCGAGATGCCCTCGGCATCCATTTGTGAACCCGAGGTGCGGGCAGAGACTGCAATGACATCGGCCGCAGCACCGTTTAATACCACAGCTTTATGCCCTGAAAGTCGGTAGCTATCGCCGTCTTTCGTGGCGGTGGTGGCCACATCGGCAAGGTTATAGCGGCTCTGTGGCTCTGCATAGGCAAATGCCATTTGCAGATTGCCCTCCATAATACCGCCAATCAATTCGGCTTTTTGGGTGTCATTACCCACGGCGGCTACCAGCCCGCCCCCCAACACGGTTGTCGCCAGGAAAGGCTCAATAACAATTCCTTTGCCAAACTCTTCCATCACCACCATTAGGTCTGCGGCACTGCCTCCCAGGCCACCATCGGCCTCAGAGAAAGGCACCATTAACCAACCCAGTTCAGCAAACAACTTCCAATTGGCTTCGCTGTAACCAAGATCACTCTTGACCAGCTTCATGCGGGAATCAAAGTCGTAATCGTTCTGCACAAACTTGGCAATGCTGTCTTGCAGCATTTGCTGCTCTTCACTGTATGAAAAATCCATAATGATTGCTCCTCTTACAGGCCGAGAACGGCTTTACAGATAATGTTTTTCTGAACTTCGTTACTGCCACCATAAATGGAGGTCTTACGATTATTGAAGTAGGTCGGTGCGGTATTGGCCGCAGAACCCGGCCCAACCCATTCACCGTCAAAATTGATGTCGAATTGTTCGTCCAGGAACGGCAGCGCGTAGTAGCCGGCGATTTCCATTTTCAATTCGTCAATAGCCTGGGCGATCTCAGTGCCCTTGATTTTTAGAATCGAGGACTCAGGACCCGGTGCCTTGCCCGTGCTGACTGCGGCCAGCGTCCTGAGCTCTGTGTATTCCAACGCCAGCAGATCAATTTCCAGCTCCGCGACCTTTTGAGCGAAGGCCGGGTTTTCCAGGAGCGGGCGGCCAAAATCATTGGTTTCCGTGGCCAGTGCTTTCACGCTCTGCAGCGCCATTTTACTTTGGGCCACACGCGCAATGCCCGTGCGCTCATGGGTCAGCAAGACCTTCGCATAAGTCCAGCCCTTACCCTCTTCACCGATCAGGTTTGCAACCGGTACACGCACATTATCGAAATGCACTTCATTGACTTCGCGGCGCTCATCCAGCATGTAAATGGGCGACACGGTAATACCCGGCGTGGTCATGTCGATCAACAAAAAGCTGATTGCTTCCTGATTTTTGGCGTCACTGCCGCCGGTGCGCACCAGACAGAAAATCCAGTCCGCATACTGACCCAGGGTAGTCCAGGTCTTGGTGCCGTTGACCACATACTCATCACCGTCACGGGTGGCGGTGGTTTTCAGAGACGCCAGGTCAGAACCGGCATTGGGCTCGGAATACCCCTGACACCACCACACATTGCTGTTGAGAATGTCCGGCAGGAAACGTTTCTTCTGCTCTTCGTTACCAAACCCGTAAATCACCGGTGCCACCATGCTCATGCCGAAGGGAATCACACCGGGGGCTCCGACTTTGGCGCATTCATTGCTCCAGATGTACTTTTGAGTGGAGGTCCAGCCAGTACCGCCGTATTCAACCGGCCAGTTCACGGCCGCCCAGCCCTTTTCGGCCAGAATTTTTTGCCAGGTGACAAAATCTTCTTTTTCGAAATGCAGTCCTTTACGGGCTTTTTCAGCAATGTCTGCGGGTAATTTTTCTTTCAAAAACTGACGAACTTCCTCTTGGAACGCCAACTCTTCTGCAGAGAAATCCACGTTCATTCTCTCTCTCCTCTTGGGTGTGTTATAAAAAATCAGGTTTAAATATTGTGTCTTACTGTTTTTCTTTCACCATATTGCGGGCAATCACAATCTGTTGAATCTGGCTGGTGCCTTCATAGAGACGAAACAAACGCACATCCCGGTAAAAACGCTCAGCCGCGTATTCCGAGATATAACCTGCGCCGCCGTGTATTTGTACGGCGCGATCGGCAACCCGGCCTACCATTTCGGTACAAAATAATTTGCTGCAAGCCGCTTCCGTGCTGACCGGCTCACCCCGGTCGCGCTTTCGGGCCGCCTCCATCACCATGGACTTGCCGGCGAAAGCTTCTGCTTTTGAGTCCGCCAGCATGGCCTGAATTAACTGATGCTCACAAATGGGCTTGCCAAACTGAGTGCGCTCCATGGCAAAACGCAAGGCATCGTCAATCAACCGCTCGGCCACCCCCACACTGACGGCTGAGATATGCAAACGGCCGCGATCGAGAACCTTCATGGCAGTATAGAAGCCCTTGCCTTCAACGCCGCCAATCAAGCTGTCTGCCGGCACACGCACATTGTCGAATATCACATCACAGGTAGAGGAACCCGCCTGCCCCATCTTCTTGTCTTTGGCGCCCAGGCTGATGCCGTCAAGGCCCGCCTCGACGATGAACGCGGATACACCTTTTGCGCCTTTAACACTGCTATCGGTACGCGCCATCACCGTAAACGTGCCAGCTCGGGGGGCATTGGTGATAAAGCGCTTGGTGCCATTAAGAATATAATGATCGCCCTCGCGTACTGCGGTGGTTTTCACCGCAGCTGAATCAGAACCCACATCCGGCTCTGTGAGACAAAATGAACCGATTAATTCACCTGAAGCGTATTTGGGAAGATATTTTTGCTTTTGAGCCTCGGTTCCGTCAAAAACAATACCCGCCGAACCAATGCCGTTGTTGGTGCCGACGAGGGAGCGAAACGCCGGTGAAGTCTTCCCCAGCTCCATCGCTACCAGCACTTCCTCTTCCATGGTCAACCCCAGACCGCCGTACTCTTCCGGGATGGTCAGGCCAAACAGGCCCATCGCCTTCATTTCCTCAATGACGGCATCGGGAATGGCATCGTCTTCCGCCACCTGCGCCTCCAGCGGCACCAGTCGATCACGAACATAACGTGCCAGACTGTCCAGCAACGGATTGAGTGTTTCCGGGTCTCTGATCATGAACCTCTCTCCAACGATTTTTTACTTTAAAAATTATGCTTGTGATTATATTTCGGGCTAAAGTAAGGGGAAATACTAACAAGTAATTCCGCAGAGTGGAATTATCATCTCAATAATGTTTAAAATAACCCGGATTGTTCAATCACCCCCAGGCATAGAAATACCCGCATGGGCGCTGATGGGACCGACCAGTGAGTGTGACCACCCGCTTTTTGGACACTGAATCTAATAAAAACCAGAGGCCAGTAGGCCTCAAACTGATTCCTACGGGTCAAGGTAGTGAATCGGTACTTTGCAATATGGAGAGACACTGATGAATGCAGCACTGCCCCAAGGCCCCGCCGCCTCGGAAATGCACAGCCTAAAGGTTATCGAACAATTTGAAAAAAGCCCTCTTTCGCAGCGCTATCCGTGGACCAACAGCTACGATTTGATCCTTAACGCCTGTGAAAAGTGGGGAGACGATACCGGCCTGGAGTTCGTCCCCACCGGAACCGCCGGTGAACCCAGCGAAGTCATCAGTTACCGTCAGCTGGCGCGCCGTATCACCCAGACCGCGAATTTATTGCACAGCCTCGGGGTTCAGTCACAGGATGCCGTCTCGGTCATGATGCCCTCACTGCCTGAGACCTATTACGCCATTTGGGGAGCCCAGGCTGCAGGCATTACCAGCCCCTTGAACCCCATGCTGGACGCCCATCACCTGGCAGAAATCATCGACGTCACACAATCCAAAGTGCTGATCACGACCGCGCCCTTCACGGCTAACCGTGATCTGTGGGAGAAAGCGGTCGAGGTGGTTAAACAGGCGACCAACATCACCCACATGGTCATCATTACCCGCCCCGGACTGACCGAAGCCCTGCCTTCGGCGCCGCGCGAAGGGGTGATTATGGTCGACTACAATGCCATTGTTGATAATTTTAACGACAGCCGGTTGGACTCCGGCCGCCGTTTTCACGGTGATGACGCCGCCGCCTATATGCACACCGGGGGCACCACCGGTCGCCCCAAGGTCGCTCAACTCAACCACAGCAATTTTGCCTTTGTGGCTCAGTTAATCGCCGACATGGGGTCAGACCAGCCGCGCTACAACACCCCCTGTGCGCTGCCCCTGTTTCACATCTTTGGTCTGGTAGTCACCGGGATCGCGGCCTTTAGCATTGGTAACCCTATTATCATCCTGTCGCCTTCGGGGTTCCGTAACCCCAATGTTGTGGCTAACTTCTGGAGCTATGTCGAACGCTTCAAATTTAAAGGCGTCGCCGCCGTGCCGACCATTCTGTCGGTGCTCTACGAAGTTCCGGTGGGCGATCACGATGTCTCGTCGCTGGAAGAAATCATCAGTGGTGCCGCGCCCCTGCCCGATCATTTAAAACTCAAATTTGAAGACCGTTACCACTGTCGGGTGCGCAACGGTTACGGCATGACAGAAACCACCGCCTTGCTCTCACTGAGCCAGAAAGAAACCCCGGTGCCACTGGGCAGCTGTGGCCTGCGTCTCCCCTATGCAGAGAGGATCATTGGTCACATTGACGGCAATAAACTGACAAAAATTTGTGGCCCCAACGAAGCCGGCGTGATCCTGACGCGAGGACCGAATGTGTTTGCCGGTTACCTGGAAAAAAGTGACAACGACAAGGCCTGGGTCGACAACTGGTACAACACCGGGGATATAGGTTACCTGGATGAAGAGGGTTTCTTGTTCCTCACCGGACGCGCCAAAGACCTGATCATTCGCGGCGGCCACAACATCGACCCGCTACAAATTGAAGAGCCGTTGCTGAACCACCCGGACGTGGCCGACGTGGTGGCGATCGGCCAGCCCGATGCTCACGCAGGCGAACTGCCCATCGCCTATGTGGTGGCCAAGCCCGGCAAGCACATTGACGAGCAGGCACTGCTGGCCTACTGCCAGAAACATATCTCCGAACGTGCGGCCATCCCCAAACGCATTCAACTCCTTGAGAGCATTCCCCTCACCGCTGTTGGAAAAGTGTTCAAACCTCGCTTGCGTGAAATGGCTGCCGAGTACGTGCTGCACAGCATTCTGACTCATACCGAAATTGGCGCAAACATAGCAGTGTATACGGATCAACTGAAAGGCCTGACTGCGACTATAACGCTGGACGACAAAGACCAGGCTGAAACCGTTGCATCGGCTGTGCAATCGCTGCCGTTCCACATTGATATCGTGTAATGGCTTGGCCAATCGCTGGCACAACCACCACCGAGCAATTTATACCTGACACACGAATAGAGAAATGCTATGTCTGAAGCCTATATTTACGACGGCGGTCGCACTGCCTTTGGCCGTCACGGTGGCGCACTTTCCTCCGTACGTCCCGACAACCTGCTTGCCCATGTGATTCGCAGCCTGGTTGAACGCAATAATTTTGAACTCGGCCAGTACGAAGATGTGATCGCCGGCAACACCAATCAAGCCGGTGAAGACAGCCGCAATGTGGCCCGCTTTGCCGGTTTGCTGTCCGGCCTGCCCATTGCCACCGGCGGACTGACCGTCAACCGCCTGTGCGGATCCGGGCTGGCGGCGGCACTGGATGCCGCTCGCTGCGTAAAAACAGGTGAAGGTGAGCTGTTCGTTGCCGGTGGGGTGGAATCCATGAGCCGGGCACCGCTGGTGCTGTCCAAAGCCACCAGCGCTTTTGACCGCACTCAGGAAATTGCTGATACCACCATGGGGGCCCGCTTTACCAACCCTGAAATCGTACGCCTGTTTGGCGGCCACAGCATGCCAGAAACCGCGGACAACATTGCCGCCGATATTAACATCAGCCGTGAACAAAGCGACATTTTTGCAGCCGCATCCCAATCGAAATACGCAGCCGCACGAGCGGAGGGTTTCTTTATCGATGAAATTCTGCCCATCGAAGTTTCCCAAGGTCGCAAAAAGCCCTCAATCACCATTGATAGCGATGAACACCCCCGCCCACAAAGCAACCTCGACGCGCTGAGCCAATTGCGCCCCCTGAACGAAGGTGGCGTGGTGACCGCGGGCAACGCGTCGGGCATTAATGACGGCGCGTCTGCGGTGATCATTGGCAGCGAAAGCGCCGGGCTGGCAGCGGGGCTTGCACCCCGAGGCCGTATCCTGGCCGGAGCCATTGCCGGTGTCGAACCCCGGGTGATGGGCCTGGGCCCGGTTCCCGCTACACGCAAAGCTCTACAGCGTGCAGGGCTTAGCCTGGATGACATGGATGTGATGGAATTTAATGAAGCCTTCGCCACTCAAGCGTTAGGCTGTATGAAACAACTCGGTATTGCTTTCGATGACCCTCGTGTTAATCCCAATGGCGGCGCCATCGCTATCGGTCATCCACTGGGGGCTTCCGGAGCCCGAATTCTCTACACCGCACTTCGACAACTGGAACGCAGCAACGGTCGCTACGCTTTGGCGACCATGTGCATTGGCATCGGTCAGGGTATTGCGATTGTGATTGAGCGATTGTAAGTCTGGCCAGATTGACGTTTGAACGATTTAAAACCCCTGAGCCCACAGCTTGGCTCACCACACCCTACACGCAGGAGAGACTCTATGTCGGTCGTTACTTATACCCTTGAAAATGAAATTGGCATCATCCGGCTGAACAACCCGCCGGTCAACGCCTTATCGCTAGCCTTGCGCAGCGGCCTTGAAGAGGCCATCAACAATGCGCAAGACGACGCCAGCAAAGCACTGGTCATTCTGTGCGAAGGACGCACGTTTATCGCTGGCGCCGACATCACCGAATTCGGCAAGCCCCCCATGGAACCGTCGCTTCCCGCGGTCATTGCCACCCTTGAACAATCCAACAAACCCATTGTGGCCGCCATTCATGGCACGGCACTGGGTGGTGGCTTCGAAGTGGCTCTGGGCTGTCACTACCGAGTGGCACTCAGCTCGGCCAAAGTCGGCCTGCCGGAAGTCAAGCTGGGGCTGCTGCCCGGTGCTGGCGGTACACAGCGCACACCACGTCTGGCGGGAGTTGAGGCGGCGCTGGAATTGATGACCTCCGGAAACCCCATTTCAAGCCAAAAGGCACACGCCCTGAACCTGATCGATGAAGTGGTAGACACTGACCTTGAAGCGGCAGCCATTGCTTTTGCCCAACGGCTGATCACTGACCAGGCACCGTTGAAACGCATCCGCGACATTAACATTGACCCCGCCTCGGCGCCCAAAGAGCTTTTCGACGGCTACCGCAAAACGTTGGCTCGACGCGCCCGCGGCCAAATTGCCCCGCAAAATATCATTGCCTGCGTCGAAGCGGCGGTCAATCTGCCGATGGATGAGGGATTGGCAAAAGAGCGTCAATTGTTTGCAGAATGTCTGACCTCACCTCAGTCCGCCGCCATGCGCCACATGTTCTTTGCTGAACGTGAAGCGGCTAAAGTCAAGGGACTGCCGAAAGAGACACCACTGCGCCCCGTCAACTCCGTTGGCATCATCGGTGGTGGCACCATGGGTGGCGGTATCGCCATGAACTTCGCCAACGCCGGCATTCCCGTGACGCTGTTGGAGATTAATGACGAAGCGCTGCAACGGGGCCTGGGCATTATCGAAAAGAACTACGCCATCAGCGCCAAAAAAGGCAAGCTGAGTGACGCGCAAATGCAGCAATGCCTGTCACTGGTGCAAGGCAGCACCGATTATCAGGATCTGGCCGAAGTGGACCTGGTGATCGAAGCGGTGTTTGAAAATCTGGACATCAAAAAAGACGTCTTCACCAAGCTGGATGCCGTGTGCAAACCCGGTGCCATCCTGGCGACCAACACCTCCTATCAGGACGTCGATCAGATCGCTGCGGCCACCCAGCGTCCGCAAGACGTCATCGGTCTGCACTTTTTCAGCCCCGCCAACGTCATGAAACTGTTGGAAATTGTACGCGGGGAAAAAACCGCCGATGATGTCATCGCCACGGCCATGCAAATGGCCAAAACCATTAAAAAAGTGCCGGTACTGGCCCGCGTCTGCTATGGCTTTATCGGTAACCGCATGTTGCAACCGTATTTTCGCGAATCGCAACTGTTGTTGATTGAAGGCAGCACGCCGGAAAAAATCGACAGCGTCATGGAAAATTTTGGCATGGCCATGGGCCCCATTGCCGTCAGCGATCTGGCGGGTATCGACATCGGCTACAAAGCCCGTCAGGGGTTAAGCGCTGAGCAAAAAGGCCCCGCCAAAACCCACTGCGTGTCCGATGCTCTGGTGGAAATGGGTCGCCTGGGGCAAAAATCCGGCGCCGGCTTTTACACCTACGACCCGGAGACCCGAGCTCGTCAAAGTGACCCGCTGGTGATGGAGCTGGTCGAAGCGCAAGCCAAGGCACAGGGGATCGAACGCCGTGAGATCAGTGACGAAGAACACCTCAATCGCATGACCTTTGGCCTAATCAACGAAGGCGCCAAAATCCTGGAAGAAGGCATCGCTCAGCGCCCCGGGGATATCGACGTGGTCTACATCTATGGCTATGGCTACCCGGTGTCACGCGGCGGTCCCATGCATTACGCCGACAGCGTGGGCCTAAAAAAGATCTATGACACCATTTGCCAGTATCGTGAGCAGTACGGCGAAGTCTTCTGGCAGCCCTCGGCGCTGTTGAAACAACTGGCGGAAGAGAACAAAACCTTTGCTCAATGGGCTCAGGAAAACGCCTGACCAATTGCCAATCGGTCACCTGCGCATCGCCAGGCGACCGATCCGGTCAACCAGCGCGGCAACCATGCCGCGCTGGCTCCAAAACCTCAAAAAAACTGCTGATTCGCATTTATTCAGTCAGGATTCAGTCTTGTGAGGGGATACTGGCTCCACCTTATTGAAAAACCTCGGTGGGCACTATGAAACAGCTTCCTCAACCCTCAATCACCACAGGCGTGTATAGCGCCCTGATGGTTATCGGCCTGACATTGTTGACCCTCACAACCAGCCTGGAGGCCAGCGCGGATGATCGTCGCTACGACGGCTATGATTCACACCGCCATAATCAGCAGCAATTCGGTCACAACAAACATCAAAAGCAAAACAAACATTACTCTGGGAATAAGCACCAAGGCCATAAAGCCGAACAGTACTATTCGAATAAGCACCAGGGCCATAAAGCCAGACCTTACTATTCAAACCCGAAGCACGGTTCTTATAAAGGTTTCTATAACGGCAACGGACACCACACGCACGCCCTCAACAAACATGGCTTGCACACTAAAAAATATGACCACCGCCGCTACCATCATGACACGTACCGGGACCGCCACTCCTCTCATGACAGTTTTAGCCTGAACATCTGGGGCTTCGCCCCTCTGGTACCGCACTACCGCAGTTACCCCTCTTTCAGTGCGAGTTACCATTACCACAACAACAACCAACGCTGCTACAGTAGGCATTAACGTTGAGGAGCCGCTCTGCGGACACCTGGAACAATCGCTGCGCTGACACCACCGCTGCAGCCCGGTGACACGGTCAGCTTGCCCTAAGGTAAGCCACAGATATTCCAGAGCATCTATTCACCCGTGGTGCCAAAACACCGCCAGCAACACCACCCCCTGAGCGCTGACTTCAGGCTCAATACGAGGTTATATTACATGGAAAGCTATCAAGCACTGCTTGCGACCCTGGCCCTGAGTATGGGGGCATCCTGGGCCAGTGGTATCAATTTGTACGCTGTCTTACTGGTGCTTGGCATAGGCGGCTCTACCGGCAATATCGACTTGCCGCCAGACCTGCAAGTCCTTGCTGATCCGATGGTCATTGGGGCCGCCGGTTTGATGTATTTCGTAGAGTTTTTCGTCGATAAAACCCCGGGGGTGGACACCGCCTGGGACACCTTGCACACATTTATCCGCATACCGGCAGGCGCCATGTTAGCTGCCGGGGCCGTGGGGGACGTCACCCCGGCTCTGGAGATTGCCGCCGGCATCATGGGGGGTGCCCTGTCCGCAACCAGCCATGTGACCAAAACCGGAACCCGCGCCCTGATCAATACATCACCAGAACCTTTCAGTAATTGGGGCGCCTCTATATCAGAAGACATCGTGGTCTTTACAGGGCTTTGGACGGCGCTCAACTACCCTCTGGTTTTTTTGTGCCTGCTGTTTGCGTTCGTTGTGCTCGCGATTTGGGTATTGCCCAAAATATGGCGGGTGCTGAAAGCCATCGTCTTAAAAATAGGCGGCTGGTTAGGCATGCGGGATGCACCACCCCCCGCTTACAGCCACACCAGCGGGATGTCCCCGATTGACTTTTCTTTGGCTATCGACAATCACCCGGTGTATAGCGAAGAGCAATTGCGGCAGATTGAAGCCTTGCAATGCCTGAAAGAGGCGGGAAAAATCAGCGAAGAAGAATTTTTGAACACAAAAAAGAAAATATTGGGTGAAGAGTAAAGACAAGGCCTGATTAAGAAACACGCGCGCCCTAACGCTCCGGAACAGTGCCTGCCTTTTTTAAGGGAGTCCAGACAATCAACCGGCAATCAATCAACCGTCGGTGAGGCCTCGAGCGTTCGAGCAAGTGTTAAGCTGGTCGCAGCGACTCAAGGCTTGCCCAACCACTGGCGGATATACTCCGCACACGTCTCCCACCCCTGCTCGGCGACCACCCAATGAGTCTGCCCGGGAAAACAATGGTAATCCGCCTGCGGGTATTTATTGGCGACGTTTTTAGCGGCATTGGCCGGGATCAATCTATCCAGTTCCGCCCCCAACACCAGTGTGGGGCACTGCACTTTTGACGCACGCACTGCGGTTGCCTTGCGCCGATCGAGAAATGGCAGAGCGATCTCCAGCAACACTCGTCCTGATTCATAACCTAAACGATCATAGTAGACTCGACGCTGATCCTCCGGAATCAGTTGAAATGAGGAATAAACCACACTTTCAAAGCTGGGCCGGTGAGGCTTTTTCCAGAAGCCAGGCTGAAGGCACAGCGGTATAAAACTTTTTAGACCCGAGGCACTGATGGCCAACACATCATTCGGTGGTGCCGGGCAGGCCAGTACCAAACGCTCAACCAACCCTTTTTCAGCCAGTTTTTGCGCAATAAGCCCTCCCATTGAATGTCCGATGACAACCGGTTTTTCAGGCAGCGTGCGAATTAAAGTTTCGAGGTCTTCCACGTAATCCAAAAGACTCAAATGGCCCAATTCTTCATGGCCTGGATCCGCTTGCTGGTCTCCGTGGTAGCGCAGGTCGGGCGCAAGGCAGTCAAACCCCTGAGCTTCCATGTAGGTTTTCATGGGCTGCCAATACCAACCCCCACCCCACATGCCATGAATGAACACAATAGTTTTCTTCATTTGCACTCCCTTATTGTTCTCCCTGAAAGGTTTGCTCGACTCCAGTACCATAGCCTCAAGCGCTACCATGCTCTCACGCTGGGCAAATCGTCTCAACGAAGACCATTATCCCACGCGGTGCGGCTTGAGGCCCGTACAGAATAAATTCATGCCGCCACCAACGCAATTGATTGCACTTCAGACGCGCTCCTGTCACCTCTTCCACACTTGCCAATAAAATTAAAGACTATGATATAGATTATTTCGAGATAATACTTTACGGTATTTATTAGCATTAGCCATGAGAAATCCAGTCAATCCCTTGTTAAAGAGGCCACCTGCACAGGCAAAACCGGCAGTATTCAGGGGCTTTCGGCAACATTGCAGGGGGATCCAGTTTTTGCCCTCCCCGGTACTGGATTTAGGAAACGAATTAAAAAATGACAAACTGTAGAGCATCGCACAATAGATTCAGGGGGCTTGGCTATACTTTTTTGTGAGACCGGTCGAGACTACTTTGATTCCCCCTGGTGCAGCAATCAGGAACCCTTTGCTGACCAGTAGCTTGGGAATCAGCTCAACAATTACCGGGGATCGACAAACATGCGTACGATGGCATGCTGCGCATAACATCGTTTGACTCTGACGCGACTAAAGATGTGAATAACATGAAATTGTCTTTCTTTTGGCTGGCCGTTTTAATAACAACACAAGGTTATGCATTCGCTCAAACACCGGAAAATGAAGTCCTTACTCCAGAGGGTCAAAACGAATTCCCTGACACCAATAATGCATCGCGGGCAGCCCCAGCAGGGCCGCTAGGCGAAGGCCTTTTGGTCGGGACACAATTGAGTCAGTCTCCAACCCACCTGGCTCAAAATGATTTGAGCCCCAGAAGCTTAACCCGCGCTGCACCTACCGAGACTTTTGAAGGTGGCTTTGAAGAGAGGAGCTATCTGGATGCCATCGCGGAACTGGAACAGCACTACGGCCCCTACCACAGTGACCTGTCGCAATACCTGATGGGGCTTGGTATCAGCTATAAAAATCAGGGCAAGCATGAAGAGGCCACAGAAATATTCAAGCGCGCCATGCACGTCAGCAGAATCAGCGAAGGGCTTTACAGCTTGGGGCAGGTGCCCATTCTGGAACACCTGATCGAAAGCAATGTCTCCAGTGGTGACTGGGAAGGCGCCAGTGAAAGCCATCAATACCTGTACTGGTTATACCGCCGTAATTACGGTGAAGAAGACCCCCGGATGCTGCCGGCCATTACCAAGCTCAGCAACTGGCACTTAAACGCGTATGCACTGGATGTCGGCAGCGGCTTATTCCAGCATCTGATCAGTGCCCATAATCTTTACACCATGGCCGTGAATATCATTGACCGGACTTATGGTCACAACGACATGCGATTAGTGGGCGCCCTAAAAGGGTTGACCGTATCCAATTACTATCTCGCCACCTATCAGGCCAACGCCGCCAAGCAAGCGGAATTTGAGAGCAGCTTCAGCAGCCAGCGCGCCAGCATTGACGAAAAAGCTCGCCTCGACCAATACATACTGAACAGCTACAGCAGCGGCAAACGGGCCATTTCCCGCATACGTAATGTCTATGCCGCCAATCCGGAAGCCCCGGATGAGGCCGAGATTATTGCTGAAATCCAATTGGCGGACTGGAACCTCCTGTTTAACCGCTGGCACACAGCGATCGACATGTACCAGGAAGCCTACAATGCGCTGTCCCAGCACCCCAACGCCAAAGACAAGATCGATCAATACTTTGGCCACCCCGTGGCCTTACCCGATTTGCCGCTGCTGAAAGGGAATACTGACACGGCCAACGACGCCGATGAATACGTGTTGGCCAGGTTCAACGTCTCCAAACACGGTCAGGCCAGAAACATTGAAATTTTAGATGCCTTTCCTGAAAACAATGTAAAAAACCGTTCTCAAGTTCGCAAGACACTGAAAACAACCAAATTCAGACCCAGATTCGAAAATGGCGAGCCCGCTGCCACAGAAAATATCACTCATCGGTACGTTTTTGCGAACTAATCCCGTTACCCGCACTCCAAGATTTGTACTCTGGGGGCAGTCTAAACCCAACGAAGGCGGGTGTTTGGCCTTCACAGGGGTCTGTAACCCTCAAACTTGAAGCTGCCCCAGTATAAAATGCGCCTGATCAGCACATCAAAAACCCGAAAAATGCTATAGACTTGGGGTAAGGCTATCTTGGTATAAACCACTTGATATCAACCGCTTGGTATCAACCGATTCAGTCGGGATCTGTATTTAGGGCTCGCGGCAGTGCTGAGACAATGGTGCCGGGGGCCATCTTCCGATTGAGAAGATGCGTTAAACAACAGGGAATGAACATGGGTAGAAAAGCTTCGCTATTAGCGTTGGCCATTACTGCGATTGTCTTAACAGGCTGCAAAGAGGAACAACAGAGTTCCTCTTCTCCATCAATGCCATCACCCAGCTCGCCATCCAGCGCCTCGAGCAGCCCTCCTGCACCCAGCAGCCCCAGTTCGTCCCAGCAGCAGTCTCAACAACAGTCTCAACAACAATCCCAATCGTCGCCCAGCAGTTCGTCATCCAGCTCTCAGGCCTCGGCGCAACAAAGTGCTCGGGAGCGAGATTCCGCTCAGCCCAGTGGTCCAGAGCCTCAAGCCCGGGGAGAAAGTGGCAGTCAGGAAAGCGCTGACCTGCCTGCGGATGACGCCAGTGCTGATGACAATGGGGAGCCAGATACTGCTCAACCCAGCGAATCTTCACCCAGCGATGACATTGATTTCTCCGAAGAGGAAGCCTCAAGCGCTTCGGCGTCGAGCTCTTCCGCATCCAGCTCTTCAGCGTCCAGTGCATCCTCTTCAAGTTCATCAGCTTCCAGCTCCGCCAGCAGCGCATCTTCAGGGTCCTCGGGCGGCAGTAACGCAGCAGCGGCCGGCGGCCGAGCTCAATCGTCCCCCTCCAACTCCGGCCCTATGGGCGGCAGTTCAGGCGGCCCCATGACAACGGCCGAACGCGTTGCCGCTCTCGAAGGCCAGCTCGATGAATCCATGGCCAGCTACGACGGCATGATTCTAAGAGAGCGTGAATACGTTCTCAGCCGTTCCAATCAAAAGGGCAGCGAAGATGAACTGGAAGCTGCCGACGGCGGTGGCCTGCCCTATGAAGAGGTCGGTGAAGGGGATGGAGAAGGCGATGGCCAGGGCGGTATGGGTGAAGGCGCTCCTCCCCCACCATCAGGCCCCGAGGGGAGTGCCAGTCAGATGCCTGGCCAGAGCGGCAGTGGTAACGATTCTACCTCATCAGGCAGCGGCAGTCGTCCAGAGGGCAATCAAACCCGGGAAGGTGATTACCAACACGCCGGTGGCTATGCTCCGCCCGCAGACATTCCGGACGGCAGCGATGACGATGTAGTGGCGCGTCAAATTCGTGAGGCAGCCATGAAAGAAGCCGACCCGGCGTTGCGTGAAAAACTGTGGGAAGAATACCGCAAGTACAAAAATCAGTAAGCGCTAAAGCGGGTAAATGCACACCATCAGGTCCGTAAATAAACAGTCATTACACAAATACCAGTCGAACAAAAAGCCAATGAGTCAGCCCATGAACATCTCAGCGTTTTCTGTCAAAGCCCCTGATCTTCGCGGTGACCGTGCTCAAGACAATCTTCGCGATTGTTTGCACCCTGCCCGTCACTCCCTCCTGCGGAGAGTGTTGTTCACTTGCCTGATAGTGCCATTGGCCATTTTATCGGGCTGCTCCAGCAATACGGTGAAAACCACCCAGGTGGTGCCTGTAATGCAGGAACAGGCCGCCATCCCGGAAGCTGAACTGCTGGATGTGGGCATCCACTTGTTCGATCCTGGCCTGGAAGATGCCAATGATGACGATCAGGTTGTCTTTCCCGAAATCCGCAAGGCTGAATCACGCTTTATTCCCTACCATCTGATGCAGACATTGCAGTCCAGTGCGGCCTGGGGGGCGGTTCGGGTTATCCCAAATTCACAAAACAATGTGGACGTCACCGTCAAAGGCCAGATTCTGCAGTCTGACGGCGAGCAATTGCGCATCGTGGTCCATGTAATGGATGCCACCGGCAATGAGTGGTACGAAAAAGAGTACGAGGGCCTTGCCAGTAAATACGCCTACACCAAGCGTCGCAACAGCGCGGTTCCCAATGAACCCTTTCAGAGTCTTTACAACCAGATTGCGAACGACATGCTGCGCTATCGTCGTGAAAACTTTGCAAGCGCCGATTTGCAAAAAATTCGCACCATTGCCGAATTGCGTTTCGCTCAAAGTTTTTCTCCGGCCGCTTTCGGCGGTCACTTAAAAGAAACCTCCAAGGGTGAATATGAGATTACCCGATTGCCCGCCGAGGGAGACCCTATGCTCGACCGGATCCGCCAGATTCGTGAACGGGATTATCTGTTTGTCGACACCTTACAGGATTACTACGGCGGTTTCGTGAAAGACATGGATCAGCCCTATCAGGAATGGCGCGGCCAAAGTTACAACGAAGTCATCGCTCTGAGGGAACTCAAACGCGATGCCCGCAATCGAACTATTATGGGGATTGCCGCCTTGATCGGTGGAATCGCGGCAGCGGGTGGTGATCACGGGTCAACGCGAGCGGCTGGTACCGTGGCTGTTGCCGGCGGGGCCTATATGATCAAAAGCGGATTTGATAAACGCGCAGAATCGGAAATGCATGTCGAGGCACTGCAGGAACTCGGCGACTCACTGGAAGCCGCCATCGAGCCACAGGTAATCGAACTGGAAGACCGAACCATCACCTTATCCGGCACCGTCGAAAACCAATATGAGCAGTGGCGCGAATTGCTCCGTGAAATTTATCAAGTCGATACCGGAATGCAGTAATACCACCTGGCGCCCTCGTGCACTTAATCCCTGCATGAGGCCGGCAACGGCCATGAAGCGGGACAAGGATTGCGCGGGATGGCTGCTCATCTGTCCCGGAACGGGTGACTGCCCGGAATTCATGCAGCGCTGACTGGCAATCTGAAGAATAAACATCAATAATCAATGTGTAGGTATTAATCTAAGAGGCACTATTGTTAGAACCTTTGATGTAATTACCCCGGTCCGTCCTGCTGTTTTGCAGCAGATGGAAGCTGTGAAATAAAACAGCATAAGGACCTCCAGGCCATTCGACAGTGAGCAATTGAATACAGAACCATGACGGAGTCAAACATTAAACCCCAAACAGCGTCTTCTGCCGCCGACGCCAGCCCAGGCGCGGACGACAAGTGGGATGACAGTGAATTTCAGTCTCATCAGAAGCCCAACTGGCTGAAAACGCACCAGACCGAAGTCATCGGCTTTGCCGCATTAAGCGTCATTCTGCTGGCTGTCATCTTCTGGCTACCCAATGCCGTCGAACCACCAATACATGATTCAGCGGCTTCCTCTCAGTCCCGGCAAGCTGCCACCCCCCCCCAGGAAGCCGCCAGCAATACCCAGGGCGACGTAAGTCCCACCCCCTCTCCCAACAGCACCGGGCCACTGGAATCCCCATGGCAAGATGCCCAGACCACCAAGGCTCGACGTGCGGCCCAGGAAATCCTGGCAAAACTGCTGGACCAGCAAACCACTCTGGAGGGCATGCAGGTCAACCTGTGGGCCAAAGACGCGTTTGAAGCTGCCACCCTGAAAGCGAGTGAAGGCGACGAGCTCTATCGGACAAGAGCCTTTGGTGACGCCCTGGCCAGTTACGAAACAGCCCTGAAACTTTTTGAACAACTGGTGGCGCAGGCAGAAACAGAGTTCGCTCAGGCGATTGCTGCCGGTGACACGGCCATCACCAGCCAACAACCACAGGCAGCGGTAGATGCCTACACTCTTGCGACGGCCATTCGACCCAACAACAGCGATGCCCAAGCCGGATTGGCGCGAGCCAAGGTTCAGGAACAACTCATCGATCACCTCGAAACTGCCGACAATTTGATGTTGCAGTATCAATACCAGGAGGCAAAAGATCACATCAATCAGGCTCTGTCCCTGGACGGCCAATCCAAAATCGCGGCAGAGAAACTGGTTCAGATTAATAAAGCCATTGCCGAAGGCAATTTTGCCAGCCATATGGGCCAGGGCTATAGCCATCTTGAGCAGGGGCAATACTCCAAGGCCATCGCTCAATTTAAAAAGGCTCAAGCCTTAAAACCCAACAATCAGACAGCGCGTGACGCCATTGTCCAGGCCAGCAATCAACAGACCCAATATCGAATTCAGCAAGCCCTGCAGTTAGCCGCACAACAGGAGGATCAGGAGCAGTGGCGAAATGCCCTGTCCAACTACCAGGCCGCCGAAACGTTCGACTCCAGTCTGGTTGCTGCCAGAGTCGGTATTTTGCGGACCCAGGCTCGTGCCCAACTGGACGAACAACTGCAACAGCTGATCGATCAGCCACTGCGCCTTGCCGACCCGGCCGTATACCGCAGTGCACAGCAACTGTTGAGTGATGCCAGTAACGTCAAACCCCGCGGTCCGCGTATTGAAAAACAACAGCAACAATTGCAACAAGCGCTTGAAAAAGCACTGGATCCTGTCGCGGTGTTATTGCGCTCTGACAATCAGACACAAGTGACATTATACCGCGTGGGGCCGCTGGGCAATTTCAAAGAACAGACGCTGGAACTGAAACCTGGCCGTTACACACTGGTAGGAAGCCGTAATGGCTATCGGGATGTACGGGAAGAATTTACACTGCAGCCGGGCACCAACGCCAAAACCATTGTCATTCAGTGTGAAGAAAGAATTGCTCTGGGAGGATAAATGTAACAACCGATCGACTGCATTCGCGCACCGACATTACTGGCACTCAGGCTTTGTGCGGCAGGCAGACATTCACCACTCTGATTCAGACTGAATTTATGACTCAACAGGAAGAGATACCCGATATCAACGAGCGCAGCGATTCCCCTATGGCGGATGACGACATCATTCAACCGCTGGATTTCGAGCCGGCACAACCGCGACAGCACTCCCCCGGCTGGAAACCCTCCTCGCTGTCCGTCACGGTTGGCATTGCCTCGTTAGTAACCCTGCTGGTATTAGCCTATTTATTTGCGGCAAAATCCCTGTACATACGCACCAACACTGAACAACCGGCAATCAGCGTCGACGGTTTGCTGACGCTGAACGTGGGCGAACGTTTTCTGCTGTTAAAAGGTCCCCACCAAGTCAACATTCAGGCAGACGGCTACTACCCCTATTCTGAAACGCTGCAGATAAACAGCGATGACAATCAATATCACGACATTGACTTGAAACCGTTGCCCGGCCACCTGACCGTGATCAGCAATACCCCAGCCCAGATCTCTGTAGATGGCACCCCTTTGGGGGCCAGCGGAGAGCGCCTGCAAAACATTGCCGCTGGCGACCACCTGTTAAGCGCGCAGGCGGACCGTTACCAACCCCTTGAGCAACCAATCACCATCGAGGGGCTGGATAAAGACCAGAGCCTGACCATCGAACTGCAACCGGATTGGGCTAACGTGGACATTACCTCCACCCCCGCAGGGGCGAGTGTATTCTCCGACGGCGCTGAAATTGGCACAACCCCGCTGACCGCGGAACTGCTCACCGGCAAACATGATCTGATGGTCAAATTAGCCGGCTACAAAGCCTGGCGCCAGAGCCTGAGAGTCAAGGCTCAGGAAGCCGAAACCTTGCCGCACATTACACTCGTCAAAGCTGACGGGTTAGTGGACGTGGTTTCCAAACCTGCCGGTGCCAGCGTCACCGTCAATGGGCAATTTCGAGGCAAAACCCCGGTGGAAATTGCCCTTAGCCCCGGCAAAACCTATAACTTCACCCTGTTCAAAGACGGTTACAGTCCTCAACACCGCAAGGTCAGCGTGACCTCGGGCAAAGAGGCTTCGCTGTCGGTAAATTTAACCGCTGACCTGGGCAACATCTCCATCTCCGCAACCCCTGCCGATGCGCTGTTGTATGTGGATGATCGCTTAATGGGACGAGCCAATCAAAATCTGACGTTACCGGCCCGCAAACACCGTATTCGCATCAGCAAAGAAGGCTACGCCGATCATACTCAAACTGTGCTTGCGCGACAGGATCTGGATCAGAACCTGACCATTCGTTTACTGACCAATGAAGAGTACAAGTGGAAGAACATCAAACCCACCCTGCACACCGCAGCCAAACAAAAACTGCTGCTGTTTAAGCCTGACCACACGTTCACTATGGGTGCCTCACGCCGGGAACAGGGCCGTCGCGCCAACGAAGCGCAGCGCACCGTTAAGCTCGACCGGGCTTTTTATCTGAGTGAAAAACTGGTGACAAATGCTGAGTACCGACGCTTCGAAAAATTTCATACCTCGGGACACGTTAAAGGCAATAGCCTGAACGGTGAACAATATCCGGTGGTCAACGTTACCTGGCAAAAAGCCGCCCTCTACTGCAACTGGCTGTCAGCGCAGGACAACTTACCACCGTTTTATCAGGTCACTGGCGGTGTAGTCAGTGGTTTTAACTCCGAGAGCAATGGCTATCGTTTGCCCACTGAAGCCGAATGGTCGTGGGCCGCAAGACTCTCGGGCAACAAGATGATGAAATACTCCTGGGGTGAAAATCTGCCGCCGGCAAAAGGTTCCGGTAACTTTGGCGACCGTCAAGCCGCAGCCCTGTTAGGCGCCATCCTGGTCAGTTATGACGATGGATTTGCAGTAACTTCTCCGGTGGGTAAATTTCCTCCCAACCATCACAAGCTGTACGATATCAGCGGTAATGCGGCCGAGTGGATCAATGATTATTACGGCATAGAAACCGGTTTGTCACTCAAAGCGAAAGTCAATCCGATGGGGCCGGACAGTGGCGATTACCATGTGATCCGCGGCTCGAGCTGGGCCAACGCGACCATGACAGATTTGCGTTTATCTTTTCGGGACTACGGAACCGAAGCCCGCAATGATCTGGGCTTCCGCATTGCCCGGTTTATTGATTAAAGATTGCCGTTAAGACCATACAATAAGTTCACGACCAGACATGTAGAGCCTACAGGTCACCCATAATTGAAGATCATAAATTAAGAGCATTCAGTGAAGACCATTAGACAACGCAATGTAACCACAGCACTCCTTAGCGGCGTATTACTGCTGGTCATCTTCAGTCCACTTAGCCTGGCTCAAGCCACCACGCAAACCGAAGACACCACGTCAAAATCCCAGCAGCAACAAGAGTCACAAGAAGAACAAAAACAAACTGACACCCCCAAAGCAGCCGCGACAAAGACTGGCAGCGGCCAAACGGATCCGAACTTCACTCCGTCAGAACAAGTCTCTGAAGACTTGTCCGTCTCTTTTCCGGTGGACATATGAAGTGGCTAGCGGCGACCCCCGGGGGCCTTCTCTTGCTGCGCAGCTCACCTTGCAATAGCTAGTGTAGAAAACACCAATGAAAACCGATTTTCGAAACAACCAAATTACCCAGATCATGAGTTTAGGGACTTAACTATGAAACGCAACGCTGGATCAGAGTTCATCTACCAACTGTTTGCCCTGCTGATTTCCATCATCATCGTTCACTCTGTTTATGTGGCATGGGTTCGCCCCAATGCCGATGCCATTCTACAAGAACAAATGGACAAGCAAGCTGCAGGTGAACCTTACGTGGTGCAGCGAAGTCTGTTCGTGGTCATGCGCGATTACGAGCAGGAAGCCTGCTTTGTGTTAATGCTGTGGGCTATGTGCATCATGGGCTATAAAGCACGCCAGGCCATCCAGGAACGTAAAATGCTGGACATGCCGCTGCTTCGGGTTCGCGAAGGTGCCAGTATTCTTCCCGATGACACGGTTGAGTTTTCCAGACCCATTGAAGCCCTGCCCGCTAACCAACAAGCACTTTTAATTCCTCGCACCCTGACCACAGCCCTGCAGCGCTTTCAAACCACTCACAATGTGGCCGACGCCAGTACTGCGGTTAAAGATGCCTGCGAAACAGAATCCGACCGGCTGGACAGTGAACTGTCCATGGTGCGTTACATTGCCTGGGCGATTCCCTCTATCGGGTTTATCGGTACGGTACGCGGTATTGGCGAAGCCCTGGGCCAGGCACATAAAGCGGTTGAGGGCGATATTGCCGGGGTAACCATCAGCCTCGGCGTTGCCTTCAACTCGACCTTTGTGGCTCTGGTTATCAGTATTGTTGTCATGTTCTTCAGTCACCAATTGCAATTACTGCAGGAACGGCAAGTACTGGACACACAAAAATACTGCAACGAAAAACTGCTGCGTTTTCTGCGTGCTATCTGAGTAAATCATCATGCCTTTGTTCTTGGAACTGAATGATCTGGGTATCCGCTGCTACCATCAAGGCGAACTGCTATTCCAGAGCCCTGGCGTTGCCATTGTGGATAAGCCAATGCTGTTTGGTACAGACGCCTGGCACGCCAGCCGTAAAAAGCCCCTCAATACTCACTGTCAGTTTTGGTCACAACTCAATACAGACCCCATCCACAGCCATCACCCACAAGTGCGGCATAATGCAGATTTGGCCTATTTGCATTTACAGCATATAGAATCGCAATTACCCATCAATTTTGCAGATCAGGAAGTGATTTTTTCTCTGCCTGGCTCTACTCCCCGTGAATCACTGGGACTGTTGCTGGGCATTGCCCAGCAATGCGGTATGAACACAGTGGGACTGGTGGACAGTGCGCTGGCATCGATGATCAGGCACGTCAAAGACCAGAAACAATGGCATTTGGAAATGTATTTAAACCACTGTGTGTTAACGGAGCTGACACTTTCTGACAACCGTTTACAAAGGACCAACGTTGAGACCTTCAGCGATCAAGGTTGGCTGGACTTGCACAATCAACTGTTGCGATATTTCAGTGAACTGTTCATTCAACAGACACGCTTCAACCCTCGCCACGGCGCCGATTCGGAACAGTCCCTGTTTGATGCGATCCCGCTATGGCTGCAGGAATCTGTCAACACCGATACGCTGGAATGTGAACTGGAAGGTTACAGCATTAAGTTGGACACCAAAGCCTTGCGGCAGTTTGTGCAAAACTTTATGCACCCCTTACACCAACAACTCCGTCATACTCCCAACCTTTATTTAGGCGACCGGCTGGCCCAGTGGGCGGCTATATTAATCCACCCCATCAACGCCAGCCCAGTCACCGAGCGGGAAACAGCCTCTGCATTACTGACCATCAGTCAGCAACTTGCGTCATCCCCGGAGGGGGTACGCTTTATCAGCAGCCTGCCCTGTGAAGCCGTTACGCCAGTTACCGAAACCAGACCAACGGCTTCCCATTTGCTCTGGAAGCATCATGCATACCCGCTGCACGGGCATTATTCACTCAGTCTTCAAGGTGACATGGTCCGCGGTGAACACGCTCAGGCACTGCTGACCCTCAAAAACGGTGTCATTGAGGCGGACGCCGTACATGCTGACAGGCTCACCTTAAACGGTAGCGCCTGGAACCTGGACTCCACCGCTCAGGCCGAATACCCCTTCCTGTGTGGCGACTCGCTGCGTGTCAACGACCTAAAGGCTGAGCTGATGTTCATCCGGGTGGAACGTTAAATGGCCAAAAAACGTCGCTTTACAACGTTTAGTCTGTCTTTCCTCGACATCATGTCTTGTGGCTTTGGTGCCGTTGCGCTTATCTTTCTGATCATTAAACACGATGTGGACAACCGCATAAAAGTAGAGAACCAGGACCTGCTGTCTGAAGTCAGCTTGCTGCAAGAAGATATTCAAGACGGTGAAGAAGGTATGGTGCGTGCCCGCAACACCTTGTCGGCTTTGGACCAACGTCTGGCCGATGCCGACGGACTCGCCACGCGCATCAGCCAGGATATTGAAGCCTCCCGCTCCCGACTGGAAGAACTGATATCGGATCAGGACGACGACTCCATCGAATCCCTGGAGCAAAAAGTTCGTCAGTTACAATCTCAAAAAGACGAACTGGAAAGAGTTCAGCAAGACAAAGGCAATGACGTTCGTCAGTTCATTGGTCAGGGTAATCGGCAGTACCTCACCGGTATGAAATTCGGCGGCTCGCACATCCTGATACTGCTGGATGCCTCGGCCAGTATGTTGGACGAAAGCATCGTCAACATTATTCGGCGCCGCAATATGCCTGACGGCATCAAGCGCAACGCCGAGAAATGGCAGCGTTCCATGGCCACGGTGGACTGGCTGAGCTCGCAATTTCCCGGCGAAAGCCTCTATCAGATATACACCTTTAATACCGACGTCACCTCGGTTCTTAAAGGGTCTGAAAACAGCTGGCTCAAAGTCAGTGACGGCGCCCAACTGGAACAAGGCATTCTCAATTTGAGAAAAACCGTACCTGAAGGCGGTACCAGCCTCGAGCGGGTGTTTCAGGCTGTCAGCCTTCTCAATCCGCGCCCGGACAATATTTATCTCATTACCGATGGCTTGCCCACTCAGGGTCTGAGCAAGCCCAGAAAAAATACCATCAGCGGGCCGGAACGGGTCAAACTCTTTAATAAAGCGGTAGGTCTGTTACCTGACGGCATACCGGTCAACGTTATTTTGGCCCCGATGGAAGGTGACCCGATGGCCGCAGCTGCCTTTTGGCAACTGGCCCAGATTACACAGGGGTCGTTTATCAGCCCATCCAAAGACTGGCCTTAAGCAGCGACAGGCGTGAACCCCCGCAACTGACCGCATAGCCCAACAAGGAATTGCACGGTGAGAAAACGCAGAGACCAAGAAGAGTTTAACATGTCCTTTCTGGACGTGATCTGCTGTGGATTCGGGGCCATTGTACTGCTGTTGATGATCACAAAAACGGTACAGCCCCTGGTCGTTGAGCAATCCACGATCAATGCCGAAGGCCAGATCAAGGCCTTGCAGGAACAGCTCTTCACGTTGCGCGGTGAGACCCTGGTGCTGAATCGCGACCTGGACGCCAAACACGAGCAGCTCTCTGACAAGCAAAAGCGCATCGCGATCCTGAAGAGCAAACTGAAGCAAATACAGGCCGACTTTGCCGCCATGACCTCGTCATCCTCCACGTCAGAAAGCAAACGCGGCGAGTTGTATAAGGCCATGCAGACACTGACGGCTGAAATGGAGCGGCTGTTAGGCAAACAACATCAGCGTCAAAACAGTGTCATCGGCGGCATTCCGGTAGACAGTGAATACATTATTTTTATCATTGATACCTCCGGCAGTATGTTCAACTACAGCTGGGAGCGAATGATGCAAGAGCTGATCGCCACGCTGGAAATTTACCCTCAGGTTAAAGGTATCCAGATCATGAATGACATGGGAGACTATATGTTCTCCAATTATCGCGGTGAGTGGATTCCCGACACACCCGGGCGGCGGGAGATCATCATGAAGCGTTTGCGGCGCTGGAACCCCTTCAGCAACAGTAGCCCGGTGGAGGGGATTCAGCGCGCGGTGCGCCAGTTTTATGATCCCAATAAAAAAATCAGCCTGTATGTCCTGGGAGATGAATTTACGGGCCGCTCAATTCAGACCGTGGTCCAGACCGTAGACCGCCTGAACAAGGAACGAAAGCCCGGTGAACGCATGGTGCGCATCCACGCAGTGGGCTTTCCGGTTCAATTTTCCCGCCCGGCTCACTTGCAAACCACCGGGATCCGGTTTGCCGCCCTGATGCGGGAATTAACCTATCGCAACGGCGGAACTTTTGTTGGATTAAACGACTTTCGACCCTAACGTATTGTCGGTTTTCAACTAAACTGGAATTGCTATGGACAAGAAAACACTGTCTGGACATGTACCTGATAACAGAGTGCGGATTTGTGAAAGTCAATCAACACGCGAGCGTGCAGGCCGGAGTGACAACTCACCCGCCGTTGTTAACTGCGCCACACACACCTACTGAGAGACGATGACCATGAAGTCTGTCACCAAAGTGGTACTTCTGGGCCTTTTAAGCCTGCTCTGGGGCTGTACCAACAATATGAAGGTCACCGGCACTTTCCCCAAGCCCCTGATTGCATCGCTCCCGCAGCCCGTTGGCATCATTTATGACAACGACTTTCGAAATTACGTCTACACCGAAACCAGTGACGACCGGGGTAAATGGATCATTGATGCCGGGGCGGCTCAGGTGGATTTATTCAACACTGTCATCCCCGAACTGTTTGACTACGTTGAAGAATTGACCGCCATTCCGTCTGCCGACACGCCCGCCAATGTGAAATTGGTCCTCTACCCTAAAATCATCGATTTTCAATATTCGGTACCTCGTGAAACAAAATTCACCATTTACGAGGTCTGGCTTAAATACAATCTCAGCGTCTACGACGCTCAGGGGGCAATGGTTGCCGACTGGATACTGACCGCCTATGGAAAAACACCAACGGCCTTTATGCAGACAGACGAAGATGCCATGAACGCTGCGATCATGGTGGCCCTGCGCGATCTCGGCGCCAACCTCTCCATCGGTACCCGCCGGGTTCCGGAAATCCGCGCCTGGCTGGAAAGAAATACCCCCAATGACCCGTCATTAAAAGCCGTACAACCTATACAGAGCACTGACGTTAAGGCTCCCACCGTCATGTCGCCGAAGTCTGCACAAAAGACGCCCGCCCCGAACGGTTCCATACCCATCCACACCGCCCAGCATCAGGAGTGACGTGCATATGACTCTTTTAATTCGCACTCCACAAACCCAACCTCAGCATGGCACACTCTCGCCGCTGCTCATTCTCTCAGCCTTGCTGGTGCTCCTTCAGGGGTGCACCTCGATCACTATCGATGAATATCACGCGCGCGAACATCAGTCCATAACCGCCGGAGAACACGTCGTCGTGCTGGGGCGTCGTCATTCCAATGACTACGAAACCGAACCCGAGTTGATTGAGTGCATCGGGGATATACTCGACGACGACAACGAAGTGATTACGGTCATTCCCGAAAAGCAATTTGTGGATGCCCTCTACCCCTGGTTTGAACCCCGCACGGCCCCCATGCGGGTCAAAGATATGGGTCGACTGCTGACCCGTGAAGACGTCGCTGAAACCATACGCAGCTACCACATCCGGTATATTATCTGGGTGGACGGCAACACCGAAACCACCAGCAGCAGCGGCTCCATTGGCTGTTCTATCGGTGCCGGTGGCGCCGGCTGTTTTGGATTTGGCACCTGGGATAAGGAGTCCGATTACGAGGCCGCCATCTGGGATTACCAACATTTGGAAAACATCGGACAAATCAGTGCGGACGCCTCAGGAACCTCTTATATGCCCGCAGTGGTCGTCCCCATTCCGCTGATCGCTCGAGTACAACGCAACACCTGCGAAGCAATGGGACTGCAATTGCGGAGTTTTTTGAACCCCACTGAAAAAGCCCTATGACTTGCCTCCTTCATCGTGTCCATCCACAAAATAAACCCTATGACACTAACAGGGGACTGGCGCCTAAAAACAAACACATCGGAAAAGGACAGTCTGAGCCGCCTCCCCCACCCTGAAACTGGCCGCCCGTCTAGCCGATTACCTCGGGCTGCCTTTACCCACAGTCTGCGCGACACCTGAACAATCATCGCCCCCAACATTGGACCCAAGAGAAACCTGATACTCACCACCAGCGTAAAATGACCATGTCAAACAAAGCGAAAAGAGAAATTTATATGAACATACGTGCCATTACTCTCATACTCATCAGTGTGTGCCTTTTGAGTGTAACCGGCTGCGCCATCAACCCTGCCAGTGGTACCCCCGACTTTGTGTTTATGAGCGAACAGGATGAGCTCGAACTGGGTAAGGAATTGCACGAGAAAATCATCGCTTCTACCCCGATTTATCAGGATGAAAAACTGGCCGCTTACATTGATGACATTGGACAGAAGCTCGTCAAAAACAGCCACCGGCCAGACCTCAAATACACCTTTACCATCATCGACAGTCCAGACATCAACGCCTTTGCCTTGCCAGGCGGCTATATTTACGTCAACCGCGGCCTGCTGAGCTATCTGGATTCCGAGGCCCAACTGGCCGCGGTTATGGCCCACGAGATTGGGCACGTCACAGCACGACATTCGGTGAAACAGGATGCTGCCCGAAAAGGCTCCAGTGTGGTCACGGTTTTGTCCGTGTTAACCACCGGCAGCAGCGTCATCGGGGATGTCACCGATTTATGGGGAACCGCCGCCGTGATGGGGTACGGGCGTGATATGGAACTGGAAGCTGACAGCCTGGGCGCAGAATACCTCTACAACACGAACTATAACCCCAAGGCCATGATTGAGGTGATCGGTGTCCTGAAAGACCAGGAGAAGTTCTCACGCCGTATGGCTCGCGAGACCGGCAAGCAGGTCGCCACCTACCACGGCGTCTTTGCCACTCACCCGCGCAACGACGAACGTCTTCAGGAAGTCGTCGGTAAGGCTGGCGACCTGTCCAAAGACAAAGCCGGGAGCGACAATCGGGATCAGTATCGCGAAGCCACAGAAGGCTTGCTCTACGGCATCAATTACAACCCCAAAACGGCCAAAACCGCTGAAAACAACACCTACAGCCACAGCAAACTGGGCTTCAGCATTGACTTCCCCAAAGGCTGGGAATCTGAAAATCAACGCCAACAGATCCTGTCAAAAGCCCCGGATGGCCATGCCCGGATGAGCATTCAGGTCGATCTGCTACGGCAACCGGTCGCGCCCGATGTGTACATCCGCGAGGTGCTCGGTATTCCTTTTTTGCAACAATCTGAGCCCTTTACCCAATTCGGCCTTGTCGGGCATACCGGCATTCAACCGGCGGGCGACAAGCACCAATACCCTACCCGCATTGCGGTTATTTACCAGGGCCGCCGTATTTACATCATTCGCGGTGAGGTCAGTGGTCCGGCCACCGCTACTGAAGCCGCCACGGAGGAAAATGCCCCCCCCCAAAAAACGGATGACGAACAGTTTGTCGCCAGTATTCACTCATTTCGCCCCTCCCGGACAGCTCGCCGTGTCGCCGGAAAAAGTAAAAGCCTGCATTACGTTAAAGCCAATGAGCGCACCACCTTCAAACGTCTGGCTGAGCATGTCGAGCTGGGCAAATACGCCGAGGCACAATTGCGCCTGCTGAATGGCTATTACCCCCGTGGAGAGCCTCAGGTTGGCGAATGGATAAAAATCGTCCGATAATGGTGGCACTGTTATGCCCCGGTCATACCGGCTTTCCCCGGGCTCAGAGTTGAGCATTAGCCGGGGTATTTCTATATTAGTAAGCCGTGAGTCTGTCGCTCCGTAAAAACCGTACCTTCAGACCGCATGCTCATACTGAGCCCCCGTGAACTCGAATCTACACAGCGCGGTGGAGCTGTGAAGAGCTGATTGGGAGCTTGCGCTCAGTGACCAATGGTAGGCGAGCAGTCAGCAAAAGAAGAGGCTCGACGCTATCATTTAAACGTTTGTTTAAATATAATCTTGAGCCGTAAGGTCAAAACCTGACCACACTGGCTCAAAAATTGAATAACAAAATTTGTTGACCATTTAAACCAACATCCAAGTTGCGGTGACGCACCTAATGAATTGGCGATGTCGGCCTCATATGGCGACCTCACGAGAGACCAAGGGAGAAAATGAATGCACAGTACGATGATGAATACCCCTCTGACGATCACTTCGTTGATGGAATTTTCAGAGAAAGTGCACAGCGCGGCCGAAATCGTTTCCGTCACTGCAGACAACCCTAACCACAGCTACACCTACGGTGATGCCTTCAAACGAGTGCGTAAACTGGCCAATGCGCTGGAAAGCCTGGGGGCAAAGCAGGGTGACTGTATTGGCACCCTCGCCTGGAACGATTACCGTCATCTGGAACTGTATTACGCGATTTCCTGCTCTGGTATGGTTTGTCACACGATAAACCCACGCCTGTTTCCAGAACAACTGGAATTCATTGTTAACCATGCTGAAGATCGCTGGATTTTTCTGGATGTGGCCTTTGTGCCCATTATCGAGAAAATTCAGGACCTGATGCCTAATGTTGAAGGCTTTATTGTCCTGACAGACGAAGCGCACATGCCCGAAACCACGCTGCGCAACGCCCTGTGTTACGAAACCCTCATCGCCGACAAAGCCGATACGTTTGCCTGGCCAGAACTGGCCGAAACCACCGCGTCCGCCATGTGCTACACCTCCGGCACCACAGGCAACCCCAAAGGCGTGGTCTACGATCACCGCTCTACCATCCTGCACGTTTATGCCAGCTCTTTACCGGACGCCATGAACCTGTCCGCCCAAGAAGTGGTGATGCCTATCGTACCGATGTTTCATGTCAACGGCTGGGGGCTGGTGTATTCCGCACCGATGGCTGGCGCGAAGATGGTGATGCCTGGACCTAAGATGGGCGACGGAGAAACCCTCTGTAACTTGATTAACACCCATAAGATCACCTCATCCGCCGGTGTACCTACCGTGTGGCTGGCACTGTTGCAGTATCTGGAAAAGTCCGGCGAGAAAGTTCCCAGTTTACAGCGCCTGACCGTGGGTGGAGCGGCTTGCCCTCAAGTCATCATTGAAGAGTTTGCCAGCAAACACAGCGTTGAAGTTCAGACGGCCTGGGGCATGACCGAAATGAGCCCACTGGGTACTTACAACCGCCCCAACCCGAGTGAATTTGAGTTACCCAAGGATCAGTTTCTCGCCAACCGCCTGAAGCAGGGGCGCCCGGTCTTCGGGGTCGATATGCGCATTGAAGACGAAGATGGCAACGCTCTGCCGTGGGACGGTAAATCCTCAGGCTCCGTTAAGGTACGTGGCCCCTGGATCACCAAAAGTTATTATAAAATGGAGACCGGTGGCGCCGATGAGAACGGCTGGTTTGAAACCGGCGATGTTGCCTGCATGTCACCAGACGGCATGATGCAAATCACCGATCGCACCAAAGACGTTATTAAATCTGGCGGCGAGTGGATTTCCTCCATCGATCTGGAAAACTGTGCGGTTAACCACCCCAAAGTGGCTGAAGCCGCCGTTATCGGTGTCCCCCACTCCAAGTGGACTGAGCGGCCCCTGTTGTTAGCCATCTTAAAAGAGGACCAAACCCTCACCGAAAAAGAAATGCTGGAATGGTTTGACGGCAAAGTGGCTAAGTGGTGGATCCCGGCAGATTGCGTGTTTGTTGACTCCCTGCCGCACACCGCTACCGGAAAACTCAGTAAAAAAGACCTGCGCGAAGAGTACCAAGACTTTAAATGGAGTGACGAGTAACCCTCGGCCACCCGCTGCTGCGGTCACGCAACACCCCAAACGCCCCTTCTGGGGCGTTTTTTATGCCTGCCTGTTACTGCGCCCGGGATTCTCCTACACTGTTGCCGCCGGATCCCGCAAAATGGCGGCCACGGCCACCACAAACGCATGACAAAGAAGAACGCTGCAACCCCAAGGCTGCACACAGCAAGACGTCAAAAAGCCACGATCACAAGGACCTCCTTTGGACATTCAAACACTCCTGAAAGACCTCTTTAACGCTCACCAGGCGTCCCCCTGCGCAACACTGCAAGAGCTCTGGAGTGGCTATGGCCGCATTGTCCGATTTAAGCTCACCGATGTTCAAGGCAACCCCTGCCACCCTGCCAGTGTGGTGGTTAAGCTCATTCAACCGCCGACGGAATCCAATCACCCCCGAGGTTGGAACACCACTCGCTCACACCAACGCAAGCTGACCTCGTATCAAGTGGAAGCTCACTGGTATCAGCACTGGGCCAACCACTGCAACAATCAATGCAAAGTGGCCCACTGCTATGGCGTATTTGAAGAAAGTGCAAGCAACAAGACCTGCATCATTTTAGAGGACCTGGATCTCAGCGGATTTGATCTGCGCGCCGACGACCTCGCCCAGGACATAGACACAACCCTGGAGCTGTGCCGGGCCAGCTTGCGCTGGCTGGCCCGTTTTCACGCATCCTTTTTGGTTTCAACAGGACCACAATCCCCCCCAGCGGCAACGCCACAGAATGAAGAAGAGCGTAACGGACTGTGGCCAATAGGCACCTACTGGCATCTGGATACCCGACCGGATGAATGGGAGCGCATGGCAGACTCACCGCTCAAACAGCGAGCCCGCGCCATCGATCAACGCTTAAACAGCTGCAGCTACACAACGCTGGTGCACGGCGATGCGAAAGTCGCCAACTTCTGCATTGACAGCAGCGGCACGCACGTGGCCGCGGTCGATTTTCAATACGTCGGTTACGGCTGTGGCATGAAAGACGTGGTTTACTTGCTGGGCAGCTGCTTAAGCGAACACGAATGTGAACACTATCATCAAACATTGCTGAATCACTACTTTCAGGCACTCAGACAAGCCGTAGCCAGCAATCCACAGCTTAAAGACACCCACAAGGATCGACTGGAGCGGGAGTGGCGGGAACTGTTTGCCTTCGCCTGGGCCGATTTCCATCGTTTTATTTTAGGCTGGTCGCCGGGGCATGACAAAAACAATCGCTTCAGCCAAAAAATGGCCGATGAGGCACTGCATCAACTCAACTACGACTGACGCGGTGTGGCTTTTGCGCGGATACTACTGCCCTATTGAACGCTTTCCTTTCTGCGTTGATTGGCCTCAATCATTAACCCTTCGACGTTATTGGCTTTTTGCAGAGCATCCATTTGCTGTTTAGGAATCACTCCCGTGGGCTGGGCATCGGTTTTGGTGTCGCAACCGACAAAAAAGAACGCACAGACGAAAAAGGCAATATACAGAAAAAATCTCATCGTTTTACTCTTATTATTTTAAAATCAACTTTTCAACTTTCACCGTGTTCACGAGTTACTTCCGGTGCCGAACGGCTCGTACAGATCTTCATGCAAGCCACCTCTTTGGCCCCCTTCCCAAGAGTCACTGACCTCAAACAATCGCCCCTCTCCTGCCAATATTACCAAACACACCATTGATGAATCCCTTATGCCTGCCTTACAGGTTATGGCTACCATCACACAATGGCTGAGTGAGCGTCTGCTTACACCCACAAAAGTACACTCTTGTGGTTGCCGTGGCCAGGTATTGTATCGGTGTAATGCCGCTGCCCCTGTGCGACCCATCACAAAAAAGGCTGAGTGCGGCTTAAACCGCAGGCACACCAAAAGTACTGCTTGCCTGTTTCAACATCCACAGGAAAAGGGGTATCAGATGCTCTTACCGGTTTGTTCATCGCACACCTCCAACGTTCACTCTCAAGTCTGCTTAAGTATAGGAAACTCTCGCCCAGCCATGAGTGCGGCGATGGCTGAACGCTAGAGGCTAACAACATGTCGACTTTAGCGGCTATTGGCGGGTGAGGCCTGCTGCAGGGATCAGCGCCGACAATCACCTCGAGGTTTGAACTGATCTCTTCGGCTGTTCAATCCCACCCGCGAATTCTCAACAACGCATTAATGGTCGACGTTTCAAAACGGTATTTCACACACTCAGCAGGGTTGCCTCCGACAATTCATCGGCTCTTTTTCATCTGGGCTGGGTCCATACATAGTGAGCACCTCAAACTGTGTAAAACTGGCCAAGCACCTTGCAGTTCAAGTTTCTATCGTGTCCGCACCATGGCCATATCCTGAGACAAAAAAAAGGCCGTTTACAAACGGCCTTTTCAACCAGCGGCTTACCGCGTCACCTTTTCACCAGACCAACGATAAACAGTAAAACGCCCGCCCCCACCGTTGCGGTGATAATGGAGCCAATCAGGCCTCCTGCCGACACCCCCAGGAGACCAAACAAGAAACCACCGATCACCGCTCCGATAATGCCAACAATAATATTGCCGATCAGGCCAAAGCCACCACCAGCCATCAGGTTGCCCGCTAACCAGCCGGCAACCGCACCAATGGCAAGAAAGATAATCAATCCCGTTACATCCATATTCCACCTCTCATTGTGAAACTGCATCTTTAACAGCATGCAGACAAATGCCGACACCACGAATGAAAGTGCACAGTGCCGGCGACCCTGTACACTTTATGACTTCTTCCTGTCTGTTTTCAGTTGCCTATCCGTCCTGCCTTTTTCTGTCTTGCCAATCCTTATGTTGCCTCACAACGATGCAATGTCGGAGTTGTTAAGTTGGGGCTATTGAATCAATCGCGTGCGAAGCCGCTGGATAACATTGTTTGCTGTTGCCCGCACACCGGCGTCTGCCAAAACTTCACTCATGCCCAAATAAGAGCACACTAGCGGGGGCTAACCTCATAGGGGTTGCCACCCAACGCGTTAGAAATATCGGTAATGGCCTTTTGAGCCCGCACACTGTTGCCTGCCGCATCCAGCGGAGGCGAGATCACAGCAATACCAAACTTACCCGGCGAGACCGCGATAAGCCCCCCGCCGACGCCACTCTTAGCCGGCAACCCGGTCTTATACAGCCATTTACCCGAATCATCGTACAAGCCTGCCGTCGCCATCACGGCCAGAATTTCAGGCACATTCTCGGATTGAACAAGCGGCTGGCCGGTCACGGGATTTTTACCGGCATTGGCCAACGTTGCCGCCATCATCGCCAGGTCTTTTGCCGTCACCCCAACTGAACATTGCCGCGTATAAATATCGGTGGCCTGTAAGGGATCCCCATTGATATGACCATAGGCATACATCAACATGGCCAGGGCCTGATTGCGCTGATTAGTGGCCGCTTCCGATTGATACACATCGTCCAGCACAGTCAGCTGCCGACCGGCAAAATCACTGTAGTAGCTGAGTATGGAATGCCAGATATCGGCGGCGTCTTTCCCTTTCACCATACTGGTGGCTGCAATCGCTCCAGGATTAACCAGCGGGTTCATTTCTGCGCCCTGGTGTTGCTCAATGGCATTGATGGAATTGAATACCTGACCGGTTGCGTCCACACCCATATTGTCATAAATCGATAACCTACCGGACTCTTCCACCACCTTGGCCATGGTAAAAACTTTGGATATCGACTGAATAGAAACCTGGGTATTCAAATCACCCGCTGAATAGAGTTTTCCGTCAGTCGTGATCAAAGCAATACCAAAGAGCGCAGGGTCCACTTCGGCCAATGCTGGAATATAGTCCGCATTGGCGCCATCACTCAGTGACCGATAATCTTGATAGGCTTTATCCACCGCCGCCTGGATCTGGGTATCGTCAGGCAATGACGCTGCCACAACCAGGCCATTCATCAGCAGGGCCCAGATAGCAGCGGTGACGAACTGAATCGTTGCGTGAATCCGTTTAGTCATGCGCGCCCTCATGAATGAAACCTGTGGATGAACCCGCGTTAATCACGCGACAGGGCATTGATTGAAATAAAGATGCATCTGGCACCGGTCACAGAGCTGCCCTTCTTTCATCGTTGGCACGAATCTGACGGGTTTACCCAGCGGTAGAGTCAATCAGTATAGTCAAGATATGAGAAGCGAAATGAGAGGCAAGCAGAAGTTTTTGCAGTTCAGCAAAAGTTATTCATATGGCCATTATTTATTCAGCAACAAGGCGCCTTCAATGGGGAAAAAAGTAGAAGCGGCTGCCACCAAAGCGTCAGCGGTCAACGCTTTGACGCCGTAAACATCGACCTTGACACCGTATTTGTCTTTTAACCGTTGCACCAGAATATCAAAATCGCCGTCGCCAGAAACAAGCACCACTCGATCAACTTCCTGAGCGTAATCCAGCCCGTCAATCGCAATGCCCACATCCCAGTCACCTTTTGCAGACCCATCACTTCTTTGAATAAAAGGTTTAAGCTTTACTTCAAACCCTATCGCTCTGAGGATGTTCTGAAATTGTTTCTGTTGGCTGTCGCCGCGATCGATGGCGTACGCAAAGGCGTGCTTAACTTCACACCCGCTCGTCACCTGCGCCCAAAAAGCGTTGTAATCAAAATTACAGCGAAAAGTTTGACGGGTTGTATAGTAGACGTTTTGAACGTCGACCAGGATCAACAGTTTTTCCATTTAGATGTGAGTATCCCTTTTAAATAACGGTTTACAACAGTGTGGCTGCGTAGTCTTCAAGAGCCGTTAATACGCCATGCTGTTGCGGCGTTAACTCTCGCTCTTCACGCAGCGCAGCGGTTCGCTGATACAGTTCACTGAGAGTAATGCCCGCGCCAGCCTCCGGGTTCGTCAACCAGTCTTGACGCCATTGTTCATAGTCCTGCAACTCATCCGGCGAAAGGCTCTGTGGAAAGTAACGGGCGCGATAACGCAGTAACATCGCCGTCAAACGGTCGTCTTCAAACACAAAATGTTGAGCAGCAAAGGTATCCGCATCGGCATGGCGCACTCGTTCACACGTGTACTTATCGCCATCCTTTAAAAACCCGCCATACAGTCGCTGCTCAGGGTCAACCGGTTCTGAAAAACTTGATCCGCCATACACTTTTTGTAATTTTTCTTTCAACTGCACCGCGTGCAATTGTTGCCAATGACGTTCGCACAAGGCTTTATCAATTTTCAGGCGCTCAGCGGCCGCATCATCCAGCAATTTGACGGTGGTCAACACCGGGCACTTGTTCAAGTGCACCAATTTAAGAGGAACCCGTTCCTCTCCTTCAGCCAGATCTGCGGTTGGTGTGTACAATTTTTCCGCCAACTCTTCCGCTGACAGTTTGATCAGAGGCTCTGGATTCACCGATAAATTACACACAATGACGGCATTCTTGTTGGTCGGGTGCATGGCCAAGGGTGCGACAATGGCCGCGCACCCATTGTCGGCGGAAAACATCGAAGAAATATGCAGCAGAGGCTTGCGATTGACCACATCGATCAGCGCCGTCACTTTTTTCTTGCTGCGCAATTGATAAATGTGATCATACAGAGCCGGCTGCCGGTCTTTAATCAGTTTTGCCACCGCGATGGTTGCGTGTACATCCGACAGCGCATCGTGTGCGGCTTCATGGCCAATGCCATTGGCTGCCGTAATGTGCTCCAGCTTAAAACTGGGTTTGCCATCTTCGTGATTGGGCCACTCGATGCCATCCGGGCGCAAAGCACGGGTTAACCGCACCATATCGATGATGTCCCAACGGGAGTTGCCGTTGCGCCACTCACGTTCGTAGGGGTCATAAAAATTGCGATAGAGGGTGTAGCGGGTCACTTCATCGTCAAAGCGCAGTGAATTGTACCCCACTCCACACGTACCCGGCATGGACAGTTCAGCGTGAATGGCCGCGATAAATTCGGGCTCGCTCAGGCCTTCAGCCAATGCTTTTTGTGGCGTAATCCCGGTCACCAAACACGCTTCGGGTTTCGGTAAAACGTCCCGGGTTGGTTGACAATAAATCACCAGGGGTGCGCCAATGATATTGAGGTCTTCATCCGTGCGAATACCGGCAAACTGAGACGGCCTGTCTTTTGAAGGTACCTCGCCCCAGGTTTCGTAATCGTGCCAATACAGGGTTTTCATCGTTGAACTGCGCCTCCCCCAGCTTCCATTCAGAAGACACAGTGTACATAACGGAGATGCGAGTAGCGAGTGGCGAGTGGCGAGTGGCCACCCCAGGGTGCCTTCTCTTGCTGCGCAATTCACCTTGTAGTGGCTAGTAATTATAAAGCCGGAAACCCAGACTATAGCAAACCCTGCGAGGCTTTATTCTTGTCCTCGCTTCTACTCACTCGCCTCTCGCCACTGCCCTTAATGAATATACTGGTAGTATTCCACGCTATCGGGTGTGCAGCAGAGGGTCATGGACTGATCCTGATCCAGCAGGGAGAGAAAATCTTCGCCCTGCATGTGAATCACGCGCTTGTGATCACCGGCTTCAAAATAGGCATCCTGCAGGTCTCTCAGGCAGTGATCCCAAAGAACCGGCAACTCAAACGCCTGGCCCAAGGCGGGAACAGCACCTGGCTCACAGCCCTCCAGAAGCTTTTCAACCTCTTCTTCCGTCGCCAGGCGGTGCTTATGGCCGGTTTCATTATCAATCCAGCTCAGCACCAGAACATGCGAAGCGGGCAACAGGCACATCAAAAAGTGCTCCCCATTCCACAGCACCACGGATTTCACCATCTGTGAGGGTGAAATATGTGCCATGTGGGCGGTTTGCATCGCAGAGAATGACTGTGGGTGTTTCAGCGTTTCAAACTCCAGCTGATGCTCTGCCAGATAGGTTTCTGTGGGTAGAAAATTCATCACCATACCTCCTGCGTTGCTATGAAAGAAGTATAGTTCGCGGGGAGGCAAACAGAGGCCTAAGAGCGTAATACTCTAACAGCGCATCAAGATAGACAAGAGTGATAAGGGGCGTAAACCACGCCGAAAGCGTTGCTGAATAGCCAGCAGTCACAGGGCCTGCGGCTATTCAGCGGGGGGTGGACCGGATTAGCCTAATACGTCACTGGCCACATGGTATTTGGGGTCTTCCAGCACGTTGACTTCACACAGGCTACCGGCTTTTTTAAGCAGGATGCGACATTCGGGGCTCAGGTGGCGCAAATGCAATTTGGTGCCGTGGGCCTTGTATTTTTCTGCCAGGGTATCCAGAGCTTCGATCCCGGAATGATCACTGATGCGTGAGCGCTTGAATTCAATCACCACATGCTCAGGATCGTTGGGAATATCAAACAACTCTTTAAAATTACTCACAGAACCAAAGAAGATCGGACCCCGCAGGTCATAAATCTTTTGCCCGTTTTCATCAATGGTGATTTCGGCCTCGATGTGCTGGGCGTGTTTCCAGGCAAACACCAGCGCCGAGACGATAACGCCAACGACCACCGCGATCGCCAGGTCGAAAAAGACCGTCACACCCGACACCAGCACAATGATGAAGGCATCGGTAAACGGCACTTTGCGCATGATGCGGAAAGAAGACCATTCAAAAGTCCCCAATACCACCATAAACATGATACCGACCAGCGCTCCCAGCGGGATCATTTCGATAAATTGAGCCCCAAACAGAATGAACGCCAGCAACACCAAGGCGGCGGTGATGCCGGACAAACGTCCGCGGCCGCCAGAGTTAATGTTGATCATAGACTGGCCAATCATGGCACACCCGCCCATGCCTCCGAAGAAGCCATTGGTGGTATTGGCAATACCCTGACCAATGCACTCACGATTGCCCTTACCCCGAGTATCGGTCAGCTCATCAATCAAGGTCAGTGTCAGCAGGGACTCAATCAAACCAATCGCCGCGATGATCACCGAGAAAGGCAGAATGATCATCAGCGTTTCCCAGGAGAAAGGCACCATCGGGATGGCGAAGCTCGGCAGTTCACCTTTTAGCGTTGCGCTTGCTGCCTGATCCGCTGGCAGCATATCACGCACATAATCAATGACGGTGCGAGCGTCCAGGTCCAGTCCAACGACCAGCAGAGTGACAACAATAATGGCCACCAAACCGGACGGTACAGCGGTGGTCAACTTGGGCAGAAAGTGCATGATGAGCATGGTCAAAAAGATCAGCCCACCCATGATGTACAGCATTTCGCCCTGCATCCAGGCCATGACCCCATCGCTGACTTCCACTTTAAACTGCCCAAGCTGTGCCAGGAAAATGACAATGGCCAGACCGTTGACAAAGCCCAACATCACCGGGTGTGGCACCATGCGGATAAACTTTCCGAGCTTGAATACCCCGGCCAGAATCTGCAACAGCCCCGCCAGAATGACGGCGGCAAACAAATACTGAACACCGTGGATCGCCACCAAAGAGACCATCACCACCGCGGTAGCGCCAGTTGCCCCGGAAATCATGCCCGGACGACCACCAAAGATCGACGTCAGCAAGCCCATCATAAAGGCCGCGTACAAACCAACCATTGGCTCAACACCTGCCACAAAGGCAAAGGCTACAGCTTCCGGCACCAACGCCAGAGCAACAGTGAAACCCGACAGTACATCGTTTTTCACATTATTTTGTTCAGAAGTTATCAGCTTAAACATCAAAGTCTCTCAGGGAGCATGGGCAGAACGAAAAAGCAGCGATACTAGCAGATAGGGACTGCCACTCCAACCCGTGGCTATATTTCATACAGTCAGGCTAGACTAAATAAAATTACCCAGTGAAACAAGCCGGAGGGGGTCTGTGCGAGGTTTAGACAAGACTATAAACAGCTGAAGACAGAAGCCGCGATAACGACTCAATAACCTAAAATACCGTCTCCAGCTACTTCGGGAGAATGCACCAGATAGTCCCGCAATTTTTGGTTGGTCTTGCAAAGACGACGACAGGACTCGCGGGCAATATTGAGGATCAACATGGAGAACAGCTCCTTATCCTTTTGGTACATTTCTTCCAGAGCCTCTCCCGACAGCACCAGCAAATCGGATTTCTCCATGGCGATGGCGGTAGCAGAGTGAGGCTGAATGCCGATCACCGAGGTTTCCCCAAAACAGGTGCCCGGTACGAGTTCGGCTTTCAATCTCGGCTCCCCCCCCACATCAAACACCAAATCCACCTTCCCCGTTTCCACAATGTAGATGTACGACGCACTGTCGCCTTCTGCAAAGATGGTCTCACCCGGCTGGTAATGAACCAACTTCAGACGCTTAAAAATCTCATAGAGCTGGGGCTCGGACAACCCCCCCAAAATGGAGATTTTATCGAGGATTGGCAACACCTTTTCCACCTCCATGAGAGGCTCTCTGGGAATATGCTCGGTCATGCCACCACCTCCTGGATGGGTGAAATGATCACTATCCAACATCTGTTATGCCGCTTTTATCTTGCGACGCACAGGACTTCATAAACTTCCTGCTTCTTAGACAAAGGTAGTCGGGATTTCTTCGGATGTCAGTAGACTACTTGGCTCCTAACAACTCAATCTTATAACCATCCGGATCTTCCACGAACGCCAGAATCGTAGAGCCGTGCATCATGGGTCCGGCTTCTCGAACCACTTTACCCCCTCCGGCACGGATTTTTTCACAAGCGGCGTAAACATCTTCTACCTCAATGGCAATATGCCCATAGGCTGTCCCCAGATCGTAACTGTCCGTTTCCCAGTTATGAGTGAGTTCCAGTACGGTGTTTTCGGCTTCATTGCCATACCCCAAAAAAGCCAGGGAAAACTTGCCCTCGGGAAAGTCATTTTTGCGCAACAATGTCATGCCCATGATGTTGGTGTAAAACTCCAGCGAGGCGTCTAAATTACCTACTCGTAACATGGTGTGTAATAATCGCATGGGCGTTCTCCTTCAGACTGTCAATGATCTATTCAGATGAATGGTGATGATGGTGTTGCGGCTGGTCAGAGCCTTCAGCGGGTAAAGAGCCGTCAGCGGATAAAGAGCCGTCAGCGGATGAAGAGCCTTCAGCGGCTGTAGTAGATGATGAGCCTTCAGCGGCTGTCGATGAAGAACCTTCTGCGGGCGCCGACAATGAACCCTCAGCGTCCCCATCATTGTCAGCGGCCGACATCGGCTGAGCGGCATCCGCGCCCGGCTCATGGTTCCTGTGAGCGTCATGGTTCATATGAGCGTCATGATTCATGCTCCCGGAAGGCTGCTCTGCCATGGGGTGATTGGTATGGTCGGCATGATTCACATGCTGCGCCGTACCCCAGATGGTCCACAACCCAAAACCGATGATGAGCAGGGCCATCAGCGTGCGCAGCCCCTGCTTTTGCATGATCGCTTTGATTCTTTCGGCGAACACACCACTGGCCAATACCGCCGGCAGGGTGCCGATACCGAACGCCAGCATGACCCCGGCAGCGCCAACCACACTGGCTTGCACCAGGGCATAGGCCAGGGCCGTGTACACCAGACCACAGGGCAGCCAACCCCACAAGCCCCCCAATAAAAACGCGGAAGCAGGAGTTTTAACCGGCATTAAGCGACTGCCCAGCGGTTGAATCCGTCGCCATAACACCGCACCCGCTTTTTCCAGGTACGTCAGGCCACGCCACCAGCTCGCCAGGTACAACCCCATGGCAATGAGCAGCACCCCGGCGATAATCCGCATGATACTGAGCCCCTGCCCTGTTGACAGCTGATACCCCAGACCACCGGCCAGCACTCCAATCAAAGTATAACTGGTGATACGTCCCAGATTATAAGACAGCAAAATTCGCCAACGCCGACCCGGCTCACTGGCCGGCACGGAAAAGCTCAACGCCGCCATGATGCCACCACACATACTGATACAGTGGCTGCCCCCCAGAAAACCAATAATCAATGCTGACACATAGGGAACAATTTCTGGCGATGAAAGATAGGCTAGCAAAACAACGACTCAGTTAAAGGGAGGAAAGTAACAACAAACAGAATGATGCATTCCGTGCCAACGGTAAAATGGCGACAATTATCGGCTTTTTACCGGCGTCTCGACCGTGTCCGGCTTGGCGATGGCACGTTGCTCCGCAACCGCGCCTTGCGGCCCCTCTGAATCGTCTGTCGCGAGTGATTCGTGCTCCGGGGCAGTGGGCCTTGAAAGCGGCTCCTCATCAAACAGGATCCGATGGCCTTCCGTGTCCAGATCATCGTATTGGCCACTGTTCACCGCCCAGTACAAAACCCGAACGGCCAGTACCAGAAATATCACTGCGATGGGGATGAGGAGATAAAGACTTTCCACGGCGATTCCTATCTGGCAAGTTGCAACGCTTCAGGCTGCTTCAACGCTGGGCTCTTGCAGCGTTGGCGTATTTCAATTTAGGTCTGGATGAACTCGGACAGCCCTACCTGAAGGCGGTGTCCCGCAAGGCACTGACCCGGCTATTGTCCCGTTTATGGTGACCGACGTCCAGAATCCGTTTACCGCCCTCTTCTGGCAGCAGCCACCTCGGCTTGCTCATTTGCGACCAATTCTTAGGGCGTTCGCGACCACCACCAGCGAACTGGTCGACATCCCGATGGCCGCCGCCCAGGGTGGCACCATGCCCAGAGCCGCCAGGGGCAAGGCAATCACGTTGTAACCCAAAGCCCAGCTGAGGTTTTGCCGAATGATTTTGCGTGTTAGGTGAGCGCACTGGAAAGCCCGCTCCAGGGCCATCAAATCACTGCCCAGCAAGACACTGTCAGCCCGTGTTTGCGCGAGATCGCTCGCCCCGCCCATGGCCACAGAAACAAAAGCACCACTGAGTACGGGCACATCGTTGATGCCATCACCGACCATCAACACTTTTTCACCGGCTCGGTGCGGCTCTCCCGACGGCCCCTGCAGTGATTGCACATAGGCCAGCTTCTGATCCGGGCTTTGGTTGGATTGCCAGTGGGCAAACCCCAGCTCAGCGGCGACTCTGGCCACTTCACTTTCACCGTCACCGCTGAGTAATTCCACCTCAATGTTTCGCTCTTGCAACGCGGCAATCAGGGGCGCTGCGGTATCGCGCAAGCGGTCCTGCAACCGTATCCAGGCAAGGCCGCCCTGCGCATCCCCAAACAACAACCACTGCCCGGGGCGCTCGGGCAGTGGCGCGCCCGGACAGACGAAATCCGCTTTACCCAACCGGAACTGCTGGCCATGCCATCGCCCCTGCACACCTGCTCCGGTTATCTGCTGCAGATGATCCGCAGTGAGCCCTCGCCCATAGGGCATGAAGGCCTTGGCAATGGGGTGAGTGGACCCGGTTTCCAACGCGGCGCATTGGGCCAAATACTGCCCTCTTAACTCTTCACTGAGGGGCTGGCCGGCCATGTCCATGACGTCCACCACCTGCGGACTGCCCACCGTTAAGGTGCCGGTTTTATCAAAAATAACCCTCTGCACCTGTGTCAGGCCCTCCAGCACATGCCCGCGCGTAACCAGCAGACCGTGCTGGCGCAACCAGGCCACCGCGGTCGTCAGGGCCGCAGGAGACGCCAGCGACAAGGCACAGGGACAGGTCACCACCAGCACGGACAAGGTCACCCAAATAGCCTGACCCGGATCGATCTGCCACCAGGCGAAAGCGACCGCACAGGACACCAGCAATACCGCCGCGACAAAATACCCCGCCAGGCGGTCAGCCATCGCCACCTGTGTAGGCTTATCCTGCTGCGCCTGCTCCACCAGCCGTTCAATGGCCGAGAGCCTGGTGCCTTGACCCACCGCAGTCACTTCAACCCGCAACACACTGTCCGTGTTTAACGTCCCGGCGATCACCTCATCCCCAGGGAGTTTTTCCACCGCGTCTGGCTCACCGGTTAACAGGGTCTCCACGACGCCACTGCGACCTTCCAGTACCCGCCCATCACAGGGGATACTGGTGCCGCTGGCCACCAGCACGCAATCGCCCACCTGCAGTTGCCGCAGGGGCACCGTCTTCCAGGTGCCGTCAGACGTTTGCAGCTCGGCCGTCGCTGGCAGTATTTGCGCCATACGATCCGAGTCGATGCCATTGCGGTGACGCGCCCGCATCTCCAGGTAGCGGCCCCACAACAGAAAAAAAGTAAACATGGAGACAGAGTCGAAATACACTTCACCGCCACCAAACACCGTGGCCCAGCAGCTGGCAAGATACGCACCGCCAATGGCGATGGAGACCGGCACATCCATGGTGAGATGACGCGCCAGTAGTGAGCGCTTGGCCGCGACGAAAAAAGGCTTCGCGCTGAAAAAAACGACCGGGGTTGCAATCAGTAAGCTGAGCCAACGCAGGTACACCTGCCAACCGGCGTCGGCACCGCTGTAGAGTGCCACGGCCACCATGCCCACTTGCATCATGCCAAAACCGGCCACCGCCAATCGCATCAGCGCCGTGCGGTTTTCTTTTTCGCGCAGCTGTTGCTGCTGATCTTCGGTTGCCGGTACCGGCGGATAACCGATGTGAGACAGCGCCGCCATGATCTCGCTGAGGCGAATAACATCGGCATTCCAATTCACCAGGCAGCGGTGAGTGGTTGCGTTCACCCTCACCCGCTCAACCCCGGCAAGCTGAGCCAAGTGATGTTCGATCAACCACACACAGGCGGCACAGCTGATGCCTTCCAGAAGCAATTGGGCCTGCTTTAACGCGGGTGACTCATTGTCAGAGGTTTTGGCAGAGGTTGTGGCAGAGGGCGTTTCAAGGCTGTGCACAAACTCAGCCTGTACCTCGGGTAAATCATAGATGGCGAAGTTCGCCGTCTGTTCATTGGGGCGAGGATTGTTTTCGGTGCGAAAACGATAAAAATTTTCCAGGCCGCCAGATACGATGGCCGAGGCCACCGCCTGACAACCAGGGCAACAGAACGCTCGTGCCTTGCCATCAATCTCCAGAGAAAAATGACTGTGGGAAGGAACGTTTAAGCCACAATGGAAGCACCCCGAAGCAGCGGCAGTCACTCATCGCCACCAAAGGTCAGACTGGAACCCTTGGCCAAATCCAGCTCCCCAATCACCCGCCAATCCTCCAGGTCGGGGGCGGCGTCACCCAGCTCCGCCCGGGTCACGGGAACCGATGTCAATCTCACGTACCAGCGATTCAACAAACGCTTTTCCAGCTCGCCCTGATAGCGACCGGGCACCACTTCATGCAGCACAATCATGGTGTCGTGGTCCGCTTCCAGCGGGTGATCAAAATACAGATCCAACTGGGCAGGCAATTCATAGCCGGAGTCAGTACTGGCGATGGTTAACATCACATCCCCCACCTCTTGATCGACGGTGAGCTGGCCAGACAGACCCAATTGATGAGCATGTCGATCCTGATCAACCCGCTGATTGATCATTCGACCTTCCTTGTAGTAATTATCCAACACCATATCGTCTGCGCCCTTGACGATGATCGTCAGAAAAGGCACCCAGATCACCATGATGATCAACAGTGGAGCCAAGACAAACCACGCCCAGAACTGCTTATACCAGGGGCCGTTGTCTTTACCGTTCAAATTTTTGTCAGTCATAACACTCAAGTTTCAGTCGCAGTCGGTTGCATGGTTGGCGAGCACACCCCGCAGGGATCGCAGCGCAAACGGGTTAGTGCGCCATTCTACCACTGACAACCCTAACCTGACGATTTCCGACGCAATCTTTACGCTACTTGGCGCGGCTCACAACATCGTCAGCACCCTGAAAACTCACACAGAGTGGTTTTCAGAAACGGCAACCACTCATTGTCACGGCCGCGTCTAACAGCCCGCCCCGTTTACTCATCCAGCCCCTGGCTGGGGCCAATAAAGCTGGCCTTTTCCCTCGCGGTAATGGTGGGGTCTTTTTTCGCCGTCACAATAATGTTGATGACATTTTTCGACGATTTCAGCTGATCTTTTGGAATTGACACCCGCACCGGCAAGGTGAAGATTTCGCCCTCTTCCAGCTCCATTGGACGATAGCCACGAATGCGGAAGTCTCCATCGCCCTCTACGGCAATATCGTAGCTGTGCGCATGGCGGTCCATATTGTTGATTTTAACGGTATAGACATTCTGCACCTGATCATGGGACAGGCGGTACAAGCGGGCTCCCCGATCACGAATCACATCCACCGACAGTGGCTCACGCGTGCCGACGGTGTAGACAAATGCCGTCATCATCACCAGTACGGCGACAATATAACCAAACAACCTGGGGCGCAGAAAGTGGGTCTCTCCGTTTTCCAATTGATCCTCAGAGGTATAGCGAATGAGCCCCGGCTCATAACCCATCTTATCCATCACCTGATTACAGGCATCGACACACAACCCACAGTTGATGCAGTCGTATTGCAAGCCGTCGCGAATATCGATATCCACCGGGCACACCTGCACACACCATGAGCAGTCGATGCAATCCCCTTTGCCTGCCGCCTTGTAGTCTTCATTGGGCTTGCGTGGGCCACGGCTCTCACCGCGTGACTTATCATAATGTACCGCCAGTGTGTCGGTGTCGTACATGACCGATTGAAAGCGCGCATAGGGGCACATGTATTTACACACCTGCTCGCGCAACCAGCCAGCATTCATGTACGTCATGAAGGTGAAAAATAACGTCCAGAAAGCGGCCACCGGACTGATGCCAAAGGTCACCAGCCCGGATTCGGCAATGGAGGGCCAGAAGCCCAGCAGCAGCTCTCGAATGGGCGTGAAATAGCCTACAAAAGTAACGCCGGTAATAAAGGCAATCAATATCCAGAGAAAGTGCTTGCTGCCTTTACGGGCCACCTTTTCCAGACTCCAGGCCTGCTTGTCCAGCTTCATCATTTTATTGCGGTCACCCTCGCAAAAATGTTCGGCCCAGATAAACATCAATGTCCAAACCGTCTGCGGACAGGTAAAGCCACACCAGACCCGCCCGACCAGCACCGTCACCGTGAACAGGGTAAACGCGGCAATGATCAGCAACCAGGCCAGCAACATGCCGTCCTGTGGCCAGAAGGTCATCCAGAGAATGTGGAATTTTCGCGCCGGCAGATCAAACAACATCGCGGGCCGATCGTCGATCACCAACCACGGCATCAACAGAAAACCAACAATCAGCGGCAAACCGGTATAGCGGCGGATATTTTGATAGAAACCGGAGATTTTACGGGTATACACTCTGCCGCTAGAGTCATACAACATCCGGTAACGTACATCATCACCGGCCTGCTCTTCTACGGTTGGGATTTTATCGCCCATTCTCTGCTTCTCCTTAGGAATTACTCAACGGCAGGCTGCCGCAATGGCTGGCCCTCCTTCGCCCCCAGGCTCTTCGGCCATTAGTGAGGTGATTAATCATCACGGTACATTGGTAAACATCTTGGCACTGAGTGCGGCTCCGGGCTGGCAACCACAACGGTTAAACCCGGCAACGGCTGGCTTCGTGGCTATAAAACCCAGTGTGAAGCGCCGTTAAACTGACCGTAGCTGGCAGCGTAATTGTCCCGAACACCAGATTGCCCATCAGCTCAACACCTAGCTAAGGAACAGACAACACCAAACCAACGGTTATAACATTATAACTCTTTTAATGGTTGACCTTACTTGATCAAAGACAACCTTTAGGGATCGGGAAAAAGTTGCGCCAGTTTAAAGAAAGCGGCTCGTCGCTCGAAACAGAAAATTGCTTTTTGCCTTAGCTGTAAAAGCGTTAACCCTTCAGCCATTACACTAAAAACAGACAGCCTTCGCGCCAACAACCGTCAACCCCAAAATCGCCCACAACCAAACGGTCAAAGCCAAAAACAACAAAGCCCCGATAACGGGGCTTTGCAGGACTCTCACAACAGCGAGAAATTACTCCACATCTTGTGACAAGCTGTAAACGTAAGCCGCTAGCAGGTGGATTTTATCCGCACGCAACTTGTCTTTCTGAGCCGGCATCTGGTTAGAGCGACCGTTGCGGATCGAGTGACGGATGCCTTGAGGCGTACCCTCATACAACCAGATATCGTCCGTCAGGTTAGGCGCGCCCAAACTCTGACTGCCCTTGCCGTCAGCACCGTGGCAAACCGCACAATTCTGCGCAAACACCTGCTGACCCGTAGCGGCCAAAGCAGCGTCGTGTTCCTGACCGGAGATCTGCAACACATACTCGGCAGCGGCTTGAACATTTTCTTCGCCGATGACCGGTCCCCAAGGTGGCATAGCCCCACTGCGACCATCCGTAATGGTTTTATGAAGACTCTCGGGGTCACCACCGTACAGCCAATCGTCATCGGTCAGATTCGGGAAACCGTAGTTGCCCCCAGCGTCCGCGCCGTGGCACACCGCACAGTTGTTGGCAAACAAGCGCACACCCATCTTCAAGGCCCGTGGATCCTGAGCCACTTCTTCAATCGGCATGTCGGCAAACTGGGAAAAGCTTTCACCGTAAGCCTCTTCCGCTTTTTGCTGTTCACGCTCTAACTGATTGTGCGAGGTCCATCCCAGTATCCCTTTCCATGACCCCATGCCCGGGTAGGCGATCAGGTAGAAGACAGTAAAGACAAACGTGGCCAGAAACATGTAAAACCACCACTTCGGCAGGGGGTTGTCATATTCTTCAATACCATCGTAAACATGGCCGGTGGTGGCATTCTCCGGCTCACTTTCATCGCTAACAGCAACCTTGCGGTTTGCCATCAACACCCAAAACAGCAGCACCAGGTTTACCGTGGTCAGAACGATGATCCACAAACTCCAGAAAGTACTCATAATCAATCCTGTTTTTTCTTGTCATCTCCGGAAGACTTTATTGAGTCTCCGGAGCTGTTGATCTCATCATCACTGAACGGCAGATTTGCAGCTTCGTCAAACTGCTTCTTGCGGCTGGGTGAAAACGCCCACCAGCAAACCCCCATAAAGGCGATAAACACCAGTACGGTCGACAAGCTGCGAAAATCATTAATATCCATGATGGAGCCTCAAATCATTAACGTTTTTGTTGCAGCAACAGACCCAGCTGCTGAAGATAAGCCACCAGCGCATCCATCTCGGTCACACCTTTGACCGCAGCCTGAGCTCCGGCAATATCTTCATCGGTGTAAGGTACGCCGACTGAACGCAGAGCGGCCATTTTCTTGCCAGTGTCTTTGCCATCCAGCACGTTATCGAACAGCCAGGGGAACTCTGGCATGTTGGACTCAGGAACCACGTTACGAGGGTTGTACAAGTGAGCTTTGTGCCAGGCATCAGAGTAACGACCACCGACACGGGCCAGATCAGGACCTGTGCGCTTGGAGCCCCACAAAAACGGGTGATCGTAAACCGACTCGCCAGCAACAGAATAGTGGCCATAACGCTCAACTTCTGCACGCAGTGGACGAATCATTTGTGTGTGACACACGTGACAACCTTCACGGATGTAAATGTCACGCCCCTCCAGCTGAACCGCGTTCCAGGGCTTCAGGCCCTCGACCGGCTCAGTGGTTTCCTTAAGGAAAAACTGAGGAACGATTTCAACCAGGCCACCGAAACTGATCGCAACGACGACCAGTATCACCATCAAGCCAATGTTCTTTTCTACGATATCATGATTTTTCACAGTCGCTTCTCCTTAGGCCGTTTGCGGCTGCGCGTTGGTAACTTCGTCTTCTGACTCAGTCATGGTGCGATAAGTGTTGTAAGCCATCAGCAACATACCGGCCAGGAAGAAAGCCCCACCGATAGCGCGTACGAGGTAACCGTGATGACTGGCGGCAACGGCTTCTGCAAAGCTGTATGTCAGGGTGCCATCGGCGTTAAATGCACGCCACATCAAACCCTGCATGATGCCGTTGACCCACATCGCAGCGATGTACAGAACCGTACCAATGGTCGCCAGCCAAAAGTGCGTATTAATCAACTTCACACTCCACATGGCTTTACGGCCACTCAGGATCGGCAACAGGTGATAAATAGCGCCGATAGAGATCATCGCAACCCAACCCAGGGCACCGGAGTGCACGTGGCCCACGGTCCAGTCGGTGTTGTGAGATAAGGCGTTAACCGTCTTAATCGCCATCATCGGCCCTTCGAAGGTAGACATACCGTAGAACGACAGAGAAACCACCAGGAAGCGCAAGGTAGGATCCGTGCGCAGCTTATGCCAGGCACCGGACAGGGTCATAATACCGTTAATCATGCCGCCCCAGGATGGCGCCAGCAGGATCAGTGACATCACCATACCCAGGCTCTGGGTCCAGTCCGGCAACGCCGAGTAATGCAGGTGGTGAGAACCGGCCCAGATGTACAGGCTGATCAAGGCCCAGAAGTGGACGATGGACAACTGGTATGAATACACCGGACGGCCCGCCTGCTTCGGCACGAAGTAGTACATCATCCCCAGGAAGCCGGCGGTCAGATAAAAACCGACCGCATTGTGCCCATACCACCACTGGATCATGGCATCCATCGCACCGGAGTACATGGAATAGGATTTGGTCAATGTCACAGGGACAGCCATGCTGTTGACGACATGCAGCAGGGCGATGGTGACAATGAAAGCGCCGTAGAACCAGTTCGCCACATAAATGTGGGACGTGGTGCGTTTAACAATGGTGCCGAAAAACACAATGGCGTAAGACACCCACACCAGCGTAATCAGGATATCGATGGGCCATTCCAGCTCAGCGTATTCTTTGGCGGAGGTCATACCCTGCGGCAGCGTTATCACCGCCAGAAGAATCACCAGCTGCCAGCCCCAAAAGGTAAATGGCACCAAAAAGCCGCCAAACAACGGCGCACGACAGGTCCGTTGCACCACATAATAAGAGGTAGCAAACAAGGCACAGCCACCAAAGGCGAAAATAACCGCATTGGTGTGCAGGGGGCGCAAACGCCCGAAGTGCGTGTATGGCTGGAGGATGTTGTTTAACTCCGGCCAGACAAGCTGGGAAGCGATAAGCACACCAATAGCCATTCCAACCACGCCCCAAACGACGGTCATAACGGCAAATTGGCGTACTACGTTGTAGTCATATGCAGGCTGCTCTCCAGCCGCTGCCAGGTTACTACTCATAGTGACGATCCTAATTGGTTTTAATAGTAAGGAAGTTAAGTTTCAGAATTCTTGACTTCATCAGGCCGGGCACGCCTTCCCACCAGTCCAGTGAGGCCCGGCCTTGCGCCTGCCAGCCTGAATTTGCATCCGCAAATTCAGGCAAATTAGATGCCTCTCAATAACCACAAAGTGTAGGCCATAGAGCATTTTTTGCTCATATCACCCGACACGACATGGCATCCCCCAAAGAAAGAGGAAGGCATCTCGGCAAAAATTATTTCAGGTCACGACCTTTTCCGGCAGCAATGCGCAAACGCAAAGCATTCAGTTTGATAAAGCCAGCCGCGTCTTTTTGATCGTAAGCGCCAGCATCGTCCTCGAACGTGGCGATTTTTTCATCAAAAAGGCTGTCTTCAGAACGGCGGCCGACCGCAGTCACAGAGCCCTTATAGAGCTTCACACGAACCTCGCCGTTAACGACCTTCTGAGACTCGTCGATCGCGGCCTGCAGCATCTTGCGCTCCGGACTCCACCAGTAGCCGTTGTAGACCATATTGGCGTATTTCGGCATCAGCTCGTCTTTCAGGTGCGCCGCTTCACGGTCCAGAGTCAGAGACTCAATGGCACGGTGGGCTTTCATCATGACAGTACCCGCCGGTGTCTCGTAGCAGCCCCGGGACTTCATGCCCACGTAGCGGTTCTCAACGATGTCCAGACGACCCACACCGTTCTCGCCAGCCACTTTGTTGAGGTATTCCATCACGGTGGCAGGACTCATGGCTTGACCATCAATGGCCACGATGTCGCCCTTTTCGTAGGTCAGGACCAAATAGGTAGGCTTGTCAGGTGCGGCTTCCGGTGAAACCGTCCAGCGCCACATTTCAGGGTCTTCCGCTTCCCACCAGGGATCTTCCAGGTTGCCACCTTCATAGGAGATGTGCAGCAGGTTGGCATCCATTGAATAGGGAGACTTTTTCTTACTGCTGGCAAAATCCACAGGGATGTTATGGTCTTCGCAGTATTTCATCAGGGTTTCGCGAGAGGTCAAATCCCATTCCCGCCAAGGGGCAATCACCTGCACCCCCGGCATCAAGGCGTAAGCACCCAGCTCAAAACGCACCTGGTCATTGCCCTTGCCCGTTGCCCCGTGAGAAATGGCATCGGCACCGGTTTCCTTGGCAATCTCGATCAATCGCTTGGCAATCAGCGGACGCGCAATGGAAGTACCCAACAGGTACTCGCCTTCGTAAATGGCATTGGCGCGGAACATGGGAAAGACAAAGTCGCGGGCAAACTCTTCACGGAGGTCATCAATGTAAATTTCCTTGATGCCCATGGCTTGTGCTTTAGCCCGTGCAGGCTCTACTTCTTCGCCCTGACCAATATCAGCTGTGAAGGTTACAACTTCACAGTTGTATGTCTCTTGCAGCCACTTGACAATCACAGAGGTATCTAACCCTCCGGAATACGCCAGTACGACTTTTTTGACGGATGACATATGCATCTCCCACGCAATCACGGTGTGTTTGTATCGCCCGCGACAAAATGCCGCAGGCACTGGAAATTTTGGGCGCAAATTGTAGCTCTTAATGCCACTAAAGCCCAGTTAAATGCAGGGTTATTCATGCTAAACAATGGTACTTATCGGTAAAACTATAGCCGCCCCAGCCCCGCCTGCGCATTCTGTAGCCATCCTGCCGAGAGAGTGACCAAAGCTGTAGCCCGTCAAAATGTCGACCAGCCCGGGATGGTCAATTCGACCACCTTTTCAAGCCCCCACGGTCGAGCAGCTCAAATCAAGCGGCTCAGGCGCCCCATCTTGTCACTCACGGCCAGAACACACATGGAATCCGGGCGCTCCAGACCACCCCCGCTCATGGTATGCTTAACAGCAGGCGTGGCAATCCTGTCCATTAGAACCATTTTTCGGTAGGATGCGCCACCGGATTTGGCACTTGCTTACACAGTAGCTGACCTAAATCAAAATTTGCCCGCCACTTTGGCCCGCCAACCGCCTTAAAGAGAGCCGCCAAAGTGCCTGCCACCGCTTCACCGACTGCATTCAGGAGCCAATCATGACCCAGAAACCATCCACCATAACCCTTCTGCGTCCCGATGACTGGCACATCCACTTGCGCGACGGTGCAGCGCTCTCCAGCACGGTTGCTGATGCCGCCAAAACCTTCGGTCGCGCCATCATCATGCCCAATCTGGTACCGCCTGTAATGAACGCAGCCCAGGCCCTGGAGTACAAGTCACGCATTCAGGCACAGATTCCCGCCAATACCGCCTTTGAGCCGCTGATGGTGATCTACCTGACAGACAACACCACCCCCGAACAGATTGCAGCAGCCCGCCAGGCCGGCGTCGTGGCCTGTAAACTCTACCCGGCTGGCGCCACCACCAATTCAGACTCGGGCGTCACGGACCTGAAAAAAGTCTACCCCGCCCTGGAAGCCATGCAAGAACACGACATGCGCTTTCTGATGCACGGCGAAGTCACGGACAGCGACATCGATATTTTTGATCGGGAAAAGGCCTTTATAGATCGCACCCTGGTCAATCTGGAAGAGCAGTTTCCGGAACTCAAAATGGTACTGGAACACATCACCACCAAAGATGCCGCCGAATTCGTCGCCTCTGCCAGCAACCATGTGGCCGCCACCATTACCGCTCACCACCTGCTGTTTAATCGCAATCACATGCTGGCCGGCGGCATCCGCCCACATTATTACTGCCTGCCCATCCTGAAGCGCAACATCCATCAGGAGGCCCTGATTCAGGCTGCCACCAGCGGTAGCCCTAAATTCTTTTTAGGCACTGACTCCGCCCCCCACGCACGCGACAAAAAAGAAGCAGCCTGCGGTTGCGCCGGTGCCTACACCGCTTTCCACGGCATCGAGCTCTACGCCCAGGCCTTCGACAATGCGGATGCCCTGGACAAGCTGGAAAACTTCGCCAGCGTTTTCGGGCCCGATTTTTACGGTTTGCCTCGCAATAACGACACCATTACCCTGTCCAGAACGGACTGGCAAATCCCTGAAACCCTGCCTCTGGGCGACGACATTCTCGCGCCACTGCTGGCTGGCGAAACCATTCACTGGAAGCGCACCGCTTAAGGACCCTATCTGTGACCATTCTGGAACCCGTAGTCGAGTCCGACTCCGACACCGCAAAATCCCCATTAGCGAAACGCTTTCGAGGTTTTTTACCCGTGATCGTGGATGTCGAAACCGGTGGCTTTAACTGCGATACCGACGCCCTGCTGGAAGTGGCTGCCGTCACCCTGCGCATGGATGAAAACGGATTGCTGCATCGACACGAGACTTTTGACTTCCATATTGACCCCTTCGAAGGGGCCAATATAGAGCAGTCTGCCCTGGACTTTACCGGCATCAATCTTGAGTGCCCGGATCGCCCCGCACTTCCGGAAATGATGGCCCTACCGGAGCTTTTCCAAAGCATCCGCAAAGCCGTTAAGGAGCATGGCTGCACCCGTGCAGTGATGGTTGCCCACAACGCTCATTTTGACCTGGGCTTCGTCAACGCTGCCGCCAACCGCTGTGAAATCAAACGCAACCCGTTTCACCCCTTCAGCTGTTTCGATACCGCCACCCTCAGCGGCCTGGCCTTTGGGCAAACCGTACTGGCGAAAACCTGCCAGATTGCCGGCATCGAATTTTCCAACAGCGAAGCGCATTCCGCAGCTTACGACGCCGAAAAAACAGCCGATCTGTTCTGCCTGATTGTCAACCGGTGGCAAGAGCTGGGCGGCTGGCCGTTACTCGAACAGCCCGAAGCTTAACACCAGCGAGGCGGCTGAAAAAAACTCATCCGCCCGACGACACAACCCCGACCGCCGCAAGAGACCGCCACATGGCTCGCGTACAACTGGAATTGCCCGAACAGTTCATCTACAAAACCAGTATGCAAATTCGCTACACCGATTTAAATACCGGAGGCCATGTAGGCAACGACCAGATGATCTCGCTGATATCATCGGCCCGTTACAGCTTCTTTCAACACCTGCAGGTCAACCTTGAAAACATCGACAACCACCGGATTGTGGTAACCGATCTGGTCACCTCCTACCGGGCGGAAAGTTTTGCGGAAGAAGTGCTGCATTTCGAACTGGGGTTTATGGACTTCAACGCCTACGGCGGGGATATCATTTTTCGTGTCACCAAAACCGACAAGACCCTCGTAACCCTCGCCAAAACTGGCTTTGTGTTTATCAACCAGGCGGGGAAAGTGTCACCAATTCCTCAGGGGTTTATCAATCTGCTGCCCGACAACGTCAAACCCTGACAGACTCCACACCAGTAAAGCCCTGCAAATGACCGAACCCCAAACGCAAAAAAGCCACCCGAAGGTGGCTTTTTTCGCAGCGAACGCCCAAGCCTCTTACAGGCTGTCAGCGTTCTCGCTCAGGTAAGCCGCAACACCGTCCGGGGAAGCAGTCATGCCTTTATCGCCTTCCTTCCAACCAGCGGGACACACTTCACCGTGCTCCTGGTGGAAAGCCAGCGCGTCAACCATACGCAACATCTCGTCAACGTTACGTCCCAGTGGCAGATCGTTAACCACCTGGTGACGAACCACACCGTCTTCGTCGATCAGGAAAGAGCCGCGGAAAGCAACACCGGCGTCAGCGAATTCAACGTCGTATGCCTGGCAGATCTCGTGCTTGGTGTCAGCCACCAAGGTGTATTTGACGGGACCAATACCACCTTCGTTAACGGGAGTGTTACGCCATGCGTTGTGACTGAACTGGGAATCGATGGAAACACCGATCACTTCAACACCACGCTTCTGGAACTCTTCAAAGCGGTGGTCAAACGCCAACAACTCAGAAGGGCACACAAAGGTGAAGTCCAGTGGGTAGAAAAAGACAACCGCTTTTTTACCTTTAATGGCTTCGGACAAAGTAAATGAATCTACGATTTCGCCACTGCCCAGTACGGCTGCTGCGGTAAAATCTGGTGCTGGCTTGCTAACTAATACGCCCATGATAAATCTCCCTTCATTATTTAGAGCAATGCAATTACGGTATGTAACCTTAGCAGCAGTCAGGAAAACTGCTACCGACAAATTCGGCCAGAGGGTCTTAACAGGTTCAACATTGTGACCGCAGGCAGTCAAATATCAACCTATGAATTTCTAACGCCTCAATAGCTGCTGGCTATAATACACAGCCCATCCGCCCTGTCCCATTAATTTTTTATATCGCTCTGATTACAGCAAACATGCCGTCACACTACCAACTTCTTATGCCCAACTACCCAACAAATGGTGCGTTTTACAACCAAAAGATAGTTAATGGGAAACAGTCTCAATTGTTGTTGACAACAATTCTCGTTAGCACTACTATCAACCCATAAACAAACGCTATCGCTTTGATAGCTCTGTGATTAACGCCCTTTGGGGCTCAGCTGTTGGATATACGAGTCATGTACGTTTGCCTCTGTAAAGGTATCACCGACAATCAAATCAAGGATGCTGTCTTTGGTGGAGCCTCCAGCCTGCGTGAAGTGCGCAAGCAACTGGGTGTTATGAGCCAGTGCGGCAAGTGCGGCATCATGACCAAGCAAATTGTCGAAGAGACGCTCTCGGTGCCAACGACCCAGGAACAGGAAAACCTGTTTTACGCGGTCAACTGAACGCTACACCTCGCGTCATCCAGACGCACCAATCCGCAGACATTTCTGCTACCCCTTGTGTCATCTCTGCGGCCCCGATTATCACTCCTGGGGCCCTGAAGGTCCAAACCCAAAAGGTGGCGCCCCCCAATCAGCCATTCAATAACCCGCACGCCACCGCTCACTGAATACCCGCAGCTCATCCGGCAACCCCAATCAACAGTGTTTTCCTGCCATGAGCTGTTGGCCAGAGATTGACCATCCAACAGCTAATGCTTTCTATAGCCGGACAAGAACAGGTATAATGCGCGCCGATTTCTGTCCGCCACATCCCCACTCTGGGGCTGGCAACACCTTGAGGAATAAAACCTTGAATTTGGATCAAGCGACTCCGGAACAACTTCAACAATGGGAAGCAGAACTGGCGAACCAATACCAAAGCCTGCAAGACCAATCTCTCAACCTGGACCTGACCCGCGGCAAACCGTCGGCTGAACAGCTGAACCTGTCAGATGCGCTCGACGGCATCCTCGACGGTGACTATCGCGCGGCTGACGGCACGGACGTGCGCAACTACGGTGGCCTCGATGGCATTCAAGAAGCCAAGCAATTTGCCGCCGATGTCCTGCAAGTCAATACCAGTGAAGTTCTGGTCGGTGGCAACAGCAGCCTGACCTTGATGTTCCAAACCGTTCTGTTTGCCCACGAATTCGGCCTGCAAGGTGCTGATAGCGCCTGGAAAACACAAGGCAAGGTCAAGTTCCTGTGTCCGGTCCCCGGTTATGACCGTCACTTTACTGTGTGCGAGCAGCTGGGCATCGACATGGTCACCGTTCCCATGCTGTCGACGGGCCCGGACATGGACCAGGTCGAAGCCATGATCAAAGCTGACCCGCAGATTGTTGGCATGTGGTGTGTGCCGAAGTACTCGAACCCTACCGGTGTGGTTTACAGCGACGAAACGGTGGAGCGCATCGCCCAGCTGGCCAACATCGCCAACCCTTACTTCCGGGTGTTTTGGGACAACGCCTACGCTGTTCACGACCTGGTCGAAAACCCACCCGAGCTGGCCAACATTATGGACGCCTGTCGCAAGCACAACACTGAAGACAGCGTGCTGCAATTCGCCTCGACCTCTAAAATTACCCATGCGGGTTCAGGCGTGTGCTTCATGGCCGCCTCGCCGGCAAACCTGGCGGGCTTTCAACAGGTTCTGGCCAGCTGCACCATCGGTCCTGACAAAGTGAATCAGTTGCGCCACGCTCGCCTGCTGCCGGACATGACGGCATTGCGCGCGCACATGAAAAAGCACGCAGCCATCATTCAGCCTCGCTTCAATTCGGTACTGGAAAACCTGAGCAGCGCTTTTGACGGCACCGGACTGGGCACCTGGGAAACGCCAGTGGGGGGTTATTTCATCTCATTCGACACCCTGCCTGGTTGCGCTCAAGCCGTGGTTAAATTAGCCGCTGACGCAGGCGTGAAACTCACCCCCGCCGGCGCCACCTTCCCCTACGGCAAGGACCCCCAGGATCGCAATATCCGCCTGGCGCCCACCGTGCCCACGGTGGAAGAAGTGGATCAGGCCATGAAAGTGTTTGAAGTGTGTGTCAAATTAGCCTCTGTGCGCAGCAAGCTGGCCGCCTAATCGGCCCGGGACCTTAACCGGCCCCACCTTCAAGCAAAAGCGTCAAAATGGCTGCCCCGGGGCAGCCATTTTTATTGGCGGTCCTCGAACCTACCGCTTTGCCACTGCCGGTTCGTTCAAGGCGGTTAAAGACACGCAGCTTCTGTAGCCGCCTGATAGATTCTGACATCGCGAAATTCTGCGGACTCATCCAGGTCCGGCATGGTGCAGCCGGAACGGCGATCAATTTGACGATAGGGTGGAAAATCAAAGTTCTTCACTCGCGAATCCGCAATCAGAACCTCGCCCGCACGATCGACAAAGCGGGACAGCCAGGGAAAATTATCCCGATCGTAGAGAACGTCTGCAACGATGATGAGGTCCACCGAACCGTCGATGTGGTCAAAGTCATCACTGTAGGTTAACGTCACCTGGTTCAGCTCGGCGTTCTCCCGAGTCGCCAACATAGCCACCGGATCGATATCGCAGGCAACCACTTCCGCGGCTCCCGCCTTGGCGGCGGCTATCGCCACAACTCCCGAGCCACACCCAAAATCCACCACCCGCTTGCCCGCCACCAAGTCGGGATTCGCCACGATGTACTCTGACAACACCAACCCGGAAGCCCAGCAAAAAGCCCAGTAATATGGCTGGTCCATTAACCTCAAAGCCGCTTCCTGAGGCAGCTGCCCCTGCGGATAGTCTTTGTTCATCAAATAGAGTTTGATGCCAGTGCCGTTCTCGAGATCCAGGGCTTCAATACGCGCAGTGGGTAAAATTTCGTGGACAATGTCCGTAAGCGTTGAACTGATCAATCTGGTAGATTCCTTGGCACAGGCTGAACAAAACAGGCATCACAACACCAAGCGTCTGCGTCTGTCTGCTAGCCGGAAAAGCATAAAAGCCAGCATTATAACCCTAACTCCGCCTCAAAATTCAATCACCAACACACAATGGAGAGGGATGCTGACGGCCCCCAGCTTATTCAATCCAGCTTTCAGTGCCCAAAATCTATAGCTCAATGATCTAAAAAGAGTAACTGTTTAACAGTATTTGGTTCTAATGTTAGACAGAATTGAAGGGTCATCATATTCCCAGAAGGATCGGTCATCCCTATGTGTGCATGTAACAGCCTGAAACGAGTTTTCACGCGGTTGCCCAGCTGCCTGTTATTGGCGGGCCTGCTCTGCCTCACTGTCTCTGCACATGCCGACAACAGCCTGGAAGGCGAATGGATTCAATACCTGAAACAAGCTCACAGCCAGGCGGGCAAACCCATGCCCTACGCCTATCTGGCCGATGAAGATTTGATTCGCCTCACCAAAGAAGACCTGCAGCGCCTGACAGGCTCCTACGGTGACAAAGACGATCACAAACGGTCCAAGCTGCAGTTCAGTGAATTGAACTATCAAGCCGACGTCACCGACGATTACCTGCAGCTGCGGTTTTTTTATCAATTTTAACCGTCGCGCAGCAACGGTATCAAAGCAACTCCCACCAAGAACTCACCCCTCGTCGAACAAGCTCACAGCAACTCAGGTGAACTGACGTTTTCTGTCAAGCCCATATCCTTTCCTGACCCCAACATAACCCCCAGCCAACGAGTTCCTTCCAGGCTTTCCAGTGCAAATTTGACCATCATCGTCAATGGCACCGACAACAGCATACCCACCGGCCCGAAAACCCAGCCCCAGAACACCAAAGACAGGAATACCACCAGCGTCGACAGATCCAGACCCTTGCCCATAATACGCGGCTCCAGCAGATTACCAACCACCATGTTAATGGCAACGTAGCCTGCCGCGGTCAAAACAGCGTCGGGAACCCCCAGCTGGATCAGAGCCAGTAACACCGTCGGTACGGCGGCCAAGATGGAGCCCAGATTGGGAATAAAATTCAGCAGAAAAGCCAACAACCCCCAGAGCGCCGGGTAATCCACCCCCAGCCACCACACCCACCCCATCACCAGAAAACCGGTGAGCAGGCTCAAACTGGTTTTGATGGCCATGTATTGGTTGACGCTGTGAGTAAAACGTTTCAGGACGGTCACGGCTCGCTCTGCCTCCGGGTGCGCGCTCAGCATTTTATCGCTGAAACGAACCTCCTCTGCGAGAACAAAAAGTACGGTCAGTAAAATCAGAATCGCATTGGTCATGACGTTGCCGAAGGAAGCCAGAGTATTGCCCACAAACGCCAAAGCAATATTGGGGTTAAAGACCTCTTTCCACATTTGATTGGGCAACTCAATACCCCTGCCCTGCAATAACTCCTGCAACTGCAAGCTAAGAAACTGTAAACGCTCCTGATATTGAGGCAGGTCTTCCCTAAACTCGTTGATCGAAGAGCCCACCACCATACCCACCAGAAAGCCAATCCCGACGATGGCCAACAACATAATCAATAACGCCAGCCAGCTGGGAATGCCTTTTTTCTTCAACCACGCGAAGGGCGGAGTACAAATCATTGCAATAAACAGTGACAGTAAAAACGGGATCAGAACCGACTCCGCCGCACGCATACCGGCAATCACAATCACAAACGCCGCCATCACTATCAGAAAGCGCGCTACCGGGGTATCTTGTAATGCCATAAAAAAGATTTCCTTAACTTGAACCAATCACAGACGTTAAAGCAGCCCAGCATATCAGCTGCTGGCTGGCGCTGACATCTTTTCGGTTTCCAAGTTGTGGAACTGGATACTTGTTCTGCAAAAATGATCCGGGGAGCTAACTGGCAACACCCAGTGAAAGGATTCCGGCAGCGGAGTCAGGCCGTCTCAGGCGCCGCCATAAAGGCATCCACCTTTGCTCAAAAAGCCGACGTTAGTCGCCTTTCAGTCCAGGCTTTTTCAGTGTCGTGTGTTTTGAGGTTTTTTGATGTTGCTGCACTTGCTCCAACAACTCGCCGATTTGCTCCATCCCGCGTTGATCCAGTAAAAAACCGGTACGGCGCCCTTCACCCATAAAACTCACCTCATCAATTTCCACACACCGCTGGCGTATGCGCTCAAGGAAAGGATCACTGCGTATGGGATAACCGCAAAAAACCCGCCAATCGTTCTCCGTTGCCTGTCCGAGAAGCATCCATTCCAGCAACCTCTGGACGTCTTCGGTACTGACCTGGTAATGAGGTGTTTTCACCCACATCAACAGCGCCATCACCAGGGCACAGATTACGACGCTAAACAGGATTGAAGTGAGCAACAGCACAGGCAACTTTCCGACAATGTTTTCGGTTAACGACGGCAAACCCGGGGACAGATGGAAACATCAAGACCTCAAGGAAATATCAGGAGTTTCAGGGCCAGCACCAATATAACCACCACCAGTACCGGTCGAATCAACGCGGCCCCCTTGTGGATGACCAGTTGTGACCCCAGGCGGGCACCGATGAATTGTGCTGCCGCCATGGCAATGGCCAGCCCCCACACCACCTGCCCAGCAAGAATAAAGATCACCATGGAAGTGGTATTGGTGATCAACACCAATGGCTTGGTGTGGGCGGTCGCCTTGCGGAGATTGAACCCCCTCAGCGAAGAAAAGGCAACCGCATAAAAAGACCCCATCCCAGGCCCCAGAAAACCGCCATAGAAACCGATGCCACCGCCGATGAGTGCATCAAAGCGCTTTGCTGGCCAGCGAGGCACGCTGTCTTCATCAGACATTCGAGGCGATATCGCAACGTACAGCGCCAACCCAATCAGCAGATAAGGCAGCATCATTTCCAGCATTTCAGAATCGAGTTGCTGCACAATCAATGTACCGCAGACCGCACCAACAAAAGCATACACCAGCGAGGCTTTCATGCTGCCCAGGTCAATGTGTCCTTTGCGCAAAAAATTGAGTGCTGAAGACAAGGTGCCAAACACGCTTTGAAACTTGTTGGTCGCCAGGGCATTCAATGGCGGTATGCCCGCCGCCAGTAAAACAGGTAAGACAATCAATCCCCCCGAGCCGGCTATGGCACTGATAAAGCCCGCCACAAAGCCTATGATCGTGAGAAACACAAACATCCCCACCGACAGATCCAACATCAACATGCCATCAAACTCTCAACCTTCCTCATTACACAACTGCTGAAGAGTGCAGCCAGAGGGCACTCTGGGGTATCTCGTATCTCAAAAATTACATTTCCCCTTCAACAACCGGCATATGAGAAATAAACCAGTCCTCAATACGCTGCATAAATGAGTTTGCTGGCTGAGACGTTAACACCAGATCATCCGAAACCCAAGTCACTTGATCACGCTCATTCAACTCAAGGTGCCAGGCATTGGCTTTGGTAAAATCTGGCTCAACACTGGAGCGAACAGCTTTGTTGAGAGCTTGATCTTTCACCAACAGCCCCATTTCCGTATTTAACTTAAGGGATCTAGGGTCCAGATTGGCGCTGCCAATAAAGACTTTATCGTCATCAATCACCAGTACTTTGGCATGCAATGCCAGACTTTTGCTATCCGTCGGGGGGAACATATAGAGAAAACGCTGCTTGGCATCAGCGCGCACCTCATGCAACTTTGCCCCGTGAGACATGAGTGTGTGAATGTGATTGCGGTAGGCGCTGTGCGCCGCAAGATGATTGTTGGAGCGCAAGGAATTGGTCAGAATACGAATGCGAACGCCCCGATCAACCGCACGTTCAATAGCGCCTTCAAGGTCAATGGTGGGAATCAGGTAAGCAGAGATGATCAATATTTCTTCCTCAGCCTGATCGAACAATGCAATGATTTCATTGGCCACCTGAACCGGTGCACTGTCTGAGTCGGCAGGATTGTCACCGGCTGGCACATCCACATAGAGTACAACCTCACCGGAATAAGCGCCGTCGACCAATTGCAACCAGCGTTTTTTGCGAACGCTGTCAGACTCCTCCCGGTGCAGATGGGTATTTTCGACAGTCACCTGACGCGACTGCTCCAACTCAAAAGGAGCCTCAGTGACATGAGACAGCCGCTCAACCGGCAGCGACCACAAATCGTTCCAATATTGATCAAAACTTCTCGTCAAATCGGTAATTATGCTCCCACCGACCAATAGCTCCATATCCCGAAAATTTGCCAACCCGTGGAGGCCATAATACTCATCCGCCAGGTTGCGGCCACCGACAATGGCAACGCGGTTATCCACAATCATGGCCTTATTGTGCATGCGGTGATCCAGCCGGTGAAACTCCGTCAAGTTCACCAGCGTCCTGATCACAAGCCCGTTCATCCGCCGCTTGTAAGGGTTGTAAATCCGATACTCAATGTTGGGGTGTTCATGTAGCGCCAGGGTGGCTGCGTCATCTCCCGCAAGGAAGGTATCGTCAATGAGCAACTTAACCTGTACCCCCCGATCAGCGGCTTGAATCAAATGATCCATCACCATCGAACCCACAACGTCATGACTCCAGAGGAAGGTTTGTAAATCGATGCTCTCGGTAGCGGAATCAATGGCCAGTAAACGCCAATCCAGAGACAGGCCACCATCACTTAATAGAACCTGCCAATCCCCCTGTCGCCTCGCGGCCAACTCGTCCCAGAGATCGTTGGGAGCTGCTGCAGGTGTATATTCCGGCGCAAGCACGTCCAGCTTTAACGACGAGCACCCCATCGCCAGCATCAGCAGGGTCACAGGTAACAGCGCTCGGAAAGGATGGCATGAAATCAGGTATTGGTAAAAGCCGGACGGGTCAGCATTCATCGCCGCGCCTCCTGGCCACCAGGCCGGTAGGGCAACAAACCGCTGAAACCCGGCGGTAAACGCAGAGCCTCTGGGTTGAAAACTCTGCGCAAAGGCAAGTGCGCTGATAAGGGTTGTGCGGGTGAGTTGAGAGTGCAAAATCCGGGAGTCATGAGCTGATTACCATTTCAGGAGACTCCCTCAGTATAGATTATTGATTTTGAGGGTTAATCCCGACGAACTTGTCATTCATATACTGACGGATCTCTTCGGCCTGAAGTTCATGGTTTCCCGTTGCCCGCACCACTTTATCGATAATAATCGATTTCTCGGGGGCATTCATGCCCACCAGCATAACAGGCACGTCCGCATCATAGGCAATACGCAAAAAGCCGGTTTTCCAGGAATAGACTTTGCTGCGGGTACCTTCCGGTGTGATGCCCAGCCAGACTTGGTCGTGATCGCGATACCAGCCGACGGCCTGACCCACCACGTCAGTGGCCTGCTTGCGGTCAATGGGAATGGCCCCAAAATTCATGAACATGTTTTTAAACGGCCAAAAAAAAGCTTCCTTTTTCATCATAAACGAAACTTTTAAATTTAATGCCAGCAGCACGCTGACCGCCAAAATAAAATCCCAATTCGATGTGTGCGGTGCCAAAATAACCATCAACTTGGGTTCATTGGGCAGCTCACCGGTCAGTTTCCAGCCCATCAGTCGCAGCATAAAGCGGCCAAACTTTTGGGACATGCCTGCCTTTCGTTGAGGCATATTCTCAGGAATCGTGGATTCGATCGTCATGCGGTAACCTATCTTTAAAACGGTGTCGGCTGAAGCTGGTTCCTCAACCAAGCCGTTTTCACTCTCTCTTTTTTCTGGTGAAAGTTATTATGTAGAAGCAGTTTTTCTTTTCACCAGGCTTCTGCGTTCTCAATCATTGCCGGCTGAAACCTGGCGACATATCGCTGTAAACGAATGCCGCGGCAAGCTTCTGACTCGCAGTGAATGGTACTTAATGTTCCCGGGTAGCCCGGAAACGCACTTCAGGATGACGCTCTTCGGTTAACGCCAGGTTCACCCGCGTTGGAGCGAGATAGGTCAGATGACCGCCGCCATCAATGGCCAGGTTATCCACGCACTTGCGCTTAAACTCTTCGAATTTCTTTTCATCGTCGCAATCAACCCAGCGTGCCGTATTAACACTCACCGGTTCATAGATGGCTTCGACTTTATATTCGTCTTTCAACCGGTAGGCCACCACTTCAAACTGCAGCACCCCCACCGCGCCCACCACAATGTCATTGGAACGCTCGGGGAAGAAGACCTGAGTGGAACCCTCTTCCGACAACTGCTGCAAACCTTTTTGCAATTGCTTGGTTTTGAGCGGGTCTTTCAAACGAATTTTTCTGAACAGCTCCGGAGCGAAGTGAGGAATTCCAGTAAACTTCAGGTCTTCGCCTTCGGTAAAGGCATCGCCAATCTGAATGGTGCCGTGGTTGTGCAGGCCAATGATGTCCCCGGAAATCGCCTCTTCCACATGACTGCGATCACCGGCAAGGAAGGTCACCGCATCGGCAATCTTCACATCCTTGCCCAATCTCACGTGCTTCATTTTCATGCCTTTGGAATACTTGCCAGAACACACCCGCATAAACGCAATCCGGTCGCGGTGCTTCGGGTCCATATTCGCCTGAATCTTAAACACAAAGCCACTGAACTTTTCTTCGGTGGAGGCAACCGATCGGTTAATGGTGTCCCGAGCGAGGGGTGGCGGAGCGTATTCCACAAAACCATCCAGCATTTCACGCACACCAAAATTACCCAGCGCGGTCCCGAAAAATACTGGCGTCATACGCCCTGCCAGGTATTCCTCGACATCAAATTCGTGGGTGGCACCGCGCACTAACTCGATTTCTTCCCGAATGTCATCGGCATAAGCACCCAGCAGGGTCGTGGCTTCATCGCTGTCAAGCCCCTGAATCTGGACATCATCGTTGATGGTATGTCCCATCCCCTGCTGAAACACATGGATGGTATCGGTGTAGAGGTTATACACTCCCTTAAACTCTTTCCCCATGCCCAGTGGCCAATTGATGGGGGCGGCAGCAATTTTCAACACCGATTCCACTTCATCCATGACATCAATGGGATCGCGAATATCGCGGTCCATTTTGTTCACAAACGATAAAATCGGGGTGTCGCGCAATCGGCAAACTTCCATCAATTTGATGGTCCGGTCTTCCACACCTTTGGCCCCATCAATGACCATCAAGACCGAATCCACCGCCGTCAGGGTGCGGTAGGTATCTTCAGAGAAGTCTTCGTGCCCCGGGGTATCCAGCAGGTTAACGATACGGCCTTTATAGGGGAACTGCATCACTGACGAGGTTACCGAGATGCCTCGCTCCTGCTCCATGGTCATCCAGTCGGACTTGGCGTGAGGCCCACGTTTGCCTTTTACGGAGCCCGCCAGCTGAATGGCGTTGCCGAACAGCAGCAGCTTTTCAGTAATGGTGGTTTTACCGGCATCCGGGTGGGAGATAATCGCGAAGGTACGGCGTTTGCCGACTTCCTGCAGGAATGAAGCATTTGACATGAATCTGGGTTCTTTTCAATTCAGGGCGAAGCATTAGTGCTCGACGCATCAGTAAAGCCGGCTATTTTCGCGCATCGCTGCCGGATACACAATCACCGCTGCCCAGTCTGCTCAAATAACCCGTCGCCAGGCCTCAATGGAGCCATCAACTCAAGCCCAATGACCGGGACCAGCGCTGACCACCCGCGATCAGCGGCTCTCTGGTCGATGTCGCAGGCTTGACTGTAGCGGGCGCGGCTTACTGAGCACCGCCGGCGCTGCTCTGCACCCGGTACAAATAACGGCGCAACCATCGGTAACCCCAGGCCGCCATGATGATGTTGGACAGCGCCGTGGCCGCAAACAACCCGTTTACCCCCCAGACCGTCTGGCCAATCAACGCCAGAGGCAGGTACAGCCCCAAGACCCGCAGCACCGAAATCACCATGGCGGGAACGGGAAACCCCAGGCCATTGAAGGCGGCGTTCACGGCCATGACCAAACCGGCACAGCCGTAACTCACGGGAACGAGGGTTAAATAGGCAACGGCAACCGCAATCACCGCCGGCGAATCACTGAACCAGGCCGCCACTGTCGCGCCCAGCAACCACATCAACAGCGTCAGACCCAACCCAAACAACAAACAAAAACGCAACACAAACGCCAGCACCTGATCTTGACGTGCATGGTATTCATTGGCCATGTTTTGCCCCAAAAACGGGCCAATGACACCAGACGCCGCGTAAAAAGCAATCAACACCACCGGTTCGATACGCATCGCGACCCCAAAGCCGGCCACGGCATCCACCCCATGAGCGGCCACCAGCGCCACGGTAATCCCGCCCGCCAGGGGGATGATCATGTTGGAGGTCATGGCCGGAAGACCAATATGCAAAATGGAGCGCCAGGACAGCTTGAGCGTGCCCCAGTGACGGCTGGGCCAGGTCATCAAGCCCAGGTGCCGGGTGACAAAGTATAAAGACGCGACGGCCATCCCCACCCGGGTGATCAGCGTTGCCCAGGCGGCACCGGCAATTTCCATCCGCGGCACGACGCCCCAGCCGAAGATCAGCAAGGGGTCGAGAGCCACATTCACCAGCGCTGACACCAGCATCAGCATACCGGCAAACTTGTTATTACCGGTGGCGCGCATCATGGCCGACATCACCATCGGCATAATGACAAACGGGGTATTGAGGTACCAAACCGTCATGTACTCGGAAATCAGCGGTATCAAGGTCGCGTCGGCCCCGAGCAGCAGAAACAGCGGTTCTATCGTCGCCAAGCCCAGGCCCATCATCAACAAAGAGAGAACAAAGCTCAGCAGCAACGTATCGCCCGCCAGCTCGCGACTCCCTTCAAGATCCCTTTGCCCCAGGCGTCGAGCCATCACAGACGAAGTCCCCGCCCCGAGCCCGATGGCCATACTGGTCACCAACATGACCACGGGAAAGGTAAAGCTCATGGCGGCTAAGGCATCACTGCCCAGCTGCGCGACAAAAAAGGTATCCACCGCATTGAACGACATGGTCGCCAGCAGACCCCACACCATCGGCAGTGCCATCAGCGTCAATTGTCGCCCCACAGGGCCTTCGGTAAATGAGACAGATTGTTTCACAAGAGATCCGTAAACAAGGTTGATGGCCGCACAGGCCTGACTCCGCGCCGGCATGAAATTGGGCGCTATTAAAACACAGTTTGCCGTCATGGACTGCACAGCCTGCGACAATGTGTCACATCGCGAGCCCCCCCGGGTATCAGTACCATAACCCCCATTAAAAACAGCTTTTTTTATTTGCCGGTATACCGCCTTAGGTTTACCGATTTCCTGGGGGCCTCCTTGTTAATCTATAAACGCAACCTGCTAATGTATAAACGCCACCTGCTTGCCAGCGCTCTGGTGCTCACCCAGCTGCCCGTCTTCGCGGACGCGTTGCCCACGGTCTCAGTGGAAGAAAGCATCTGGCCTTTCGCCGTCCATCACACCGCCACGACGGCTGACATCCACGCCGCCGACACGGCCTCCGCGCTGCAGGCCCTAGCTGGCGCAGCCGTCAATCGCAATGGCGGACTCACAGGCATTGCTCAATACCGGGGGTCATCCGGTGACCGGGTTAACGTAACCATTGATGGCGCCAGTATTGGCAGCGGTGGCCCCAACGCGATGGACACCCCCCTGTCCTACATTCCGGCATCCCAATTGGCCAGTCTGGCAATCGTCCGCGGAACCGCTTCCGTCAGTGAGGGCCAGGAAACCCTGGGCGGTCACATCGCTGCAACCAGCTACCAGGGCGAATTCACGGACAGCGCTGCCGCCGACCTCAATGGCCGGATTCACACCAACTGGCACAGCCAGAATCGCGGCAGCAGTTCCAGCCTGCAGATTATTGGCGCCAACCAGAATTACAAGGCGGGCTTCAGTGGCAGCTACGATCACGCCGAGGACAGTATTTTCGCCGGCGGCAACATCGACAGCACCCGCTATGAACGCCGCCGCCACGATGTTTTTTACGGCTACCGCCAGCAAGACACCGAAGTGAATATCAAACTGGGCCAAAACAACACCGGAGACTCGGGAACCCCGGCGCTGCCAATGGACATCACCGCCATTGACAGCGACCTGGCCAGCGTCGATGCCTCGACCCAAGCCTTTGACATGCTGCTTTCCTGGCACAGCAGCTACAGTGACATTGACCACACCATGGACAACTTCAGCCTGCGTCCGCAACCGGTGATGGGCCCACGGCAAACAAACGCCACCGGTCGCCAGGTGGCGCACAAACTGATGGCAACCCGGACGCTGGACAACAGCTTGATCCGAATCGGCACCGACTATTCAGACACGACGCACCATGCCTTACTCACCAATCCTGACATGGCCCTGTTTGAAATCCAGAATTTCAACCATGCCGAACGCACCATCAGCGGCGTGTTTGCCGAGTGGCAGCAATCCCGCGGGGCTTTGAGCTGGGAGCTGGGCGCTCGCTTCAACCGTGTTGAGATGGCAGCCGGTGAAGTGAGTGCGTTCCTGGGCGCGGGCGTGAGCGGCATGATGGACATGGGCATGATGACCACTATGGCCAACATGCTGGCGATGGCCTTTAACAACAGCAAGCGCCACCTCACCGATCACAATCGGGACCTGGTGTTGAAAATGGCCTACCAGCTGAGTGACACGCTCAGCGTAAACGCCAGCCTCTCCCACAAACAGCGAGCGCCGTCCTATCAGGAGCGTTATTTATGGCTGCCGCTGCAAGCCACTGGCGGGCTGGCGGACGGCTACACTTATCTGGGCAATCTGGATCTGGAGAGCGAAACCGCCAGGGAACTGAATCTGGGTCTCGACTACCGCACTGAAGACGGCTACCTCTCGCTGCAGACCTTCTACCGCGAGGTGGATGACTACATTCAGGGTACCCTCTACCAGGCCAGCGGCAATATGATGATCGACAATGCGGTAGCCATGTTTGCCGCCATGATGAGCAGTGGCAATCCAGCCCTGCAATACAACAACATCAACGCCCGGCTGTACGGCGGAGAGCTAACTTACGGGCTGCAGCTCAACCCGCATTGGTCGCTGTCCGGCAGTCTGAATTACATCAGGGGCCAGCGCGCCGACAGCGACGACGACCTGTACCGAATCGCCCCGCTCAACCACCGGATCGCCCTGAACTATCAGCAGGACCAGTGGAGCGTCCGACTGGTCAGCGAAATGTTTGACCAACAACCCCACGTCTCGGACTACAATCGCGAAGCCAAAACCAGTGGCTATGGCGTGCTGCACCTGTCCGCCAGTTATGACCTGAGTGACGCCCTGCAACTGCGGGCAGGGATCGATAACCTGGCCGACAAACGCTATCGGGATCACTTGGCCGGCTACAACCGCGTCAGGGGCAACGAGGACATCGCCGTCGGTGAGCGACTGTATGGCACCGGTCGCAGCGCCATACTGGGCCTGACCTACCACTGGTAAGCCAGATCCCGGAGCTCAAGCTACCTCCGGGCAATGGACGACGCTAAAGCTCGCCACGGGCAGCAGAAGTCACTTAAGATACGCCCATGAACAGTTTTAAATTTACCGCCTCAGCACCGGAAGCCAACCTGCGTCGCCTGTTAATGATTCGCGGGTTGTTTCTGCTGATGGTCTGCGCCACCCTGGGCTATTGTTTCTGGCAACTGCAGCTCCCCCTCGCCTACCGTTCAATTTTGTGGGTATTGACCGCTATGACGGTGGTTTCCATCGCCTCCCTGGTTCAGCTTCACGCCTCTCAGCGCACCTCCGAGCTCGCCTTTTTCACTCAATTACTGATTGATGTTGTTGCCGTGAGCTTGCTGCTGTTCTTTGCCGGTGGTGCCGACAACCCCTTTGTCTCTTATTATTTAGTGCCGCTGTGCATCGCCGCTGCCACGCTGCCCCGCCACTTTACCTGGCCGCTGGTGCTCATCTCCCTGTTGCTGTACAGCAGCCTGATCTTTTTTAAAATCCCGCTGCCGGACATTGCGCCCCACCACTCCCACGGCTCCCCCCGGGGGTTCAGCAATATCAGTATTCACACCATCGGCATGTGGATTAATTTTCTCTTCAGTGCCTTGCTGATCAGTTATTTTGTCTTGGCGATGGCAACGTCATTGCGACGGCAGGATGCCGCGCTGGCAGAACTGAAGGAAGACCGCTTGCGCGATGACCAGCTCATGGCACTGGCCACGCTGGCCGCAGGCACCGCACACGACCTGGGCACCCCCTTAACCACCATCAAGGCGCTGTTGCATGAGATGCAATCCGAGTATGTCCAGGCCCCCAGACCGGGCACCGATCAGGGGCTGGAATTGAAGAACGACCTGGAGCTGTTGCAAAATCAGGTGTCACACTGCACAACCACCCTGCAGCAATTGAACCGGCAAGCCGGTGAGCTCAAAGACGGCATCCTGCCGCTGAACGACCTGCGCCAGCAATGCAGTAAAATCATTGATAACTGGATGCTGCTACGACCCGAGGTGGAAGCCCGGGTTCACTGGGATGACCTCGCACCGCAGGTGCAGGTACGCTGGCAACCCACGGTGGCACATTCCATCAGTAACCTGCTGAACAACGCAGCTGACGCCAACCCCAAAGGCATTGCGGTGGATGTCCACTGGACGCGAGAAAAATTGACGCTCCAGATCCACGATAAAGGACCCGGCATCGAGCCTGAGCTGGCTCAGGATTTGGGCAAGGCTTTTGTGACACATAAGGGCCAAGGACGCGGTCTGGGGCTCTTTTTAACCCGTGCCGCTATTAAACGCTATGGCGGTGAAGTCACCATAGCCGGACACCCTCAACAAGGCACCTTGACCACTCTGACATTGCCGTTGCACCCCGGCGGCCAGGAGTCTCAGTCATGACAGGCACTGCTGTCTCACCCACAGAACCCTCAACAGCGACGCCAGAAGGCCCGGTGATGCTGGTGGTGGATGATGATGCCGCCTTAACCCGAGTATTGGCCAGGGCATTTAAGCGGCGCGGCTATCGGGTGTTTGAAGCCAATTGCAGTGACGCCGCGCTCTCTGTGTGTGAGCTGCACAAGCCTGATCGCTGTGTACTGGATTTAAAAATTGCCCACGAGTCCGGGCTGCCGTTGATCAGCCGGCTCAAACAGCTGCTGCCCGAACTGGAGATTGTTATGCTCACGGGCTATTCGAGCATCAATACCGCCGTAGAAGCCATCAAGCTAGGCGCCACCCATTACTTGTGCAAGCCCGCAGACGCCGATGAGATAGAACGGGCTTTTGGCCACCGAGCAGGTCAGGAAGACACGGAAATTCAGGCAACCCCGCCGTCAGTCAACCGGCTGGAGTGGGAACACATTCAGAAAGTGCTGGCCGAACACGACGGCAATATTTCCGCCACTGCACGCGCCTTGAACATGCATCGCCGAACTTTGCAGCGCAAATTGCAAAAGCGACCGGTGCGACAATAGCCTCCAGCCATTCTCTGGCCATTGAGAAGTACGCAAGGCTACAAGCACACGAGCTGTCTTATGGGCTTGCTGCAATCCTAAAGACCGCGACGCCAGTGGCTCTGGTGAGCGGAGGGTTTTCGTATCCGAGGCGACCACCGCGAGCCTGCGTTTCACGCCACAGGGCAACGCGATAGAACGTCAACCGTCGGCTAGAACTCTTCCACGTCGAAAGGTTCAGAACTGACGCCATCATCATCGTTGGAGCTGGCCCCCAAAGACACGAACACCACGTTCCGGGAAGATTTTTTCTGAAAGATAGCCCAGACTTTTTCGTGACGACTTTGCGGCTCTTTTTCCCCCAGGCAATACTTCACAAACTCCTGCTCCTCGGGGGTTACCGGAGTTCGCTCGCCACTGGCAAGGGCCAGATAGGCGTAGCCGTGATTCTCCAACAACTGCACCTGCTCACGGGTGAACTCTCCGCTTCTGGCAAAACCGTAAGGGAAGTGATCTGTGCCCCAGAACTTGCGTCCTTTTTGATCAAAGTCTTGAAATTGCGTCGCCATAATAACCACTCAAAATACTGATTGAATCCCATTTCCGCGATTATCTTTAGCCAACTTTAGGCTGTACAATGACTTTTTTTTGTTGTTCCGATCAACATTATTGATTGAAGGGCCTGACCAGAGTGAACCCCCTATGAACACTGAATTACTTCGCACGTTTCTGGAAGTCTCCAAAACCCGACATTTTGGCCAAGCCGCTGAAAACCTTTGCCTGACCCAGTCTGCGGTGAGCTTCAGAATACGGCAATTGGAAGAAATTATCGGCGTGCCGCTGTTCACCCGGGAACGCAATAACATACTGCTCACCCCTTCCGGTGACCGCCTTCTCCCCCACGCCGAAAATATCCTCGCCTCCTGGCAACTGGCCTTGCAGGACGTGGCCGTTTCTAGCGGCCAGGATATACAACTGGCACTGGGGGCCACCTCCAACCTGTGGGATACCTTTCTCCAGGCCATCCTGCCGAAGCTGGCTCAACAGGTAGAGGGGTTGCACATACGCACCGACATCAGCAGCCCACAGGAATTGACCCGAGCCCTGCTGGGCGGTCGCCTGGATATGATTGTGGTGCTGGATCCGCCCAAGGTGGTCGAAGTGGAAACGATCAAAATCGGCCATATTGAATTGGTCTGTGTGGCCAATACTCCCCAGGCCCGCATTGAGGATATGGAGAACATCGGTCACATCTTTGTCGACTGGGGAACCGCCTTCAATTTACAACACGCCCGCCTGTTCCCCCGGCCTGTAGCCCCTATCCTGCACACTGGCCAAAGCCACATCGCTCTGGAGTTTTTATTGAGCCACGGCGGCTCGGCGTTTTTACCCAAGGCGCTGGTGACCCCGTATCTGCAAGAAGAACGCCTGTTTATGATGCCAGAAATCCACAGCCTCAGCCGTGATGTTTACGCCGTCTACAACAGCGGCAGTCGACGCGCCGAGTCTCTGCGCCCCATTGTGGATCTGTTGCAAAAAGCCGACCTGAAACCGACCAGCCATACCCCCCGGTAACGTCGGGTTAAGGTCTGTAGCGGTGGAAGAAAGCGCGTCGAGGCAAGCAGAAACACTGACATCTTACGAGGTCAGTTTCACCTGGCGGTAGCCCGTGGCCGCCATCACCAGGGTCATAAATGGGCTGATCAGGCAAAATAGCGCAAAGGGTGCGTAACTGAGAGTGGCCACCCCCAATACCGTGGCGTGATACGCCCCGCAGGTATTCCAGGGCACCAGCACCGAAGTGACCGTTCCGGTGTCTTCCAGAGTTCGGCTGAGATTTTGTGAGGCCAGGCCCCGTTCCTTGTAGGCATTGGCGAACATCCGCCCCGGAATCACAATGGCCAGATATTGATCGGATGTAGTGGCATTACTGAACAAACAGGTACCGGCGGTGGTGGCGATCAAGCCGGTCACCGAACGGGCTTTGCTGATCAATGCCTGGGTAATGCGTTGCAGGAAACCGGAAGCCTCCATCGCGCCGCCAAACGTCATGGCGGACATGATCAGCCAAATGGTGCCCAGCATTCCAGAGATCCCCCCGGATGTCAGCAACCCATCCAGCAACTCATTGTTGGTGACAATGGCAATATCGCCAAAACAGGCCTTCATTACCCCTCGATAGACCGCAAACTCTTCAGTTCCGCCTTCTGCAACCCCGATACTTTTCACCAGGTCTGGCTGAAAAATGAGCGCGAATAGGGCCCCCGCCACCACGCCGGCAAACAGCGCTGGCAGCGCCGGGACTTTTTTCAGAATCATCACCAGCACCAGTGCCGGGACTAAAAGCAGCCACGGGCTGATGTGAATATTTTCACGCAGCACAATCGCAATCTCGTCGGAGGCCAAAGCCTCCGGCTCTTGTGCGCCAAACCCCAAAAGCGCAAACAGCGTCAGGGCAATGACAATCGAGGGCATGGTGGTAATCATCATATAGCGAATGTGGGTAAACAATTCAGTGCCCGTCGACGCCGCCGCTAAATTGGTGGTATCGGATAAGGGGGACATTTTATCGCCAAAATACGCGCCAGAAATGATCGCTCCGGCCACCATGCCGGGGGCGATCCCCATCACCTGCCCGATCCCCATCAAGGCAATACCAATGGTCGCAGAGGTAGTCCAGGAGCTGCCGGTAAAAATGGCCACAATGGCGCTGATCACCACCGCTGAAGCCAGAAACCAGCTGGCATTGAGAATGTGCAACCCATAGTAAATCATGGTTGGGATGACACCGGAGAGCAGCCAGGTACCCGACAAAGCCCCCACCATCAACAGAATCAGCATGGCCGGTATGGCTATTTTCAAACTGGTACAGATGCCCTCTTCGATTTCCTTCCAGGAGGTGTGATAAAAAAAGGCGACAATCGACGCCACCGCGGCACTGAGCATCAGGATAACCTGATTGGAACCACTGACTGCGTCATCTCCGAAAATAAACACATTCAAGCTCAACATGGCCACCATAAACACCAGAGGGATGCAGGCTGCCAGCAACGGAATTTTCGGCCTATCGTGCAAGACTATGTCCAGCTCCGCCTCGAAGTCGTTCTTTTTATGATCAGAGTCCAAAATCACCACCAATGTGCTTATAACGTGTAACTAAAGTACGTGTTTTGAAATAAAAAAAACAGTAAAAATAAACAGTAGCCGTGTTCAAGCCATCAAGGTTCAGTATACTCATAAGTGGCGACCCTGAATGAGGGACGCCTGAAGGCACCGCTGAGCACTACTGCCAGTATCGAAGGTGCCCTGAATCGCCAATGTTCAGGTGATTGAGCCTTGTCACCACACGACGATTGGTTAAGACGATCACCCATGGACAGCCATCTGGAACCCCCAATCAGGGACACGTTTTGTATGCACCAGTCGACTCTTATGCCCCCGCCAACCCTGCAAGACTTTTTAAATCACCATCAACTGCCCGACAGTTATGCGGAAACCATCGATAATTACGTCCGCCCCATGGCACAGGCGTTAGCGCAACAACACGCGCAGGAAGTCCGCCCCTTGATTGTTGGCGTGAATGGCTGTCAGGGCTCCGGCAAAACGACGCTGTCGGATGCCATGGTGATGATTTTGGCCGGCGAGTACCAGCTTAAGGCCGTGGCCATCTCGATTGATGATTTTTACCTCACCAAGGCTGAACGCGAAACACTGGCCACCGAAGTTCACCCCCTGTTGCGCACACGCGGCGTACCCGGCACCCACGACGTCAGCCTCGCTCTGGAAACCCTCGAGGCACTGACGCAGGACTCGGGCTTGGTGGCGATCCCTCGCTTTGATAAATCACAGGACGACCGGGCTGCCAAAGAAGATTGGGATCGGCAGCAGAGTCCATTAGACATCATTATTCTTGAAGGCTGGTGTGTCGGTGCAGAAGCAGAACCCATGAACGGGTTGATGGATCCAATTAACGAACTTGAAGCCCTGGAAGATCCCGAGGGCAATTGGCGTCATTACGTCAATGCGCAATTGCAGTTGGGCTATAAAGAATTGTTCAACAAGCTGGATGCCCGCATCATGCTGCAAGCGCCCTCGTTTGATTGCGTCTATCGCTGGCGTCTGGAGCAGGAAGAAAAGCTCAAGCAAAAAACCAGTGGCAGCGGCATCATGTCGGAGAGTGACATCCTGCGTTTCATTCAGCACTATCAGCGCATTACCGAAAACACGCTGAAACGCCTGCCGGACAAGGTCAATTTTCTCATGGTTCTGGATTCGCAGCGGCGCATCACCAGCTTTCAACAGCCCATTGCGCTGTCATAAAGCCAGCTCCGCCAGTTGAGAGGCAAGATCCGTCGGTTCAGTGGTCACTCATCCGCTGTCTCTAGCCCTGCGCTACGAACCTTCCATAAAATTCCTGGTTGCGCAAAGCACAATATCATAAACAAAACCGCACAAAAAACCAGACACTGACGGATCAGTGTCTGGCAACTACCACTTATTGAACGAGGATCAGAAAGAAGCTTCAGCCGTCAACCAAACTTTATCGGTATCGGCACCAAAATCGTCAGCCGAATAATCCGAATACTTGAGGCTCAACCCCAATGGGCCAAATTTTTTCGCGACCACGAAGCCCACCTCGGAACCCAGAGAATCCATACCGGATGCCGATGAATCATCGGATTCCAGAGTGTGGTACACCAACGACAATTTCACCCCACCGAGTACCGTGGTCGCCGAGGCGTACAGATCTTCGATACCACCGACGATGTTACCGGAACCACCGCCCAGGAATTTATCATTCCAACCCTGGAATTTATGTAAGGTGGCTAACGGAGTGATGAACTGGCCATCGGTACCATCAGCACCCATCAGCTCATAACCCGCCGCCAGGGTGACAGCACCAACTTTGTAAGAGCCTTCGGCCAGAACGTAGTCAGCATCGTAGCTGGCGGGGTTATTCGCTGCATCCGATTGCGTGGCGTACTCCAGCGCGTATCCGAAATCGCCAGTTTTACCCGCAAAACGCAGGCCATAAGTATCGGTAGAAAAAGAGGCAACGTCTTCGTTATCAATCAGGTACGCGTACCCAGTAATGCTGCCCACTGAAAAACCGGAATATTTGGCATTGAGCAGGTAGGTATCATTTTCATTGTCACCGCGAGGATCATCTTCGCCAAAAATTCGATTGACGTTATATACGTAGGCCAGGAACACATCGGTATCGGGCAAGGATTTGTTGCTGACCGTAAAGCCATCATAAGTTTGCTCGTTCTGGCGGAAACCCACCCCACCCACAAAGCGCTGATTGTCCAACAGGATGCGCTGGCGACCATACTTCATGGTGGTGTCACCAACGGCGTAGGACACATACGCCTGGTTCACTTCGGTCCCCTCAGGATCGCCAACTCCGCCTTCAAAATCGGTTACATGGGTCACATCGTCCATTTCGATCAAACCACCGAACCCTTTGTACGCACCCGACTTATAGGTTAACCGGGTTTTTAGAGACGTCAGGTCAACTTTATCAGCGCCATCCACATCCACCTGCTCACCCCGCAGGCGAAAATTCAGTGACACATCACCTTCAGACAAGGCTTCGTTTATGGTTTCCGCTGCCAGGCTGGGCATGGCCACACCACACGCAGCTGCGATCACAGTAGACAATACACTATTTTTGAATACTCTCATGGTTATCTCCTAAGTTTTAATTTTTTGCCTGAGCTTTTTTTGTTGAAAAAAATTTACGTTACTGTTTAACACTTAATGCTTGATCAACCCGGATCGCTTACGCAACCGCAGATTTGTTATTCGTGGGCGGAATTTTTTTTCGGCTGATTGGCTCAATTTTCCTCTGCTTTTCGTAAAGGAACTTCAGCACCTCGGAGCGCAAGTGGATGTACACCGGATCCTCAGCCAAAGACAAGCGATCACGTGGACGCTCTAAATTGATATCCAAAATCTCACCGACGGTCGCTGATGGACCATTGGTCATCATCACAATACGATCAGACAACAGTACGGCTTCGTCCACATCGTGAGTAATCATGATGACGGTGTTATTCAGTTCGGCCTGAATTTCCATCAGGGAATCCTGCATGTGCGCACGGGTCAGGGCATCAAGTGCACCAAAGGGCTCATCCATCAGCAGAACTTCCGGCTGCATCGCCAGGGCACGGGCGATACCCACACGCTGCTTCATTCCCCCTGAAATCTCATCGGGACGTTTGTTGATGGCGTGATCCATGTGCACCAATTCCAGGTTGTGTTCAATCCACTCTTTTTTCTCAGCTTTGGATTTACTCTTTCCGAACACCTGATTGACCGCCAGCTCCACGTTTTCATAGGCCGTCAACCAGGGCAGCAAAGAGTGGTTCTGGAAAACGACGGCACGCTCAGGGCCGGGAGCGTTTACCTCCTTGCCGTTTAAAACCACGCCGCCTTTGGAGGCCTGATACAGTCCCGCCACCACATTGAGCACGGTAGATTTACCACATCCGGAATGCCCGATCAGGGACACGAACTCGCCTTTTTCGATTTTCAAACTGACATCGCTTAATGCCTTGAATGGCCCTTTAGGGGTTGGAAACTCCATGTCGATGTGGCTGATATCCAATAAGATGCTCATTGCTATTCTCCTAAAAATTCTGACTGTTTGATTTCAGTAAGCGTCTGTTTATCGATCCGCACTGGCTTTATCCCAGGACACATAGCGCTGTATCTGCAGCATGCCCCGATCCAATAAAAAGCCAATAAAACCGATAACAAGAACAGCCGCCATAATTCGACTCAAAGAGTCAGAGCTTCCGTTCTGAAATTCATCCCATACAAATTTACCCAACCCCGGGTTTTGAGCCAGCATCTCAGCTGCGATCAGCACCATCCAGGCCACACCGAATGACAGACGCATACCGGTAAAAATCATGGGAATCGAGGCGGGCAGGACAATTTTACGAACATGAGTCAATGGCGGCAGGCGCAAGACTTTACTGACGTTGACCAAATCACTGTCAATGGAAGCAACACCCACCGATGTATTGATGACCATTGGCCACAGGCAACAGAGCGTCACGGTAATCATGGAATTCAGAAAAGACTTTGGCACCGCTGGATCCGGGGTGTCGTAAACCGCACTCACCACCATGGTCACCAGAGGTAACCACGCCAGCGGCGAGACCGGCTTAAAGATCTGCACAATCGGGTTAACCGCAGAGTTCAACGGCCGACTCAGACCCACGGCAATCCCCAGAGGAATTGCGATGATGGCCGCAAGCAGAAAGCCGCTGATAACAGTTACCAGACTGGTGACGATTTGATCCAGAAAAGTTTCTTTACCGGTATAGTCACGAACTTTAGACACATAATCAGGATCCTTGGCAACTCGCGCTGCATTGCGCTTTTCCTGGCGTTCGTAAAAAGCGTCAGCTTTTTCTCGTTCCCTGACATGCTCGTCATAGAGGCTGCCAAATTGCTCAACCACAGCGGCAGGCCCCGGGAATTTCCCTAAAGAAGTATTAATATTTTGCGCCGCAACAGACCACAACAACAAAAACACCAGAACACCCAATAGAGGGAAAACGATGATTCTGGCCAGCTCACTCGCCATGCTTTTAACACGATCAGAGCCAAGCTGACTGTCGTTAATTTTACTGAATAACGTCGTAATGGTTGTCATGATCTGTTCCTCGTTACCTATTTAAAATTGACTCTTAGAGCTTGTCGCCGGTTTTCAGACCAATAGCAAACTTGTTGATGTACTCGTTTGGCTTGGAGCCGTCATACACAATGTTATCAATGAAGTGTTTCTGAGGACCACGGAAGCCATCTTCAGTAGCGAAGTCCGGAAACTCGCTGGCAGAAATCAAACCTTCTTCGATCAAAGATTTCGCTGCGGCTTCATAAATGTCGGGACGGTAAACCTTGGCAGCCAGCTCTTTGTACCATTCATCGCTTTGATCCGTTGAAATCTGTCCCCAGCGACGCATTTGTGTCAGGTACCAGATCGCATCGGAATAATAGGGATAGGTCGCGTTGTAACGGAAGAACACGTTGAAATCAGGCACTTCGCGCTTGTCACCTTTTTCATACTCAAAAGTGCCAGTCATGCTGTTGGCAATCACGTCGTAATCCGCGCCTACATAATTGGGTTGTGACAGAATTTTCACAGCTTCTGGACGATTGCCATTATTGTTTTCATCCAGCCACTTGGCGGCGCGAATGAGAGCACGGGTTAAACGGATAGTGGTGTTCGGGTATTTTTCGGAGAACTCTTTGGTGATACCGAAAACTTTTTCCGGATTGTCTTTCCAGATTTCGTAATCCGTGACCACTGGAACACCAATACCTTTAAAGACGGCTTGCTGATTCCATGGTTCACCCACGCAGTAACCATAGATAGTGCCGGCTTCTAACGTAGAAGGCATTTGTGGTGGTGGGGTAACGGACAACAGGGCATCCGCATTGATCTGACCAGAGGTATCACCTTTTTCCGGGGCGTAAAAACCTGGGTGAATACCGCCTGCTGCCAACCAATAGCGCAACTCATAGTTATGAGTGGATACCGGGAAGACCATACCCATGTTAAACGGCTTACCTTCTTGTTTGTACTTCTCAACCACGGGCTTTAACGCATCAGCCTTGATCGGATGCACGGGTCGACCGTCGTCCATTTTGGGAATGTTGGGTTTCATCTGCTCCCAGATTTCATTGGAAACGGTAATACCATTACCGTTCAGATCCATCGAAAAAGGCGTAATAATGTCAGCCTTGGTGCCATACCCCATGGTGGCCGCAATAGGCTGACCCGCCAGCATGTGAGCACCATCCAGGCGCCCATCAATCACACCATCAAGCAGAACTTTCCAGTTCGCCTGAGCTTCGATGGTGACGTACAAGCCTTCGTCTTCGAAATAGCCTTTTTCATACGCAATCGCAATCGGCGCCATGTCCGTCAGCTTAATGAAGCCAAACGTCAGCTCCTCTTTTTCCGGATAACCCAGCTCTTCAGCGTTAACCAGCGACACCCCCATGGATACACTGACTACGGTTGTAAACACACTTGCTTTTACGGCGCTCTTGAATGGTGTTAGCCACTTCATAGGTGCTTCCTCTTTATGGTTAAAATCTTTTCAATGTTTTCAAACTGTAAAAAAAAACGCCCATCACCCCATTGCTGACAGAATCAGTCATGGTGTGATGAGCGCCTTTGCCCGTAGAAGTTAAGCCCCGTTGCTTGACTTCCGCTGTATCTGTAACCGCTGTGTTCGCGTCTCAAACATCCCCGCCATCTCCGTTGACGGCTGAGGATGCTGAAATTTATTCAGTGTGCTCCAAAATAACCCGCACACGTTGTTTTGATTTCAACAGAGATAATGCAGGGAGTGTGCCAACAATAAATTTAATCAAGAAAAACCTAAAAAACCGCCATTTTTAACCGTTTGTGCACCACTTAAAGACACAAATATTGAAAAGAGATCCGCAATGGCATTTAGCTCTCGAAGCAAAAAGATTGATCTCACCCAAAAACAGCACTCAGGGAGCGCCTAATTGCACCATTACTTATCACCAATGACCGTTTTTAGCCTCTTCGATCAGAGCGGCAATCGGGAAAACCCAAAAAAACTGACGTGTCGCGTCAGACACAAGCCCACCACGAAGAGGCCATGACCCCGTCAGAGCGGCCAGGAACCGATGAAGAAACGAACAATCGAATGGACAAACAGACTTAGGCGCAGGGTGAAACACCCCAAAAAGGAAGAAGAAAGTCGGCCAGTAACTGCCAACCGGGACGGCCTGCCCGCAGAACAAGATCTAAAAGCGATGCCGATGGATAATAGCCGCAAGGTCAGACCGGCCGAAAAGGTTCAGAGGGGTTGAAGATAGCCGCGAATGTTACAATTTAGAGGAGACAAACGGTTTACGCCCGACACACTGACAGCCGGCAGACCAAGAGCAGCTTACCCGACACCCTCACCTGGCGCGGCAGGCCGGCCATCAAGCAAACCTCAGCCGTTTACTGCCAGCGCTGCTCTTTAACCAACTGATCGAATTGCTCCAGCAAGCTGTCTATAGCCGTTGTCGCCAGGGAGAAAAACTCGCCCGGCTCAATACTCGGCACATCCTGCAACAATTCATTATTAATGCAATCAATGAGCCTCCTGACCGATGTAATCTGTTTTTCCGAATCACCGCTTTCCTTCCAGAGACGACCGGTATTTGTCTCAATTTTCTGGCACAAATGATTCAGGCGTATCTTGGAAACACTGTCGCAATAAGAGGCTGCCGAAACACCGGTTCCTATAGCCCGGGCTTGACCGATGTATTCGGCCGCAGACAAGAGGTCACGCCAATACACGTGCAGGGGTTTACTCTTGTTGTCCTTGAGTAAATACAGATCACTCTCCTGAGCCAGGTCATCAATCAGGTACAGAACATTTTTAATCAGATGGTTGTGCTGCGACAAGCAGCTCTCAATCTTTAACGTTTGAAAATTCCCCGCCAAACGGGCCCAGTGCTGAGTAATGCCCTTCCAGCGCGGGTTGTCCTCAATATCCAGATCAATGGTGGCGATCTCCATCAAGTCGCGACTGACCTCGCGCTGCAATCTCTCGATATCCAGAATCAAGCTGGATTCGCCATTAAGATACCCACTGCACAATCCGCGGTGTTGCTGAACGTGACTCAACAGAGATCGTAAACTGGAAAGCCACTTGAGACCCCGGATTTGACGTTCTTTGCGACGGTGGCGTTTGGCAATAGAAATGCCTGACACCACGAATGCCAACACCATGACCCCAACAATCAATGCACCAAAGGAACTCGCCACACTATTCATAGATACCACCCTTTTGCTCAGCAGTGGGCTGAGGCATTGTCCGCAGACCCCACAACCAAAACCTTAAACAGCAATTATTATTCCATTTACTCAAGTATCTTCAAAATATTCCTGTGTTCACCCACCTGCAACGCAGCGGACAGCCTGCCCCGCGGGAACTCACCCAGGCCATTTCTGTCGCCTCCCTGGAATCGTACTTTTCCCGAATAAACCGCTCTCCATGACCAGGACACCAAGGCCCGGCAGCGCCCCGATCAGCCAGAGGGGCCGGCAAAATGTGTCCGTGCAGACCTCCCTTTCATCGCATCGCCCCAATACGATCCTCGCGGCTTAGGCGTGCACCAAGTTAACGCCCCAACCCCAAAATAATAAGTTGGCCAACTTATTGCTAAACGTAAAATATAAAAATAAGTCAACCACGTGAAAGCCCAAACGAAACACAAGCCAGGTCGACTGGCAAACAAAACAGCTAAAAGGAGAAATGCATGCTGTTCAGAAAGAGTCCGCTCAAAGTATTGACCACCGGCACAAGCCGGGCATTAACAATCATCACGCTGCTGACCACCTCACTCTTCACCGTTGCCAGCCCCTTCAGCAGCGCAGAAATTCACTCCATGGGCGAGGCCATTAACATTGCGGGACGACAACGGATGCTGTCGCAGCGCATTGCGCAATCCTACTTTCTAAAAGGCTTAAAACCCGACTCGCAGCGAGGCGAAACCCAGTTGCAACGAGCCATCAATGAATTTGAACGCAACCTGGAGAACCTGAAAAATTACGCACCGGCAGCCCCCATTAAATCACAAATTTTAACCGTCGAAGCCCTCTGGCGTCCCTACAAAGAATTAGCGTTAAGCCCGGCTTACAAGGGCAGCGCCGAAATCCTTTTTGAACAGAGCAACATCATCCTCAACCAAGCCCACCTGTACGTTTCACAATTGGAAAAACTCTCGGGGACCAGCAAAGGGGAAATCATCAACCTGTCCGGACGACAGCGTATGCTCTCACAGCGGATTGCCAAAAACTTTTTAGCCTTGCGGTGGGGTGTTCAGGACGCCAAAGCCACTGAACTGCTTTATGAAGACCTGGCCGAGTATGAAAACGTCTTGTCATACCTGTCCGAAAGCGAACTCAACACTCCAGACATCAACACCCAGCTCAGTAAAGTAAAAGGGCAATTCAAGTACGCCTCAAAAGGATTTGACGGTGCCATGAGCCTGTCGGAGCAGCGTTTGATTCACGTTGTCACAGGCACCACTGACGCCATGCTGCAAGGCATGAATGTGGTGACCGGCCAATACGCCGCACTGCTTACCGACTGACAACCATTATGCGCTGTGTCAGCCACCACTGGCTGGTACAGCGTGCACGCCATAAGCTAACGCCAAAGGCGCACGCCAAAACATTATGCCCCGCATGCAACAGGGGGAGAACCTTAAGCCCGGCAAGTCACGCTTATATTTTCGCAGCCCCCAGCATGGCGACCACATCTATCACGGAATCAGCCACCGCCGCCAGGGGTTGCCCCTTGTCCATCGCCATCTTGCGCAGCATGCGGTAGGCCTCTTCTTCACTCAAGCCCTGATTGCTCATCAACATGCCCTTGGCTCTGTCGACCTTCTTGCGATCCGCCAGCTTGGTCCGCGTTGTTTCCAATTCCTGACGCAACGACAGCGTTTCTTTAAAACGTGCGGAGGCAATATTGATAATGGAGGACAGGCGATGGGGCTGAATGTCATTCACCACAAAGGCGTTGACGCCACTGGCCACTACCTGCCTGATGAGTTTGGGGGCCTCTTTTTCAGCGAACATGATGACCGGCTTGGGGCAATAGTCGCGAATCAGTTGCAATTGCTGCAGCAGCGCCTGATCAGGCGCGTCGGTGCCAATCACGAGAATATCCGGCTGGTGAGCTTCCACCTGCTTCAGAAGCTGGCCAGAGTCCTTCATTTTCAGGGCAAGTCGATAACCCGAGTCCTCCAGGCCACGTCTTAGAGCGGATGCGCGCTCAGGGTCTGCATCCAGCAACAAAACCAGCTCTGCCTTGCTCGTAGTCTCATCCAAATGACCGGAATTCGATTTTAAATGCATCGTCATTTTCGACAATCGGTGACCCGCCCTCTCAGAGATCCTCACAGCCAAGGCGTTGTTTGCCGGCTGCCCAATACTCTCATCAAGCCAAAAGCGTGCCATTTATGCAGTGGCCGCCCTGCCCCATTCTGATTGGGTTGCAGCGCGAGCGCCTCCTTCAGTGCACCAAAACAAGACTCATTTTGAGGCAAAATGACAATTTGACGCTTGAATATGGGGCGCTAAAAACCTGAAAAATCGAAAAAGGCTTTCCTTGAGGCGCAGGGCGGAGGGCCATCTTGGTGCAAGCGACTATAAAAAAAGTTCTGTGGCCATCAGAATGGCATCCTCAGACCCTTTTTCGGTCGGGTAGTAATTGTGACGCAGCCCCACTTCGGCAAACCCGGCCGCCTGGTAAAGACTGATGGCGGAGGCATTGGACTCTCTGACCTCCAGATACATGCGACTGGCCTGGGACGCCACCTGTTGCATCAGCCACTCCAGAAAGCAGGTACCAATGCCCTGCCCCTGACAATCCGGCGCCACCACAAAATCCAGCAATTCAGCTTCGCCCACCACAATCGAGACAAAGGCAAAACCGATCCATTCATTCTGAGCCTGAATCCCCCAACAAGCGTACCGGGAAAGTCCTGACTCGATCAGCGAACGACTCCAGGGGTGGGAGTGAGCGCGTTGCTCCAACGCAACGATCGCCTCAAGAGCCTCGGTGGGTAAGGGCATGGCCCGAAATGAAAACTGTTTGGGGGTCGTCAGAAGGACTGAAGACGGGGAATGACTCATAGAAAAACGCCTGACAAGGCCACAACTACACGGCCAAATATAAAAAAGGGTTATGAAGTGAACACGGAATGACGTTAACGCTGCCGCAAGGGCTGTATGCTTTTCCAGGTTTGAGCCTTCAATTCAGGCTCCTGCAACATATCGCACAGGCTGGGTACGACAATCGCAGTCACCTTCAGAGGTTCCACTCGCACGGCCTTGCCAAGTGCACAGGCAAAGGAGTCCACGGCACTTAGCCCCGGTGAACGGGCTGTCGCCAAAGAGGCATCGTCGCCGGTTTCTGCAGTGGCGGGCAATAACTCTGGAGGTAATACATAATGACAGGCCTCTGCGCCCATCAATAGCACATACTCCACAGGTTCCATTTCCAGTCGCCCTTCCAACATAGCCAGAATTGTATCCCGCGCGGCATCATCCCCTTTGGGAGCCAGAGGGTAATCGTACATGGGCCATCGCAACACATCCGCTTTCGGCAAGGGTGTTCGAGGCAGCCCCAGCGCCGTCAGGATATTGGCCAGCAGCGGCTCGGTGGGCAGAGCCAGCTCGGCGTGCCGGCTGTCAACCACCAGCAGTTTGTCACTGACCCGCCAGAGGCTGAGCGCAAAACGCGGGTCGGTGACCGCTTCGGTCTTGGGCATAACACCGCTGACGGTTGGCCGCTGTTTCACATCGGCGGAGCGCACCACCTCAGAAATCGCCGCCAACGCCCGTCCCGCACCCTCATCGGCAGGTACTGCAGAAGAAGCTGTAGGAGAAGATATTGCAGAAGAAGCGGTGGTAACCGCTGCTGAAGAAGCCAACGCGGCAAGCGGTGCGGCGGCAGCCGGGCCAGCGCCCGGCAGCTCGGCCCTGCTTGGCAAACCTTCGCCAACCGGCATTGACACCGGCGGGGTGTCAGGACCCGATTCAGTCGGTAACACCGGCGCGCAGGCCTGTGGGGCCGGTGCCAGCGGTAAAATCCAGCGCGGCATATAGCTGTCTACCCCTAGGGCATCTAGATACTGCTGTCTCTGGATTTCATTCATCGATACGGCCGCTGATTCAGTGATTCGTTCACACCCCCCGCTGCGGGTGTGCCCTGCCCTCGGATTCTAACAGATTCAAAGCGTGTAAGTAGGCTTTTGCGGAAGCGGCGATCACATCCGTATCAGCCCCGACACCGTTGACGATTTCGCCATTTTTGGCCAGGCGCACAGTGACATCCCCCTGCGCTTCGGTGCCCGCGGTAATGGCATTCACAGAATACAATTCCAGCGCCGATTCGCTGCTCACCACCTTCTCAATGGCCTTGAAAACCGCGTCCACGGGCCCACCACCCTCGGATTCGGTGGTAATGGTGTTTCCCAGTCTGGTGAACGTCAGCTGTGCCCACGGCTTCTGGCCGGTCTTGCAGGCGATTTCCATGCCCACAAAACGGTAAATTTCCGTGCCGCTTTCAGCTTTTGCGTCAGACACCAGCGCCTGCAGGTCCTCATCGAAGATCTCATGTTTTTTATCCGCCAACGCTTTAAAGCGCTGAAAAGCATCGTTCAGCGCCTCGGGCGACTCAAAGGTCACCCCCAATTCTTCAAAGCGTGATCTGACCGCCGCTCGGCCAGAGTGCTTGCCCAGCACCAGCTTATTCGCCTTCCAGCCCACGTCCTCAGCCTTCATGATTTCATAGGTTTCGCGATGCTTGAGCACCCCATCCTGATGGATACCCGACTCGTGCGCAAAGGCATTGGCACCGACAATGGCTTTATTAGGCTGTACCGGAAATCCGGTCACCGTCGCCACCAGGCGTGATGTCGGCACAATAAACGTGGTATCGATCGCCGAGGCCAGCGGGTAGAAATCCTTGCGGGTGTTCACCGCCATCACAATCTCTTCCAGCGCTGCATTACCCGCACGTTCACCGAGGCCGTTAATGGTACATTCCACCTGGCGCACGCCATTCATCACGGCGGCCAGGGAGTTGGCCACAGCCAAACCCAGATCGTTATGACAATGGGTCGAGAGGATGGCTTTATCGGCATTGGCAACGTTGTTCATCACATTGCGGAAAATTGCCCCATACTCTTCCGGCGTGCCATAGCCGACAGTATCCGGAATATTGATGGTACGGGCACCCGCGTCAATCACGGCTTCAATGATCCGGTACATGAAGTCCGGCTCAGTGCGACTGCCATCCTCCAGGGAAAACTCAACATCTTCGGCAAGGTTGCGGGCCATTTTCACCGCTGTCACCGCCTGCTCCAGCACCTGCTCCGGCGCCATCTGCAACTTGTACTTCATGTGTATGGGGGAGGTGGCAATAAACGTGTGAATACGCCCTGAATTGGCATTTTTCAAAGCTTCGGCGGCCCGCTCAATGTCCGGTCGCACCGCTCGCGCGAGACTGCAAATGGTGGAATCCCTGACGGTCTCTGCCACCGCCTTCACCGATTCAAAATCCCCCTGACTGGCAATCGCAAAGCCCGCTTCAATGACATCGACACGCAGCTTTTCCAGCATTTTGGCAATCCGGACTTTTTCATCCAGCGTCATGGAGGCCCCCGGGCTTTGCTCACCATCCCGTAAGGTGGTATCAAAAATGACTAATTTTTCTTTATTCATAACAAGCCTCTGTGCGCCTATAACGCTGTTGTCCATTGCTGCCCTTGGTTATCACGGGGCCCTGCAGTTGATTGCCGACTCGGTAGGGAGTTTGTGCTTTGTGCGACAGTCTCGCTGGTCACTAGCGGATAATTATACTGACACTGTGAGCGCCTGTCCTGATGGAAACGGTGATTGCCTTGCTGATGCATTGGCTGGGCGCACAACCCGAGACCATTCGTTTTGCCACCAAAGCCGCTTTGGTGCCCACCTGGTTTCTTGCCATCTATACCATGATTGTCCTGCTGGCGCCGCTCAGCTTTCAATTTTGGCGTCGCTACGGCTGGGGCTCTCTGATGGTATTTGTCGCACTGGCCGCGGTGGCTGATGTGTTGTTTTTTCAGGCTGATCTGCACTGGCTGGGCTGGAGTAATTACTTTTGGGTTTGGCTGGCAGTCACCATCTTGGCTTCGCCTGGCACGATGGCCGTTTGGGCAAGCCCGTGCTTATGCTGTGCATTGCGGGCGCGGCTTTGGAATTGCTCTACACCCTGATATTTCATGGTCCCTACCCGCTCGCCATGGTCGGATCACCGGACAAGGCCGTGAGCAATTCACTGCCACCCAAAATCACACTACTGATCCTGGGATTGATTCAATTCGGTGTGTTGCACGCGCTCGAAAAGCCCATGCAGAAACTATTGTCCAACGCCAAACTCTGGACCCTGACCGTGTTAGTCAATTCCCATGATCATGACGGTGTATTTATGGCACATGACGATTCTGGTGCTGGTGTTTGGCGTCGCCTATATCAGCGGCGGCCTGGGCATGTCCTTGCCCCCGGGCATTGAAATTTGGTGGGCCAGCCGTCCCCTGTGGCTTGCGGGACTCATGCTGCTACTCATACCGGTGGCATTATCGCTGTCACCTCTTGAAAGGCTGCCATACATGCAAGCTGCGGGTGTGCCTTCCAGCTGGAGACTCATTGCCGGGGCCATGCTTGCCGGCCTGGGTATTGCCCTTGCCTCACTGAAAGGCTTCAGCGGCGATCCCGGCTCCCTGTGCTCATGGTCGGCGATGTTCCTGTGGTCGGCGATGTTCCTCTGGTCGGCGATGTTCCTGCTCGGGCTCGGCGCCCGAATGGGCGGTATCTGCTTACTGCCACAGATGCCTTTGGCCAGAAAACCACTGAACAAAACCGGCAACGGTTAAACACGAAACGGGGCAAAAGCCCCGGCGAAAACCTGAAAGATAATGCACGACTGTCACCTTGATCTGGCAACTCACCCGCGCCGTTCGAAAAAACGGTCATCCCGACAGGAGAACAGGCGTCGAGCAAAAACGAACACGTAAATCAGGCAGCGAGACAAGCTTCGGGTCCTGCCAATGACACCCGAAACTTGTTTGCTTTAAGCGGCCCAACCGTGCTTATAAGAACTTGTTCCGCCAGTCACATTCACGGTTCCTACAGGCAGAGCTTTTCAATACTCTTCCGTAAGTGGTCTCAGCACCGGCAGATCTCACTCTCTACGTGTTCTGTTACAACCACACTCAAGCCTGACGGCGACGCAATCGCAACAACCCACCTGCGGCAAACAACAAGCCACTGATCATTCCCAGCAGCGGTAAAGAACTTGCAGTGGTGGGCAATGCCGACACTTCCTCAGCATCTGTGGGATAAATCTTTTCCATGGCATCGTCATCGGCAGCAAAGGCAATGGAGTCAACACGCTGTTCAAAGAACTTGTCCTTGGAAATATACACCTGTATCTCATCGCCTTTTCTCAAATCCTTCACACGACGTTTTCGACCATCGACGATGGCACTATGCTCCATATCAGGTGTCACCTCGATGGTTTTATCCGAGGCCGGCAGATACAGCTTCATCGTGCCTTCCCAGTTGCTGCGAACAATCATTTCTGCTCGCGCATAAAGAGCTCCATCGATGTCATAAACGCCTTCACAAGCTCCCGCCAGCATGCCAAAACGAATTTTGGCCTCTTGGGTTGCCTGATAATCCTCGGCATAATCGCTACAATCACCAACACGTACCGGGTCAGCGGCTAGTGCTGTACCAGCTCCCACCAGTGCTGTAACAACTATCAACGGTTTGATCAGTTTTTTCATTGGCTTTCTCCTCGGGGTTGGGGGCACTTTCATTGTGAATAATTCAGTACCCCATGGGTATTCGGATCAGGATGGGTATCCACAGAAGTCACAAGGTTTGTGATGTGAATCGGTTTAGGGAAAATGTCGTTGCGGCTATCGTCGTTCGGCTGCTCTGGCAATGCTCGAATAATCAACCGCTCGGGTGCGTAACCCACATAATAAAACGGGTAGCAGGTTATCAAGGTCAGCGTTTGAGAATCCGTAGGATCCAGTACAGAGATATCCAGTGGGTCCGTTATGAACAGCTCTTTGACGACAAAGACCTGTGTGCCCTTGAGAGTCTTCAGTTTAATTTGGTCACCGACAGCGATATCCTTCAGCGGACGAAAAAAACCGTCGCGGTGGGCCGATACCACCATATTGCCTTTTTCACCCGGGTAGGCGGTACCATCAACAATTCCGGCACCCCGATTGAGTGTCAAGCGATCGGTCCCAGGAAAAACCGGCACCTGCAGTTTCAAACGGTCAATCGCCAACACCGCCAGAGGCACTTTATCACTGGTCAGTTCGGTGTACTTTTTTTTGCGACTTTCAGACCACAAACTTTGATCCGGTTCTTCTAACTTGAGTGCCTCTAGCGCTTCTTGCGCTGACAAGGCCTCATCAAAAGCCGCCATCGCCTGACGCGACACAAGCGCAGAGTCCAAATACGCCATACCCACAAACAACAGACCCAGCACACCAAAGCCCAATAAAAACCGCTCCAGGTAAACGAGAAAGCCAGGCTTCGTCAACCAGTCGTATCTCAAGGGTGTCTCTCCTTGGTCACTTAATCCAACGTGTTTACATGAACTTGCTTTATTGTTCTTTGCCATTGACCAAAAGCTGCCTGATCACCCGGCGTATGGACACCCCAAAATGCGCCACGTTTAGAACAGGCTGATTCGCAGTGTCGCTTCACTTGCGGACTGAAGATATCAGGCATGCACCTCAGCAAGGCAGAAAAAGCGAGTGTTATAAATGAGAAAAAATGACCTGGAGTTTCTTTCGAATCCCTCGATCAGCGTTAGACAAGTCCGACGCCAGAACGACAAACCCCAAAACACGGTTTTAAATTCGGTTCACTCCGGAAACTCGTCCTCATTCGAACATCGTCTTCAACCACTTTACCCTTAAAATTACGGTCTTATGCAACAACATCATTGGTAAAGAGTGTAGCAGGAATAATCGAGCAAACTGGATTCGAAGAATCAGGCGCCTTTAATTTGACCTCGCGCCATAAACCCGGCGTCTATTACTTCATCAAGGAAAATATTTGCGCCAGTTTCTTGACCAAAAAAATCTTTTGGGACGCGGCTGACATAGACTCATGACGGTGGCGTTGAAATCCATTCCGCCACAAAATGAAATATAAAACAGGTTTTTAACTGAAAAAATCAACCTGTCGGCCGAAAAGGTTTTCCCTCATGACTGACATTTTACTTCTGGCCTTCATTTTTCTCGTCGCCGGTGTCATCGCCGTCCCCATCGCAACGCGCTTTTCGTTAGGTTCCGTACTGGGTTATTTACTGGCAGGCATTGCCATCAGCCCATTGCTGACGCTGTTGAAAGTCGATGTGATTGCCGTACAACATTTTGCCAAATTCGGTGTGGTGGTGATGCTGTTTCTGGTGGGGCTGGAACTGTAACCCAAATCCCTATGGGCCATGCGCTCTTATCTGTTGGGTCTAGGCTTTGGGCAGGTCGTATTGACCACCCTGGTGCTGATGGCTGCGGGTGTGATATTCGGTCACTCCTGGTCCGAGGCACTGGCCATTGGTCTGATACTGACCCTGTCGTCCACGGCCATCGTCCTGCAGTCCCTTGAAGAAAAAGGGCTGTTAAAATCTGATGGTGGGCAGTCGTCATTTGCGGTACTGCTCGCCCAGGATATCGCCGTGAGCCCCATGCTGGCTCTGGTTCCGCTGTTGGCCTTGCCCGACCTGGTGGAGACACTGCATCACACCGCCGACCCGGCTCAACACGCCAGCGCGCTGAGTCTGGTCGATGGACTCAACAACTGGCAAACCGCCCTGGTCACCCTCGCATCGATCACACTGGTGGTGTTGGGCGGCAGCTTGCTGACCGCACCGATTTTTCGCTTTGTGGCAACTGCCCGTTTGCGTGAACTGTTTACCGCCACCACCCTGATGGTTGTCATCGGTATCGCTTTATTGATGTCTCTGGTCGGCCTCTCGCTGGCTCTGGGGACCTTTCTGGCCGGTGTTGTGCTGGCAAACTCCTCTTAACGCCACGAGCTTGAAAGTAACATTGCCCCTTTTAAAGGGCTGCTTTTAGGGCTTTTTTTATCACGGTCGGAGCTGGTATTAATTTTCCGTTACTGATGGACAACCTGGTCTCTATTATCGTCCTGACCCTGGGGCTCATGACAATCAGGCCTATATGGAACGAGTAAAGGAAGTGAAGGAGGTGTTGGGGCCTAAAATCGCCACCAAGATGAAAGCCCTGCGCACGCAAGACTCTGAGCGGTAAGGGCCACGCCCTTTTCTTGAATGAAAAACTTAGCCTCATCGCCCCGCTGATCGACAAACCCCTGACAAACACAACGGCTAGCCAAACGTAACCGCCCGCCGAAAGCCTAGGCGAAGGATCCGGCCGCGTGCCCGGACGCCCAGGCCCACTGAAAATTGAAACCGCCCAGCCAGCCGGTGACGTCCACCACCTCACCGACGAAATACAAACCCGGCTGGTTTTTCGCTTCCAGGGTTTTGGACGACAGGTCATCGGTATTCACCCCCCCCAAAGTCACTTCGGCGGTGCGGTAGCCTTCGGTGCCGGCGGGAAGAATTGTCCAGCCGTGCAGCTGATCGGCCAGGGCTTGCAATTGCTTGTCACTGTAGCTGTTCATCGGCTGACTGTTGAGCCAGTGTTCGCAAAACACATTGGCCCAGTTTTTGGTGTGCAAATTCGCCAGCACGGTTTTGAGTTCCGCTTTGGGACGCTCCTCTCGGGCTTGCTGGAAAAAGTCCATCAGGTTGCGATCCGGACTCCAGTCAATGGAGATGTCTTTGCCCGGTTGCCAGTAAGAGGAAATTTGCAAGACCGCCGGGCCACTCAGCCCGCGGTGGGTGAACAAAATGTTTTCCCGAAAGCTTTGCTCGCCGCAGCTGATGCGCACATCGGCCGAGCTTCCCACCAGGGATGCAAAGGGCGCGAGCTGTTCTTTGGATAACGTGAACGGCACCAGACCGGCGGTGCGCGGCAGCAACCGCAAGCCAAATTGCTCGGCCAGTTCATAACCCAAGCCGGTCGCCCCCATCGTGGGGATAGACAGGCCACCCGTTGCCACCACTAAAGACTCTGCCGCAATGTCGCCGAGTGTGGTCTTAACGAGATAGCACGTCTTGCCAGTGTCATAAGCCACCGACTCAATACTGCAATGGGTGCGCACTTGCGCTCCGGCCTGATCGCATTCGCTGAGCAACATGTCGACAATGTCACTGGCCTTGTTGTCGCAAAATAACTGCCCCAGTTTTTTCTCGTGGTAGGGCACCTGATGCTTGCCCACCAGCTCAATAAAATCCCACTGGGTGTAGCGGGCCAGAGCGGATTTAAAGAAGTGAGGGTTTTCACAGAGAAAGTTGTCGGGCTCCGCGTACATGTTGGTGAAGTTACAGCGACCGCCACCCGACATCAGAATTTTCTTGCCCACTTTATTGGCGTGATCCACCACCAGCACCTTGCGCCCGCGCTGGCCGGCGCTGATGGCACACATCAGGCCCGCGGCTCCGGCACCGATTATCAACACATCAACCTGTTGTGAGGCAGTCATACTTCATTCTCTAAAAAGGGGTTCTGGCTGTTTGGCCAAAGCAATTGCGCTGCTTGACGATGACAATGGCGCTACGCCGGTTTCGCCCGATGGCGGGCAGAACCCAGCCGAAGCCACACAGATTAAACGCAAAACGGGAGACCCGAGGCACATCACTTAAGCGTCAAACTTAAGCTGCACTTCAGGCCTCCCATTCAAGATCCGTGAACAGACCGAGCTACGGAAAGATCAGGTTTGCGGCAGTGTCACGCCGGTCTGTCCCTGATACTTGCCACCGCGGTCTTTATAGGAGGTCTCACAAATCTCGTCGGATTCGTAGAACAGCATCTGTGCCACCCCTTCATTGGCGTATATTTTCGCAGGCAGTGGTGTGGTGTTGGAGAACTCCAGAGTCACGTGACCCTCCCACTCCGGCTCCAGCGGCGTGACATTGACGATGATGCCGCAACGCGCGTAGGTGGATTTTCCCAGACAGATGGTCAATACACTGCGGGGGATACGGAAGTATTCCACCGTGCGGGCCAGGGCAAAAGAATTGGGCGGGATGATACAGACATCTTCCTGTATATCCACAAAGCTGTTGGCATCGAAATTCTTGGGGTCTACCACAGAGGAATACACGTTGGTGAAAATCTTGAACTCATTGGCACAACGCACATCATAGCCGTAGCTGGAGGTACCGTAAGAAACCAAACGCTCACCCGCGTCGTTATAGCGTACCTGTCCTGGCTCGAAAGGCTCAATCATGCCTTCGTTTTCAGCCATCCGGCGAATCCACTTGTCGGATTTAATGCTCATGTTGTCCCCGTTTGAATCAATCTGGTGTGAGACACGCTCGCCACCATCGCCTCACCCAGGAGAAACAGGATGGGCAGACAGCAAGCCAGTACTCGGAAGTAGAAGAAAGAGGCCGAATCATACTGGCTTTGCCGCTGCTAAGCAAAGGCCCACCGAAGGTACGCAAAGGCCCCCCAGAAGGTGCGCCAAGTGCCACAGAAAGTCCGCAAAGCCCTGCAAAACTCGTCAAGCGGCCCCTCTCTGCGGATTAATCGTCTGAAATTTCGATGACCGGGGCCGCCCCCTGAGACACGGACTTGGCCAGCTCGGCCGCCAGTTTGAGCGCAATGTGGCGGTACGTCATGGCCAGGTCCGAATCCGGGTCTGCGGCAACGGTCGGACAGCCACTGTCGGCCTGCTGGCGAATCGACAAGTTCAGCGGCAGGGCTCCGAGCAAGCGGGTCTGGTAATCACTGGCGATGCGCTGACCGCCACCCTCGCCAAAAATGTGCTCTTCATGGCCGCAATTTGAGCAAATATGCGTCGCCATGTTCTCGATCACCCCCAATACCGGGACGCTGACCTTGCGAAACATCTCAATGCCTTTTTGCGCGTCCAGCAAAGCAATGTCCTGCGGTGTTGTCACCACCACAGAGCCCGTCACCGGCACCTTCTGCGACAGGGTCAACTGAATATCACCGGTGCCCGGTGGCATATCGATGATCAGGTAATCCAGTGGCGGCCAGGCCGTCTGGGTCAGCAACTGCTGCAAGGCCCCGCTGGCCATGGGCCCGCGCCACACCATCGGCGTTTGCTCGGTAACCAGATACCCCATGGAAATGGAATGGATACCGTGGGCCTCAATGGGCACCAGCATCTGTCCCTGCGGGCCCTTTTCCAGCTCTGGACGTTGCTTACCTACCCCCAACATGGCTGGCACACTGGGGCCATAAATATCCGCATCCAGAATTCCCACGGTCGCACCTTCGGCCTGCAACGCCAGGGCCAGATTGATGGCGGTAGTGGATTTGCCCACCCCGCCCTTGCCCGACGCAACCGCGACAATGTTCTTCACATTGGGGATGGTCGCCCCGGGATCCATCACCGGCCCCGACGGTATCGCCCAGCCGATGTCCACCGCCACCTGCTCCACACCCGGCAGGTCTTTTACTGCCGCCCAGATGGATTCGCTCAACGCCTTCAGCATACCCTGAGCCGGAATCGCCAACAGCACGACCAACTCGACCTTGCCGTCCACGACGGACACGCTTTCCACCTGCCCCAACTCCCCCAGCGTTGCCTCCAGGTTGGGCAGGGGCAAGGCCAGTACACGGGCTTCTATTTGATTGGGCAACAACTCACTGGCGTTGGACATGGCGACTTCCTTAGTGGGTAGAAAAATTAGTCAGTACAAATATAAGTACAAAATGGCAGCTGCCCGCAGGGACAGTCATGAAAGGGGTAACTGGCTGTAGTATAAAGATTTAGGGCTTAAATGGAGATCAAAAGGCCAAATCCAAGGCTGAATTCGTCAAAATGGCACGAAACAGGCATTTAATTAACCAAAGACAGCGGTAAATTCACCGCCAACCCCTGATCTCATCGCTAAAAAATGCTATAGTTCGGCGCTTTTTTTCAGGGGCTGATCATACGCCCCGACACATCCAACCTGTCAGTGAGATTGCATTTATTATGACTGAACGTCGTAAAATTCTGGTTACCAGCGCCCTGCCTTACGCCAATGGCTCCATTCACCTGGGTCATTTGGTGGAATACATCCAAACCGACATCTGGGTGCGCTTTCAGAAAATGCGTGGACACGAATGCACCTACGTCTGCGCCGACGACGCTCATGGCACGGCCATCATGCTCAAAGCCGAGCAGCTGGGCCTGACGCCCGAACGACAGATTGCCAACGTCAAAGCCGAGCACGAAAAAGACTTTGCCGAATTTTTGGTCAACTTCGACAACTTCCACTCCACCCACTCGGAAGAAAACCGCGAGCTGTCCAACTTCATCTACGAAAAGCTGAAGGCCAATGGCCACATCGCCAGCCGCAAAATTACCCAGGCGTTTGACCCGGAGAAAGAACTGTTCCTGGCCGATCGCTACATCAAGGGCACCTGCCCCAAGTGCAAAATGGACGACCAGTACGGCGACAACTGTGAGGCCTGTGGCGCCACCTACTCGCCCACCGAACTGATTAACCCCAAGTCCGTCATCTCCGGTGCAACACCCATTGAAAAAGAGTCCGAGCACTTTTTCTTTAAATTGCCGGAATTTCAGGATTTTCTGAAGACATGGACCCGCGCGGGCCACCTGCAGGACGAAGTCGCCAACAAGCTGGCCGAGTGGCTGGACAGCGGTCTACAGGAATGGGACATCTCCCGCGACGCACCCTATTTTGGTTTTGAAATCCCCGGCGAGAAAAACAAGTTCTTCTACGTCTGGCTGGACGCCCCCATTGGCTACCTGGCCAGTTTCAAAAACTACTTGTCCAAGCAGGAAGGGGTGGACGTCGAGGCGACGTTCAACGACTACTGGAAAGCGGACTCCGACTGCGAGGTGTACCACTTTATCGGCAAGGACATCGTCAACTTTCACGCCCTGTTCTGGCCAGCCATGCTCAGCTCGGCTCAGTTGCGCACCCCAACCAAGGTCTGCGTGCACGGCTTCCTGACCGTCAACGGCAAGAAAATGTCCAAATCCCGCGGCACCTTTATCAATGCCCGCACTTATCTGGACCACCTGAACCCCGAGTATCTGCGCTACTACTTCGCCGCCAAGCTCAGCAGCTCCGTAGACGATCTCGACCTGAATCTGGACGACTTTATTCAGCGCGTCAACAGCGACCTGGTCGGTAAAGTGGTGAACATCGCCAGCCGCACCGCCAAGTTCATCCAGAAAAGTGGCGGCACCCTGTCCACCACCATTGCCGACGAAGCCCTGTGGCAGAAGTTCATCGACGCCGATGCCATCATTGCTGGCCACTTTGAAGCCCGCGACTTCGGCAAAGCCATGCGTGAAGTCATGGCCCTGGCCGATGCCGCCAACGAGTACATTGCTGCACAAGCACCCTGGTCACTGGCCAAAGAAGAGGGTACCGAGCAACAGGTGCTGGACATCTGCACCCTGGGTGTGAACATGTTCCGCGCCCTGCTGACCTACCTGAAACCGGTCGTCCCGGCGCTGGCGGCGGGGGCGGAAGACTTCCTGGGTGAAACCCTCAGCTGGAATAGCCCGGTCGCTTTCCGCGGTGGCGAAGCCATCAACAAATTCAAACCGCTGCTGACCCGCATCGAGAAGGACAAGGTAGACGCCATGATTGACGCCAGTAAAGAAGCCCTGGCCTCGCTCGAAGCGCAAGTCTCCGCGCCTGCCACTGCCGACAGCGAGCTGGCGAAAGAGCCGCTGGCGGATGAAATCAACTTCGACGACTTTGCCAAGGTCGATTTGCGTGTCGCCCTGATCGCCAAAGCAGAACACGTCGAAGGCGCCGACAAGCTGTTGCGCCTGACGCTGGATCTGGGCGGTGAAACCCGCAACGTCTTCTCCGGCATCAAAAGTGCTTATCAACCGGAAGACCTGGAAGGCAAGCTGACCGTCATGGTCGCCAACCTGGCGCCGCGTAAAATGAAGTTCGGCATTTCCGAAGGCATGGTGCTGGCCGCCGGCCCCGGCAAAAAAGAAATTTACCTGCTGGAACCCCATTCCGGCGCGAAGCCCGGCCAGCGGGTCATGTAACTCGCCACCAACCTCGTTATTGCCCCCCAAGCCGGTGCTCCAGACAAGGAGCGCCGCAGCAAGGTGAATTGCCCCAGGAGCAAGGGAGGGTGACCAGGGCAACCTCTCAGGGCTTGCGCCACCCAGGGGAAGATTGCCGCGCTGCGCTCGCAATGACGAGATTGCTATTGATTAATGACCTGGTTTTTACTGGCTATTAGCTACACACTCAGCCAATAAGCATTATCGGCAAAACCGTTAACCGAAACCTTACTTATCCATTAAAATGGTAAGGATTTCAAACGCCTGGATGGACATCCTATGACAGATTTTGTGGTGATTCTGATCAGCACGATCCTGGTCAACAACTTCGTACTGGTTCAATTTTTGGGGCTCTGCCCGTTTATGGGTGTGTCCAACAAATTGGAAACCGCCATTGGTATGGGGGGTGCAACCACCTTTGTGTTGACGCTCGCGTCCATTTGCAGTTATTTGGTTCACAACTTCATCCTGGAACCCCTGGGGCTCGAGTACCTCAAGACCATCGCCTTTATTCTGGTGATCGCCGTCGTGGTGCAATTCGCCAAGATGTTCATCGAAAAGACCAGTCCCCTGCTATACCGCGTGCTGGGAGTCTTTTTACCGCTCATCACCACCAACTGTGCGGTACTGGGTGTGGCGCTGCAAAACACCGCCAAGGCCCACACCTTTACCGAATCGGCACTCTATGGCTTTGGCGCCGCGCTGGGGTTTTCCTTTGTGTTGATTCTGTTTTCCGCCATGCGCGAACGCCTGGCCGTGGCCGATGTGCCCGCACCGTTCAAAGGTGCCGCCATCGGTATGATTACCGCGGGGCTGATGTCCCTGGCCTTTATGGGTTTCAGCGGTCTGGTCTGATTGTGTTTCTGATTGTAATTTTGACAAACAACAGCCGACCCCAACAACGTTGACGACTATGTACGAATATCTTCTCACACACCCGTTTCTCGCGGCACTGATTGCCCTGGTTGCCCTGGCTTTAGTGTTTGGCGCAGTGTTGGGTTACGCCGCGGTGCAATTCAAAGTCGAAGGCGATCCCATTGTGGATCAGCTGGATGAACTGCTGCCGCAAACCCAGTGTGGCCAGTGCAGCTACCCCGGCTGTCGCCCCTACGCCGAGGCCATTGCCAACGGCGATGCGATTAACAAGTGCCCTCCCGGCGGCCAGGCCACCATCAACGCCATTGCCGATTTACTGGATGTGGAAGCGCCCACACTGGATGAAGAGCACGGCGAAGAAGCCGAAGTCAAAACCGTGGCCTACATTCGCGAGGACGAATGCATTGGCTGCACCAAATGCATACAGGCCTGCCCGATGGACGCCATCCTCGGCGCCGCCAAACAAATGCACACCGTCATTGCTGACGAATGTACCGGCTGTGACCTGTGTGTCGAACCCTGCCCGGTTGATTGCATCGACATGTTGCCGGTGGCATCCGGCCTGAGCGATTGGAAGTGGAACAAACCACCGGCCGTGGTCGAAAACTTCCAGCTCATTGCCAGCGATAAACAACCTGAAAAAGACGGAGCGGCCGCGTGAGAAAAATTTGGTCGATCCCCGGTGGCATTCACCCGGAAGAAAACAAAAGCCAGTCCCTGCAGCTGCCTCTCGGTGAGGTTGCACTGCCATCGGAACTGATCTTCCCGCTCAGCCAGCATATTGGCGCCCCCGCCAAGCCGATTGTCACGGTGGGTGAGCGCGTGTTGGCCGGGCAAAAAATTGCCGACGCCAAAGGCATGATCAGCGCAGCGGTTCACGCCTCAACGTCCGGTACCGTGACCGCCATTGAAGACCGCACGCTGCCCCACCCTTCCGGATTAAGCGGCCCCTGCATCGTGCTTGCGGCTGACGGCAAGGACGAATTTGCCGCCTTTGAAGCGTGCGAAGATTACCTGTCACTGGACAAGGCGGTGCTGGTGCAAAAAATCCGCGAGGCCGGTATTGCCGGCATGGGCGGTGCCGGTTTTCCCACCGCCGTCAAGCTCAGCCCCCGCGCCAACCAGCCCATTGATACGCTGATCATTAACGGCACCGAATGTGAGCCGTACATCACCGCTGACGACATCCTCATGCAGACTCAGGCCGAGGACATCATCAAAGGCACCCTGTTGCTGGCCCACATACTGAGCCAGCCCGGCCGTATCGTCATTGGCATTGAAGACAATAAACCGCTGGCCATTGCTGCCATAACCCAGGCGGCCGAGGGGACCCCGGTAGAAGTGGTGAGCTTTCCGACCAAGTACCCGTCTGGCGGAGAAAAACAGCTGATTCAAATTTTGACCGGTAAAGAAGTCCCCTCTGGCGCCTTGCCTTCGAGTATCGGTATCGTCCTGCAGAATGTTGGCACCACCGTCGCCGCGTACGAAGCCGTGCGTTTTGGCAAGCCACTGATCGAACGCATCACTACCGTGGTGGGCGAAGCCCTGGCAACCCAGCGCAACATTCGCGTGCGCCTTGGCACCCCCATTCACCACGTGCTGGCGGAACACGGCTTTGCGGAAAAGAAAGCCATGCGCCTGATCGTCGGTGGCCCCATGATGGGGTACGCGCTGGAGCAGGATGACGTACCGGTGGTAAAAACCACCAACTGTATTCTGGCACCGACGAAAAAGGAAATGCCCCCTCCGCGCCCCACTCAAGCGTGTATTCGTTGTGGTATGTGCGCCGAGGCCTGTCCCGCCAGCCTGCTGCCACAACAAATGTACTGGTACGCCGCGGCGGAAGAATACGATCGCCTGGAAGCCCAGAACATTATGGACTGCATTGAATGCGGCGCCTGTTCGTATGTCTGTCCCAGCAATATTCCACTGGTGCAATACTATCGTGCCGCCAAAGGCACCATGCGGCAAATGGCGATCGACAAAGAGAAGTCCGATCGCTCGCGCAAGCGTTTTGAGTTCCGCCAGGAACGTATCGCCAAAGCCGAGGCGGAAAAAGAAGCCAAGCGCCTGGCCCGCAAAAAAGCCGCTGAACTGGCCAAACAGAAACAGGAAGCCGATAAAGCCGCGGGCGTGCAACCTTCGGGTCACACTGCCAAAGCCGACATTGTCGCCACCGCCATGGCCAGCGCCAAGGCCAAACAGGCGACGCCGGAAGAGCAAAAAGCCAAACTGGAACGCGCCGTCACCAGCGCCGAAGGCCGTCTGGAAAAACTGCAACAGCGCCACAGTGACGCCGATGGCGATATGAAAGAACGCCTGGCCGCACAAATTAAGCAGGCAGAGCTCAAGCTGCAGGAAGCCAAAGACAAGTTAGCCCACTTTACTCCCGTGCCTACCGCCATCACCACGGTTGCAGCAGATGCACCTGCCGCTACCGCTGACCCCAACGACCCGGTTGCGGTCGCCATCGCCCGCGCGCAAGCCAAGATGACCATGGCACCGGACGAAAAACTGCAAGCCAACATCGTATCGTTAACCGGGCGCCTGGCCAAAGCCGAAGAAAAACTGGCGGCCGCCAAAGCGGAGAACTCCGACAAGGTCGACGCCCTGCAAACCGGTGTCGACAAACTCAAAGAAAAAATTGCCAGTGCCGAACAGGAACTGGCTGAACTGACCCCCTCGGCACCCACAGCCACACCGGCACCTGAGCAGGATGCCGCTGCAGCCGCCATCGAACGCGCCAAAGCCAAGGCCGCCGCACAGGCCAACCTGTCTCCCGAAGACAAGCTGCGTGACCAGCTGACCAGCATCAACGGTCGCCTGGAAAAAGCCCGCATCAAGCTGGAACAGGCGCAGGCCGAGAACACCGACACGGTGGCTGCGTTACAACTGGGACTGGACAAGATGCTCGCCAAGCAGGATAAGCTGCGGGACGAATTGCGGGCCCTGAACCCCAACGCCCCGGAGCTGACCGATCAGCCGGCAACCGCTGCAGAGGTTGCCCCGCAACCCGCGCCGACAGTGGACGCCGCCACGGCCGCGATTGAAAAAGCCAAGGCCAAAGCCGATGCTCTGGCCAGCATGTCGCCAGAAGACAAGCTGCGCGATCAAATAGCCTCCCTGGAAACCCGTCTGGATAAAGCCAAGCAACGACTGGCCAAAGCCGAGGCGGAAGACGACCCTAACCTGGACGCGTTTAAAGCTGGCGTTGAAAAAACCGAAGCCAAGCTGCAACAAACCAAACAACAGCTCGTCACTAGCAACTCGTAACCCGAGACTGAAATACTATGGCCTTTATGAAAATGACCTCCCCGCACGCCACCCGTGCGGGTGACACCGGGGATGTAATGAAACAAGTCATTCTGGCTTGCGTACCCGGCTTGATTGCCTTGAGTTACTTTTTTGGTCCCGGCAGCCTGATCAACGTAATTCTCGCCAGCGCCACGGCCATTGCCTGTGAAGCTGGCGTGCTGAAACTGCGCAACCGCCCCATTGATTTCTTCCTGAAAGATTACAGCGCAGTCGTTACCGGTGTGCTGCTCGGCCTGGCACTCCCGCCCTACTGCCCCTGGTGGGTAGTGGTCGTGGGCACTGCCTGCGCCATCATTCTGGCCAAGCACCTGTACGGCGGCATGGGCTACAACCCCTTCAATCCGGCCATGGTCGGCTATGTGATTCTACTGATTTCCTTTCCGGTCGAAATGACACAATGGGCCGTGCCCCGCACTATGCTGGCGGAAGGCCAAGACCTGCTCGGCCCCCTCAGCGCGTTGCAACAGATTTTTCTGGGAGGGGCCATCGATGCCTACACCGGTGCCACCCCGCTGGATGTGTTCAAACACAACGATTCACAGCTGGTGCAGCACCTGTACGCCTCTGAACCCATCTTTTCGACCGCTCGCTGGGCCGGTGCCGGCTGGGAATGGGTCAACCTGGGCTTCCTGCTGGGCGGGGCGTACCTACTGTATCGCAAGATCTTTACCTGGCACACACCCGTCAGCATGCTGGTCACACTCTTTCTCTTGTCGGTGGTTTTTTACGATGGGGGCAGCTCCCACAGCGGTGGCTCGCCACTGTTGCACCTGCTGTCCGGGGCCACCATGTTGGGCGCCTTCTTTATTGCGACCGACCCGGTATCGTCAGCGGTCAGCACCAAAGGTCGACTGTTTTACGGCGCCGGCATTGGCATCCTGGTCTACGTTATCCGGGTGTGGGGGAATTACCCCGACGCGGTGGCATTTGCCGTCCTGCTGATGAATTTTGCCGCGCCCTTTATTGATTATTACACGCTGCCACGCACCTACGGCCACGACAAAGCCCGTCGCGCGACCGAGAAAGAAGACTAAGGATTACACCTATGCTGGGCACCTCCATCAGTAAAAACAGCTTGTTGCTGGGTCTGTTTGCACTTATCACAGCCGCCATTCTGGCCGGTACACAAGCGGGCACTCAGGATCGTATTGCGGCGGCGGAACGGGAAGCTGCCCAGAGAGCCCTGCTCGAAATCGTGCCACTGGATCGCCACACCAACGACCTGTTGATGGACACGGTGCCCATAGAGGAAGCATATTGGGAAGCGCTGGGGCTGAAAAACGGTGGCGAGGTTAACATCGCCCGGGATCACGGCGAACCTGTCGCCGCGATCATTCCCGCCGTTGCCCCGGACGGCTACAGCGGTGATATCAAGCTCATCATCGGCATAAATGCCGATGGCAGCATTGCCGGCGTCCGCGCCCTGACCCACAATGAAACTCCGGGGCTGGGCGACAAGGTCGACCTGAAGAAAAGTTCGTGGATACTGAGCTTTAATGACAAATCCCTCAGCAACCCCGGCATTGAACAGTGGGCCGTGAAAAAAGATGGCGGCGACTTTGACCAGTTTACCGGCGCCACCATTACCCCAAGGGCGGTGATCAATCAGGTGAAACGGGCGTTGCTGTATTTTTCTGAAGCCAAGCCCCTGCAAGCCAAAGAGGAAACAGACTCTGCGCCGCAAGCCACACCTTCCGCACCGGAGTCAGCAGCAACTGGCCTGGAGTCAAACGGCATACAGCCTGCACACAACGCTCAATCACAATCTCAAGTGGCCCCCTCATGACAACAAGCTACAAAGAAATCACCCATAATGGGTTGTGGAAAAATAACCCGGCGCTGGTGCAGCTACTGGGACTTTGTCCGCTGTTGGCGGTCAGTGGCAGCGTGGTCAACGCTCTGGGACTGGGGCTGGCCACCACGCTGGTGTTGGTCGGCTCCAACATCGCCGTCTCCCTGATCCGCAAGACCGTCAGCGATGCCGTGCGCCTGCCGGTGTTCGTGATGATCATCGCCTCTTTCACCACCTGCACCGAACTGCTCATGAAGGCCTACACCTACGAGCTCTATCAGATACTGGGGATTTTTATTCCACTCATTGTGACCAACTGCGCCATCCTGGGACGTGCGGATGCGTTTGCCAGCAAAAACAGCGTGCCGGCATCGGCGCTCGACGGGCTTATGATGGGAATGGGTTTTGCGCTGGTGCTGGTCAGTGTCGGGGCCATCCGTGAAGTACTGGGGCACGGCACCTTATTTGCCGACATGAATCTGTTGCTGGGGCCTATGGCTGAACACTGGAAAGTAACCCTGTTCAGCAACTATCCAGGGTTTCTTGTGGCCATCCTGCCGCCAGGCGCCTTTATTGTGACCGGTTTCTTAATTGCGATTAAAAATGTCATTGATGCCAACGCCGAGAAACGCGAAAAAGCCAAACGCACCGAGCCGGTGATCAAAGGCAGCAAACGCGTGCGCACCACGGGCACCATTTCTTAAGCGGTCTGTCTGAAGACGGTTTAATGGCCACATGCTGGGCTTAAAACCTGGTTTTGAAAGACTCAAACGGCCGGTGTGATACCGGCCAGCGAACGCCCGCCAGCTGATCCGGCAGCCGTCTATTTACCATGCAAGAAGTCGGTCTATTTACCATGCAAATAGTCGGTCTTGGCGGCCATGACAAAGTCATTGCGGTGCAACCCATGAATGGTGTGCGTCCACCAGGTGATGGTCGCCTTGCCCCACTCCACCAGAATCGCGGGGTGATGATTCGCTCCCTGCGCCAACTCACCCACGGCATTGGCAAAATCCAGCGCCTGATTAAAATCCTGGAAGGGATACACTTTTTCCAGCTGATCCACGCCATCCGGCGATATCAACAGCCAGCCTGGCAATTGATCCAACAAAGCCTGCCGCTCCTCAACAGGAACACAGGGAGCCCCTGCCTTACACGTAGTACACGACTCTCCAGCCAGTGGTGTCATAGGCACATCCTTAGTTCGCTGTTGTTGGGCGCCACAAGACGAGAGCAGCGCAGTGAGAGAACAGTGACACCCCCGAGTGCGTCCTCTTATTCTCAGTGTAGTCTACCCACGCTTTGGCGCATTAATGAATGTTACAAGCTGGCCGGATTACACCGGACGGAGACACCGGCGCTCGCCTCCAAATCATTGCCCTGACGATAAAAAAAAGAGCCTGACCTTACGGACAGACTCTTTATAACTGCATATTGCTAGCTACATGTTGATAGCCACATGTTAATAACTACCTCTCGACAGCCACCAATTGAGCACAACAACTTGCGGCAGTGCCGCGTTTCCAGCCGCTTACCGTGAAAACACAAGCCTGCCTTTTAACACCCACATGAATCAGAGCAACAACTTGCGAATGTCACTCAACACAGCAACCATGTAGGTGAAGAAACGGCCACAGTCGGCACCATTAATGGCACGATGGTCATAGGAAACACTCAGCGGCAGCATGTTGCGCGGAATAAACTCTGCTCCGTTCCAAACCGGTTTCATCTGCGCTTTGGATACGCCCATAATGGCCACTTCAGGGGCATTCACAATTGGTGTAAAGCCGTTGCCACCGATTGCACCCAAACTGGAAATGGTAAAACAACCGCCCTGCATGTCCCGCGGCATGAGCTTGCCGTCACGGGCCTTGGCGGCAATCTCTGCGCTTTCAGCGGCCAGTTCCCACAGCCCTTTTTTGTTCACATCGCGAATCACCGGCACCATCAGACCGGCCGGCGTATCCACGGCCACACCGATGTGAATGTAGTTTTTCTTCACGATATGCTCGCCATCGGCGTGCAGCGACACGTTAAAACTGGGTTCGGCTTCCAACGCTGCCGCCGCCGCTTTTAACAGGAACGGCAGTGGTGTCAGCTTGACGCCGCGCTTGTCCGCCTCCGCTTTCATCGACTTGCGGAAAGCTTCCATCTCGGTAATGTCGGCATCGTCAAACTGCGTCACATGAGGGACGTTTAGCCAGGAGCGGGACATATTGGCGGCAGTCAATTTGGCAATCTTGCTCATCTTGACCATTTCGATGTCGCCGAACTGGGAAAAATCCACTTCCGGAATGGCAGGAATACCTGAGCCACCCGAGACTTTACCGCTGTTAACGTCCGCCACCAGTTGCTTCACATAACTGCGGACATCGTCTTTCATAAAGCGCCCACGGGGACCCGAGGGTTTCAGTTTATTCAGATCAACGCCCAGCTGACGAGCCAGCTTGCGCACCGAGGGTCCGGCATACACACCGGCCGCACTCTCACGACTATCAGTGGCGGTACTGATGGCTGCCGGCGCCGGTTTTGGCGCCGGTTGAGCGGCAGGAGCGGGCTTTTGCGCTGCAGCCGGCTGTTGCTCTGAAGCCGACTGTTGCTCTGAAGCCGGCTGGGCTGCGGGCGCAGAGCCTGTAACTTCCAACAACACCAAATCCGCGCCTTCAGAGACCTTGTCCCCTTCTGCCAATTTGATTTCGAGGATTTTTCCCGCCGCCGGGGAAGGAATTTCCATGGAAGCTTTATCCGATTCCAAAACCACCAGAGAATCACCTTCGGCAACCTCATCACCGACCGCCACACAGAGCTCTATCACCTCCACGCTGTCACTGCCGCCGAGATCCGGCACCGGAACCAGTTGTTGAGATGTTGCGCCTGCCGGTGCTGCCGGCGCCTGCTCTTCTGCGTCGGCCGCAACTGCGGTTTCTTCCGCCTCTGCAGTACTCTCAACCGCTGGCGCGTCATCACTTTCTGACGACGCCTCCCCCTCGAGCTCCAACTCCAGAATGGCATCGCCTTCGCTGAGGGAGTCACCTTCCTTCACTTTCAGGGATATAACCTTACCCGCTTTGGGGGAGGGAATTTCCATGGAAGCCTTATCAGACTCCAGCACCACCAACGACTGCTCAGCCTCAATCACATCACCCGGCTCAACACACACTTCAATAACATCTACCTTGTCCGCACCACCCAGGTCCGGAACAGGAATAATTTCAATAGCCACACTCACTCCTCAATCCTTAACTGGTCGAATTAGTTGTACAACGGATCAACTTTATCGGCGGTGATGCCGTACTTTTTCATTGCTTCAGTGACAACAGAAGCACTCAGCTCGCCTTCGTCTACCAGTGCTTTCAGTGACGCCAGCACCACAAAATAACGATCAACTTCGAAGTAACGACGCAGGTTTGAGCGGGTATCACTGCGGCCAAAACCATCGGTACCCAGCACCGAGAAACGCGCTGGTACAAACGCCCGCAACTGTTCCAGGTAGTTCTTCATGTAATCCGTGGCACCAATCACCGGCCCTTTTCTGCCAGCCAGCTGTTGCGTCACGTAAGCCTGTTTCTCTTCGGCTTCAGGGTTCAGCAGGTTGTAACGGGCACAGGTCTGACCTTCACGGGTCAACTCATTGACACTGGTCATGCTCCAGACATCCGATTCGATACCGTAGTCTTCACGCAGCATCTCAGCAGCAGCTTCCACTTCACGCAAGATGGTACCGGCCCCCATCAACTGTACGCGCGTGTCAGCGTCTTTACCTTCTTTGAGCAGGTACATGCCCTTGATGATGCCCTCTTCTGCCCCAATCGGCATTTCAGGGTGCTTGTAGTTTTCGTTCATGGTGGTGATGTAGTAGAAGCAGTTCTCTTTATCTCCGAACATCCGCTTCATACCATCCTGAACAATCACCGCCAATTCGTAACTGTAAGTCGGGTCATAGGTGCGACAATTGGGGATGGTGTTGGCCAGAATGTGGCTGTGGCCATCCTGATGCTGCAAACCTTCTCCGTTCAGAGTGGTTCGACCCGCCGTGGCACCGATCAGGAAACCGCGCGCCTGGCTGTCGCCAGCTGCCCAAGCCAGATCACCAATGCGCTGAAAACCAAACATGGAGTAATACACATAAAACGGCACCAGAGGACAAGCGCTGTTGCTGTAGGCGGTTGCCGCTGCAATCCAGGCCGACATCGCACCCGCTTCGTTAATCCCCTCTTCGAGGATCTGTCCCTGCTTACTCTCTTTGTAAAACATGATCTGGTCGTGATCGTGCGGGGTGTACTGCTGACCCGCTGAAGAGTAAATACCCAGCTGGCGGAACATGCCCTCCATACCAAAGGTACGAGCCTCATCCGGTACGATGGGCACGACGCGCTCACCCATGGCTTTGTCTTTTACCAGCGTCGACAACAAGCGCACAAACGCCATGGTGGTGGAAATTTCACGCTCACCGCTGCTCTTCATCTGTGCTTTAAAGGCATCCAGAGCTGGAGTTTTCAGCGCCGGAAAGTCCGCTTTACGAGCCGGCAGATAACCATTCAGCTCTTTGCGGCGCTTGTTCATATACACCATTTCAGGGCTGTCAGGCGCCGGACGATAGTAAGGAACGCTCTTTAACTCGTCGTCCGAGATGGGAATGCCAAAACGATCACGGAAGCGCTTGAGGCTTTCCAGATCCAGCTTTTTCACCGAGTGGGTTTCATTCTGCGCTTCAGCAGCTTCACCCATACCGTAACCTTTCACGGTCTGCGCCAGAATCACCGTTGGCTGCCCTTTGTGTGCCACCGCCTCGGCGTAAGCCGCGTAGACTTTAAACGGGTCGTGGCCACCGCGATTGAGGTACATGATGTCTTCGTCGCTGAGATCTTTCACCAACTCCAGCAACTCAGGGTATTTGCCGAAGAAATGCTCACGGGTATAGGCCCCGCCATTGGCTTTGTAGTTCTGCAATTCACCGTCACAGACTTCGTCCATACGTTTTTGCAACAGACCCGTGGTGTCTTTTTCCAGCAAGGCGTCCCAATGACGGCCCCACACCACTTTGATCACATTCCAGCCCGCGCCGCGGAAAGACCCTTCCAGCTCCTGAATAATCTTGCCGTTACCACGTACCGGCCCGTCCAGGCGCTGCAAGTTACAGTTCACCACAAAGATCAGGTTTTCCAGCTGCTCACGGCCGGCCAGGGAAATGGCGCCCAGGCTTTCTGGCTCATCACACTCACCGTCGCCAAGGAAAGCCCAAACTTTACGATCACCCCGTGGCGACAGACCACGAGCTGACATGTAGCGCATCACGTGCGCCTGATAAATGGCCTGAATGGGACCCAACCCCATGGAAACGGTCGGGAACTGCCAGTAATCCGGCATCAGCCAGGGGTGCGGGTAAGAGGACAGGCCGCCGCCATCGACTTCGCGACGGAAACTGTCCAGCTGTTCTTCGTTAAAACGCCCTTCCAGATAGGAGCGCGCGTACATGCCCGGAGACGAGTGCCCCTGAAAATAAATCAGATCACCTTCTTCCTCACCCTCGCCGCCACGGAAGAAATAGTTAAAACCCACATCGTACAGGGTCGCGGAAGAGGCGAATGAGGAAATATGCCCCCCCAGACCCTCGTTGTTATCGTTAGCGCGCATGACCATCGCCAAAGCATTCCAACGAATCAGAGACCGAATACGACGCTCCATGAACAGATCGCCAGGCATGCGCTTTTCTGAGGTCACCGGAATGGTATTGCGGTAAGGGGTGGTAATGGCTGCAGGCAGCTGCACACCCGCATCAGTGGCCCGATCGGCCAACTGCTTCAGCAAGAATGCTGCCCGGCCCTTGCCGCCATAGCGAATCACTGAGTGCATTGCGTCTAACCACTCGCGAGTCTCCAGGGAATCCACATCCTCCTGCACCCGATTTTCCTCAATACTCATAATTCTTAATCCTGTCTGTCAAACTCAAAAATGCCACCCCAAGAGGGTCACTAGAGTATAGGCACCGATTCACTCGCCGGTCACCTACATGGCCTCCAAAAAATTTGTAGTATTTTTACATAAAGTCCATTGGAATTACAAGACGGAGACCGCCAGCCAGCCCACAATTGCGGAAAAAGCGTTAAGAATTAACGATAATTCACACTCAACAAATGTAGAATAACTACAAGACAGGCTGCCAAAGTTTCGCCACATGGTAATAATAACGATTTACAGGCTGGCCAGAGCAGGCAATACCCGCGGGAAATTCCGGCCTGATGACGGCCTGCCTGGCCGGCAGGCCGAGAGGGTGAAGGACACTCAAGCAAACGACCAGCTTAAGTGACTTCTTAGGCAATGGGGTGACGCGGACACAGCCGTCAGCTCCCGCTATACCGCCTGCGGACAAACAGGCCAAGGGGCAGCGAGCTCAAGGGTAAGTGTAGGTGTCTGAGTCCAGCTTTAGCGCCTCCAAATTCGGAATCTCACGGGTTGATTCAATCTCTACGGGCTCAGCCCCCGCCGTTAACCACAATTCACGGGGCGCCCCCAACACCGACCGACTGTATTGAGACACCGTTTCAGGCGTGAGGGCTTTCACGGCCGCAATCAACTCCGAACGCCGATCAAAGTTCGTATGATTGGCGATAATTTCAGACCAGTAGCGGTCAGCCTGCTCCACCATGTTCTTCGGCGCTTCATTGAGCTGTGCCAAAATCGCCTTGCGGTAATTTGCAAAATCCGGGGTTTTACCCACCTGGGCGTCAACATACTGCTGAATTTCACCTACCACATCGGCCAAGGGGGTTGATGGCGACTGCACCAGGAACACATTGCCCGACACATCTTTCAGCCCCATGCTGGTCACAAATACGATATAGCCCAATTGTTTTTCGGTACGCAACTGATGGAAAAATGACGAGCTCAACATTTGCCGCATCAACATCATGTTGGCACGGTCTTTCACGCTATCACCCTGCGCCTGAATATACAGTGCCGCCACCACGTCCCGATGATTCACCGGTAAATGATAATGTGAGGCCCCCACCGGCAGCTTGACCACTCTGGCGGATGGCATCAGCGGCGTGGTTTCCTCTGCCGGCTGGTCGTAAAGTTTATACTCGATCAATGTGGCCAGCTTCAACGCTTCCTGACGATACAGATTGCCAAACAGCAACACCTGAGTATGACTGCCTTGCCACAAATTGGCGGCAAAACGCCTGAGGTCGGCAAGATTGACGGATTCCAGCGCATCGGCCAACTCCAACTCATCCCACAACGGTGAGAACATCAACGCCGGTAATTTTTGAAACAGCTGTTCATAGGGCGTTAATGTCTTCTGATTGCGCCAGCTGCGAATCAATTCCTGTTTCAGGCTGTCGAAGCGCTCCGACTTAAAGCGACCACGATCAATGGCGTTCAGAATGCGGTTCAGCAAGGCCCCCTGGCGATCATTATAGCCCCCCACCCTGATATCAAAACCGCGACTGTTGGCTCGGACATTAAAGTTCAGTCCGGCCAGCATGGCCGGATAGGCATACTCATTAAGAGAGTCATTCACCAACGCCGCGTACAAATGAGCCAAGGCAGCATTTTTCGCAGACTGCCCAACCAGAGGTGCATAGGTTCTGATATTGATGCTCGCCCGAGGGACCTTATATTGATTATCTTGCTTAAACCAAACATCAATGGCTTCCGACTTTTTGATCAGCGCCGGCACATTCGTAACCTTCTCCATGGACGGCAATGCCTTAACCGTCAGATGGCGGGGAATGAAACGGTTTTTTTCCGGCAGATGCAGCTTTTCCAGCTCGGCCTTGGGTACGCTGGCCACTTCGTATCGCAACTGCTCAATGGCATAAGGCGTGCTGTAAAAAGGACTGACTTGATTGGTTTCAACACTGGGCGCGGTCACCACCCAAAGGAAATTGTCGGGTCGTAACAATTTTAAATAACGGCGTATCAGCCTGGGGCTGTATTCATCAAAGGCATAACGCCCGCGGATAATGTCTGTGGCCGGGTAGAGATGCATCTGACTGGCCAAACGGCTGGTCACATCAATAGCTTCCCCCTTTTCGGCAAAGCGAAACGCGATTTCTGCCAGCCGTTGCTGCTCTTCAAAACGCCACTCTTCCACCCCTTTCTCGCGGATAAGCTGAATCATGCGGAACGTGGTAGCCACCACCTTTTCCTGGTTTTTCAGGCCCTCGGGGGTTAATTGAATAGAGATATTAAAGGTGTTTTCGTTGCGGCCGCCGTAGCCGGAACCCGCACTCAAACCTTCCGCCCACCCCAGCTGTTTCAGTAACGACAACAAACTGCCTTCACCTTCATGTCCCAGCAAGCTACCCAGGTATTGCAGCGGTTTTTCTTTGTAATACTTTTCGGCAGACGGGATGGGAAACAACATGGCCAGCCGCCGCTCTTCCTTTACCGGCTTGATGCTCACACGAGCTGGCAAAATATCGCCGGTAAACAATTTCTCGCCAGAGATGGTCTTTTTGGTTTCGTGAGACGGTATCTGGCTGAATCGCTGTTCCACCATCTCACGCAGCTGTGGCAATGACTCCCGGCCCAGCACCACCAACGTCATATTACTGGCGGAATAAAAATCCTGATAAAACTGCAATAAGTCCTCACGCACTGGATCCTCTTCGGTATTCGACAAGGTATCGAGACTACCGACACTGAATTTGGACATGGGGTGCCGCGAACTGACAATTTGACCGAGCACATCCAGCTCACGTCGATAAGGATTTTTTATTTTAGACTTGTACTCGGAATGAACGGCATTGCGCTCGCGATCTACATACTCTTCAGTGAACGATGGCGCCACAAAAAACTGGGCAAAGCGATCCAGAGCTTCATCCAGGTAAGTGTGTTCAACATCAAAGAAATAGTTTGTGTGCTCACTGCTGGTATAAGCATTATGAGTACCCCCATGGGTACTGATAAAGGATTGATATTCACCCGGCAGCGGGTATTTCTCGGTCCCCAGAAACAACATATGCTCAAGGAAATGGGCCAGCCCCTGACGGTCCTGGGGATCATCGGCGCTGCCAACGTCGACATCCAGGGCAGCCGACGCTTTATCGCTTTTCGGGTCAGAGATCAACAGCACCCTTAACTGATTCGACAGCGACAGATATTGGTAGTCTCGCTCGTCGTTGGGGCTCTTCGCCACCTCCTGCCCCCAGCTTAAGCCAGGAACAACAACCAACAACAACAGTAGGACACCGCCATACACACGCAAAAACTGCAAGAGCTACTCCTTTATCAGTAGGGCCAATCCATGAATACCCCACCACAATGCTACAATCTTGAACCCGGGATTCTGCTTATCCTGCCCGATTCAAGGTTTACGGACTGCCTGGACCAAGAGCCATACAGAGCACCACAGACACTCCGCCGACGATTTCATCGCTATTTTTGCTAGGCCTTACTTTCTGCCTTCGGCACAGCAATGGCATCACCTGAAACCGGCCAGGCGTTGAGGATGGCCTTAAACAACGTCGCCAAGGGGATCGCAAAAAACACCCCCCAGAAGCCCCACAACCCCCCAAACACCAATACCGCTAGAATAATCGCCACCGGGTGGAGGTTCACCGCCTCTGAAAACAGCAAGGGCACCAACACATTACCGTCCAAACCCTGGATGACACAGTAGACAGCAAACAACCAGTAAAATTCGGTGCCCGGCCCCCATTGAAACAAGCCTATCAACAAAACCGGAATGGTGACCACCGCCGCCCCGATATAGGGAATCAACACCGATAAACCGACCGCCAAACCCAATAACAAAGCATAGTTCAACCCCAGCATAATAAAGGCAATGTAAGAGGTAATACCGACGACCAGAATTTCAATCACCTTACCACGCACATAGTTGGCGACCTGGTCATTCATTTCATGCCATATCTGACTCATCATCGGCCTGCGGTTAGGCAGATAACTGGTGATCCAACACAATATCTGCTCGCTGTCCTTCAGAAAGAAAAACACCAATATCGGCACCAGAATAACGTAGATAAAAATACCGGCAACCAACGGTAAATTGGCAACCGAATAGGTCAGCACATTCTGCCCGATCGCTCCCAGCTCCCTTCCCGCCGAAGCCATCAATTGCTGAACCTGCTGCTCAGATATCAGCTGTGGGTACTGCTCGGGCAACAACAGCAGTAACTGCTGCCCCTCGGTCAACATGCGGGGGATCTCAGCCACCAAGCGGGCTGTCTGCTGCCAGACAACCGGCATCAGATAAAGAAAAAACACCCCCAGGGCAGCCAACAACAGGCAGGTGGCAATACTGACCGCCACCCAGTGCGGCACCTTCCACTGTTTGAGGCGATCCACCAACCCCTGCAAAAGAAAGGCAATGATCAGCGCCGTAATGGCTGGGGCCAGTACCGAGCCCAGTGTCAATATAATGACAAGACTGGCAATCAGCAGGAACGCCAACAATACAGCTTCTTCCTCACCGAAATACCGATCAAACCAGCCTCTGACAATCTTTAACACGCACCCTTCTCCTTTGGCCTGTAAAAACATTGCTCACAGGCACGTTAACGCTCTAAATACTACTGGGGGTTCACCTGACCAACGGACGGTGACTGATTTTACTCTCGCTGTTACAACACAGCATTTAATAGCCCGGCCTTGTAAATTCCTATGCCCGGGCTTGATAACCAGGACCCGGTTTAATCACTCTCACCCGGTCTTCTTGATAACGTAGCAATAACAGCCATTGTGCTGGCTGCTTTCCAACATTTCATGACCACTTAACTCGGTAAAGGTCTTAAAATCACGCACCGATCCGGCATCGGTTGCCAGGACCTTAATGGTTTCCCCTGGCTGAATTTGATTCAACGCCTGCTTGGCCTTTAATAACGGCAGCGGGCACGACAGCCCCCGCGCATCGACTTCCTGCATTATCTCTAGCTCACATAATTAGCGGATACTTACTTCTGGACCGCAGGGCCCGGAAGGATTTTTTCAGCGGTTTCGCAGTCTGAATATTACCAGATGTCATGAAACAGCCCCAGCGACATCCTCAAACCACTCAAAGTGAACGGAGCAGCAATAATGTCTAAGACGACGCCTGATCACAAGCCTTATCCTTCCCAAGGGCGATATGGCGCACCGCCAAACGGTACACCCCGCCCCGCGACAGTGGTCGCTTACAACGCCTGAAAGACAGCTTTGTCCCGTGCCGACCCGTTGTGATAAGCACTGGTGAGCGTAAGCCAACTGCGCTAGAGTTACCCCAAGATTCAAAGGTACTATTCAACGGTACTAAAAGGTATTCAAAGACGTGTTAACACTGACCACCAAACACCCAGCTACTCACAGAAGCAAGACGCTCAAAGCCATGGGCCGTAATTTGCTCAGTGCCGTCGCCCTTTCAAGTGCTGTCATCTCACCGTTGTTTACCAGTGATAGCCTTGCAGAAAGCTACAACCTGCCCGAGCTGGGAGACGCCAGCTCGGCAGTGGTCTCACCGCAACAGGAATATGAGCTTGGCCAGACCTGGCTGAGATTATATCGCAGCCGGGTTCCCACTTCTTCAGACCCCTTGCTGCACACCTACATCGAACAACTTCTGGGGCGACTGGCTCAAAGCAGCCAACTGAACGACCGCCGTCTGGAATTGATTGTGGTCAAGAACCCAACCATGAACGCCTTTGCTGTGCCGGGTGGTGTAGTCGGCGTCCACACGGGCTTGTTCTTGTACGCGGAGTCTGAGGCACAACTGGCCTCGGTCCTTTCACACGAACTGGCCCACTTGAGCCAACGCCATTTTGCCCGCGGTGTGGAGATGCAGCAAAAAAACAGCATCCCGATGATGGCCGCCATGCTCGCCAGCCTGGTGTTAGCCGCGACCGCCGGCGGGGATGCGGGCATTGCCGCACTCACCGCCACTCAGGCAGCGGCTTTAGACTCACAACTGCGCTTCAGCCGACAGAACGAACAGGAAGCGGACCGCATAGGCATGCAGACCATGGTTGCGGCCGGTGAAGACCCCTACGCCGTGCCCGCCATGTTCGAACGCATGCTCAAAGCCACTCGCTACAGCCGGCGCCCGCCGGAGTTTTTACTGACTCACCCGGTCACCGAAAGCCGCATCGCCGATGCTCTCAACCGCGCCAATAAATACCCTCGCCAGCAATACCCGGTTGATCTGGATTTTTATTTAATGCGTGCCCGGATTCAGCTGCAGCATGACCAGACACCCCAGGATTCGGTCAAGCGCTTCAGCAGTGAGCTCAGCGGCGAAAGCCTCTCCGCCGAGGCCAGCCGCTACGGCCTGGTATTAGCGCTGACGGAAGCCTCACAACTCGATCGCGCACGGGCAACGCTACAACCACTGTTGCAAAGTCATCCGGATAAAGATGCCTACATCATTGCCGAGGCGAACATTTACGCCGCGGAGCACAATTACGAAAAAGCGCAGGCCTTACTGGAGCAGCAACTGTCCCAAAATCCCGACCATCACGCCTACAATGTGCGTTACGCCGAGCTACTGATGAAGTCTGGAAACTATGCCCGCAGCGAAGAAGTTCTGGAAAAACATGTGCGTCGTCGCCCCAAGGACGACTCTGTCTGGTATTTACTGGCTGAGGTACATGGACTGGCGGGTAACATACTGGGTGTACACGAAGCCCGGGCCGAATACTTTATCCTAAACGGTGTCTTCGACAAGGCTCAGATACAACTCAGAAATGCGCTCAAACTGTCCCGGGGCAGCTATCACAAAACCGCCCTGCTGGAAGAAAAACTGAAACAGGTCGCAAAAATGCAAAGCGACAGCAATCTCTGACAACCCTTAATAATGAGGCGGCCTTTCATCCACCGCCGGCCCAGGAAGTTCGTCCGCGCTCAAATCCATGGATTTGAGCTTTTCCGCCAACATTTGCAGCTGCAGCTGTTGGCGAGCCAACAGCCTATCCTGTTCGGCAATCACCTTATCCAGCGATTGCAGCGTGTCTTCGTGAAAAGCCAGCCGGGTTTCCAACTCTTCAATTCGGTCATTCAGCACTTTCTGGTCAACGTCATAGTTATCGCTGCACATTTCATTATCTCATCGTTCAAACAGTTTATGGGCAACGCAACACTCGACTGCGCAACCTCGTCGTCAACTGCCCAGGGTCAATCTCCCCCTGGATCAGTCCCTTACCGCGGCGTAGACCGCCTGTAATAGATGATCAGCACGGTCATCCAGGGTAATACTTTGCCCCATGGCGCGGGTGGCATAGCCAAAACCGAAGCCCTCACTGGCGTCAGCGTACCCCAGACTGCCACCGGCACCGGGGTGACAGAAAAAGCGTTCTGACTGTATGTTGCGAGGCAATAGCCGCATAAACCCCAAACTCAGACTCAGCGGACAATGCAGCACATTATCCTGCCCCTGCGTCTGCTCTTCCCAGCACCATGAGCGGGCTTCGGCCGTGAGCAAGCGCTCGTCGTCCAAGTCAGCCAGTGCACCGTAAAAAATCGCCAGGTCCGCAGCCGAAGCATGGCCATTCGCCGCAGGAATTTGGGCCTGGCGCCAGGGCACCCCATTGGTTCCAATCATGAGCGAGGGGGGATTAGCAAAGGCTTTCGCTGTCACACCCTGAGGGTTTCCCAAAATAGCATTCGTCAACAGGCTGCCGCTTTTGACGTTGTTAACGGCCGCAGACTTGGGCACTTTCAAAGGTGCCATATCGGCAATGCCCGCCAGCTCACCAGAGGACAAGCCAAACTTCCAGCCCAACCCCAGCGGCCGGGCAATATTCTGCGCAACATAATCATTAAAACTGTTGCAGCCGCTCACCCTGCAGACCAGCTCCCCCAAAATCCAGCCAAAGAGAATGGGCGAATAACCTTGCTCGGAGCCCGGTTCCCACCAGGGAGATTCCTGAGCAATCAAACCCGTCGCCATTGACCAATCGTAAATAGCAGTGTCAGGCACTTTCCCCTGGAAAGCATTCACCCCGGAACGGTGAGTCAACACCTGCCGCACGGTAATGTCCTGCTTGCCGTTTTGAGCAAATTCCGGCCATAGATCAGCAACGGGCTGCTCCAGGGACAGCAGCCTCTTCTCCACCAACTGCAAAATGGCGATGGCGACAACGGCTTTACTGGCAGAAAAAACATTCGAGCGAGTATCCTGACGCCAAGGCTGAGCCTCCGCCTTATCGCGGCTGCCCGCCCATAAATCAACGACAGTTACCCCTCGGTGCACCAGTGAAACTGCGGCTCCCACTTCGTGGTAATCCGTAAACAGCTCAGTAAACGCCTGCTTCACACCCTCAAAACCGAGACTAACGCTGCCTTCAATCAACACGGCCTTCACCCCCTGACTTTTAAAGTGCACATCATACAGGAAATGCCCCCCTTTCAGCCTGTCACTTAATCGCCACGGCACGTTCATCCATTGGTCATCGCGGTGTCACAACCCTGTCACAGCCGTGCTGGAGACTCATTTTTATTGTCATAATCTACTGTCAAACAAGGCACACAGACAATGAAAACCTATCGAACCCTGTGGATCTCGGACGTTCACCTCGGCACCAAAGACTGCCAGGCCGAGCTGTTGAACGACTTTCTGAAACACCATCACGCGCAAAAATTGTATCTGGTGGGCGACATCATCGATGGCTGGAAAATGCAGTCCGGCATTTATTGGAAGAAAGAATTTACCCGGGTGATTCGACGCCTGCTCAACCTGTCCAAAAAAGGTGTCGCAATCGATTACATCACCGGCAATCACGATGAATTTTTACGTCGCTTTGCCAACAACCGTTTTGACAACATCAACCTCTACAATCGCGTCATACACACCACCGCTGATGGCCGAAAACTGCTGGTCATTCACGGCGACCAATTTGACAGCGTAACGCGCTGCCATCACTGGCTGCGCTTTCTGGGCAATAAGGGACACACTCTGTTAATGGCACTGAACCGCGGTTACAACTCGCTGAGAGCCAAATACGGGCACGGTTACTGGTCGCTGGCCAGCTTCCTGAAAACACACCTTCCGCAGGCTCAAATGTACATCCAGGAATACGAACAGGGCGTCGCTCACGCGGCTGCCAAACAAGGTTTTGATGGCGTAGTCTGCGGCCACATTCACCATGCGGCATCTAAACGCATAGGTGACATCGATTACTACAACACCGGCGACTGGGTGGAATCCTGTACCGCATTGGCCGAAAATGCCGATGGCACGATTCATTTGATCAACTGGCGCACGGGCAGCTCTGATTCATTGACCGATGGGCAGGATAATAAAGCTGAGCCAGCCAGGCCTTTTCCCCAATCCGTTGCCGCACGCCTGAGCGGCTCTGCGCCCACACCGCCAGATCTGGATTCGAATGACGCTGCGCCGAAGAATGACCCTAAAATCCCGGCCCTCATCATCCCCGGCTGACAGCCAACATGCCGCTTAAATTAACCACAACACCCATTTCACAACCAAACATTCACACCCAACTAAAGCGATAAGTGGCATAACGCGGTATCCGCAAGCGCTATCCATCTTGTGATTGCGCCAGAAACGGTTAATCGTGCTTAATCCGACAGCGGGGTGCCACAGTATCGGCAGTAGAGCGCATCACTTTCGTGCCCACTGCTGTGACAATCCTCACAGCGACGGGACGTGCGCTCGCGCTGCATCTCGGTGGCCAGCTCTGCAGTGAGAATACCGGTAGGCACCGCAATGATGGAATAACCCGTGAGCATCGCGGCCGCGGCGATGAACTGCCCAATGACAGTCTGTGGTGTAATATCCCCATACCCCACCGTGGTGATGGTCACGATGGTCCAATAAATACTTTTCGGAATACTGGTGAAACCATTTTCAGGCCCTTCCACCAAAAACATCAATGAGCCAAAGATGGTGGATAGCACCAGCACCGCAGAAAAGAAAATTAATATTTTACGTCGCGACATGACCATCGCGCGCATCAAAATATTCGCCTCAGAGAGATAGCGAACCAACTTTAAAATTCGAAAAATGCGCAGCACACGCAGCAGACGGATAATCAGCAGGTAATTCATACCCGCCAAAAACAATCCCAGATACGACGGCAATATTGCCAACAGATCCACCAGGCCATAAAAACTGCGCATGTAGCGCAAGGGATGCGGCGAGCAATAAATACGCACCAGATATTCCAAGGTAAAAATACCCGTAAACCCCCACTCCACGGCATTCAGCCAGACCCCATAGCGCCCTTCAATCACTGATACTGACTCTAAAATCATCGCCAGGACGCTGATCGCAATCAGGTAAATCAGCACCATATCGAAGCGCTTGCCTGCGGGCGTGCCGGTCCCAAAAATAATCGTATAGAGTTTTTGCCGTGTTGGAGAAAGCTCCATAATTGCCTCTAATTCCTGATCCCTGCCCACCGCGTGGGCAAGTTGTCATTGTATTCGCACTGGTGTGAATATGGCCAAACTCAACCAATCATAGCTTGTCATTATGAGCGCTCCGGACCATTTAGACCAAACTCTTCTGAACAAGCGGGATTGGCTCTAAAGCCAAAACAGGGCCATAGCTGTCATCAGCTCCCTGTCGCAAGCGTCTCTCGACTGGAAGACGCTAGCTGGCTGGGATAAAATGCCGGTCCTTACCCACCACCCGTTTATCCTTTAACAGGAGCACAATGTGGCACTACTGATTAAACCGTTACGCTGCCCTCATTGCCAGCAACCCATTGATAAGCCTCTGTTAAAACGTCATGGCCAGCTGAAAACCTTCCTCCATCGCAAACCATTCCCCTGTCCCCATTGCGGTCAATCCGCGGTATTGCCGGAATTGTCTGAGACCCTGATCTCGGTGGGCATCTTGATTGCCGCCATTCTCGCCCCGCTGTTTCACCTGTGGGATGTCAGCTTTATCGATAGCAGACTGGCTTTTGCCACTGGGGCTATGCTCGTGATCGCCGGCGTGGCGACTCAAAAACTCCACAAAGCCTGACCGAAGTTTAGCCGCTATGGCGGGCCGATAAAGCCACAAGGAAGCTCCTCATGAGTAAGAACACACGCCTGGTTTACTCCACCGACCAGGGGCGGGTGAAAGAAGCCACCGCAGAAAAAGCCGTTGATAGCGGTGACGGTATTGTTCGGTTGCTGAGGGAAACCAAAGGCCGAAAAGGCAAAGGTGTGACGCTGATCACTGGCCTGGGCCTGAAAGAAGCCGAGCTCAAAGCCTTGGCCAAAAAGCTCAAACAACAATGCGGTGTCGGAGGAGCCATCAAAGATGGCGTTATCGAGATACAGACCGATGATCGCGAAAAGCTGAAAGCGCTGCTGGAAAAGCAGGGACTTAGCGTCAAAATAGCCGGCGGTTGAGATTGGCCGCCAGCCAATCATCGAGGGGCGGTCTCGGACCTGACCCCAGACACAGGAGCAAAAACCTTTGGACCTGACGGAAGAACAGCAACTGCTGAAAAGCCTTGTCACCCACAAAATGCCATTTGGCAAATACCAGGGGCGCTTATTGGCGGATCTGCCGGAAGCTTATGTACTCTGGTTTGAACGTGAAGGCTTCCCGGCAGGCAAACTCGGACAACAGCTGGCGTTGCTACACACTATCAAGGTCAATGGCCTTGAACCTCTGCTGGATCCACTGCGCCCTTAAAACCCATAGCAACGACCTGAAATATTGGTGACCAGAAACCAGGCGGCTTCCAGGCGACCCACAAAACGCCCCTTATTGCGATCACAAAAAAGGCCCGAAACCGAAGTTTCGAGCCTTCTCTATACTAATCCGATCGACTCCAGACAGTCCAGTCGAACGCGATTGCCAGTCTCAGCCAACCTGATCGAGCCGCTCCACTTTGGTCTCGACCGATTACCACTCCATCCACAACAAAGATAAAAGCGGTAACCATTGTCAGACAAATCAGGGGTTGCCGTAGCTCATCAGACGCTGGTAACGTCGCTCCAGCAGCTGCTCTATAGGCTCTGCTGACAGGCGGTCAACCTGCTCAATCAAACGCCCCTGCAGCTTGCTCGCTATGGCGTCAATATCTCGATGAGCACCGCCGAGAGGCTCGGCAATGGTTTCATCCACGATGCCCAGGCGCTCCAGATTGTCCGAAGTTACCCCCATGGCCTCAGCAGCCAGTGGGGCTTTATCCACGGTCTTCCAGATAATATTGGCGCAACCTTCGGGTGAAATCACAAAATAAGTGGAGTATTGCAGCATGTTCAAATGGTCACCGACACCAATCGCCAGCGCACCACCGGAAGAGCCTTCGCCAATCACCGTACAAATGATAGGCGTTCTTAAACGAGACATCACCGCCAGGTTCTGCGCAATGGCTTCGCTGATGCCACGCTCTTCACTGTCGATACCCGGATATGCCCCCGGAGTGTCGATCAAGGTCAGAACCGGCATTTTGAAACGTTCAGCCATTTCCATCAGGCGAAGAGCTTTACGATAGCCTTCCGGCTTAGGCATCCCAAAGTTACGAGAAACCTTATCGGGCACACTGCGGCCTTTTTCTTCGCCGATCACCATCACAGGCTTGCCATCCAGACGGCCGACGCCACCAATGATGGCTTTATCATCACCAAAGTGACGATCTCCGTGCAGCTCATCCCAGTCAGTGAACATTCTCTTGATGTAATCCTGAGTGTAAGGACGCTGAGGGTGACGAGCTACCTGCACCACCTGCCATGGAGTCAAGTTTGAGTAAATGCTCTCGGTGAGCTTGATACTCTTTTCTCGCAGCTTGGAAATTTCTTCTGCAATGTTGAGATCGTTATCACTTCCCACCAACTGCAGCTCTTCAATCTTGGCTTCCAGGTCAGCAATAGGCTGTTCAAATGTGAGGAAATTTGGGTTCATAACTACCAATAGGTTCCAAGCATCAAGTTATTGTTTGTGAGAGACCAGAGGGGCGTGAGTGCCAGATTGACCACCCCCTGAAGCCCTGCATTAAAGCTAAATACCATACGCGAAAGTGACCAATGAGTCGACCACTTTTGACTAGATCGGCGGTCTGACTGGCCGATTTAGGAAGCCGGTCTCAAAGCTTCAGTACTCCAGAGAAACCTTGTCCCGGCCACATATTTCTCTCAGGTTCTCCAGCAGCTCATCCTGCGGCCTGACTCGCCAGGATGCCCCCAACAAGACCCGGCCACTGGCGTCGGGGCGCCGATAATTGAGCTTTACAGCACAGCGCCCCTGACGGTATGGCTCCAACAGGTTCGCCAATTGTTTGGGGAAGCTTTGTGGCAATTGATCCGAAGACACTTCGATCACCAATCCACGCGCCAAATCTATCCGGGCATCGGCCAGGCTACGCACTTTTTCAGCCCGCATTTTCAAGCCGCCACTGTAATCATCGAAATTGACTTGCCCCTCAATGATCAACATTCCATCTTTAACCAACTTCTCCCGGTATTCATTGTAGGTGTCAGAAAAAATAGCGCACTCAATTCGACCCGAACGGTCGTCCAGGGTGACGAACGCCATATTGTCGCCGCGCTTGGTTCTCATGACTCGCAACCCGACCACAAGACCCGCCACGTTTTGGCTGCTTTTCTCAGGCTTCAAATCAACAATGCGCGAGGACACCAAATGTTTTAGCTCATTTCGATACTCTTCAATCGGGTGGCCGGTAAGGTACAGGCCCAGGGTATCCTTCTCACCGTTCAGGCGTTCTTTAATACTCCAGCTGCGAACGTGTCTGAACTCCCCGTACACATCCGCCCCGCTTTGCGCGGTGGGCACCACATCGCCAAACAAATCGACCATTCCCGCATTGGCATTGGCGGCACTCTGCTCAGCCGCTTTTACCGCCTCCTGCATGGCCGCCAGTAAAACCGCGCGGTCGTAATCCCGGTCAATTTTCGGGCTGATGCCATCCAGCGCTCCCGAGCGAATCATCGCCTCAATGGCTCGCTTGTTGACTTTACGAGGGTCAACCCGTGCACAAAAATCAAACAAGTCGGTAAACGGTCCCGACTTGCGGGCTTCGATAATATTTTCTATCGGACCTTCACCCAGCCCCTTAATCGCCCCCAGGCCATAGATAATGTTGTTATCATCATCAACGTTGAAATGAAACTCACCCGAGTTCACATCGGGTGGCAACAGGGTTAGCCCCATCTCCCGACACTCTTCGATGAAGGTTACAACCTTATCGGTTTTATCCATGTCCGAAGACATGGTGGCTGCCATAAACTGAGCGGGATAATGCGCTTTAAGCCAGGCCGTCTGGTAAGACACCACCGCATAGGCGGCCGAGTGAGATTTGTTAAACCCGTAGCCGGCGAATTTTTCCACCAGGTCAAAAATTTTCATCGCCAGGTCGGGGTCTACCCCCTGACCTTTCGCGCCGTCGGCAAAGGTGGAACGCTGCTTGGCCATCTCTTCCGGTTTTTTCTTGCCCATAGCACGCCGTAACATATCGGCGCCACCGAGCGAATAACCGGCCAGTTCCTGGGCGATCTGCATGACCTGTTCCTGGTATACAATGACACCATAGGTCGGCTTAAGAATGGGTTCCAGCTTTTCATGCTGATACTTCGCATCGGGATAGGCAACCTGAGCCCGACCGTGTTTACGGTTGACAAAGTCATCGACCATGCCTGAATCCAGAGGACCCGGTCGGAACAGCGCCACCAGGGCAATCATGTCTTCAATATTGTCAGGCTGTAAGCGCTTGATCAGATCCTTCATACCACGGGATTCCAGCTGGAAAACTGCGGTTGTTTGCGCGGCCTTTAACAATTTAAAGGTATGCGGATCATCGAGCGGAATGGCTTCAATCACCAGCGGCTTTTCACCCAGCTTGGCACGCTGAATATCAATCATCTTGCGCGCCCAATCGATGATTGTCAGTGTTCTCAGGCCCAGAAAGTCAAACTTAACCAGACCCGCATCTTCCACATCGCCCTTATCGTACTGCGTCACCAACCCGCCGCCGGTCTCATCGCAGTAGAGCGGCGCAAAGTCAGTCAATTTAGTGGGGGCAATCACCACCCCACCGGCGTGCTTACCGACGTTCCGAGTCAAGCCTTCAAGCTTGAGAGCAACCTCCCATATCTCTTGAGCCTCTTCGTCCACCTCTAAAAATTCCCGCAGGGTATCTTCCTGCTCAAACGCCACCTGCAGCTTCATGCCCGGATCGGGGGGAATCATTTTAGAGAGTTTGTCGGCCAGGCCGTAAGATTTTCCCTGCACCCTGGCCACGTCCCTGACCACCGCTTTGGCCGCCATGGTACCGAAGGTAATGATCTGAGAAACCGCATCACGACCATAGTTATCAGCCACATAGCTGATCACTTTATCGCGGTTTTCCATGCAGAAATCCACATCGAAATCGGGCATGGAAACCCGCTCGGGATTCAGAAAACGCTCGAACAGCAGATCGTATTCCAGAGGGTCCAGGTCGGTAATTTTCTGTACATACGCCACCAGAGAACCCGCACCGGAGCCCCGGCCCGGCCCCACCGGAATCTGGTGATCTTTGGCCCACTGGATAAAGTCCATGACGATCAGAAAGTAACCGGGGAATCCCATCTGCATGATGATATTGAGCTCAAATTGCAAACGCTCCCAATACAGCCTGTAGGTTTCAGGGAAGTCCGGTGCCGAGGTGTCGTACAAAAAATCGAGACGCTCATCGAGCCCCTCGTAAGAAATCTTTTGGAAAAAGACGTTGGTGCGCAGCATCGCTGCATATTCTTCTTCCTGTTCACGACCGGCCCAGCTTTCGGCCATGGCGTCACGGGCGTAGCCCACAAAGGTGTCATAGGGCACCCGGTTTTTAAAATACGGGTCTTCTTCAAAATCGTCAGGAATCGGGTAATCAGGCAAATAATATTTGCCCAATTCAATATCCAGAGTACAGCGCTTGGCAATTTCTACCGAGTTCTGCAGAGCTTCAGGAATGTCCGAAAACAGCTCAGCCATTTCTGCAGGGCTGCGTAAATACTGCTCTTCACTGTAGCGTCGCTCACGTCGCGGATCATCCAGAGCCCGCCCCTCTCCAATACACACCCGCGCTTCGTGGACATCGAATTCATCGGATTTGATAAAACGGCAATCGTTAGTCGCTACGACCGGGCACTGTGACTGATCTGCCAACGCAACGGCTGCGTGAAGGTATTCCTCATCTTGCGGCCGGCCCGTGCGCTGCAGTTCAAGATAAAACCGGCCAGGAAAATCCCGCATCCAGCCCTGCAACAGCCCTGCGGCCACAGCCGGCTTGGACCCCAGCAGGGCCCGGCCGATATCGCCAAATTTACCACCCGACAGAGCGATGATGCCCTCGGCCCGCTCACTGATCCAGTGTCGCTGCAGATAAGGCTCACCCAAATACTGCCCGTGCTGATACCCCATCGAAATGAGCTCAGTGATGTTCTTGTAGCCTTTGGTGTTCATGGCCAGCAGGGTAATCAAACTGGGATCAGCCCCCTCTTCCTCGGCACTCACCCAAAAATCAGCGCCGCCGATGGGCTTAATACCCGACCCGGTGGCCGCCTTGTAGAATTTTACCAAACCGAAGAAGTTGCAGAGATCGGTCACCGCACAGGCCGGCATCCCCATCTCCTTGACCGCCTCTACCAGCGGTTTAACTCGAATCAAACTGTCTGACAGAGAGAATTCAGTATGTAGACGAAGGTGAATAAATTCAGGGGTCATAGATGGCGCCGGGGGTCTTCATAAAAGGGAAAGCTGCCCCACATTCTAGCGAAAAAGAAGCTGAATGACAGGGAATTTGAAAGTGCCGGCCCAGGCATCAAAACCTGCAGCACCGCAGCGGAACAAATAGTGATCTATTTGGCAGCGCAAGAACAGAAGAAGAGGAAAAATCAGTGCCCGCAGCGATAGCGGGCACTCACATGAGCCGTTTATTTTGCAGAAAAATCCAACATGCGCTGCAGCGGCTTCATGGCGCGCTGGCGGAGATCTGCATCCACAAAAATCTCACAGCCGTCGCCATTCAAAAGCACACTTTTGAGGTTGTCCAGTGCATTCATGGCCATCCACGGGCAGTTTGCACAACTGCGACAAGTGGCGCCATTACCTGCGGTAGGCGCGATAATCAGCTCCTTCTCAGGGGCCAGCTGCTGCATTTTATAAAAAATGCCCTGATCGGTAGCCACGATGAACTGCTTATTCGGCAGGCTCTGAGCGGCTTTAATCAGCTGCGAGGTTGAACCCGCCACGTCGGCAATATCCACCACACTTTCGGGTGACTCGGGATGCACCAGCACAGCGGCATCCGGGTATTGCTCTTTCAGGTCCAAAATACCTTTGGCCTTGAACTCCTCGTGCACAATACAAGCACTGTCCCACAACAACACATCAGCGCCGGTTTGCTTCTGCACGTAACGCCCCAAATGCTTATCCGGAGCCCAGAGTATCTTTTCCCCCTGGGAATCGAGGTAATCCACCACGTCCAAAGCGATACTCGAGGTGACCACCCAGTCCGCACGCGCCTTAACGGCAGCTGAGGTATTCGCATAAACAACCACGGTCCGATCCGGGTGTTGATCGCAAAAATCAGAAAATTCGTCCGCGGGACAGCCGAGGTCCAGGGAGCAGGTCGCCTCCAGTGTGGGCATTAAAACACGCTTTTCAGGGGTAAGAATTTTGGCGGTTTCGCCCATAAACTTGACCCCGGCAACGATCAGCGTCTCGGCATCGTGCTGCTTGCCAAAGCGCGCCATCTCCAGCGAGTCCGAAACACATCCGCCGGTCTCTTCCGCCAACGCCTGAATCACAGGGTCTGTGTAGTAGTGAGCAACCAACACAGCATTCTGCTCTTTCAGCAAACGCTTGATATCACTTTTGTAGGACTCCTGCTCGGCTGCACTCATCACGGATGAGGGCACAGTAGCAAAATGCTCCCGCACTAATTCACGGGCATTTTCTTTGGAAGGTACTTTTTCAATGACAGTCATAGATCGATCCGACTCGTTTCTGAGCCCGTCATTTTAACATACCGGCAATAATGCGTCGCTAAAATATCATGCCACGCGCTTACTTTTTGACCAGCTGCCTTCGGCCCGGCATTCAAGCCGAAACCGACAAACCGATCACTTTGTCACCCAGAAAGTCAATATTGTGGAATGACTTTGCAGCCAGAAGGCGCAAGTGATGAAAAAGCCGGAAATCTGTACATTTTAGGAGACCCGCAACCCAGCCGGCGAAGCCCCAAAACAAAACTCTGCAGAAGGTTATCTAAAACACAGGTGACAGGTGACAGGAACAGTAAAACTGAGGCGCCGGCCTGACTCACATCGTCTGGGGGCTATTTTCGCCCTGCGTTAAGAAACACAGAGTGCGCCTTCCGCGCCTCAGTCGCGATGCGATTGATCGAACGGCGGTTCGCCCCAGACGAGTTTTTCGGGCACACAAAAAAGGCCACCCAATGGGCAGCCTTTTTTGTTTGTATGGTGGGTCGTACTGGATTCGAACCAGTGACCAATTGGTTAAAAGCCAACTGCTCTACCAACTGAGCTAACGACCCAAATCTTTTTGCAGTCCAGTTTTGCCCTGTTAAACTGCCAGGAACTTCGGATAAACACCGCTGGAACACTCAAGCTTTGTAGCTCTCAAATTGTCACTAAAATCTCAGAATAGAGACCTTAGGTGTGCACAGATGGCTCAGTATCATTGTGCGCCTTGTATGGTGGGTCGTACTGGATTCGAACCAGTGACCAATTGGTTAAAAGCCAACTGCTCTACCAACTGAGCTAACGACCCAAAGGAGGCGCATATAATAGTGATTTCGTTTCAAAAAACAAGCGCTTTTTTCGATTTATTTTTAAAGATTGTTACCTATAAACAATGGCTTAAACATCCACCCCAACAGAGGCTATTAAACGTAACGAGTAGGATCTGGCAACTGCGCCTCAACGAATCCCTGGCGTCGCAGTCGACAACTGTCGCATTTGCCACAGGCCCGCCCCTGCTCATCGGCCTGGTAACACGAGACTGTCAATGAATAGTCTACCCCTAACGCAACCCCTGCCTGCACGATTTCAGCCTTGGTCATATCAATCAAGGGAGCGTCTATCGACAGGGTCTGTCCTTCAACACCGGATCGGGTGGCCAGATTTGCCATCACCTCGAACGCCCGAATAAATTCCGGCCGACAATCGGGGTAGCCAGAATAATCAACCGCATTCACACCGACAAAAATTCGCTGGGCACCCAGCACTTCCGCCCAACCCAAGGCGATCGCCAAAAAGACGGTATTGCGAGCGGGTACATAGGTAATCGGAATGCCTTCCGTTTCTTCTTCCGGCACATCAATACTTTCATCGGTCAAAGCCGATCCACCAATCGTGCCCAAATCCAGCTTAACGACTTTGTGCTCAACCGCACCCATCGTTTTTGATGTATTTTCCGCCGCCATGAGCTCGGCCCTGTGGCGCTGTCCATAGTCAAAGCTCAGGGTGTAACAATCAAACTTTTGCTGCTGAGCCATGGCCAGAACCGTCGTGGAATCCAGCCCACCCGACACCAACACGACAGCTTTAGGGTTGGACATATTGCCACCTCTTTGAAATTTACAGGTTATCTAGTGTTTGTAAGCGGTATCTAGTGGATGGCAAAACACCCACCGCAACATCATTGGGCATAAACGCACCCATGGTTTGCCTGCCCTCCAGGTCGAGAGCCAGACTCAAGCAACGCTCAACACCTTGGCCAACTGATACCCGGCATTAATAAAACGGCATCTTAACCAATCTGCCAAGTTTAGGCGAATTAGCGGTGAGCAGACGTAGAACAAAAAGCAGAACGAAAAAAAGGAGCGCTCAAGCACTCCTTCTTAGGGGTCGACTCTATAGGGTAAGCTTGTGACCGGTGACACTTCAGGCGAGCAGGCACAGCTTTTACACAGCCATTAACGCAATGTCAGCACAACCCGCACAAGGGACAACAAACCCAAAACCAGCCAGGGGTTAGCAACCCTGTTCAAACGCAACCTGAAGAAAGCGTTCAGACGCCTTTAAACAAGACTACATTCCTGTCAGGTAATTTTTCGCCAGCCGTGCAGCATTCGAATTAGGGCTGTCCGCAATCACCTGGCTCAACAAACTGCGAGCTTTGGTTTTATCACCCAATTGATCATAGACCGTCCCCAGCTTATAGGCCGCATCGGGGGCTTTGGCGTGATCAGGAAAGTCACTTAACAACCGACTGAACCAGTCCCTCGCCTGCTCCAACCCACCCTGCTTGAGGTAAATCTCACCCAACCAGTATTGGCTGTTAGGCGCGTAGGTGCCTTGCGGGAAATCTTGCAGGTATTGGTTAAACGCCGTTGCCGCCTTATCGTAATCTTTCTGGCGCAAAGCCAGATCAATGGCCGACCGGTAACGCTGCAATTCATCCTGCGACTGAGCACCCGCAGCCCCCGCCGAGGAGCTGGCCATCTTGGGCGACGGCCCTGCAGATTCGGGCTGAGCAGTGGCCGCCTTTCCACCCGCAAGGGCAGTCAGACGTTTATCCAGACTTAGGTAATCATCCAGACGTTGTTGCTTCAGGCGCTTCAACTCATAAGTCAGCTCTTCAACCAAGCCCCGCAATTCCAGCACTTCTTGCTGCAGGGACTGCACCTGAAAATACATCTGAGTCTGAACATCTGTTGCTGCTGCCGGAGCCTGGACAGGAGGAGTTCCTGACGAGGCCTCCTGATAAGCCACTGCTTGAGCAACAGCCGGCTGAGCAGAAGCCTGAGCTGCTTCAGTCCGAGGAGAAACCAAAAGACGATTGCTGGAGTCCACCACCTGCACCTGGGCCGAAGCCAAAGGGACAAAAAACCCAACACACGAAAACACGAAAACCGCAGCCTTAACGGCCGCGGTCCAAGAGAAAAGCTCTTTCATCGTTCTGATATTACTTCAGTTCAACACGACGGTTCTGGCTGTAAGAAGACTCAGAGCTGCCCAATACCGCTGGGTATTCTTCGCCGTAGCTTACAGTTTCAATCAAAGAACCATCAACACCCTGAAGAACCAGGAAGTCACGTACAGACTTTGCACGACGCTCACCCAGGGCCATGTTGTATTCACGAGTGCCACGCTCATCAGCATGACCTTCCAGACGAACACCCTGTGGGGCTGCTTTCAGGTTAGCGGCGTGAGCCGTTAACGCTGCACGGGCATCAGCATTCAGAGTGGATTGATCAAACTCAAAGTAAAAGACGGTATCCAATACTGGAGCAGGTTCTTGCTCCATAGTGTCCATAGAAGACGTATCGGTTGTGTCAGCGGTGCCTGTCATGGTCGAATCGGCAGCGGCATCCTGATCAGTGGTAGACGTACTGGAACAGCCGGCCAAGGCCGCCATAACCAGAGCAAGGGTAAGGCTTTGCTTCAATCCTGTGGAAAGCATAATGAACTCCTAGTGGTATAATCGTTTAATCATTAATCTAGTCTTGGCCAAATCTGGATCATATTACAGCATATAACCCGATCTAAATTCCAACAACCTTATAGCATATTTTTAATAATAAGGTGACCAACTTGGCTCCCGAACGTCTCCTTGCTTGGACGGCAGCCTAAATTTTACCCCTGCATCAAGAGACACCGCAGCAAGTATGCCTTTACCCTGGTACTTTGTCGCATACATCAACATTGCTCCATTAGGTGCGATACTGGGAGACTCGTCCAGTTGAGTCTCCGTCAAGATGCGAAGATCGCCACTCGCTAAATCTTGAGTGGCAATATGAAACACCCCATTGTAACGATGGACCATCACCAGCGTTTTACCGTCCGGAGAAATCCGCGCCCTGGCGTTGTAATCACCCTCGAAGGTTAAGCGCTCTATACGGTGACTGGCAAGCGTTACTTGGTAAATTTGGGGCTTCCCCCCCCGATCGGAAGTAAAAATGAGACCTTTTCCATCTTTCGTCCAGCTCGGCTCGGTATCAATCGCGAAGTGTCGGGTAATACGAGTGAACCGTCCACTGGCAACATCTAACGTGTAAATTTCGGGATTACCGTCTTTGGACAACACCATCGCCAACTGTTTACCATCAGGTGACCAGGCCGGCGCACCATTCAAACCTCTAAAGTTAGTCAGCTGTTGGCGCTCACCGGTAGCAAGAACCTGACGAAAAATCGCCGGGCGCCCGGTCTCAAAAGAGACATAAGCAACCTGCTTGCCGTCCGGCGACCAGACTGGAGACATGATGGGCTGTTTTGACTCCAGAAGTAAACGCTCACGCATGCCATCAGCATCGGACAGCATCAGACGAAACTTCTCATTGCCGAAGCCTTCGACATAAATCATCTTGGTGGAAAAAGCACCGCGTATCCCGGTGACCGCTTCATAGACCGCATCGCTGGTCGCATGCGCCAAGTCCCGCAAGCTGCGACTGCCGCCCTTTACGTTACGCTGCAAAACCTTCTTTTGCGACAACACATCAAACAGCTCAAAGTCCAGCGAGTAACCGCCTTCCGGGGTACTGCTTAGCCGACTGATGACCAGGTATTCCGAGCCAAGCACACTCCAGTCACGAAAAAAAACATCTGCCTCCGTCCGCGGAAAGGATAACATGTCCGATTTGGGAACCGGCCTGAACTGCCCGCTGCGGCGCAGGTCCGCCTCGACAATATCACTGATATTTTCATTTAATGAAGGGCCCGACCAGGCTACCGGCACCACCGCAATCGGAGTTGGGTTGTCCATCCCCTGTGTAATTTCGATGGTCAACTCCGCCTTTGCCAGCGAGGCCATTCCCATAAACCAAGCCAGCACAATGGTAAATCTTGTTGCGCGTATCATTCTTTCAACCCCTAACATTAAATAGTAACCCGGTCATGGTGATAAACCCCATGCCTCGCAGGCAAACCCCACCCAACGTTGCAACAGCTTAGCAGCAGAAGCAAGCGCTCACCACACACCCGCCACTCGATACACAAAGAGGGTCGCAACCGAGCGGCTTACATTCATCAGCTGCGCTTACAACCTGAGATCCTGAGGGTTAAAGACCAGGGTAACCTGGCGGAAGTACCGCTCAAACACGTCGGGTTCAACTTTTTTCAACTCGTCAAAACGGCCGATTTTTTTCACAGCCTGCTCCGCGGCCCGGTCAAAAGCACTGTTGCCACTACTTTTCACAACGGTCACATTGATCACTTCACCGGTAGGTATAAGCTGTATGGCTAACTCACATTTCATACCGTTGCGGGCAGAGGGCGGGCGGCTCCAGTTTTGCTCTATCCTTTGTGCCATCAGGGCAACATAACTTTGCGCAGTGACTTCATCTTCCTGAGCGGCCAGTAACGCTTCCTCTTCCTTAAGGGCATCATTAAACGCGGCTTCTTTCTGGCGCTGCTGCTCCTGCTGTCGTTTGCGCTCCTGCTCCTGACGCTGCTTGGCGAGGCGCTCTTTGTCGGCCTGCTCCTTGGCTTTTTTCTCTTTTTCTTTTCGAGCCTTTTCTTCTGCCAGCTTCCTCAACCGCTCCCGTTCAGCCTTTTGCTGAGCCAGGCGCTTTTTTTCAGCCGCTTGCTGCAAGCGTTGCTGCTCTTTACGCTTGGCGGCCATATCCACCACTTTGGGCTTGGGTTTGGGCGCGGCCTGTTGAACCGTTTTGGGCTTGATGGTGACCAGAGTGGCCTCCACATAGCGAGGCGTCATTTTTTGTTTTGGCAATTCAGCTGACTCCCAGCCCCACACCACCAGGACGAGAAGAATCCCGTGCATCAGAACACTGATCACCACAGGCAGGAAATAACTTTTATCCGACATTTTAACCGCAGCAGGCATCATCAATCAGGCCTACAACTCGGGAGGCTCTGTGACCAAGCCAACGGACGGTGCGCCAGCTCCCTGCAAAGCGGTCATCATGGCCACAACTACGCCGTAATCTACCGCCGTGTCACCCCACACCAGAACCTGTGTGCCGGGCTTCTGACGCAAGATCTTCGCCACTGTATCGGAAATTTCTTTCAGGGGTTTCGCCTGCTTTTGGTCTTTACCCAAATTAATAAAATATTGCCCCTTCGCATCCACCGACACAATCAGCGGCTCTTCCTGCTTATCATCCAATGGCGCAGAGGGTGCTGCAGGCAACTCAACTTTTACGCCCTGCATTAACAATGGCGCAGTCACCATAAACACAATCAACAATACCAGCATCACGTCAATGTAGGGCACCACATTGATTTCAGCCATGGGTTTTTTCTTCACCTTGCGACGCAACATACCGCTATTCTCTCATCATGCTGTGTATTCAAGTGCTCGTAAACTGCAGTGCTCGCCAAAGCAAGCATCCCAGTTAGCGAGACCCGGAATCACTGTGAACCTGACGGTGCAGGTACGCCGTAAACTCTTCAGCAAATGTCTCATAGTTATTCACCAGCGATTCTGCATTGGCGGAATAGCGGTTATAGGCCAAAACAGCAGGAATGGCTGCAAACAGCCCCATGGCCGTAGCCACCAGCGCCTCGGAAATACCCGGTGCAACGGTCGCCAGGGTGGCCTGATGCACATTCGCCAGACCCCGGAACGAGTTCATAATCCCCCACACCGTGCCGAACAAACCAATGTAAGGACTGACGGAGGCCACACTTGCCAAAAAGGGCAGGTTGGCTTCCAGCTTTTCCTCTTCACGAGCCAGGGCAACCCGCATGGCACGCTGAATACCTTCCATCACAACATCCGGATCACTGCGTCCCTGCTGGCGCTGCCGACTAAACTCCTTAAAGCCTTCCCGAAAGATGTTCTCGACACCGTCAATGGGGTGTGTGCTCGCCCGCTGATTACCGTCACGATAAAGCTGGCCAAGGTCGCCGCCCGACCAGAATTTCTTTTCGAATTGGTGAAATGAATTCTTAGCCTGGCGCTGGTAATGCCCTCGCTGGAGGATCATCATCCAGGACACCACCGAAGCCATAAACAATAGCAACATGACGAGCTGCACCAGCAGGCTGGCATTAATGATCAGACTAATAATGGATAAAGATTCACTCTCGGCCATGGCCACAATTTCCTTGTTCAATCATCAAGAAGGGAGGTCATACAGGTACGATAATGACTGCGAACACTCGCTGCTTATAATGTCTCTGGTTTGACTTGGTTTGCTCAGTTTAATTTTTGTCCAGCTTGTTTTTTGCTCAGTTTGAGCGCTTATCCTCTCAAGCAGTCATGCTTGCCATGGACGGACAGACTGGACCAGTGCACAAGACCAGCCTGACGCGCACCATCACCGGACAACATGGGTTTGGCTTGGCGCTGCCCCAAAGAGCCGGCAGCGGCATAAGGTCCAGACTTACAAAGGCTCAGTCACTTCCGAAAACCTAATCGGCGGTCCCCGAAGACTTGAGCACGTCTCGAATCGCCTGAGGAATGGCCGCTGGCTTCATTGTTCCCTGATCCACACACGCCACTTTGATGTCGCCGCGGCAAATGGGTTCCCCCTGGCGCTCAATCGTCTGTGAAAAGATCAAATAACTGCGGGCCAACTTACTCATCTGCGCAGTTGCCGTCAACTCATCATCCAGCAAAGCCGGGCGTAAATATTGAACATTTGCCGAGTGGACCACAAACAATTTACCCTCATCGAGAATCGCCGGCTTTTCAAAGCCAAAGCTTCGCATCCATTCGGTGCGTGCCCGCTCCATGTATTTCAGATAATTGACGTAGTACACGATACCGCCGGCGTCAGTGTCTTCTATATAAACGCGCAACGGCAGCTGAAAGAGGGTTCCGGATACTTGAACGTCTGACAATGGAGAATTTGCCTGTGGTACTGGAGAGTGGGTCATAGTTGAATGATCGGCAACGTAACAGTGAATGATGGTACAAAGTTACATTAGTGTACGACTTATCCTTCGTCCTGAAAACGCTTGGGCAAATCAAACCCAAAATGTTCATAGGCCATCGCCGTTACCATACGCCCGCGGGGTGTGCGAGCCATATAACCCTGCTGAATCAAATAGGGCTCCAGAACATCCTCAATGGTGTCGCGCTCCTCACTGATCGCAGCAGCCAGGCTCTCGACCCCAACCGGCCCCCCGGAAAACTTTTCAATCATGGCCAGCAGCAACCGGCGGTCCATGTGATCAAAGCCTCGCTCATCGACGTTCAACATATTCAGCGCCTGATCCGCAATCGTTTGACCGATTGCCCCATCGCCTTTGACCTGGGCGAAATCCCGCACACGGCGCAACAGGCGATTGGCAATTCGAGGGGTTCCCCTGGAGCGACGCGCCACCTCAAACGCCCCCTGCTCATCAATCTGCACCCCCATTAACCCCGCTGAACGAGTCACAATATGGGTCAGGTCAGCGACGTTATAAAACTCCAGACGCTGCACGATGCCAAAGCGGTCTCTCAACGGCGAGGTCAACAAGCCCGCTCGAGTGGTTGCCCCCACCAGCGTAAACGGCGGCAGGTCCAACTTGATGGAACGGGCGGCCGGCCCCTCGCCAATCATGATATCCAGCTGATAATCTTCCATCGCGGGATAAAGCACTTCCTCCACGTTCGGGCTGAGGCGGTGGATTTCATCAATAAACAGCACGTCGCCGGGCTCAAGGTTGGTCATCAGAGCCGCCAGATCACCCGCCTTCTCCAATACCGGGCCAGAAGTGGTCTTAAGATCAACCTCCATTTCGTTGGCAATGATATTGGCCAGTGTGGTTTTACCCAATCCCGGCGGGCCAAACACCAGAGTATGATCCAGCGCTTCCGAACGGCCTTTAGCGGCCTGAATGAAGATTTCCATCTGTTCGCGCACGACCGGCTGGCCGACATATTCACTGAGACTTTTGGGGCGCACCGCACGATCCTGGACATCCTCCATCACCCGAGGCTCCGCACTGATCACCCGCTCTGTGGCGGCAAACTGGTCTTTTTCAATCATTGTCTGGGATCTTCTTTGTCAATGGATTCTGCCTTGCCTCGTCACCTGAACCAGCCACCTGAACCAGTCACCTGAACCCGTCACTGAGAACCATAAAGCCATGGGGATTAAGTCAGAACGATTAAGCCAGAGACAGGCTTCGCAAGGATAAACGAATTAATTCTTCGCTGCGCGTCACCGTATTGGCCATTAAAACATTTGCCACCATTTTGCTCGCCTCCACGGGTTTGTACCCCAGAGACACCAGCGCGCTTTCAGCCTCGGACACGATATCGCTGGTGTTGTCGGCCACTGCCGGCTGACTGGCCGCCTCCATGTCGGCCAGAGGTGAATGTGCCACCTGCCAGGTTTTCAATTTATCGCGCAATTCAATAATCAGTCGCTCGGCTGTTTTCTTACCCACCCCGGGGACTTTCACCAGAGCGGACACCTTGTCTCCCATGACACAGCTCACCAGCTCATCGGTTTCCATACCCGAGAGGATGGCCAGCGCCATTTTTGGCCCCACACCGCTGACCTTGATTAACGTCCGAAACAGCTCACGGTCTTTTTTATCGTAAAACCCATATAAAGCCTGTGAGTTTTCACTGACAGCGAAATGAATCGACAAGGTCACCCGACCGCCAACTTCCGGCAGCTGATACAGGGTCGTCATAGGCACCAAAACTTCATAGCCTACACCATTCACATCCACCAGAATCTCTGGCGCCTGCTTCTCTACAAGCTGTCCCTGGAGACGTCCAATCATAATCACCGAGCCCTTCTATCGGCACCCCAGCAGCCACATATCCCGCTGAGGACGCAGTTATTTAAATACCTTTATAAAGCCGTTATAAACCGATAAAGGCTTCTTCATGGGGGAAACTATTAAACGCTTTACCCTAAAGGGCTTTACACCATACGCCCACGACGAAAACTCTTGGCCGTCGCGATTTTAATAAGGTGTTGCTGACTGTTGGCATGACAGATGGCCACACCCAGTGCGTCTGCGGCATCCTCCTGGGGCTCCGACGGCAATTTCAGCAGCACTTTCACCATATGCTGCATTTGCCGCTTATCCGCTGCACCATTTCCCACCACAGACTGCTTAATCTTTTTGGCTTCGTATTCTGACACCGCCAGGTTCTGATTCACTGCCGCCACAATGGCAGCGCCTCGCGCCTGCCCCAACTTAAGCGCCGAGCCGGCACTCTTGGCCATAAACACATGTTCAATGGCCATCTCCTGGGGGCAGTATTCTTCAATAATTTCAGTGACCGAATCAAAAATAATTTTCAAACGCTCTGGCAGGCTGAGACTGGGAATTCGAATGACACCACTGCTGATGTATTCATACTGGGATCCCACGTGATTGATGATACCAAAGCCGGTCTTGATTGAGCCGGGGTCAATCCCCAATATGAGCGCCATAGGTGGCCACACCTTAATACTGTTTTTTCATCCAGTGGTTAGTGTGTCGCTAAACCGAAGGGAGGTCAAGAAAGAACTGACCGGAAACGAACGGACTCCGGGCCCGTACGTCTCCCTGCTATTTACCTGATGCGCAGCAAGGCTATTTCACCTCACTGCGCTTGCCGGTCACTCCCCGAACGCCGACTCATCAAACTCAGCATTGGTGTACACATTCTGTACATCGTCCAGGTCTTCCAGCGCATCCACCATCGCCATCACTTTTTCTGAGGCTTCAGCGTCCAGCGGCACCTTGACCGACGCTTCCATACTGACCTCGGCACTGTCCGGCATGAGCCCTCGTGCCTGCAATCCGTCTTTGACGGCCAGAAAATCTTCAAAAGCCGTGGTCACCAACGCCCCACCGCCGTCCAACATTTCAACATCTTCAGCACCGACCTCCAGTGCCGCTTCCATCAAGGTGTCTTCATCGATATCCGAAAAGAAGATTTGCCCCTGGCGGGTAAACAGATAAGCGACCGAACCATCCGTGCCCAGATTGCCGCCGCGCTTGGTAAAAGCGTGGCGCACATCGGAAACCGTCCGGTTTCGATTGTCGGTCATGCATTCCACCAAAATGGCCACACCACCGGGAGCATACCCCTCGTAGGTCAGCTCATCGTAGTTATCGCCATCGGCATTTCCTGCACCGCGGGCAATGGCCTTATCCACGGTATCGCGCTTCATGTTAGCGGCCAGAGCTTTGTCCACTGCCGCTCGTAAACGCGGGTTATCCGCGGGGTCAGCCCCACCTTTGGCGGCAACCACCAGCTCGCGAATCAACTTGGTGAAAATTTTACCGCGCTTGGCATCTTGTGCCGCTTTGCGATGACGAATATTGGCCCACTTACTGTGACCGGCCATAAAATCCTCCGGTTGTCTTTATCCGAGACGCTGACAGTAAAACGGGAGGCTCAAACGCCTTTCCGCGCCCACAGCCTCCCGTTCAGTACTTTCTTAAAAGCCGACCCATTTGAGCCGGCTTTCTGCATTACTCACGCAATGGTTAACAGCACTTATGCGCTGACTTCTTTCTTTTTCACGCGGATGTTCAGCTCACGCAATTGCGTGTTATCCACCTGCCCCGGCGCATCGGTCAGCACACACGCCGCCGTCTGGGTTTTCGGGAAGGCAATCACATCACGAATAGAGCTGGCGCCGGTCATCAACATAATCAGGCGATCCAGGCCAAACGCCAAACCACCGTGCGGTGGTGCGCCGTACTGAAGGGCGTCCAACAGGAAACCAAACTTTTCACGCTGCTCTTCTTCACCAATGCCCAACACACGGAAAACCGCCTGCTGCATGGATTGGTTGTGAATACGAACAGAACCCCCACCCAGCTCACAGCCATTAAGGACCATATCGTAAGCCTGGGACAATGCTGCCAGAGGATTCTGCTCCAACTCTTGTGCTGAACAGGACGGTGCGGTGAACGGGTGGTGCAAAGAAGTCACACCGCCTTCAATGGCCTCGAACATTGGGAAGTCGACAACCCACAAAGGCGCCCACTCACAAGTGTACAATTCCAGATCCTCACCAATTTTGCAGCGCAGCGCACCCAGAGCTTCGGTAACCACTTTGATGGTATCCGCCCCAAAGAACACGATGTCGCCGTTTTGAGCACCGGTGCGCTCCATCACCTGCATGGTGACGTCGTCGCCCAGGAATTTGATGATCGGCGACTGCAAACCCTCAACGCCCTTTTCGATCTCATTGACCTTAATCCAGGCCAGACCCTTCGCACCGTATATACCGACGTACTTGGTGTAATCGTCAATTTGCTTGCGGGAAATGGCCGCACCGCCGGTCACCTTCAACGCCGTTACGCGGCACTTGGGGTCATTGGCCGGACCAGCAAACACTTTAAAGTCGATGTCGGCCAGCAAATCCTTAATTTCCACTAACTCCAGAGGGATGCGCATATCGGGCTTATCCGAGCCGTATTTCTGCATCGCTTCGGCGTATGGCATACGCGGGAACTCACCCAGCTCCACACCTTTCAGCTCACTGAACAGCTTGCGGATCATCTGCTCCGTGACCGACATGATTTGCTCATCGCTCATGAATGAGGTCTCAATATCGATCTGGGTAAATTCTGGCTGGCGATCTGCACGCAAATCTTCGTCGCGGAAACATTTGGCAATCTGGTAGTAACGATCAAAGCCGGACACCATCAGCAACTGCTTAAACAGCTGCGGCGATTGTGGCAGAGCAAAGAACTTCCCTTCGTGAGTTCTGGATGGCACCAGATAATCACGAGCGCCTTCCGGGGTCGCCCGGGTCAAGATGGGGGTTTCAATGTCCAGAAAGCCATTGTCATCCAGAAAATTGCGAATCGAATTGGTCACTTTAGAGCGGAAACGCAGACGCTCCTGCATTTCCTGACGACGCAGATCCACATAGCGATATTTGAGACGAACTTCCTCACCCACGGTTTTATCGTGCAATGGGAAAGGCGTCGTTTCAGCGCTGTTGAGGATTGTCACCTCAAGACCGTACACCTCCACCTCACCGGTGGGCATATTCGGGTTGACGGTGGCTTCTGAACGCGCGCGAACCCGTCCTTTAACCTGAAGAACATACTCACTGCGCACCTTGTCAGCGGTTTCAAAGTTTTCTTTTGCATCCGGGTCAAAAACCACCTGCACGATGCCATCCCGATCCCGCAGATCGATGAAGATCACCCCACCATGATCACGGCGACGATCAACCCATCCACAGAGGGTGACTTCCTGATCAATAAAAGAGGCATTCAAAGCGCCACAATACTGGGTGCGCATAAGTACTTTCCTATGTAATAACTGTCTAATAAAAGGTCAAATTCAAGAGCTGCCCGTTAGCTGGCTGCCCCTGAACTACTTTTGGCCGAGGATCCTGCAGCGGATCCGGTACTGGAAGCCGCGCTTGAAGCAGAATCACCCGCCAGATTTTTCTTCTTACCACCGGACTTGAAGTCCGTCTCATACCAGCCACCGCCAGCCAGACGAAAGCCCGCTGCGGAAACTTTTTTGCGCAATTGGGCTTCTCCGCAGGACGGACACTCCGTTAAAGCGGCATCACTCATCTTCTGGAGAGCTTCCAGCTCATGCTCACAAGCACGACATTCATACTCATAAATCGGCATACTTCTTACCTCATTCCACCTGGCATACCATGCCAGCAACCGACAAACAGGGGGGAGACCTACCAAAACCGGGCATTATACCCCAGCATGGGGCAGAGGTTAAAGATGGTGAACCCACAGGGTTTATGCGCTGCAGCCAGGGCACGCTGAGACAGAGCCTTGAGACGCTTGTGGCGACCACCGCAACCGGCGGGCACGGTCCGGCCACCCCGGCGCCTTTGACTAGTCGACGCGACTCGAATTTCGGTCCTCTCAGGTCACCATCTCTATTGTCGAATAAGCAACACCGCTGCCACGAACTCGGCTTACATCAGCTCCCACACACCCGAATGCACCGTGAAAATGAAACCCTTCTAACCGCCTTTGTTCACGTGTCGTGTTGCCGCCTTAATCACAACCCCACCCAGATGAATCTGTTGTTTTCTCGCTGTTTTTCCCGGCGCCTGATCGGCACAGCCAAACCCGTTGAGCCGTCTATGCGGACATTATCCTAAAGCCTCCCCCTCGCCACTCTGTTGAACACCGCTCCCGGGACCAGCCCGAAAAAACATCAACCAGCATACGCTACCGGGCCCTCTACCCTGAAAAACCTTAAAAAACCGTGTTTTTTACGACTTTTGGGTTGCCAGTACCCCACTTATCCTATATACATAGCATCAGCGGTTTAGCCGCGTCATTTAAGCCTATAAATAAAGGCTTTTTTGTGCCCCTCGGGCGAACAATAAAATCACCATTACAAACAAAAGGAACTTAGTTATGGCCGCTCGTAAAGCACCCGCCAAAAAGAAAGCCCCCGCAAAGAAAGCCGCACCGGCAGCTGAAAAGAAAATTAAAGCCGTCAAAGAGCGCTACACCAAAACTCAAATGCTGGCTGAAATTGCAGAAAATACCGAGCTGACCAAAAAGCAAGTGCAAAGTGTTCTGGATGAACTGAGTGATATCATCGAAGGGCACATTAAAAAACGTGCCGTTGGCGAGTTCGTACTGCCAGGCCTGCTGAAAGTCAGCGCTGTGAAGAAGCCAGCCAAAAAAGCCCGCAAAAACGTACCGAACCCCTTTAAGCCAGGTGAACTCATGGACGTGGCCGCCAAGCCAGCCAGCGTTCAGGTAAAAATTCGCCCGCTGAAAAAGCTGAAAGACATGGCAATGTAAGCCAGCCAGCCTCGCTTAAAACCAAAAAACCGCACTTGTCAGTGCGGTTTTTTTTGGGGTTTCCCCCAACCCGGGAGCGCTCCCGCTTGAGATTGCCCCCCCCTCTTGAGAGCGGCCGCCCCTAGTCCAGCACGGTAAACTCTTCACCGGCCAGCGCACTGCGCAATCTGGACACCCGCTCCTTCAACTCGTCCTCGGTAAAGGGCTTGGGCTCCAGTGCCCCCCAAACCGGTCTCGGCCAGGCCGGATCGCCTTTAAAGCGGGCCACGTGGTGCATATGCAATTGCGGCACGACATTACCCAGCGCACCCACGTTCATTCGATCCGGGACGAACAAGTCCGCCATCACTTCCGCCAGATGACAAGACTCCCGCATTAACTGCTGCCGATCCTCTTCCGCCAAATGATGAATGGCATAGACCCCTTTGCGCCTTGGCACCAAAATACACCACGGATAATTGGCGTCTCGACTCATCAACACCAGTGACAGGGGGAATTCCCCCAAAATCACACTCTCGCTCAACAATTGAGGGTCGAGCTCAAACTTCAACTTCACGTCAAGTTCCGACATATCAGGTTTCCTCCTTTCCCCAACTTAACAACACCATTAGAATACCCCCCTTAATCGATGAAACCTAGATCTATTGATCACTGGTCTATAAGCACTGATCCATTCAACTCAGTAAGAGATGCACACATACCATGCGCGCTAGCCGTTTTCTCATTGCCACCCTCAAGCAAAACCCCTCTGACGCCGTTGCCGTCAGCCACCAGCTCATGCTGCGTTCAGGCATGGTGCGCCAGTTAGCATCCGGCCTCTACACCTGGCTGCCGATGGGCTTGCGGGTGTTCCGCAAAGTAGAAGCGATTGTCCGGGAAGAGATGGACCGCGCCGGCGCTCAGGAAGTACTGATGCCCGTGGTACAGCCTTCTGAGCTCTGGCAAGAATCGGGCCGCTGGGAACAATACGGGCCTGAGCTGCTGCGCATCACCGATCGTCATGACAACCGTTTTTGCCTCGGCCCCACCCACGAAGAGGTCATTACGGACCTGATTCGCAATGAACTGAGAAGCTACAAACAGCTGCCCGCCAACTTCTATCAAATTCAGACCAAATTCCGGGATGAAGTTCGCCCCCGCTTTGGCATCATGCGCGCCCGCGAATTCACCATGAAGGACGCCTACTCTTTCCACCTGCAGCAATCGTGTCTGCAGGACACCTACGACCGGATGCACAGCGCCTACTGCAAAGTGTTTAACCGTATCGGTCTGGACTTTCGTCCGGTGCTGGCGGATACCGGCTCAATTGGCGGCTCCAGCTCCCACGAGTTCCACGTTCTGGCCGACAGCGGTGAGGACGACATCGCCTTCAGCACCGCCAGTGACTACGCCGCCAACGTCGAGCTGGCCGAGGCCGTTGCGCCCACTGACGAGCGCCCATCGCCTACCCAGGAGATGACTAAAGTGGCCACTCCCGGGCAGAACACCATTGACGAAGTCTCCAAAAGTCTGGAAGTTTCACCCAAACAGGTGCTGAAAACCCTCATTGTACTGGGGGAAGAGGATGAGGCCGGCAATCAGGGGCTGGTGGCGCTGGTTCTGCGCGGCGACCACGAACTGAATGAACTTAAGGCTGAAAAGCTCGTCGGCGTGGCCTCGCCCCTGACCTTTGCACCCGACGCAAAAATCCAGGAAACCCTCAACTGCAGCCCCGGTTCTATCGGTCCTGTCGGCCTGAAGATTCCGGTTTTGGTTGATCGCAGTGCTGCAGTCGTTGCTGACTTTGCCTGTGGCGCCAACAAGGACGGTTACCACCTGACCGGTGTGAACTGGGAACGCGACCTGCCTTTGGCTGACACCGCCGACCTGCGCAACGTGGTCGTGGGTGACCCAAGTCCCTGCGGCAAAGGTACACTGGAAATCAAACGCGGTATTGAAGTGGGTCATATTTTCCAGCTCGGCACCAAATACAGTGAAGCCATGCGCGCGACGGTTCTGGACGAAAACGGCAAAGAACAAGTGATGACCATGGGCTGTTACGGTATTGGTGTCAGCCGTGTGGTGGCCGCCGCCATTGAACAAAACTTCGATGACAACGGCATCATTTGGCCGGAAGCCATCGCCCCGTTCCAGATTGCTTTGATTCCGATCAACATGCACAAGTCCGAGGCCGTGCGAGCGAAATGCGAAGAGCTCTACGAGCAATTGACTGCCGCCGGCTACGACGTACTGTTTATGGACGAAGAAAAAGCCCGTCTAGGCGTCATGCTCGCCGACACCGAATTGATGGGCATTCCCCATCGCGTGGTGGTGGGTGATCGCGGCCTTGAAGCCGGTACGGTTGAGTACAAAGGACGTCGCGACGCCGACAAGCAAGAGGTCGTCCTGACTGAGCTGCTCACGACCTTGCAGTCTAACGTTAAGGCTCTGTAACAAAGGGGCATGGCAGTGTTTTTACGGCTCTCATCGCTCTTCAAGCTCATGACGTTTATGGCGTTGATGGTGTCCAGCGGGGTGTCTGCAACCGAGCAGGCCCAGCCCGTGGATGATGAGTTGCGAGAGCTGTTAAAACACGCCATTGAAAACAGCGACAGTTTCGAAGACCGCTTTGAGGCTGAAGTCTGGCTGGTTTCCAAGCGCGACAATCTCGGTAAATTCATCAAAGATCCGGAAGAGCGTATGGATCTGCTGCAGCGTATACACCGGGCTGCGACTCGCGCAGGGCTGCAACCGGAAATCGTGCTGGCACTGATTGAAGTGGAAAGCCACTTCAATCGCTTCGCCATTTCCAGTGTCGGGGCTCAGGGCATGATGCAGGTCATGCCTTTCTGGAAAGATGAAATTGGTCACCCCGAAGACAATCTCACCGATGTCGAAACCAATTTGACCTACGGTTGCACCATTCTCAAACATTACCTGAACAAGACCAACGGCCGGCTAATGGATGCCCTTGCCCGCTACAACGGCAGCTATGGGCAATACTGGTATCCGCGTCGCGTCATGGATGCGTGGGAAAAACACTGGCGCTGATGGACACCACACACACCGCTTCAGATTCCGGCCTTGAGGTCAGCGTCAGCATCACACAAACGCTGGTTCAGGCCCTTCGCCAGTCCGGGATAGAACACACCGATGGACTGCTGCTGAAAGCCGGCATTGATCCCAGCCAACTGCAACGGCCGGAGAATCGCATTGACTTTGCCTGTCAGGAACGCCTCTGGCAACTGGCCATGGAAGCCACTCGGGATGACAGTTTTCCTCTGACCTTTGCCCGCCAAAGCCAGCCGGCGAGTTTTAACCTCGCCGGCTATATTGCCATGAACAGCCGCACCATTGGCGACGCCATTGACGCGATGGAGGTCTACCAACGCTCCGCTGGAGAAGGCGGCGTCTTCACCATTTCGCGCCACGGGCAACACATCGCAATTGAGTACCAACCGGTTAACCCGGAGGCAGCGATCTCTACGGTGCGCAGCTGTGCTTTGTTAGCGGCCAACCTGATGCTTGGTCGCTGGCTGGTAGGCCCCGCCTACACCCCCAACACGGTCGAACTTTGCTTGCCCAAGCCTGCACGCCCGGAGAATTTTACGGATTTTTTCCAGTGCCCGGTTCAATTTGGGCAAGCCAAGAACGTGATTCGCTTCCCGCGTGCGCTGGAAAGCATCGCCATCCCGCACGCGAGCCTCGAGCTGCTCAGTTTGATGCAGCAGCGCGCCGAAAAAATCATCCAGGCTCGCAACCCCGGCAACACCCTAACACTGAAAGTGGCATCCTTGATCGCCACCTCCCTGCAAGGTCAGGAACCCGACCGGGCCAGTGTGGCGGAAAAGTTAGGCATCAGCCAGCGCACACTGCAACGGCGGCTAGCCAGCGAACAGACCAGCTACCAGGAAGTGCTCGACCAGACACGCAACGATCTGGCGCTGGATTATTTGCGCCAGCCGCAATTAACCATCACCGACATCGCCTATCTGTTAGGCTTTACCGAGCCGAGCGCGTTCTATCGCGCGTTCAAGAAGTGGCAAGGAATCACACCGGGGCAGTACCGGGACAAGCAATAGCCTCTACCGGTCGCCCCTCCCCTGCAACCCTCAAAAATCGTGACGGACTTCCAGGTACGCGGCGCGGTTCTCACCGGTGAAATAGCGATAGCTGCCAAACGCGTAATCGCCCCGCTCAGCGTAGCGTTCATCGGTCACATTGTGCAGTCGCAAACGAGCGCTCCACTGCGGCGTCCACTGGTATTTAGCCATGGCGTTTAGCAAGGTATGGCCTTCGTACTCGTGTTCGTTTTCGGCATCCAGATAATAATCGTCCATATAGACCGTCTCCAGCTCAAACCACCAGGGATCTGAAGGCTGATACCTCAATTGCAGGCTGCCGAGCCACTCTGGCGCCGTATCCATCACATTACCGGCAAGGTCTTGGCTATTGAGCAGGCTGGCGGACTCCACCGTATGTTTCGACCATGCCGCCACCGCCGCAAGGCTCCACTGAGGTGAAATCGCATACCCCAGCTGTAACTCCACCCCGCGATGGCGGGTTTCCGCATCCCCCACGGTGCGATTGTTGGAGGCCTTCAGCACTTCATCCTGCTTTTCCATGACGTAGCCACTCAATTCCGCCGAAAACGTGTGAGCGTGATAACGCAGCCCCAATTCCGCACTGTCGATGGTTTTCTCATCAAACTGATCGACGCTCTGCCCGGTCAACAGGCGATAGCGCTCATTGATTTGGGGGGCACGAAAAGCACGTGCCAGCCGCCCATAAACCACCCACTGATCACTCAACTGATAGCGGCCACCCAACTGAGCACTGAGATTGGAAAACCGGTTTTTTTGATCTTCCGGGCGGTAATAGCGGCAGTCACCGGTCTCGCTCTCGCACGCAGAGCCATCATCCTGGGTGCTGCCGTCAAGCAATTGGTTGTCATAATCGTAAGACAGAGTCTCCCAGCGTATCCCCGCCTCAACAGCCGCTTCCGGACGCCAGTGCCACTCGACATTCACAAACGTGGCCAGCTGCACACTGGTCACCTCGAAATCGTAGTGCTGACCTACATAGCGAGCATTATCCGGGCTAAAAAAGGCTTCTGCCTGCGACTCTTGCACATTCATGCTGGCCCATTCGCCATCCACACCGGCCCAAAGTTGCCACGGCTCATTCAGCGCGGTTTGATAATTCAACAAAAAGCCCGCGCTCTCCTGACCGTTTTCCTCGATCGGCTGGCCCGGCAGGTAATGTTGCAGGAAACGCATGTCGCTGTAGCGGGCATAGGGTGAAAAACGCCACGAAGAGTCCTCATCGATTTGCTTGATGAGCGTGGTGGCCAAACGAACCGCCTGCGCATCCCGAAAGGCTTCCGGGTTGGGGTTGTCTTTCCAGCCGGCCTCTTCGTAGGCTTTTTCCCCGGTGATGTAACCGGCGGTTTCCTGGTTTAAATTGACCATGGAAAGGGTGGAGTGGAGGTCCAGGGTTTCACCCTGCCAGCGTTGTTGCACGCTCAGTTTCTGTTGATCGTAGCCGGCATCGTCTTTCAGCCCGCCGTCACTCACGCCGTTGGCATCCACCTGCCACTGGTGCGCGCCAGCGACCGTACCCCAGGCCATCTTCGACCGATAATAATCGTGCGGCCCCGTTTCCAACGCCAGGTAGGACTGGTTCATGGCGGGTGACAGAGAGTTGATGACGCCGTGGACCGCATTGGATCCATAAAAGACCGTGCCCGCGCCACGCCACACTTCAAGAGCGCCCGCCTGTTCGGTATTGACCTCGAACAATTGATTGACGTTACACAGGCCACTGGGGCGAATGGGAATGCCATTTTCAGCAATCAGGACTTCGCCACAGCTGCCCGCGCCGGTATACACCGGCGAGCGCACCGCGGCCAACAGTTCCTGACCATTACCCCGGCTCAACCAGACACCGGGGATGCGCACCGCCAGTTCCTGTATGTGGGTATGGCCCAATGTCTGTATATCTTCGGCACTGACCTGACTCACCTGGCCAATAAGATTGTTTTTTGCTTCAGGATCCCGTCTGGCGGTGACCGTCATTTCATCAAGGTCTGTGGCTTGGGGTGAAGACTCGGCAGCTTGCACTCCCCCACCAAGCCCCCCGCCGATACCGATGAGGGACATAAAAATTAACGATTTTGTTGCTCTGATACGTTGGTCTTGCGCTTTTTTATAATTAGAAATAGAAAACATGGTTCACTCCGCTCTCGTCAGCGCCGCAGTATTACACAAAAAAAACAGATATCAATGTGCCCCATGAAAAGTCTTGGTTTATGTCTTACCGTTAGCGCCTTATGTCTATTCCGTCACTACACAATGTCTCTACTCAGCCACTTCATAGCCCAACAGCACATTTCCGGGCAGTTGACCAAACATGCTGTAGCCAGAGTGAATGAATAACATTCCGTTGCCCAGCACCGGGCCGTCCACATCGATGGCACCACCGTGGCCTTCTACACCGTTGACGGTCTGAAAGCTTTTGGCGGTATCGGTTTGCCAAACCACTGTGCCTGACGCCGAATCGTAAGCACGCAAGATACCGTCAAGCCCGCCAGCAAACACCAATCCGTCCGTCGCAGTCACTGCAGCGGACAAACTGAAGTGGAACGAACAAGGTTTTTCCTGTTCCCCTTCGGCGCCAGCGGAACCTTGGTCACGCATGGCTTGCAGGCCAAAACTGGACGACTGCTGTCCTTTTAGCTCACAACCACGGGTCACCTGACTCGCCCAGAGCCTTTTGCCGGTATTAATGTCTAACGCATAAAGCCCCGGTCTGGCGGTGTACCCGGGGAAAGGGCGATCCGTATCGGCAATCGGTACAAATAAAGTCTGGCCCTCCAGCGCCATGCCCCAGTGAATGCCCGGATTGGGGCTGTAAACCGTATTGCGAGTGTCAAAATTGCTCCACAACAGCTTACCCTGGCCGCGGTGATAACCGTCGGGATCAAACGCGTAAACGGCGCCGGACTTTTGTCCGGCCAATAAAATATCGTTGCCATTTTTATCTTCAGCCAAAATCACTGAAGCACCAAAGTCGAAATCCTGCCCTGCCTCCTCCGGGCAATTGGGGCCGCCGTTAAGGCAGGCCGAATTCCACACGTCATTTTTCAGTGCCTGATATTTCCAGCGCTCTTCCCCGCTGTTCAGATCCAGGGCGATGATGGCATCGCTGGTGTCGGTGGCCGGATGGGTGAGGTTTTCCGCCGTGCCGAAATACAACAAACCCCGTTTCGCATCCACTGTCGGCGTGGACCACACAGAAACTCCGGACGGCCCGAAGCGCATATGACCGTCAGCGCTTTTTTCCTGCAGGGTGGCAGGTTCGGTACCGTGCCAAATCCAGTCCTGCTGACCATCTTCCGCATTCAGAGCAACCAGCGCACCGTGGGAACGGCAACAGGGAAAGTTGGGCATGCCAGCGGCGGCAATTTCGTAAGAGGAGATCGGCACAAACAGCTTGCCGTTATAATAGGTCGGTGAGCCGGTAATGGTGGACGTCGGGAACAGCGACAGTGAGGTTTTCCACTGCAGCTGACCGGTGCGGGCATCCACAGCGTAAGCCGAACTCAAGGCATCGCCAAAATAAAGCGTGTCGCCGTTATTCTCGCCAAGAGTTTTTCCATCACTATCGCCGCCACCCAGCACCAGTGCCGAACGAATGCTGCTGTCGGCTTTAAACCGCCATTTAATGCACCCGCTGGCGCTATCAAGGGCGAACAGATTACCGGATTTGCTGCCCACAAATAAGGTATCGCGGGTCAGTACCGGTTGCGAGCGCGCATCGGTGACCTGCGGATAGGCAAACGCCCACTTCAGTTTCAAACGGCCCACATTGTCTTTATCAATCCCCGACACGCCACCGGGGATGTAGCGACTGTTGTTGGCTGACATCCCCCAGCCAGTGCTGAGCAGGTTGTTCAAGTCAATCGTCTGGCTCTCGCCTTGACGGCCACATTGCGCAGCGGCAATCCACTGCTCATCTACCGTCGAACTGCCCGCCAAATATTTGGCGATGGCGGCTTTTTCCAGTTTTTGTAAACCCGCCGCCTGCGGCTGCATGCGCCCGAATTCCATAGCCATTAAAATGCTTTCGAAACTGGAGGCCTGCAGCGCCTCCCGGCTTGGCGCCTTGCTGTCCGGGTTGTCATGGCAGGCCGCACACTTTGCCTCAAACAATTGCTGGCCAACACTGTTCACCTCGGGCACCGCATCCAGAGCTTGTGCACCACTCATCAGGCCGAGCAAGGATACGGACAACAGCAGTCTCGTCAGCCGATGGGTTGCCGCCTTTTTTATCATCTTGTTGTTGATTGGGTTGATTTTGGTCTGCATGGTTTTGTCTCTCATGTCACTGTTCTTTGGGCTGCGATTCAATGGCTAACGTTTTGCTTGCACCGGTCAGGGCTGCAACGCAAACGCGATCACCTGATCACTCATCGGGCGGCCGTACATATGATGTCCGCCGGCACTGATCACAACATACTGTTTTCCGTCGAGGGTATAGGTCATCGGCGATGCCACCCCGTCAGCGGGTAACTCATGACTCCACAACACGTCGCCGGTGAGGGCGTCGAAGGCGCGAAACTGTCGGTCCATGGTGGCACCGATAAACACAACCCCCCCGCCGGTGACGATGGCACCGCCCAAATTTGGCGTGCCCCAATTGATGTGAAAGGGTAATTTCACCGGTCCCATGTCATGAATCGATCCCAGCGGTGACTCCCATCGCACGTCACCGGTACTGAGATCTACGGCCATCAACTTGCCCCACGGCGGCGCGACACAAGGCATACCCAGGGGCGACAGCAGGGTTTTATTTTCAATGCTGTAAGGCGTGCCCTGCATACTGATGCGCAGGGTTTTCCCCGCTTGCGGCAAATGCCCGTCCGAGAGTGCTTGCGTATTCGGCACCAACCGTGCCGCAAACAAAGCGGTATTCACATTCACGTACATCAGGTTCTTTTCTTTCCACAGCACCGCCCCACCCCAGTTGGCGCCGCCCAGGCTGCCGGGCATCAACACGGTAAACTGATTGAGCTGTAACGGCGTGAACAGGCCTTCGTTGTGCAATTGGGCAATGGCCCTTCGGCAGGCGCTCTTGTCCCAGGGCGTCAGCCCCCAGGCGTCGTCAGCGTTAATCTGAGTGTTCATCAGCGTTGGCATGAAAGCGGGCTTGGGTTGAGTCGGCGAGACCCATTCACCGGCTACGGCTTTTTGCGATACCGCCATTTCCGTCACCGGGTACACCGGCACCCCCGTCAGGCGATGCAACACAAACACATACCCCTGCTTGGTCACCTGAATCACCACCGGCAGGTCTTCACCGTCTTGCGTCACGGTGGTCAACAGCGGCATGGCCGGGGTGTCGTAATCCCACAGATCGTGATGCACAAACTGGTAGCGCCACACCACCTGGCCAGTCGACAACGACAAGGCAATCACCGAATTCGCATTGAGGTTATTGCCCGGCCGCAAGCCACCGTAAAAATCCGGCGAGGGCGCCCCCGTGGGAATGAACACCAGATCGTGATCAGGGTCGGCCGACAATGGCGCCCAGGCGTTGGCGGAGCCACTGACGTCGCCAACATTGTCTGGCCAGGACGCTCTCACTTCTGGAGTGCTGTCCGCCGTGGGAATCATATTGAACTGCCAGACTTTTTTACCCGTCATGACATCGTAGGCCTGGACCGTGCCGTGCGGGGTTTTCGCCCGCTGAAAATCCACCACCCCGGAACCCACCACAATGCGACCATTGGCAATCAGAGGTGCCGACGATGAGGCGATGTCGCCAGGCACAAACCCCTCGGCCGGGCTGTAGAGTTTCACCTCGCCCCCCTCGCCAAACCCGGAGCAGGCTTTACCGGTCAGACTGTCAATGGCCAGTAAACGCCGATCGTGGGTCGCGGTGACAATTCGGCTGCGGCATTCACTGCCCGGCGCTGCCTCGCTATCCAGCCACCAGCTGACACCGCGACACTTGCCCGCCCGGCGGCCACGGCGATCTGCGTGCGCGTCAAAGCGCCAGCGTTGCTCACCGGTTTGTGGGTCCAGGGCGATGACATCATTGTACGGAGTACACAGCGCCAGATGCCCACCCGCCTCGGCTGGCAGCAATACCGGAGTGGCTTCAAAGGCGGTGTTTTTTAATTCTGCCTGCGAACGCTGGGATTCCCCGGTTGAAAACGTCCAGACCGGTTTTAACTGTGTCACGTTAGCCGGGGTAATCTGATCGCTCGCAGAAAAGCCGCTGCCGGCAAGGTCACCACGGTATTGCGGCCACCCCTGATCGAGGCCAGCCGCGAAATTAGCAACAACCGGCGCAGACTGGCCGGTTTGTGAGACATCATTACCACAGCCACCCAGCACCACGACGGCAAGGCTCAGGCAAGGCCAGAGCCCTTTCCCAAAACCACAGCCGGGCATTATTCCAAACCCGGGGCTTTAACGGCCCGCGCGTGTGCTCCTTCAGGGGTTTCCAGGGGACGGATGCGAATTAACGTCGGCTGTCCGTCTTCAATTTGCCAGCTGGGGAAATGGGAGTTGGAGGTGAAAATTGAACCATCCTCGTCGATTTCAATATCCCGGGTAAAGCTGCGCTTGCGGGGCAATGGGTAGGTCTGCCAGGACTCACTGCGAATATCAAACCGAAACACATTGTCCGACTGATTGCCGTTGACCCACACGACGCCACGCTGGCGATCAACATTCAACGAGTAAGGCAACTCATTGACGACCGGCAATTCATACTGGGTAAAACGCTCTGCGACAGGGTCATACTTCACCAGTTTGGAACCCTGAAAAGACACCACCCAGACATTGTTATCCGCATCCACACGCAAGCGACGCGGCCCTTTGAACGGCACCTTAATCATGTGCACGGAATCATCGGCAGGATCGATATAGCCGATGTCGTCTGCGTACAGCCGCCCAAACCAGACTTTTCCGTCCGGTGCCACATCAATACCGTAGGGCATGGGAACGCCCGTGGACTCACGGTCCACCTCCGGCTCGGGGCGGCTTTCCCGGTCAAACATAAACACCAGCGGCAACGACTTGAGAATGGCCCATTCCTTAAAACTGCGGGCGGGTAAATCATAGACTTTGAAGGTCTGCGTGTTGCGATCGAAGCGGCCCACCTGAGACGACAGCGCCAGCGTAAACCACATGCGATCCTGCTCATCGACCCGAATGGTATGGGGGTAAAAGCCCTCCTGCATTTTATGGGTGGTGAAGCTTTTGCTGACCGGGTCAAATTCAATCAAGGCTCTCTGCATGGACGGTGTAATAAAAATATGGCCGTCTACCGGCGATACCGCAAACGAATGGACACCGGCGTAGTTCGCCAGTTTAGGGTAGGTCGTGAAACGATTGCCCAAAAAGCCACCCAGTTGTTCACCGGCTTCATGCGGGACGACATACACGCTGTACTCGCCCGTCTCGGGATTGACTTCATAAATGCGGTCCTGAAGATTATCCCCAACGTACACCATGCCATTGGGGTGCAGGATAAAATCGTGCATTTGCGAAAAAGCATCGCCAATGGGCCACTCGGTAATTTCTGTCCGAGCCAGCTCTGCCTCCCAGGGCTTCATGTCCGGAAGATTCTCGGCATTGAGGCGCAGCTGACGATACCCTTTGGTGAGATATTCGGCGAGCTGTTGACGATCATCGTCGGCAACCCGAGCACCATAACCGCCCATGCGCTCAATGATTTGCAGCCATTGCTCCGGGCTGCGCTCGACCCGCATAACCGGTGAAGCCTGCTGATGGCAGAAAGCACAATTGATTTGAAAATGCTTTTTTAACGCCAAATCACCGTCAAAATCCAGTTGCGACAACCACAGGTTGGACGGCTTTTCCTCGGCCAGTTCTGCGGCGCTGGACAAGGGTTTCATGACGACCTGGTGATGGCCGTCTAACCCCTGGGCGGTGATGTTCACATCGTAGAATCCCGGTTTGCGAAAACGATAGCTCACCGTCGCGCTGTTGTTCGCCGCAGCCTGGATAACCCGGGTGATCGCGGAGTTGTCGGGGAATTCGGCGACTCCGTCTTGATTGGTGAACCGAGTGAATTCTACCGGGGACTGATTGAGCTGACCCGGCTTGGGGTAGCCATGAGCATCCATCTCAAGAGCGGGTACAGAGGCCGACTTTTGCGACACCATGACCGTAGCCATGGGTTCACCCTGCTCATTGGTCACAGCCACCGTCGCGGCCTGCCCCCAGCCACTGGCCAGGACCAGCAGCGGCCACATCACACGCTTGAAAATACCCATCAGCTCTACTCCACAGTATGTCAATTATTTTAGGCCATGAGGTGGGCTGCGTTGGCACTGCAACACGTCATCCGGCGCACCTCACAGGCACTTCTATGAGTCTGCGCCATTGTCCGGGGATTGCTGGGGATTCGCTATGATCTTAGAAGCCAGAACTATGGTTTTTCAAGACAGTGTTGCGCGGTAAATGGTGTCGGCAGGAATGGCTAAAAAGCGGAACCGTGAGATAAGCGGGGCCAGAACGCGGGAAAGCGCTTCCCCCGGGTTCAATGAAACACGTACTGCATGAACTGGCACTGGCCTGGCCAGCTAGCCAATGGTAAACCTCGACAAAACGGTGTCTGTCACCAGCTGCCACTCCACGGACGACACAGAAGATCCCGCTGGCCCCTGCTCAACCAGGATTTTCACCTGACTCACACGAACCGATGGCCCCTGTAGCAGCACCTCTACGCGGCCATCCTGCAGATTTCTGGCATATCCAGTCAGTCCCGCCCTTTGCGCACATTGCTGGACAAAATAACGAAAGCCCACGCCTTGCACGCGACCACTGACCCAACCCTTCTGACATTCCAAAATATCTCTCCGGTGCGCTTTAATTACTGGCCGGCCATTGCGAAGAGGGGTGGCCCGAGTCCGGCAGTGCGGGCTCAACCCATGGCGTTCAACCACCGCCTCAATTTAGGGTCTTATCCCTGCCGTCTTTTCCCCACGGGCAGGCACCAAAGCCTCTCCTTCTTTCAGCCAGGCCCCCAAAGATGCCTCGGTTTGCGGACCAACCATCACCCCCCGGTAGACCCCCTGGGGATCAAACACATAGGTGGCAGGCAGGACGGATGGCCGGCTAAACCCCAGCGCGACGGAGGGATCCGTCACCAATTGAGGAAACTGAATCTGCATCGCCTGGGTTTGCCGTTGTAACTCTTGGGTGTCCGGCTCATCAAAATTCACCCCCAGAATCTCCACCTGCTCCGCATGCTGCAGAGCAAACTGGTTCAATTCGGGAATTTCCTTGCGGCACGGCTTACACCATTCTGCCCAGTAGTTAATAAACACCCACTGCCCTCGCTGGGCCTGCCAGGACAACTCCTGCCCCGAAAGCGTCTGCAATTTGAGATCGCCACAACCGACCAGCAAACCACAACTGACGCACACCATCATCCACCAACGCACTCTGACCACACCTCTGTTCCACATTTTACTCATCCGTTTCTGGTCTTTGCCTCACTGTCATCAAGGCTCAGGTAATCCTTGAGGCCCGGCAATGCATCCTGATCGCCGTCATCGTCAGCATCTACCCCATCACGGTCCGGCTCTTTCGCCTCGGGCTCCGCAACACCCTCTTCCGGGCTGTCTGCGGGCAAGTCCGCCTGTTTAAGCTCATCGGCCTCCGGCTCACCTGATCCCCCCAACGCCACGCCGCCCTGTTCCGAAGAGACGGGCTCCAGCGCATCCGGAGCTGCGGCTTCAGTGTCCGCCGATTCAAAGCCGGCCAGAGGGAAGCGACTGTTTTCAACGCTCTGTGCGATAAAGTTGTCAGTGCCGACACGATCACCCTCCTTGCCCTCACCGTCCGGGCTTCCATTGTCCTGGTTTCCACTGTCCTTGTGCTCTGCATCGGCATACGCCACGTCGTACTCACCCAATCGATAAGCGTGACGTTCGACCGCACTGGCAACATCGGACATAAAGCTATTGCTCACATTGGAGAAAGGCTCACCCCCCAACAAATCCGCCTGGCCAAACTCCCCGTCATCAAAGGTCGGCAGATCTGTGAGGCTGAACGCACCGGCGCTATTATTCAGGTCTTGCGCCGTCGGCAATTGCGGCTCGGGGCTACCATAACCATCCAGCTCGTCTCTTAGTTCCTCCAGCCCCTGCCCTTCACCCGGATAAGGTTCCTGCTCCGTCTCCGGTACCTCAAACAACTCACTGACGGGTACATCAAATTCCAGCTCCACCTGCTGATCGATCGACAACAGGCGGCTGGCGACATTGGGGAACCAGTCAAATGACTGCAAATAGTCGCTGACTCCCGGCATCTGAGATTCAACCCCCACGACATCGGCCAGTTGTCTCAAGGTCAGCAGATCGAGATTGCGGCACAGCACATACTCATCGTCATGGGTCACTGAGATCACTCGATGGCGCACCAGCGCCTCACTGACGCGAAGCCACTGCTCAGACTCAATCCCCACTTTCAACAGCTCTTCATCGGTTGCCCCCCGGCCAGTCACCTGACATTGCCGGAAAGTCCACAAAGCCAACAGCGCTGCAATCAAATCCGGATACCGCGCATTATTATCCGCACGCACTGTTTGGAAGGTGGTTAGTGTATACACCAACACCGCTCCCGAGAGGACAATCATCCATAAGATATAAATCCACAGCAGAAACAGCGGCACCATCGCGAAGGTTCCGTAAACTGCGGTGTAAGAGGTATGGGCCACCAGCCAACCAAACAAATCTTTGAACAGCTCAAAAAAAACAGCCGTCAATACACCACCGACCAGCGCATTCTTAAAGGGCACCTTGCAGTTGGGCACAGCAGCAAACAACAAGGTAAACGCCACCGAGGTCAGCACCCAGGGGGAAAAACTCAGCAGGGTCGGCATAATCCCGGTCGGATCATAGCCCTGACTGAAGATGCGCAGTGACAGCAGGTAGGTACTGATCGCAATGCCGACACCGAGCAACAGCGGCCCCAGGCTGAGTATTGCCCAGTACAGCAGAAAATTATTCAAGCCACGGCGTGCGTTGCCCACTCCCCAGATACGATTAAACGTACTTTCAATGTTCTTGATCATTAAATAGGCCGTCACCACCAGCATCCCGACGCCCGCCAACGTCAGACTGCGGGCCTCCTCGGTAAAGGCTTTCAGCTGGGACTCGATCTCCAGACCGGATTCTGGCAACAGGTAGCGAAACAGAAAGTCCTGCAGTTGCGCCGCCAGACCATCAAACGCAGGAAACAGAGAAAACATGGTAAACACTACGGTCATGGTCGGCACAACCGCGAACAGCGTCATATACGTCAGGGCTGCGGCCTGCTGCCGGCACCCCTTCTCGCGATACTCGTTCATCAAATGAGGGATGAACTGCCACAGCGCACGTCTGCTGTAGAGTAACTTGTTGCCTAGACTGTATTCACTCATAGTCATCCTTATATTTGAGTTACCGACACTGACCACGCAGAGGTTGCTTGCGAAGCCGGTGTTGCTTGATCATTACTGGCCATCCATCACCCCCTACACTGACTTTCCATCAGCCCAAAGCAGTGACGGCCAGACGCGTGACGGCCCAGGTCATCTTGCGAGGGGTATGAACCCTGCTTTCCCGCCTCCTGGCCTGGTCCTCGAACGCCCCGCCTTTCATTACCCGGCCGGGCCTCGCATTAACCAGCGGGGCCATTCGTATTAACCAGCGGAGCTCCCCATAGTAACCAGCGGGGCTCCCCATATTGACCAGCGGGCTGGCCATCAAACCGTCATGACCCCCATTCAAACATCAGTACCCTGCTGAGTAGTGTAGACAATCGCTCTTCCCGGGCCGAATTCGTCGGGAAACCGTCGTAGAGTTCACCGACAGTAATGATTACAATAGCTGGATTATGACAGATCAACATAAAGGAATATTGTGCAATGATCACTATTTATCACAATCCGCGCTGCTCAAAATCACGCCAAACCCTCGCCCTTTTGCAGGAGCAGGGTATTGAGCCGGAGATCGTGCTCTACCTCGACACACCGCCTGATGCCGACACCCTCAAGTCCCTGCTGAGCAAGCTGGGGATCGGTGCCCGGCAACTGTTGCGCAAGGGCGAGGACGCCTACAAGGAAAACGCCCTCAGCAACCCGGAGCTGAGCGATGAACAGCTGATCGAAGCCATGACCCGGCACCCGAAGCTGATTGAGCGCCCTATTGTGATCAAAGGCGACAAGGCCGTACTCGGTCGCCCTCCTGAGAATGTGCTGGAGCTGATATAAATGGCAACCGCCCCCTATGTACTGGTGCTGTACTATTCCCGCACCGGAGCCACCGCGCAAATGGCCCTGGATATCGCCCGCGGTGTCGAGCAGGTCGGCGGCATGGAGGCTCGGATCAGAACCGTTCCGACCGTATCCCCCACCAGCGAACAAACTGCGGCAGAGATACCCGACAGCGGGGCAGTCTTCTGCACCCTCGACGAACTGCAACACTGCAGCGGCTTGATTCTGGGGAGCCCAACCCGTTTCGGCAATATGGCGGCACCGCTTAAGTATTTCCTCGACGGCACCAGCAGTCTGTGGCTAAACGGCAGCCTGATCAACAAACCTGCCGCCGCCTTCACCTCCACCGGCAGCCTGCATGGCGGCCAGGAAACCACCTTGCTGACCATGATGATTCCCCTGCTGCATCACGGCATGGTCCTCGCCGGCCTGCCCTATAGCGAGCCCGACCTGATGGCGACTCAGAGTGGTGGCACCCCTTACGGCGCCTCGCACGTCTCTGGCAGCCACGGCAACACCGCGATTACCGAGGAAGAAAAGCGCTTGTGCCTCGCCCTGGGCAAGAGGGTTGCCAGCCTCGCCCTGACCCTCAAACCCTCACAAGCTGCGGATTAATATGATGAATAACCTTATCGACAAGCAGCCCGCACGCCTGGAAGCGGCCAAACGCCTCAGCCAGATCGTCCTATCCAGCTTGATCCTGCTGTACGTCATAAGCGGCCTGCTGGAAGAGACCATTCTCTGGACACTGATCATTGTGCCCTGCCTGAGCCTGCTCATTTTTTTGCCCGGCATGTTAAAAAGTCATGCCCGCAGCTACGACTGGCTATGCTTTGTCATACTGATCCATTTTTGTGTCGGCGTCACCAACAGCATGTCGCCACACGCAACCTGGAACGATTATGTTCAGACTGCCCTGACGGTTGTGCTGTTCATCAGCTCAATGATGGCCAGCCGCTGGCAAAAAGCCGCTGCACATTCCGAGACTGCAGGGGCCTGATGTCGCCTCACGTCGATCGCCGGGCTTGCGGCTGCAGTCATTGACACGACTATTTGGCAACAAGCCCTTATTAAGCAACCGCCGCGGGCATCACAGCAACGGCATCCATGGTCGTCGTATACTGTCGCAACACCTAACCATCACTAGAGATACATTTCGCAAGGATTTCGCTATATGAGTGCCAGCAAGCCCGGCTTGATAAGAAGAACTTTCTCATGGATCTGGAATCTGGTGACGTTCATTCGCACCAGCCTCGCCAATATCCTGTTTCTGGTCCTGGTACTGGTGATTGTGGTCGTTTTGCTGCCCAAAGAAGTAAAGCAAATGCCTCAGCAAACCGCGCTGAGAATCGCGCCCAGCGGCTTCCTGGTCGACCAGTACAGTTATGTCGACCCCATCACGCAGTTATTGGAACAGAGTCGCCAGCAGCATGCGGAAACCCTGGTCCGCGATGTCATCAAAGCCATCGATGCCGGAGCAACGGATACGCGAATCACATCACTGGTCATGGACTTAAATTATCTGCTCGGTGGGGGCATCAGCAAACTGGAAGAAATCGGGGCCGCCCTGCAACGCTTCAAGGACAGCGGTAAACCCATCTACGCACTGAGCGATAACTTTTCCCACGAACAATACTTTCTCGCCAGTTACGCCGACGAAATCATGATGCACCCCATGGGCGGTGTCGTGCTTACCGGCTTTAGCAGCTATAGAAATTACTTTAAAAGCGCTCTCGATAAACTTGAGCTCAATATGCACGTCTTTCGGGTAGGGGAATACAAAGATGCCGTTGAGCCCTACCTGCGCGACAGCATGTCCGAGGCCTCCCGCGAGCACAACAGCCAATGGCTGAACGAGCTGTGGTCGACCTACACCTCAGATGTCGAACAGCACCGCCAGCTGACCAACGGTGGCATCAATGATTACATCAACCGCATGGATCAGCATTTTGCGGCCAATAACGGTGATCCTGCTGAAACCGCCCTGGCCCTGCAGCTGGTCGACCAGCTGGCCAGTCACGACCAGCAAAACCAGTACCTGATCAGCAAGGTCGGCAAGGACCATGACACGGGTGAATACCGAGCCATGGATTATGAAGATTACCTGCCCTTCCTATCGGATCCTGCGCCCCACAATAATGCCAAGATCGGTCTTTTAATTGCCAAAGGAGTGATTCTGGACGGTGAGCAACCGGAAGGCAGTATTGGTGGCGATACCCTGTCAAAAATGATCCGCGAGGCCCGCGAAGACAAAAACATTAAGGCCCTGGTGATGCGTGTAGACAGTGGCGGAGGCAGCGCCTTTGCTTCCGAAGTGATTCGCCAGGAACTGGAAATCACCCGCCAGCAAGGCATCCCCATTCTGGTTTCCATGGGCAGTGTGGCAGCGTCCGGGGGCTACTGGATTGCCATGGGTGCGGATGAAGTCTGGGCCACCCCGACCACCATCACCGGCTCCATTGGTGTGTTCAGTGCCTTCCCAACCGTCGAGCGCAGCCTCGCCAAAATTGGTATTTCCACCGATGGCGTCGGCACCACTGATCTGGCCGGCTCCCTGCGCATCGACCGCCCCATGACACCACTGGCGAAAACTGTCCTGCAGCAAAGTGTGGATAACATCTATCAGCAGTTTTTAAACCTTGTGGCCCAGAACCGGCAAACCACCAGTGCTCAAGTGAACGCCATCGGACAGGGACGCGTCTGGACCGGACGTGCCGCAAAAGATTTGGGACTGGTTGACGAACTGGGGACACTGCAAGATGTGATCGCAGCGGCGGCAGCCAAAGCCGACCTCAGCGATTACGAGGTGTTTGAAATTAAGAAAACACTGACGCCCGGCGAACAATTTGCCAAGCAGCTGATGGGCGAGCTCGCCCGCGTGACGCCGCACGTCAATTTCCGCCACTCCGCACTGGCAGGGGTATTAGCCTCAGCCGAACAGCAACTCGAACCCCTGGTTGAACTGCTCAACAGCGGCGATCCACGTTCAGTCTACGCGCACTGCCTGAGTTGTGTGGCCCCCTAAATACTCAGGGCTGTTGATACCCGACAGCCCTTAAAACCCCAGGGTTTGCTTCACAAAAGGAATTGTCAAGCGACGCTGCTCGGCCAGGGACGCCTCATCCAGGCGCTGAAGGGTTTTGAAGAGTTCGTGAGTCGTTCGCGGGGCTCGGTGCATAATGAATTGCGCCACTTCGTCGGTCAGCTCCAGACCGCGGGCCCTGGCCCGCATTTGTAAGGCTTTGCGCTTGGACTCATCGTTAAGCGGCTGCACCTGAAATGCCAGCCCCCAGTTCAGTCGCGACTGCAAGTCCGGCAACTTCACCGGCAATTCCCGAGGCCCACAAACTGCTGCCATCACCACCCGTCGACCAGTATCGCGCATGGCATTGAAAAAAGAAAACAGGGCACGCTCCCAAGCCGGCCTGCCGACCACCCACTGCAAACCGTCCAGGCACACCAAGTCCAGACTCTCCAACCCATCCAGTAACTCCGAGGGGTCAACATTCACCAACTCTTCCAAAGGAAGATATTGCGCCAGCTTGCCCTGCTCACCGGCAAAGTGGCAAGCCGCCTGCAACAGATGGCTGACCCCTACACTGGGAGCGCCCGACAAGAAGATGAACTGTTCACCAAAAGGCTGCAGCTGATGCTGCAATGCCATGACGACTTGCTGATTCGACTGGCCCGCCGCCGCGTAAAAATTGCCGAACGTGGCATCATCCCTAAGCTGAACACCTAAAGAGAGCTGGCGAGGAAATGTGTGAGAGGAGGGTTGACTCATGGGATAACTGTATACTTGTCCGGCCCCAGAGGCCGCTACCGCAGATAATTAGAGGCCTAGTCTAACAGAAGCCACAGAAATTCTGTTAATAACCCCGCCTTTGCACCGTAACTAATGTCATTTTAACAGCGCTAACCATTAGCTGGGGCCCAAATTTGCCGATCGCCCCCTCTGGCCTACAGGTTTCGAGCGCTCCGCGATAAGAAGGTCTGCAGGGGGCCTGGCCGTTCAAGCCAAGCCATACCATCTGACGACTAGGGCCAGCGATAACGCAATGGATTCGCCAAACTGCCCTGCGGCTCCAGCGAGGCAGGCAGACTGACCGTATCACGCCCTGTCTTGGGTGCGACAGTCACCAAACGGTTATCCAGCTCCAGTGCGTTGGCCAATAAAGCCACATCACCATCCATTTTCAGCATCAACTGCAGCTTGGCGCCATCCACCGCCAACAAATCCAGCTGCCGCACCATGTCCAAGTCCGTCAAATAGGAGAGGGTTTTCACGTATTCCGAAAAATCCTGAATCTGGTCAATTTCCATCACCACGGTACCAGCCCGGGCACCATTGGTATTGATGCTGTAGATGTCCGCCAAATAATCGCTGGTGGCATCCAGCGCGTCAGTGAGCAATGCCGCCTCCTCAGCCCTCTCACGATCAAATACCTGCTGCTTTTGTTTGTGGAACAGCGTCCAGGCGGACAGCCACTGACCGGATGAGGCCTGACTGTATCGCCCCACCAACACCGCATCGGCCTTATACCGCTCAGAAGCCTGCATGATCGCGTCAGTGTTCAGCGCCCACAGATCATCGGGCTTGATGGACACCTGATCTTCCAGATCCAGCAGCGGGGTCACCACCGGCAAGCCACGACGGCGGGCAGCCTCTTTCACCGCGCCGCTCAGCTCCCCCTCGTCCTGCAAAGAAACCAGACGGCGCCCCTGGTTAAAATCATCCTTCACCACCCACACCAAGACCGAGGGCCGGTTAGCAGGCCACAACGGCAATTGCGCCTGACGCAGCAGCCCCTCTACCCCGGCCCGGGAGAAATTCAGCACAATCGTGGTAGCAGGGACCTGCTGCCCATCACGCTCCACGGTGGTCGAACCAGACTCGTACCGATAAGCTTCCATATACCCTTCCGGGCTGGACAACGCCTGTTTCACCTGATCCGATTGCAGTACGGCGGGCTGACCTGAAACCCGCACCAAAACGGTCGACAGCGCCTCCGACATGGCGCGAAGACGTTCACTGCTCCCCTGCCCCACAACCAGCTCGCGCTGCTGATACAAATTGGCGACGGTTTCCGCTGACGCCACCGCTGGCACCAACACTACCCACACGAGCGTCAATACACTCAAGATCAACCCACTCAATCGCTGCAAACCCAGACACTCCTTAACTCATCGCCAAAAATCGGCCCCCAGGGTACTTTCCTTCCCCGGGGATACCCTGCTGAATGATGGTCGCGCCAGAACCAAACCGCGTCGCCAACATCCGGAAAACTGTGCCACCCTGAACAGCCCCATACCACCCCGAATACCAGGGACGCGGCCAACAAACGGAGAATACGCCTTATAAACTAGTGGAGTCGGGGTAGAACTGACAGTATAAAGTCCAAAATCAGGCGCCATTATGCCCTTGCGATGAACTTGCGACCAGAACCCTGAAGGAGAGAATGGCGAAAATGCGGCTTGGTACCCGAGCCAGACGTTTATTTCCTCACACCGCCATCCCTCCAGTGGCAGCTAAACTTTTTCATGATTAGCGGCTAAAAACGTTGCAAACCGGTGCTTTTCCTGACGATTATCCAACTGGCCCCGCAAACCGCGCCGGCAAACGGCCCCTCGAGCTCGATTTTGGGCTGTTGACTTACTTTTGGGCTAACAGCGCCAGTCATAAACTGCTAGAATACGCGCCCTTTACGATCCACCTTTTCTAAATCTGACGATTCACTAAATTACCGACGAGCCCTGCCTTCCATGAGCGATAAACAGACCCCTTCCTTGAGTTATAAAGACGCTGGCGTAGATATTGATGCTGGCAACGCCTTGGTTGAGCGCATCAAAGGGGTCGCCAAGCGAACCCGTCGCCCGGGAGTCATGGCGGGTTTAGGCGGATTTGGCGCCCTTTTTGAACTGCCCACAGGCTATAAAGAGCCGGTCCTGGTGTCCGGCACAGACGGTGTCGGCACCAAACTGCGTCTGGCGATGGACCTAAACCTGCATGACACCATCGGCATTGACCTGGTCGCCATGTGCGTCAACGACCTGGTCGTTGCTGGCGCTGAGCCGCTGTTTTTCCTCGACTATTACGCCACCGGCAAGCTGAATGTGGACGTGGCCGCCGACGTCGTTTCCGGCATCGGTGATGGCTGCGAACAGGCTGGCTGCGCCCTGGTAGGGGGAGAAACGGCCGAAATGCCAGGCATGTACGATGGCGACGACTACGACCTGGCCGGTTTCTGTGTCGGCATCGCGGAAAAATCCGAACTGATTGACGGCAGCAAAGTGGCTGAAGGGGATGTTCTCATCGGCCTGGCCTCCAGCGGCCCTCACTCCAACGGCTATTCTCTGGTGCGTAAAATCATTGAAGTCAGCGGGGCAAACCTTGACGACAGCGTCGGTGGCAAGCCCCTCGGCAAGGCACTGCTTGAACCCACCCGCATTTACGTCAAGTCCCTGTTGCGCCTGATCAAAGAGTCTCAAGTCAACGCCATGTCCCACATCACCGGCGGCGGCCTGCAGGAAAACATCCCGCGCGTACTGCCTGACGACTGCAAGGCAATCATCAACACCAAAGCCTGGACCTTCCCGCCAGTCTTCCAGTGGCTGCAGGAAAAAGGCAATGTAGAAGCGTATGAAATGTACCGCACCTTCAACTGTGGCGTCGGCATGATCATCGCCGTGCCCGCCAGCGAACAGGACAACGCCCTGGCCATTCTGAAAGATGCCGGTGAAGACGCCTTTGTGGTCGGATCCATCGCCAAAACCCAGGGCGACGAAGAGCGCGTCGAGCTGCTCGACCTGTAACAGAAGAGCTACTGGATCTGTAAAAAGAGTCGCCAGACCTGCAACAACGAGTGACTGGAGCCCTAAAAACCTGCGGGCCCGCCTTGTGAGCAAAAAGCGCCCGGGCTTCCGGGCTCAACGGGGTGGTGTCAACAGCCACCCCTGGCGATTCAGCATTTCACCCGCATAATACGAACGCAACGGACTCATATCACCGTCATGACCAATATTGTTGTCCTTATCTCTGGCAGCGGCACCAACTTGCAAGCGCTCATCGACGCTCAGGAAAAGGGTGTACTCCACGCCAACATCGCTGCCGTCATCAGCAACCGGCCCGGTGCCTTTGGCCTGGAGCGCGCCCGTCTGGCGGGGATCCCAACCGAAGTCATCGACCACACCGGATTTGAATCCCGAGAACATTTCGACCAGGCCCTGCAAGAGCGCATTGATGCCTACCAGCCAACTCTGGTGGTGCTCGCGGGCTTTATGCGCATCCTCACCGAAGGCTTTACCCGGCACTTTCTCGGCCGCATGTTGAACATTCACCCGTCTTTGCTGCCGAAGTACCAAGGCCTTCACACGCATCAGCGCGCCATAGAGGCCGGTGATAGCGAGCACGGCGTCACCGTACACTTTGTCACCCCGGAGTTGGATGGCGGTCCCAATGCCATTCAGGCTATTGTGCCCATTCTCCCGGACGACACCGCGGACAGCCTGGCTCGCCGGGTCCAGGCCCAGGAGCACATCATCTATCCGTTGGCCGTGTCCTGGTTTGCGGAAGGCCGTCTGCGCATGGATAATGACACATGCGTACTCGACGGAAAGGTCCTCCCGGGCAGCGGCTACCTGCTGGACACCCGACCCTAGACAATAGCCGCTCAGCAGGACCTGGCTTACTTAACAGCCCGATCGATCAGTCGCCTGGTTAATCGCCGCGCCAAAGTAAGACTCAACTCACTGCGCGCTCAGAATGGAGACATCCATGACGTTAAAGACAACCCAGAGCCACCCAAAGCCCTGGCTGCCCGTACACCTCCCGTTTAGCGCCCGCGCCCTGCTGAAGCGGCTTCTCACCCCGGGACCCGTGGAGCGAACGGTTGAGAGCAGCCCCCCGGCAACACACCTCTCGACCAACCGAGTCTGGCTGCCCGCGCTTCTGCTCCTGACACCGCTGTTTATGCACCCTGCCACAGCCAGCGAACTGACGCCCACTCAAACAGCCCCAAGTGACTCAGCGACAGTAACGCAAGCTGTAAAACTGCCCAAACCGTTCAAAGCGGTCTATGAAGCCAAATACGGCGGGCTGTCCGTTACCGCGACCCGCACCCTCAGGTCTGTTGATGGCAACGCCATGGAACTTCGGTTCCTGGCCTCCTCGTGGCTGGCCAAGATCGAAGAAGTCAGCACCTTTACCTGGGGCACCGAAGGCCAACTGATACCACAGCACTATCTCTACAAACGCAGTGGCTTGGGTCGCGATCGCAACGCTGAGCTGAATTTCGACTGGCAGACCCAAAAGGTTGTCAACAATGTGCAAAACAAGCCCTGGACCATGCCAGTACCGAGCGACGCCCAGGATAAACTGAGCTACCAATTGCAGCTACGCCACGATGTTCACAACCGTAAAACCGACATGAATTATCAAGTGGCCGACGGTGGGCGCATCAAACATTATCAGTTTGAAGTTCAGGGGGAAGAAGTATTAACCACCCCGGTTGGAAAGCTGAACACGACCCGGGTCAAGCGCATCCGTGACGACAATGAGCGCGTCACCATACTGTGGCTGGCCAATGACTGGGACCACCTGCTGATCCGAATCCAGCAGCAAGAAGAAGACGGGAAGCACTACGAAATCAATTTGGCCTCGGCTGAACTTAACGGCACACCCGTAAAAGGCTTTTAACCCTCGCGGCAGCCACTGTTGCCCGGCCCACGGGCAAGCAACATCGCCGCATCAACCAAAGGCAAGACTATGACCATCACCGCGAAAAAAGTGGCCAGCATCCACTATACCCTGAAGAACGAACAGGGCGATGTGCTCGACAGCTCCGAGGGTCAGGAGCCCCTGGTATACCTGCAAGGTTTCCAGAACCTCGTTCCGGGGCTGGAAAAAGCCCTGGAAGGTAAAACCGTAGGCGATACCGTCTCCGTGATCGTCGCTGCAGAAGAAGGCTACGGCGACAAAAACCCGGAACTGATTCAGGAACTGCCCCGCGACATGTTCGGCGGCATTGAAGACATTGAAGTCGGCATGGCCTTCCACGCAGAAACCTCTGCGGGTCAGCAAGTCGTTGAAGTGATCGACGTCGACGGCGACACGGTCACCATTGACGGCAACCACCCGCTGGCGGGCATTGACCTGCATTTTGACGTCGAGGTTCTGGAAATCCGCGACGCCACCGAAGAAGAGCTGCAGCATGGCCACGTGCACGGTGCCGGCGGCTGCGGACACGATCACTAAGCAATTAGTGGCGAGTGGCCAGGAAAAGAAAGGAGACTAGATGTCTCCACACTTTTCCAGCCACTCATCACTCGTTTCTAGTTTCTAGTTTCTAGTTTCTAGTTTCTAGTTTCTAGTTTCTCATTATTGAGCCTGGACCTTGCGCTCGCCACAGCGCTGACATTGATAGATCGTCACCAGCTTCCCCTGCTTGACGTCAAATTGTTTGTCCTGCACCACCTTCCACTTGTGGAAGCCACTTCGGCACAACGTTTTTCCTTTGTGCTTTTCGGCCGCCGTTGGCCGCTTGAACTTGATTACATCACCCACAAAACTGCCCCTGCTGCCAATAATTTGCCCCGTATTTGCCCTTCCCCGCAGGCAGATTCAACCGCCCTCGGAGGGAGCCGACCCGGAAGTTGTCCACAGCCACTTACGACACCTCTGCCAAACCTGTTGAGTCCCCCTCCGGCCTGCCTGGACAAGCACTTTTGAGCGCAGTTTACCACGCCACACCCCCCTCTCGAGCCAAATTTTGCTCAAGCTTTGCTCAACACCAAAACACAACATCTAGTGGTGCACCCAAAACAAACCACAAGATAGATAGTGAATATAAAAAATATTTTATAGAGACAAAAGTTATAAGACACGGTTTTTATGCGTTTTTAGCTGCCAAGCTAAGCCTAGTCTGAGTTGCGAGATTAGTGATTACTGACATGAGGATTTACACACACTTTATCCACAAGAAATCACCAGTGTTATCGCCTTGCAATCGGGTCCATACCGCTTTATCTTGTACTCAACGACTGAAACACCCCAAGATGTAGGGGTAAACGATCAGCCCCTGCGCAAAATAGCGCTTAGGCACACCGGTATAGAAGTCCCGGTAAATAGATACTCGGAAAGTAGCAAACGGATGAGCCGCACCGAAAGTATTGGGCAGGCATCGCTCTAGCGGCACGTCCGTGTCATTTCCAATGAGCACCGCGAAGCAGTTTCGCTTTTTGGTCGTCCGAAACACCAGCACCACAACATATAGACACAGCATTTAGCGATACCGATTTACCAGACAGTGACTTTGACTTTAGTTTACCCAAATGCAATGCATGACGTATTAAGCAGCAACCCCATCGAGATAGTCCTTTCGGCCCCGGGCCGCAAGCGGAGTATTTCACCAGCTGCTTCTCAGGCGTCTTAACTATTTTTAAACCCTGTTTGACAAAGTGACACCTCAATAACCACCTAAAACCATGCACCATACGCGGAGACGTACATGCACACTGATTCTGATGTGACAGCAACCTCAGCACCAGCCAGCTCCACACAAACAAGCCCCAGCAGCACTACTACGGTATCTGCGACAACCCCGGGTCAACTGCGCGTCATCAAGCGCAACGGCACGGTAGTGCCTTATGATGACGGAAAAATATCCGTTGCCATGACCAAAGCCTTTCTTGCCGTTGAAGGCGGCACCGCCGCCGCCTCAAGCCGTGTGCATGAGACCGTTGCCTCACTGACCAGTCAGATCTCAGCAACCTTTAAACGTCGCATGCCTTCCGGTGGCACCATCCACATTGAAGACATTCAGGATCAGGTTGAACTGATTCTGATGCGTTCCGGCGAACAAAAGATTGCCCGTGACTACGTCCTTTACCGCGAAGAACACGCCCGCATGCGTGCCAGCAACAAAGTAGCGGCCCCCGACGCGGAATACCCATCCATGAACGTCGTAATGCCCGACGGTCAGCTGCAGCCGCTGGACATTGCCCGCGTGCGCACAGTGGTGCAGGAAGCCTGTGCCGACCTGACCGGCGTTGAGCCCAAAGCAATTCTCGACGAAGCCATGCGCAATCTCTACGATGGCGTCTCGCTGGTGGACGTCAATACCTCACTGGTGATCACCGCCCGCACGCTGGTGGAAAAAGAGCCTAATTATTCCTACGCCACCGCCCGCCTGCTGCTGGATAAGCTGCGCACTGAAGCCCTGAATTTTATGGGTCTGGCGTTGACCGCGACGCAAACCGACATGGAAACCCTGTACGCACAGGCCCTGCCGGCTTACATCCAGAAAGGTGTTGAACTGCAACTGTTGGCTCCCAATCTGCTCGATTACGACCTGGTCAAACTGGGTGCCGCTCTGGACGCATCCGGCGACCTGCAGTTTAGCTACCTGGGTCTGCAAACCCTGTACGACCGCTACTTCATCCATACCGAAGAAGGCGTTCGCTTCGAATTGCCACAAGTGTTCTTTATGCGTGTGGCCATGGGCCTGGCTTACGAAGAAGCCAATCGCGAAGAACGCGCCATCGAATTCTACAAGCTGCTCAGTTCGTTCGATTACATGAGCTCTACCCCCACCCTGTTTAACGCCGGTACCCTGCGTCCCCAGCTGTCTTCCTGCTACCTGACCACGGTGCCTGATGATCTGCACGGTATTTACGGTGCGATCCAAGACAACGCCATGCTCTCTAAGTTTGCTGGTGGACTGGGTAACGACTGGACACCCGTACGCTCTCTGGGCGCCTACATCAAAGGCACCAACGGCAAGTCTCAGGGTGTTGTGCCCTTCCTGAAAGTGGCCAACGACACCGCGGTGGCCGTAAACCAGGGTGGCAAGCGCAAGGGCGCCGTCTGTGCCTATCTGGAAACCTGGCACCTGGACATTGAAGAATTCCTCGAGTTGCGCAAGAACACCGGTGATGACCGTCGTCGCACCCACGACATGAACACCGCCAACTGGGTACCGGACTTGTTCATGAAGCGTGTGTTTGATGACCAGTCATGGACGCTGTTCTCACCCAACGATGTACCCGAACTGCACGACCTCTACGGTCAGGCGTTCCAGGAAAAATACGAAGAGTACGAGCGCAAGGCGGCCAACGGTGAAGTCCGTATCTTCAAAACCGTGAAAGCCCTCGATCTGTGGCGCAAGATGCTGGGCATGCTGTTTGAAACCGGCCACCCATGGGTCACCTTTAAAGATGCCTGTAACCTGCGCAGCCCGCAGCAGCACGTGGGTGTGGTTCACTCCTCCAACCTGTGCACCGAGATCACCCTGAACACCACCGCCGGTGACGAAATTGCCGTGTGTAACCTGGGTTCAGTCAACCTGGCACAGCACATCGTCGACGGTCAGCTGGACATGACCAAACTGGAAAGCACCGTGCGCACCGCTGTGCGTATGCTGGATAACGTGATCGACATCAACTACTACTCGGTGGAAGCGGCACGCACCTCCAACATGCGTCACCGTCCAGTTGGTCTGGGTCTGATGGGCTTCCAGGACGCCTTGTACAAAATGGGCTACGCCTACAGCTCCGAAGACGCGGTTGAATTTGCCGATCGCTCCATGGAAGCGATCAGCTTCTTCGCCATCGACGCCTCCAGCGAACTGGCCAAAGAGCGCGGCGCCTACTCTTCGTTTGATGGCTCGCTGTGGAGCAAGGGTATCCTGCCTATCGACTCCATCGAGTTACTGGCTCAGAACCGCGGCGAGAAATACATCAGCGTCGACCGCAGCCAGACTTTGGCGTGGGACACCTTGCGTGACAAGGTCAAAACCCAGGGCATGCGCAACTCGAACGTGATGGCAATTGCTCCAACAGCCACCATTGCCAACATCACCGGCGTGTCGCAATCCATTGAGCCGACTTACCAGAACCTGTACGTGAAATCGAACCTGTCCGGTGAATTCACCGTGGTGAACCCATATCTGGTGCGCGACCTGAAAGAACGCGGCCTGTGGGATTCGGTCATGGTTAACGACCTGAAGTACTACGAGGGTTCCGTGCAAAAGATCGACCGCATCCCGGCCGACCTGAAAGCCCGCTACTCCACTGCGTTCGAAGTTGAACCGCGCTGGATTGTGGAAGCGGCCAGCCGTCGCCAGAAGTGGATCGATCAGGCGCAAAGTTTAAACCTGTATATTGCCGGCGCTAACGGCAAGAAACTGGACATCACTTATCGCATGGCGTGGTTCCACGGCCTGAAGACCACGTACTACCTGCGTGCTCTGTCGGCCACCACCACCGAGAAGTCCACCATTGAAAGCGGCACACTGAACGCGGTTTCCTCCGCCGCCGCGGCGCCTGTAACCAGTGCGGCTCCGGCCACCGAGCCACAGGCAGCCCCGGTACCACTGGCTTGCTCGCTGGACGATCCGGACTGTGAGGCGTGTCAGTAACTGAGCGCCGGACACTGAAAGCGAGAGGCGACAACCGCCTCTCCTTTCAGTCAGTCTCAAGCTGAGACACACAAACGAACCATTGAAAACACTGTCAAAGAAAAATAATAACAAAGACCAAACATTAAGGATTTGAAACATGCTGAGTTGGGACGATTACCAAGACGAAGCCACAACTGCACCACCGAGGGCTCCACAAAAAGCGGCACCTGAACAACCTGCCCCTGTCGCACAAGCGGCTGAGCCAGAAGCAGCACCTGCTGCCAGCAAACGCCCTGCCGCTCCAGTGGGCAGCGCAGTAGAACGTGCACGTGAAGCCATTGCTGACCTGGATCCGGCCCCCGGTCTTGAAGAATTGGAAATGGGCGCTGCCCGCGTTGCCGTTGATGAAAAGCGCATGATCAACTGTCGCGCCGACGTCAACCAGCTGGTGCCATTCAAATACGATTGGGCCTGGCAGAAATACCTGGATGGCTGTGCCAACCACTGGATGCCGCAGGAAGTGAACATGACGGCGGACATCTCCCTGTGGAAAAGCAAAGACGGCCTGACCGAGGACGAGCGCCGCATCATTATGCGTTCCCTGGGCTACTTCTCCACCGCCGACAGTCTGGTAGCCAACAACCTGATTCTGGCCATCTATCGCCACATCACCAACCCGGAAGCGCGTCAGTACCTGTTGCGCCAGGCGTTTGAAGAGGCCATCCACACCCACGCCTACCAATACTGTGTAGAGTCGCTGGGCATGGACGAAGGCGAAGTCTTCAACATGTACCGCGAAGTGCCTTCCGTCGCCAAGAAAGCCGCCTGGAGCATCAACCACACCCAGGGACTGTCGAGCCCGGAATTCAAAACCGGCACCCCGGAAACGGATCAGGAGTTGCTGCGCAACCTGATTGGCTTCTACGCGGTAACTGAAGGTATTTTCTTCTACTGTGGCTTCACCCAGATCCTGTCCATGGGCCGCCGCAACAAGATGACCGGTGTTGCCGAGCAGTTTCAGTACATTCTGCGTGACGAATCCATGCACCTGAACTTTGGTATCGATGTCATCAACCAGATCAAACTGGAAAACCCCCACCTGTGGACAGAAGAGTTCAAACAGGAAGTGGTGCAGATGATTCTGGAAGGCACCGAACTGGAAATCGCCTACGCCCGCGACTCCATGCCGCGCGGTGTACTGGGCATGAACGCCGCTATGATGGAAGAATATTTGCAGTTCATTGCGAACCGTCGCCTGGCACAACTGGGGCTCGCCGAGCAGTTCCCGGGCGTACAGAATCCGTTCCCGTGGATGAGCGAAATCATGGACTTGCGGAAAGAAAAGAACTTCTTTGAAACTCGTGTGATTGAGTATCAAACAGGTGGGGCACTGAGCTGGGATTAAGAACCGACAAGCCGGTTTAAATCACCGAAAGGCCTAAAGTCAGGTGCCCGCGCCTGACTTTGACCAGCACTTTGCGCTGGGATTAAACAGCCATCAGCTGATGACTGTTGCAGTTAATCCCCCGAAACACGGCCGACCGCAGGTCAGCCATGTTTCACGGTTTAATCAGAACTGGGCAGCAACAACACCATGCGCCTCAATGTCTGCCAACAATAAAACCAAGGGGTAATCGATGACACACAACCACTCTTCAGAAAGTGATCTGCTGACACAGGAAGATCTCCTGATCGCACTCGACCAATTACATCAGACCGTTGAAGTCATGGCTGCCGTGATAAAGCGCCTGCAACGCGATGTCAGCCGATCCCTGCCCTCTCTCGCCAAGTCCGACCATCAAGCGTCTCCCGCGGCGTTCGATTTTGACAGTCTGACGGACACCAACAGGCATTAGGGGCTCACCCCAACAGCTGGCCCGAGTAGAAACACCGAACCCTGCTCAGGCGTGTGACTATGCCCCTGTTCCGGCCTGACAAAGCGAGCGCTAATGGGATGTTGATTGGCGCTATAACACCTATAACAAAACCGCAATCCCGGAGATTGATACCGTGAGTGGACTGCCAACACCTATGCGCAGCGCTGTTTTAGAACCTGCCATCAACACCTATTCTGCCAACCATAAATACAAACAGCTGGCACGAATTGTCGGTCACCTGAGGAATGACCTGCACCTGCAACAACCCAGGCTCGCCATGCCCACCACGGCCATGATCGAGCACCTGCTGTTCAACTGCCCCCTGTCTCTGCTCAACGGCGATGACTGGCAGAAGATCATTACTGATGTCCTGCAATACCTGATTTCTCAGCTGGACCCTTTAAAATACACGGACGACCTGTTTTTACGCTACGATTGCGATCAACCACTGTTCCCCAACGAAGAGCTGTTTGACCAGCAAGACGCCTACCTGTTCGCCCAGACCCTTCTGCAACAGCAGCAAATAGATTTTGTTTAGTGGTATGAAAATAAATTTAGAACGAGGTTTGCCACACTAATGACACACACCATCCGCGCCGGCCGGTGTAGCCACCCATGACTGAACTCTCTCCCTGGCAAGCCCTGCTGGCCCAGTTGGATGGTCAACGTCCGACCAGCCTGCTCTGTTGCAGCCAAACGGACCAGCCAGCGTTGCAGGACTGGTGCGAGCATCATGATTGCCAACTCACACACATCGACTCCTTCCAGCAGCTGGAAAACCTGGGGCGATTTGACTGTGTCATCATCGCAGACTGGCTGGAACATTTGACCGGCAGCTCGGCGACGAGCCCCTCCCCAATGGGCGTACAACTGTTGGCCCGGCTCAGGAACCTCCACTCACACGCTATCTGGCTATTGATACCGGGAGTCGCCCCCCAACCCAAACCGGAGCTGATTGCACTGGGCTTCCAACGCCTGCACGCTTTTGCCGGGAAAAATCTGGAATGCTACGGCTACAATCTGGACCGCTACAACCACAAGCGTGAGTGGAATACCCCCAGGTACTGGGCCAATCCCGAAAACTGGGGAAAATATTGGTGGTGATCAATGATCAATCTTGGCGGCTCAGAATCCGGATGCACGCTGAGGTGCACTGCGAGACGCTTCCGGGATGAGGCACAACCAGGGTAAGACCAGAACAAAGAGGAGACTGCAACCGGGCAGAAGACGACTGCCAAGCTGAAATTAACGGCCCCTGTCTATTGCAGCCAGGGGGGTACTGATGGGGCCAACTACTGTACCCGCAGAATCCCCTGACGTCCGGCGCTGGAGGCTTTTCCCGGACTGCCGGCGTGACCACCGCGGGCATCACGGCCCAGAGAATACAACCAGCAACTGGCCGGATCACCCCCTTTACCGGCCGCCCCGGCTTCTCCTGCCAATCCCCCCTGGCCACCGTATTGGCGCACATCGATAACCTCCAGCCACTGAGGGTCGGCGAGTTTCAGGGTAATGTTGCCTCCGTCACCGCCAGGCTGACCATCGCCCCCCTGACCGCCAGATTGGCCACGTGAGGTTCCCCGCCCCCAACAGGTTGCGTCACGGCCGTTTTGCCCGGCCTCACCTGGCCACCCCCGCCCGCCGTCGCCACCACGGGTATCGAGCGTCAAGTTCGCGATACGACCCGACGCTAGCGTCAACCGCAGATCGGTTCCGTGCCCCCCGGGCACCCCCAAGTCTCCGTTCTCGCCGGTGGCAACAATCATGCTGCCGTCGGCAAAGTCGGCACGTTGTACCGTCAACACAAATTCCTCGTAGCGAGGCGCAATGCTGACGATTGCCTTATGCGAGAGGGTTAAATGATTGACCCTCAAACTGCGAATATCCGCCGGAACAAACAGCTTTGCAGCAGTACCTACGGCTAACGACTCAAGTGTCAAATCACGATGGTTTGACGGCAACCGCAACCAGCCGTGATCATTGACGGCATACACCCGCTTGCTCATTGGTCCGGTTTGCTCTGCATCACCGGTGAACTGCGTATCAGCCCTGGCCACCCCACAAAAGCTATTAAGGCCCAGCAATATCAGAAAAAGTGACGCGCTCCGCAACATGATAAACCCCAGATCCTTTTTGAATGTGTTCTTATATCCGATGGCTGCCCAGTCAGGCAGCCGGCAACGGTTTCATCTGTTTTCTAAGCAACGGACTTACCCAAAGCTTTTAAATGACTCACCACCGGGTTGGCGTAAATGCTTAAAAAGATATCCCGCTGCTCAGTCGGAATACCCTGCAAACGGCGAGACAACTCCTGCTGTTGAGCAGTGTATTTACGGGCATCAAACCTCACACCTTGGGCGGTCACCGGAAAATCTTCCACCTTGCCATGCAGCTGTTGATAGGCCAGATGGTTGCTCGGGTGTAGCACATAGTTATCCCACACCTGCCGATCCAATTCTTTTGCCACCGCTTCCGGGTTGTCATAATCGGCGGACAATACATCGCCAAAAGCAACATGGACGCAACCTTTTTGACCGGCAATGCCCATCGCAATGCTGGCCACATCTTCATTTTCATGTTTTTCGTAATTGCCATGTTCTGCGTGGGCAAACAGCTCATTCGCTTTGGCCGCGTCGCAAGGATCCCACTCATAAGAAATGGAGACCGGAACAATATTAAGCTCACGAATAAAGGTTGAGAAATCGACGGTTTTCGGACGACTCAACGCCAGCATACTGATGATGGCGGTATTGGTTGCATCCAGCCCGTCTTTCGCCCGGCCTTCCCGCTGAGCAATCCAGATATTGCTGTTTTCTTCCACAATGGAGTGGTGAATATACGCCGACAAATGCTTTGAAGCCTTGAATTTCTCGCGCACACTGGTGGCGGAGCGCTTAACAATAAAACTTTTATTGAGGCGCATCAGGTCGGAGACATACGGCTTTGTCAGCAGGTTATCGCCAATGGCAATGCGCATGGTATCAAAGCCATTTTTATTCAACGCCCAGTTCACAAATGCCGGGTCCATTGCGATGTCCCGATGATTACTGATGAACAGGTAGTGCTTGTTCGCATCGAGGTGGTCAAGCCCGGATACCGTCAGTTGATCCACACAGCGATCAATCATATCGTCGAGGTAATGCGAGACAATTTCCTGCAACTGCCTGACCGAAGTCACACCCCGCAACTGCTGACTCAACACTCTTCTAACCAGCGGTTTTAACAGCCAGGGAACCCAACCGGCCAAGCGAGGGAAACGCAAACGAGTGACCGCATCAATCAACTCCGGTGCAGCCAGAACGCGAGCTATCGCAGGCTCTACTTCGGCATCATTATAGGGACGAATATCATCAAATTGAGTCATGGTAACAATAGCTTTACAGGGGACCTGAGGGTCAATAACGCCTCGCCGGGGCAGCACATTCCTGTTGGACCTGTGACGACAGCAGCGGACGAGTTAAAATGGTTAGCCAAAATACAGAATTTGCCCGGGGAATGCCACTGCTCATGCCGAAACCAAGCCACAAACTGCCCCCCAACGCCCCCTGCCCTTGCGGTCTCAACGCCCCGTTTGAACAATGTTGCGGCCCCCGCCTCAGCGGCCAGCAACCCGCCGCTACGGCGGAGCAGCTCATGCGCTCTCGTTACACCGCTCATGTACTCGCAGATGTGGATTATCTGATCAAAAGCTGGCAGGCTCCCAGCCCCCAATCCATTGATCGAGCGGCCATTGATCAATGGAGCCGCCAGTCGGACTGGCGTGGGCTGACCATTCACCGCACGGAAAAAGGGTGCACTGGCGATGACGAGGGCTGGGTGGACTTTTCGGCCTTTTATTCCAGCAAAAATCTCGACGATCGCGCAGCCCCCGCCCAGATAGAAGAACACCGGGAACACTCGTATTTTGTTCGCCAAAACGAGCATTGGTACTATGTAAGCGGCTCCCCACAAGACACAGACACCACCTCAAACATCGGTCGCAACAGTCCTTGCCCATGCGGTAGCGGCAAGAAATTCAAACGCTGCTGTGGCCCATAACCCCGCCTTGCCCCTGCATCCGGTTGCTCGCCACAATCTGGCGGGGCACTCAAAAGCCGGATGAGTGCACTCGGGGTAGAGCCCCTCTCCCGGACAAGGTAAAATAGCCCGCACCACGCCATTACGCACTTTCAATCTCTCGCCATCACACTCGACGTAGTTAAGAAACAGTTATGATCACCAGTATCGGTCAGTTGCTCGAACAAATGGGCGTCACTTCACGTATTTTCGACCTTGGGCGCCACATTCAGGAAATCAGCACCGCGACTTTTGCGGAGTTTGAGGCACAGGCCGTGGCCTACCCGGCCCCCTACCTGCATCACGCCTGGATTGGGCTGCTGTTCTGGGACCCGGACACCCCTGACATTCCGCTGTTGTGGTTTATCAAATTACCCCTCGACGAGCAGGGCAAGATCGTACCGGCGCAGCGGGATCAGTTCCTCCAGCAGTTGCTCGTCGCGCTGGGTTCCAACATCGAAGCCAGCAAGCAAGGTGAACAACTGGCGGCGGTGCTGGAAGGCAACCCTTATGTGTTCACACCCACACCAGAGCGACAGGCGGCGATTCACGCCCGCGTCAACCTGTTGCTGAACAACCCCCCCAGTGATTTTTACGCAGCCACTTGCGACTACCTGAACAGCAACCTGGAAGCCTGGCATCAGCTCGGCATACAAGGGCTGGCCGATGTCGCCGTGCGCTGGCCGGAGCATCAACAAACGTTGATTCAGGCCATCGCCTCAATGCCTCCCGCCCCGCTGATCGGGTTGTGCCAGTGCCTGGAGAATGAAGCAATCAACGGCGCTGTGGGCAAAGCCCTCCACAGCCGCCTGCTGTCATCACTGACCAATTTCAACACAGAAGATGGCCTTGAAACCGCAAATTCCGAGACCCCACTGTGCGCAGCACTGGTTCGCGGACTGTCGCAGTGCCGCGCGCTTGAACTGCGACAGAAAGCCCTGACCCAACTGCTGGCGTCCCCGGCCATCAACCACATTGAAGTACTTGCAGCGATCGCCACCCGCTGCGCGCAAGATCTCTGCAATCCGGAAATCTGCCTGCCATTCCTGGAAGCCCTGTGTCTGCATGGCCAGCAAAACTTCAACCGTATTCTGGCCGACCTGCTTTTTTGTGCCGCCATTCGCCCCCACATCCTCGCCGCATTTCGCCAGCAGCAGCGCTCGGTTGAACTGAGCATTGCCATCGGCGGCCTGCTCAATCCACAAACGCCCCCTGCTGACCCGCCGCCACCGGCCACCCTGCACTGACCGCAGATCACCAGCGAGTCCAAAGACCGGCAGTTGACAGCCGCCATCACGGCGGTTGTCGCAGGCGATGCTGTCAAGGTCACTGACGCTCATTGGCTAGCCCCTGTATCGGCAGGAACCGTGCAAAAAAGCTCATAAACGAGGCGTGCGTCACAGAGATATTTCGAGCAGTTATCACTTTCCGTTTTTCTGCGACAGAATCATTTAAAGACTCGCGTTTTTTGTGAATAACGTAGCATTCAGCGCCAACCCAAGTCCCTAAACTGGGGGTAAGTTCACAGGATTGACTTGGGGCCATCTCATGAAGAACACACCAGCATTGACCTTACCGGCAAACCCACGACGAGCCACCACTCTAGCTGCCGGGCTTTTCTGGTTAACGTGTACCAGTGCACTAGCCGCCGATGACAAGCCATGGCTGATGGCCAAGTACGATCTCAACGGTGACAATGCCATCACCCTGCAAGAGCTTACCGACAAGAAAAAATCGCTGTTTTCCCAGCTGGACAGTGATCAGGACGGCGTCATCAGTTTTGTTGAATACGAAGGCATCGACAGCGCAAAACGCAAAGTGCTCTTGAAATCCCGCTTTGACCGTCTGGATGAAAATCAGGATGGGCAGGTGACAGAAAATGAATACGCGTCCTTTGTCGGCCGTTTCAATCATCTGGACAGCGATGGCGATGGCGCGCTCAGCTCAGGGGAAGTCGCTCAGAAAAAGCTGGCGTCACAGGACACCAACAATGCGCACTGCCTGCTGTGGTTTTGCTTTCGCAGTAATTTATAAGAATCCGGGAGAGGTGTAACAAACAGCCGTTGCCTTGCGCGGGCTCGGTCCGCAGATCTGCCCACGCCCTTCTCGCTCCACGCCCTACTTCACATTCCTGTCAGCAGCTGCAGAGCCTATCGGTTAACTTAACACCGTAAAGCCTAGCCATATCAAAACAACAGCGCGCGATCGAAAGAACAACACGCGGCTTAGCGGCTGCCGGAATACCAATTTACATCGCGGGCACAGGCATCCACCTGATCCACCACATCCAGAATCAGCGCAAATAACGCCATGCGTACCAGCACACCGTTATCCGCCTGACGAAAGATGGCCAGATTGGGATTCAGGTTCAAATCATTATCCAGCTCGTTGGCATCCTCCCGGGAATCTCTCGGTAAGGGGTGCATGATAACGGTGTTGGGTTCACAGTACTGGGTGTAAATGGCCTGGTTGAGCCGAAAGCGTCCGCGGTACAAATTCGCCTCTTCCTTGGAGGTAAATCGCTCCTCCTGAATACGGGTGGCGTAAGCGATGTCAACATGGCCAATACCGTGCGCCAGGTCCTCAGACACAATCACGCCCAGTCCCGCTTCGCGCATGTTTTCCACCACCGATTCCGGCATCGCCAGCTCCGGAGGGGAGACCAGAGTGACGTGGACATTGTCAAACAGACACAACAGCTTGCACAGTGAGTGCACCGTACGGCCATGCTTCAAATCACCGATCATGGCGATGCGCAAGCCATCCAGTGGACGTCCCCGATCCGCCAGCTCTTTGCGAATAGTGTAAAGATCCAGCAGCGCCTGGCTGGGGTGCTCATTGGCACCGTCACCGCCATTGATCACCGGGACACGGCTGGCGGCCGCAAACTCGGCCACGGAACCCGACTCCGGGTGCCGCATACAAATCACATCGCTGTAGCCGGAAAGAACCCTCGCGGTGTCGTACAGCGACTCGCCCTTGGTGATGGCCGAACTTTTAAAGCCCGTGGTTTCACGCACATCACCACCCAAAAGGTTAAATGCTGCGCCAAAACTGACGCGAGTACGGGTACTGGGCTCAAAGAACATATTGCCCAGAATGGCGCCCTCAAGCACCCGCGTCACTCGCCGCCGCTGCGCGTAAGGCTCCATGGAATCAGCGACCTTGAAAACTCGCTCAATATCCGCCCGCTCAAACTGTTTAATGGACAATATATGCGCGCCGGTAAATTCCATGGTTGACCTCAAAAATGGCAAATTAAAACGCTGCAATTGTAGCCTTGGCAGCGCCATTCCACCATCGGATTTTGTCAGCACGCGGGTAAAAAGATGCATGTTGCGGTCAGCGGACCCGGCTTCCTGACAACCTGGCGAAACGATTTGACGGAGACCGGCGGGACGGCTTTACAGAGCTGGCGAGACGACCTTATCAGAACTGGCGTGGCTAGTATAAGGGCTGTGACGATGGCTATGGGGCCGTGACGATGGCGCCGAGACGCGGATCCAGAGGTGTCAGTGCCGGCGCCCCCTTACCCTGGCTCTCACCACCACTATCGGTCATCACGATAGCGCCCTGACTCTTAAGTCGCTCGATACGGGCTGCAAGATTGGGGTGGGTTTGGGTCCATTCACGCCAGCGGCTGTCGCCGTGTTCACTGAGCATTTGTTGAAAGAATTCGTCCGCCCCCTGCAGGTGCCCATAGTGACTCAGCAATACCTGCACCGCCGCCGCATCCGCTTCACGCTCCATGTCGCGGCTGAAGCTCGACATGGTCAACAGCCCCGCCTGCCCCAACACGCTGTTCAAGGCCGACGCGCTCTGGCCGCCCGAAACCGCCAACAACAGAAACTGCACCAGCGCCCCCCGGCTGAGAGACTGTATCGGGTGACGATGATTAACGTGGGCCATTTCATGAGAAAGCACCATTGCCAACGCATTTTCACTGCGCGTCACTGACAACAGGCCAGTGGTCACAAAAATGTGGCCGCCGAGCGTGGCCCAGGCATTGGGTGTCGTTTCTGCCAAGAGGTGGAAGTGATACTGAATATGCTCCGAGGGCCGGGCAGCAGACCTCTCCTGAGACCGCAGCAGGCGCTCACCCAGCTCTTGAAGCGCCAAGGCCGCAGCCGGAAAAAGGTCCACCTCGTCCAGACGCATCTCCGGTACTGCAGGATTGATGTGCGCAGTGGCCCCTTCCCGGGAAGCGACGTCCTTTGCTGTTTCGGGCTCGCGCGGCGGCTCTTCATTCAGCGGCGACTCTTCATTCAGCTGTTGCTCGAAGAGCTCCGTCACCGCCTGCTCCCAGCGAAAGGGAATGAGCGGGGCCAACCACTGCGCCAGCACACTGAACAGCAAGACCGCCAATACCAACGTCGTCACCACCCCCGCCAACAACCACAAAAACTCTTTCAACGGGTTTTCAGCGGAGCTGTTAATGCCCTCCGGAATTTTGGGGTTCACACGCAATCGGGTCATCCGCTCCACTTTTGAGTACTGAGGTTCACTCCGGCTGTAAGCCCGCCCTTGCGCTCACAGATGTTGATACTGCTAACATCGCAACTGTCGGCAATTCGAAACCGTTACCGGACACTCGCCGCAACAGGGTTAAGTCCGCCCTCCGACGGGGATCAAGGCCGTACCGTACACCAGCACTTCCATGGAGCCGAGCCCCTGACCAGCATTACCGGAAACCCGACTGGTTTCAAACTTGGTGTTGATGATGGTCTCGGCACCCATAGTGCGGGCCTGCTCCTGCATGCGCAGTAACGCTTCCCGCCGCGCCCGATCCAGCAACGATTCGTAAGCCGTAATGCGCCCACCGATCAGGCTGCGCAATCCCGCTGCGACCACTTTAAAATAATCAACAGAGATAACCACGCTGCCATTCACCAGGTGAAAGCGGTGTTGCAGAAATTCGGGCTCAGGCACGCGCTCGGTGGTGACCACGATGTGGCGCAGCTCATCTTCCCTTTGAAAAATACTCTGATAGTGCTTGCGCTCAGCCCGGCGTCCGAAAACATAACCACACAGCAGCAGAGTCAGAAAAACACCCAGCTGTAACAGGGCCTCCATCAGCGATCTTCCAAGGTCACTGCCGTGCCATAGGCCAGGATTTCTGACGCTCCCGCCGCAATCGCCGAGGTGGCGAAACGGACATTGATCACCGCATTTGCCCCAATGCTTTGCGCCTGAGCGGTCATGCGGTCAATGGCTTCCTGGCGAGACTCCTGCAGCAAATCGGTGTAACTGCTGAGTTCCCCACCAAAGATGTTCTTAAACCCGGCCATCAGGTCTTTACCCGCATGCTTGGCGCGCACAGTGCTGCCCTGCACCAAACCCAAATGCTGGGTAACGCGTTTGCCCGGTACGACTTCAATGTTGCTGATTAACATAGTTTTCCCTGTCATCGTTATTTTGTTGAGTATTACTTTACACCTCTGCCGCCGGCCTTAAAAGACGCCATGTCGGCTACTGAATAGGCGGTTAAAACAGGGCGATTTGTTCCAATTTGGCTTTGATGGGGCCATAGGACGTGCGGTGAATGGGGGTCACACCGAGTTTGTCGACAGCGGCCATATGAACTTTGGTGGGGTAACCCTTGTGCCCCGCAAAACCATAACCCGGATAAATCTTATCAAAAGCAACCATTTCCCGGTCGCGGGTGACCTTGGCCAGAATCGAAGCCGCGCTGATCGCTGCCACCCGGCTGTCGCCTTTGACAATGGCTTCCGCCGGATAAGACCACTGAGGAATTTTATTACCATCCACCCATACATGTTCCGGCTGTATGGACAAACCCTCGACCGCTCGCTTCATCGCCAACAGACTCGCTTGCAGAATATTAATCTGATCGATCTCGGCGACACTGGCACGCGCAATACAAAAGCTTTTGGCTTTCTGCTGTATTTCTTCAAACAACTGCTCACGCTTTTTCTCTGTCAGCTTTTTGGAATCATTGAGCCCCTCGATAGGCTGCAGAGGGTCCAGAATCACCGCTGCGGTGACCACATCCCCCGCCAACGGGCCGCGCCCGACCTCGTCGACACCCGCAGCCAAAGCGCCGCTGTAACAACTGATAAAAGGCTCCATGGAAGCTCCTGACTAGTGAGTGATAGTGGGTGAAAGAATACTAAAATGGCACAAAACGGTTAGCGGTATAGCTTTAAGACCGGGATTCGATTAATGCCTGCACTGCAGAGGCCGCACGCTCGCTGGCGTTACAGCGAATCTGTTGGTGGATATCGGTGAATGCCCGCTGTAACTGCTGCGCGTGTTGCGGTTCATGAAAATATCGCATCACCGCCTCACCAAGGCTGGCTGGCGTGACGTCATTCTGGAGAATCTCCGGCACCAGCATCTTCTCCGCCAACAAATTGGGCAAAGAGATGTACGGGCTTTTCACCAGACGTGAAATAATACTGTACGACAGCCAGCCCATTTTATAAGCCACCACCATAGGGCGTTTTAACAGCATCGCTTCAAGAGTCGTCGTTCCCGAGGCCATCAACACACTGTCGGCGGCCGCCATCACTGTATGCGATTGACCATCCACGACGGTAAGAGGCAAGGAATCACAGTGACTGAGCTGTTCTTCAATCTGCAATTTACGCTGCGCATTAGCGGCCGGAACCACAAACTGCAGGCCGTCACTTTGCTCCAGGCACCACTGCGCCGTCTGCCAGAATATCGGCCCCAACAGTTTCACTTCGCCACCGCGGCTACCCGGCATTAACGCCACAACCTTGGCGTCCGCCGGGATGCCCAGCTCCTGGCGAGCTGCCACCTGATCCGGTTGTAGCGGTATTTCATCCGCCAGAGGGTGTCCGACAAAACACACCGGTACACCATGCTGCTCATAAAAATTCGCCTCGAACGGCAACAGCGTCAGCATTAAATCCACAGCTCGGGCAATTTTGACGATACGCTTTTGTCGCCACGCCCACACAGATGGGCTGACATAGTGAACCGTCTTAATCCCCTGAGCCTTTAATTTTTCTTCAATGGTGAGATTAAAATCGGGAGAGTCGATGCCGATAAACACATCGGGAGGGTTATCACTGAAGTGCTGTATCAGGTGGCTGCGGATGCGCAACAGTTCCGGCAATCGCTTAAGCGGCTCCACCAACCCCATCACCGCCAGTCGATCCTGAGGGTAAAAACTGTCAAACCCTGCCGCGATCATGCGCTCTCCGCCAATGCCTTCAAACACCGCGCCCGGGTAAAGGCGCTGCAACGCCGCCATCAATCCCGCCCCCAGGATATCTCCTGAGGCTTCGCCGACGACAATACCAATGCGAACTGTTTTACTCATAGTGGCAGGACTTAATCATAGTGGCAGAGCTTAATCATAGTGGCAGGGCTTAATTATAGTGGCAGGGCTCGGTCATAGTGGCCGCGATTAATCATGATCACAGACTGAGGCGCTTATGGGGACCAAACGCGATCGCGGCCAAAAATACCGCAACACAAAAGAGGGCGAGGGAAGCGACCGGTTGCTGCTGCCGTCAGCTCTGAACCCTGAGCCAACGGCAAGATCACCACATAAGCGAGAACATGAGTGGCATCCACTCAACGGTTAACGAACAATACCGCGAGTGGAGCTTTTTAATGATTCGATGAGCAGATTCACCGGCTCACAATTAATCGCCAGCAGCTCCAGCTCCCTCAATGCTTCGTCAACGGTTAGGCCTCGCCGATACACCAATTTAAAGCACTTGTTGATCACCGCAATTTCTTCTTTAGTGAAACCGCGACGGCGCAAACCTTCCGAATTAATGCTTTTGGCAGCGGCAGGGTTGCCACTCACCATCACGTAAGCCGGAACATCTTTACCAATGACGCTGCCCATGCCGGTGAAACAATGTGCGCCAACGTTGCAAAACTGGTGCACCAGGCTGTAACCGCCAAGAATCGCCCAATCGCCCACCTGCACATGCCCCGCCAGCGAGGCATTATTCACCAAAATACAATTATCGCCAATGACACTGTCATGGCCAACATGGGCATAGGCCATAATCAAATTGTTATGGCCAATCGACGTTTCACTGCGATCCTGAACGGTGCCGCGATGAATGGTTACCCCTTCGCGAATGACGTTGTTGTCACCAATGCGAACGCAGGTTTCTTCGCCTTTATATTTCAAATCCGGTGTAGCTTCACCGACGCTGGAAAATTGAAAGATGTGGTTATTCTCACCGATGTAGGCCGGGCCTTTCACAATCACATGCGGTTCGATAATCGTACCTGCACCAATCTCCACTCCCGCCCCAATAATGGACCACGGGCCAACACTAACACCTTCCGCCAAGCGCGCTGAGGGATCAATAATAGCTCTTGGATCAATCAACTGAGTTTCCTTAGACTGTATGTCCCTAGACAACGCGATCGGCACACAAAATAGTAGCTGAAGCAGCAAGCGTCCCATCTACCGTTGCACGACACTCAAATTTCCAGATACCCCGTCTCTCGGAAACCACTTTAGCTTCCAGGTCCAATCTGTCTCCGGGAGTCACCTGACGCTTAAAACGGACGTTATCAGCTCCGGCAAACAGATAAATAGAACCGTCAGAAGGCTTTTTATTCTGGGTTTTAAAGCCCAGAATACCGGCCGCCTGAGCCATGGCCTCAACCATCAACACGCCTGGAAAAATAGGCGCTTGAGGAAAATGACCATTGAAAACGTCCTCGTTAACAGAGACGTTTTTATACGCCCGAATCACATCACCTTCAACCAGTTCCACCACCCGATCGACCAACAAAAACGGGTAACGATGTGGAAGGTACTCGCGAATTTCTCTGACATCCATCATGGACTTAATCCTAAAGGTTACTACGACTCTTCACCGGGTGAAGAGACAATTTTTTCCAATGTGGATAAACGGCTCGCCAATTGGTCCAGCTGACCAAAGCGGACTGCGTTTTTTCGCCACGTCTTTGTTTGAGTAGCGACAGTTCCGGATGAGTAGGAACCCGCCTCCAATATGGATTTATTGACGAAAGACGTCGCGCTCACATTAACACCATCGACGATAGTGATATGTCCCTTGATACACGCGGCCCCGCCAATGGTACAGTTTCGTCCAATCGTCGCACTGCCTGCAATACCTGTGCAGCCAGCTATTGCGGTATTTTCGCCAATTTTCACGTTATGTGCGATTTGAACGAGATTATCAATGATAACGCCATCACCAATGACCGTATCGTCCAGCGCGCCACGGTCAATTGTCGTACAGGCACCAACTTCGACACGATCACCAATGACCACGCCGCCAAGTTGATGAATTTTCACCCACCCTTGCTGACTTGGCGCAAAACCAAAGCCATCGGCACCCACCACACAACCACTGTGCAAATTGACATCGTCGCCAATGCTGACACCATGATACACGCTCACATTGGCGTGCAACTGCGAGTTTTTACCGATAGACGTATCTTCCCCCACGAAACAGCCGGCACCAATAACCGAACCGTCACCCAGCACCACTCCGGCACTGATGGTCGCATTGGCCCCTACACTCACACCTTCGCCCAGCCGGGCACTGGCAGCCACCACCGCACTGGGGTGAACGCCGCTTGCAGCCGCAGGAGCAGGATCAAATAAAGCGGTCAGGGTCGCGTAAGCAAGATATGGGTTATCACTGATCAGTTTATTGCCCGCGTAACTGTCAGCCATATCGGGCTTTAAAATCACCGCACCTGCTGACGTATCTGATAAGTGTTTTAAATAAGCTGGATTGGCAAGAAACGCCAACTCATGCGAGTCGGCGCTTTGTAGCGTATTGAGGCTGGTAATCTTGTACGACTCATCGCCGTCCAAGTCGGCATCAATCAAGTCGGCCAAAGCCCGTAAGTTCCATACACGAGTTGGAGTCATTTGTTTTCCGTTGGAAGAGCGACATCAGCCATCATCAGACGGCTGATCTATAACCTCCGGCCAGGTAATACCGCAGGAGGGCAAATCAAAATCACTTGGCTTTGTTCAGCTTCGCAGTCAACTTGGCGGTCAGGTCGTAATTTTTGTCGGCGTAATATGCAACGCTGCTATCCAACAACAAACCAATGCCTTCTTCTTTAACCAGGTCCTGCAGAGCCGCTTTGGCTTTAGCACCCTGTGCTTGCATGATGGACTGAACCACAGAACCACTTTCAGCCTTGAGCTTTTGCTCAATCAATTTCATATCAGCTGCTTTGTATTCCATCTGCTTACGGTGTTCAGCTTTTTGTTTATCCGTCCAGGTCACACTGTTCTTCTGTGCATTTTTATTGAGGCTGATCATATCCGCCCGCAAGCTTTCAAACTCAGCTTTCATAGCGGCATAATCTGCATTCGCCTCCAGGGTCTGCAAGCTCTTCTGAGCAGACTTGGTCTGCATGATAGCGGCTTGCATATTAATCACAGCCACTTTGTCTGCGGCTACAGCGGCAACAGAAAACACAAGCGCCAACAAAGCCACTGAAATATTCTTCATCATATTTTTCACCCTTTAACTCCAATTATAATCTTCATCCGGCGCCAGGCGCCCCCTACTCACGGGAGACAGACTCGGCGCCACAATACATTGATACCAACGTTGTTCTTTGCCATTGGTACCCGGCTTTTAAAATGCTGTACCCAGTGAGAACTGGAAGAACTCGGTATCGTCGTACTCATTTTCTTTCAGCGCTTTAGCCACACTGAACGTGAGCGGGCCGAAACCGGTGATCCAGGTCACACCAATACCCGCAGAAACACTCAACTTATTGAGATCCACATCATAGCAATTCAGCTGCTCTTCGCCACAGTCGGTGTCGAATACGTTACCGGCATCAATAAAAAAGGCCGACTGCAGCGAACGCTGATCCTTGATAAACGGCATAGGGAAGAGTATTTCAGCACTACCCTCAATCAAAATATTGCCGCCGAAGGGATCGTCATCATTATCGATCACTCTGGACGCTAACTGGCCATCATCACCCAGTACATAAACCAGTGAGTCATTGGTGCCATTACCATCAGAGTCGTAAGCCACCGTGGTATAGACGTCAGCAGGAGTAGCCAAAGGCCCCAGTGTATTGCGCTTAAAGCCACGCACGGAACCAAAACCGCCTGAGTAGAAGTTCTCAAAGAACGGCAGCTCCGTGGTATCACCATAGGCGTCCGCGTAACCCAGCTTAGTGCGCAAGCGCAACGTCAGGCTTCTCGTCAATGGCTGGAAATACTGAGCGGTGTAGATCAGCTTGTAATATTCCAGGTCACCACCGGGCAAACTCAATTCAAAAGACAGGGATTGCGAGGCACCGCGAGTTGCCAGACGACCGCGGTTCAGGGTCGATTGTCTCCAGCTGGCATTGAGGTTGAAAATATCAAAGCTGTCTCCGTTCTCATCAATCCAGCCCTCCGGGCTCTCGCGCAACAGATCGTCAGTGATGTCCATCGTGCTGACCGAAGGCAAGGTGGCGTCATAATCCGAACCACAACTTGAACACGGATTCGCCAGGCCGTTCAGAATATCCTCGTAATCATCCACCGTGATGTATTCATCTTTGTAGACGCTTTCATCAAACAGGCGCGGAGAACCAATAATCTCTTTGACTGCAAAAGCCCCGGTCTCAATAGAGATGTTGGTATACCCAAAACCAAAATTCAGTCGTTCCGTTTCAGAAATCGGGTAACCGAAGTTCATAGAGGCGCCGAAGGAGTCCGTGGTGTAGCTCGAGACGTTCACTTCTTCAAAATCCCGCTCGCGGAAGAAGACATTAAAGCCACGGCTCACACCATCCGGCGTGAAATAAGGGTCAGTGTAGTTAAAGCTGTAGACTGTCTGGTAGGTCGAGGTACTGACGTTGAAGCCCACCTGTTTACCCGTACCAAACCAGTTGTTTTGCTGGATATTCGCGCCCAACACCAGACCTGAACCCTGTGCAAAGCCTAAACTTGCGCCAATACTGCCGGAAGGTTGTTCTTCTACAGTATATTCCACATCCACCTGATCGGATGTACCAGGCACCTCTTTGGTATCGACAGTCACTTCTTTGAAGAAGCCCAGGCGTTCCAATCGGACTTTGGAGGACTCAATGCGCGCCGTAGAGGCCGAGCCGCCTTCCATTTGACGCATTTCGCGACGCAAAACTTCATCGGAGGTTTTGGTATTGCCCCGAAAATTAATGCGTCGCACGTACGCGCGCTTGCCCGGGTCCATAAAAAAGGTCACTTTGACCGTATTGTCGTCATCGTTAAGCTCGGGTATACCGCGCACTTCTGCAAAAGTATAGCCTTCGTTACCCAGACGGCGGGTAATGTAATCTGAGGTGGTGGTCATCAGGACCTGTGAGAAAGTCTGACCTTCACGCAGTAAAAACAAGCGCTTGATCTGCTCTTCCGGCACCACCGGGTCACCCGCTAACTCGACATCACTGACCGTGTAAACATCGCCTTCGGTAATGTTCACGGTAATGTATACCGCCTCTTTATCGGGGCTCAGAGACACCTGTGTGGAATCAATGTTGAATTTCAGATAGCCGCGATCAAGGTAATGAGACTCAAGGCGCTCCAGATCACCGGTCAGTTTTTCCTTGGAGTAACGATCGTTACTGTTCAGCCAGGACAACCAACCGGTGGTTTTCAGCTCAAACAAGTCGCCCAGCTCTTCATCACTGAAGGCTTTATTCCCCACCACATTGATGTGTTTGATCGAAGCGACGGAACCCTCATCCACGGAGATCTTTAATTTGACCTGATTGCGGGGCAAATCAATGACTTCGGTCTTCACCGAGGCGCTGTATCGACCCTGGGCGACGTACTGTCGCTCCAGCTCCTGAGTCAGCCCCTCAAGAGTGGCCTGTTTGAAGATCTGGCCTTCCGATAAGCCGTTATCGGTCATGCCTTTCATCAGGTCTTCAGTTTTGATCGCCTTGTTGCCTTCGATTTCGATTTCACTGATCGCCGGGCGCTCTTTAACCCCAATAACCAGCACATTGCCGTCCCGGCCAATCTGGATATCTTCAAAATACCCGGTGCGGAACAGTGAACGTGTTGCGTTGCGGATGGCAACAGAATCCATCGTTTCACCAATTTGCACCGGCAAGGCCGCAAACACAGTCCCCGCAGATACACGCTGTAAACCTTCCAGGCGAATATCATTCACCCTGAAGCTTTGCGCGTTCACAGCGAGCGGGAATACGATAAGGCTGATCAAAAGTAGACTGAAACGCTTCATATACAGGGTTCTAATTTTATTGTTCACAAATGTTTACTGGGCAATCCTTGCTGACCAACCCGGGTAATTCCTCTCACCGTCAACGGCCTGAAAGCCATGACACAATAAAAGGCCCCCACCAAACGGATCGGCGGTCAAAAATGCAAAGTATCGTTTAAATAGTTAAGTCTCTTTCTTTCTCGCTGGCGAAGCAGGGCAACGAACCGTCCCCCTGTACTTAAAATGTTGGTCAGAGACGCATGACATCGTTATAGAGGGCCAACACCATCAACCCCATGACAAGTACCAATCCAACCTGATAGCCGGCCATCTGCACCTTCTCAGACACCGGACTGCCCTTTACCACCTCAATCAGGTAATAGAAAAGGTGTCCCCCGTCCAGCACGGGAATCGGCAGCAAATTGAACACCCCGAGACTGATACTGAGTAAGGCCAGAAAGCCAACATAGTAGCTCATTCCTGCTTTAGCAGAGGCGCCCGCCACTTTAGCAATGGTGATGGGTCCACTCAAGTTTTTCGTGGAAATTTCCCCAAAAATCAACTTCTTAAGGGACAACAAAATGAAGCCGGAGGTTTCCCAGGTTTTGTGTACGGATTTAACAAAACCACCAACCAGAGTGTATTCCTGCTTGCGCAGCATCGACTCGGGCCACACCGGGCGCACCGGCATCACGCCTATTTGCCCGACTTGTCGGCCATCCTCAGTCTCTACCGCTCGCGCGGTCAGATTCGCGGTCTGAAGCTGACCCCCTCGCTCGAATTCAACTTGCATCTCGGCTCCCGGCCGCGCCTGAATATACTTAACCAGCGCCATCCAGTCTTCGAGCGGCTGACCATCCACGGCGATCAGCAAGTCGCCAGGTTGCAGTCCTGCGTCTTCCGCAGGGCTGCCTTCCATGACCTTGTCAACCAACGCTTCAAACGTAGGCTGCCACAGCGATATACCCAAACCTTTCACCGGATCTGGCTCGTCTTCCCCTTTCAGCCACTCATCAAGGTGCGCCTCCGACTTGTATTCCAGCGTGGAATCCGCGTATTTGGCGGTAAACGTCATGGTGCCGCTCTCACCCAGGCGGCGCATCAATTGACGATTGAGGTCCTGCCAGGTATTGATCGCCTCACCATCCACCGCCAGCAGCTCCTGCCCGGCAACCAGTCCGGCTTCGGCCGCCACCGAATTGGGCTCCACCTTGCCGATTACCGGAGCCACATCGGTGGTTCCCGGCATCAACATCACCCAGAACAGTAAAATCGCCAGGATAAAATTGGCCACCGGGCCAGCCGCGACAATAGCGATACGCTGCCACACACTTTTGCGATTGAACGTTTGATCCAGCAGCTCGTCCGGAACGTCACCTTCGCGCTCATCCAGCATTTTGACGTAACCGCCCAGGGGAATTCCCGCCAACGTGAACTCCGTACCGGTTTTGTCGCGCCAGGTGTAAAGCGGCTTGCCAAACCCCACCGAAAACCGCAGCACCTTAACACCGCAGCGGCGGGCCACATAAAAGTGACCAAATTCGTGAAAGGTCACCAGTACGCCCAAGGCCACCAGGAACCACACTATTGTCAGAACACTATCCACTCAGTAAGACCTCTACCTGTATGCCACCCGGGACATAAATCAATATTGTCAGCCGCAATCATCTGACAGCGTTGCGAGTGCAGCAACTACCGCCCTGCACTCTCGAATCTCTTCCCAGTCTATCCCGACTCAAGGCCCATCACCAACCTTGAATGAAACGCACTGCCTGTACCAGCACAAGCCCAGAAAACTGGCCGCTGATACTCAACTTTTGTCAAAATAACTTAAATAGCTCCGCTTAGAGCGTATTTCAGGGTGAAAGTTGCACCCTGCCTACACTAAACGCTCGCCACCGACTAAGCCGGCACCAGCAATGATTCAGCCATTTCCCGGGCCTGGGCATCAGCCTCGATGACCACCGACAAGTCTTTTGCGTCACGCTGACGAGTTTGCCCCAGCACTTTTTCAATAATCACCGGAATATCGGTAAATCCTGCCCGCCCTTCCAAAAAGGCAGCCACTGCGACTTCATTAGCGGCATTCAGCACCGCGGGCATAATGCCTTCGGCCTTGGCGGCCTCTATGGACAATCGCAATCCCGGAAATCGCTCAAAACTGGGGGCTTCAAAATCGAGCCGACTGGTAACCATAAAGTCCAAACTGGCCACACCCGAGTCAATTCGGTCAGGCCAGGCCAGGGCATGCGCAATCGGGGTTCGCATATCCGGGTTGCCCATCTGAGCCAGTACGGAACCATCGTTGTATTCGACCATTGAGTGAATAACGCTTTGCGGGTGCACCACAATCTCAATTTGCTCAGGCCGAGCATCAAACAACCAGCAGGCCTCTACAAACTCCAGCCCTTTATTCATCATGGTGGCGGAATCCACGGATATTTTGCGCCCCATGGACCAGTTCGGGTGCGCACAGGCCTGATCGGGGGTCATTGATGCCAGATCTGCAATCGGCGTCTCCCGGAAAGGCCCCCCTGAACCGGTCAGCAAGATGCGGCGGATACCTGCATCCTCAATGCCTCGGTAATCGACGGGCAAACACTGAAAAATCGCATTGTGCTCACTGTCAATCGGCAGTAGCACCGCGCCCGAGTCTTTGACCGCCTGCATAAACAGACCACCGGCCATCACCAGAGACTCTTTATTAGCCAACAGCACCTTTTTCCCGGCCGTGACGGCCGCCAACGTGGGTGACAATCCGGCCGAACCCACGATGGCGGCCATGACAGTCTGAACCTCAGCCGCTTCGGCAACCTGCACCAGCCCAGCTTCACCGGCCAATACCTGGGTCTCACTGCCGGCCGATCGCAGGTCCCGCGCCAAATGTTCCGCTGCGGCCTCATCGCGCATCACCGCATAACGCGGCTTATGCAGAAGACATTGCTGCAACAAGGCCTCGGCCTGGGTATTGGCCGTCAGCGCGAAAACAGTGAAACGCTCGGGGTGACGCGCCACCACATCCAGGGTACTGACCCCAATAGAACCTGTAGAACCAAGAATGGTGAGATTTTGTTTCATTAACTGCCCAACCAAGTTACACCTGCCAGCCGGTCAGCAGCACCGCCAACGCGAACACCGGTGCCGCAGCCGTTAAACTGTCCACCCGATCCAGAATGCCGCCGTGACCCGGCAGCAATTGACTGCTGTCTTTGATGCCGCGCTGTCGCTTCACCATACTTTCCAACAAATCGCCCAACACAGAGGCCAAACTGGTCGGCGCCACGATGGCCAACACCCACCAGCCGCCACTGAAGCCCAAGCCCACAACCAGGGCCAAAATCAGGCAACAAATAAAACCACCCCACATGCCTTCCCAGGTTTTTCCGGGACTGACGGCCGGCGCCAGCTTATGCTTGCCCAACGCCCGGCCACTGAAATAAGCGCCAATGTCAGCACACACCACGATCAGAACCACCAGCAGAATCAACCATTCACCCTGCGATTCACTGCGCAGGAACACCAGCGAGAGCCAGGTAGGCACCAACACCAGGATACCCATCACGGCCTTGACCACAGGGTGGGACCAGAGCACGGTGCTCGAGGGATACCCCTGCACCCACAACAGAGCCACGGCCCACCAGGTGCAGGCCCCCAGCAACAGGGCCCGCAACGGAGCCATGCTCAGCTCACCGGTCTGAATCAACTGGGTGTACCAGCCTGCGGCCACCATGACGACGCCCACCAGCGCCGCATACAACCAGCGCTGCCACTGGGCTTTGAGCCCAACTATGTTGCCCCACTCCCAACCCGCCAGCATAACCACTGCGGCAATGGTTATGGCAAAGCCTTGCACCGACAAAAAGAACAGAGCCCCCAAGAACAGAACCGCCAGGCCAATCGCAGTAATAACTCGCTGTTTAAGCAACTTTATTTCCCCTGCGCCAAGACTTGTTCAGCCGTTTTACCAAAACGCCGCTGTCGTTGGTGGAAATCTTCCACCGCCGCATCCAGCGCCTCAGCACCGAAATCCGGCCAATACAGGTCTGAGAAGTAGAGTTCGCTGTAAGCGGCCTGCCACAACAGAAAATTGCTGATTCGGTGCTCCCCACCGGTGCGGATCAAAAGATCCGGGGGCGGCAAATCAGCCATACAGATGTGCTCTTGAATAGTATCGCTGGTAATGTCCTCTGGTGACAGCTCACCCGCAGCGACTTTTTCCGCCACCAGCCTGGCGGCATTAGTCATATCCCACTGACCGCCATAATCCGCGCAGATCACTAATGTGGTGCGGCCTTCCTGAGCCAGCGCCTCGGCCTCAACAATGGCTTTTTGTATCTTTTCGCTGAAGCGATCACGCCGGCCAATCACCCGCAGCCTGACGCCTTCATTGTTGAGCTTTTTCGCCTCGCGCTTGAGATAGTTGAGAAACAGGGTCATCAACGCTTCGACCTCAATCGAGGGGCGTTTCCAGTTTTCAGAACTGAAAGCGAACAGGGTCAAGACTTCCACACCGTGGCGCTGACAGGAAGCCATTACATCACGAATCTTTTCAACTCCGGCCTTGTGCCCTTGAGGGCCAGCTTTGCCCCGCTGTTTAGCCCAGCGGTTATTGCCATCCATGATGATGGCGATGTGGCGTAACGTGTTACCACTCACTCACAAACTCCTGACCCGGCATAATGCGCAACGGGCTAATACTGATTTTCAAGGAAGCCAAACCCGTTTTAAAAGGGGGGGCATTCCTTTTTTAAGGGAGGTAATCCTACCCTGAGACGACAGTAATGCAAGCGACAGGGCCGGGAAATCGGCCACATAACGCCCCCACACCTGAATAAATCGCGATCACTGCAAACAAAAACGGCCCAGCCCTGCGGTGGCAGGGTTGGGCCGCTCAAAAATCAACCGCGAAGATTAGATTTCCATCAGATCTTTTTCTTTGGCCCCCAAGGTGGCATCCACCTGGGCGACAAATTTATCCGTGATCTTTTGAATGTCGTCCTGAGCACGACGCTCATCATCTTCACTGATTTCCTTTTCTTTCAGCAGGTCTTTCACATCCCCCAGAGCATCACGACGGATATTGCGGATCGAAACGCGGGCATTTTCTGCTTCGCTACGAGCCTGCTTGATATAGTTCTTACGCGTCTCTTCCGTCAGCGGTGGCATAGGAATACGCATCAAATCACCCGTGGTGACAGGATTCAGGCCCAAACTGGACTTCATGATCGCCTTTTCAATCTCTGGCGTCATTTGCCTTTCCCAGGGACTGACCGACAAGGTGCGAGCATCCAGCACCGAAATATTGGCCACCTGGCTCAACGGCGTATCCGCACCATAGTAGTTCACGGTCACACCATCGAGGATGCTGGGGTGAGCTCGGCCAGTGCGAATTTTGTTAAAATTGTTTCCCAAAGCATCAATGGCTTTGCCCATGCGCTCCTGCGCATCCTGTTTGATATCATCAATCATTCTTCAATCCTCAAAGGGTCAAACACAATCCACTTAACTCTATCTAAGAGCGACTCGGTCAATCCTTTAGCCCACAGCTGCAATTGATCAACCCGGTTCCCCGCCTCAACCGGCAAGGCCCGTCTTTGCTCTTATTGCTGATCGGCGTCTACCCGGGCCTCTTCAATAATAAGAGTACCCTCATTTTCACCTTTCAAAATATTCAACAGCGCACCCGGTTTGTCCATACGGAAGACTCGCAGCGGCATATCCTGTTCACGGCAGAGGCAAATGGCCGTTAAATCCATCACCCCCAGCTTCTTGTCCAGGACTTCGTCATAGGTCAGCCGCTCATAGCGGGTTGCGGTTGGATCTTTCATCGGATCCGCACTGTAAACGCCATCAACTTTGGTGGCCTTAAGCACAATATCCGCCTCCATTTCGATGCCACGCAAGCAAGCGGCCGAATCGGTCGTAAAGAACGGGTTGCCGGTACCGGCAGAGAAGATGACCACCTCACCCTGCTCAAGGAAACGCAGCGCCTTGCGACGGTCGTAATGATCCACCACACCGCTCATGGGGATAGAAGACATAACACGGGAAGAAATATTGCTGCGCTCCAGCGCGTCACGCATCGCCAAAGCATTCATAACCGTGGCCAGCATACCCATATGATCGCCCGTCACCCGATCCAGGCCCGCTTTGCTCAGCGCTGAACCACGGAACAGATTGCCGCCACCGATCACCAGACCGACCTGAACACCAATACCAACCAGCTGACCTATTTCCAAAGCCATTTTATCCAGAACTTTAGGGTCGATCCCAAACCCTTCCGCCCCCATCAGCTCTTCACCACTCAATTTCAGCAAGATACGCTTGTACTTCTTATCACGCCCAGGGTTCACTGGCATCGATGTCTTCTCCGACTTGTGGGTTGCTCTGCTTCAGACCCCCGCATGGCGCAGGGTATAACCTATTGATTCACCAGCACTCCCGCCCAACTAGCCCCAGCGGGAAGCCCGATCCGGTATTTCTGGTTTATCCGTAAATTTACACAATCCTGGTACAAATTTCCGAAAGTGTAACAGCAAAAAGGCGGAGGTATCACCCCCGCCTTTTATATAGCCTCAGATTACGCTGCGCGCACCCCGAAACTGTCCTGCAGCCAACTTACTTCTTGTTAGCGGCTTCAACCTGGGCAGCCACTTCAGCAGCGAAGTCAGCCTCAGCAACCTCGATGCCCTCACCCACTTCAAAACGTACGAAGCTAGTGATGCTGGCACCGGCGTCTTTCACCAGCTGACCGACAGTCACTTCTGGGTTCTTAACAAACGGCTGCTCGGTCAGGCTGTTCTCTTTCAGGAATTTGTTGATACGACCAACCATCATCTTTTCAACAATGTTCTCTGGCTTGCCTTCCATATCAGGCTGAGCCTTGATGATTTCTTTCTCTTTATTGACTTCTTCTTCCGCCATATCCGTGGTGTTGATCACACGAGGATTGACAGCAGCGATGTGCATGGCCACGTCTTTTGCCACTTCTTCAGAACCGCCTTCCAGCTGAGCGATAACAGCGATGCGATTATTGGAGTGAACGTAAGCACCCAACACACCACCTTCAACAACCTCTACACGACGCAGACCGATGTTTTCACCGATTTTCTGCACCAGCGCCTGACGAGTTTCTTCCAGGCCAGCAGCCAACAGAGCTGCCACATCATTGCTCTTGGCCGCAAACGCAGCTTCAACAGCAGTGTTAACGAACGCCAGGAAACCTTCGTCGCGGGCAGCGAAGTCAGTTTCTGAGTTCACTTCAACCACAACGGCATAAGAAGCATCGTCAGCCATTTTAACCGCAACAACACCATCTGCAGCTGTACGACCGGCTTTCTTCTCAGCCTTCAAGCCAGATGCTTTACGCAGATTTTCGATCGCCACGTCGATGTCGCCACCAGCTTCGTTCAGTGCTTTCTTGCACTCCATCATGCCGAGACCAGTGCGCTCACGCAGTTCTTTAACCATAGAAGCAGAAACAGCTGCCATGACAATATCCTCTTCAGTAATTCTTGATAATTCGACTTTAGAATTCCAAAAAAGGGGGCCCTGCCCCCTTTTTTGATGCTCAACTGAAACCCGCTCTTAAAGAAAACTCATTTAACAGCCAGCCCAGCCAAGCAATATGACAATCAGCGGCTTACTTGGCAGCGGCTTCGTCGTCGTTTACTTCTACAAACTCACCCGCTTTTGGGTTGGTGGTCTGCGCATTGGCAGCACCTTCCAGACAAGCGTCAGCAACAGCTGTAACGTACAGTTTTACCGCACGAATCGCATCGTCGTTACCCGGGATAACGTAGTCAACGCCAGCAGGGTTGCTGTTGGTATCAACGATACCGATGACAGGAATACCCAGCTTGTTGGCTTCCTGAATAGCAATGCGCTCATGCTCAACATCGATAACAAACAGAGCATCCGGCAGACCGCCCATGTCTTTAATACCACCGATGGACAGCTCCAGCTTATCCTTGGTGCGAGTGCGCATCAGAGCTTCTTTCTTGGTCAGCTTGTCGAAAGTACCGTCAGTCGCCTGAGCTTCAAGCTCACGGTAGCGACGGATAGAAGCGCGGATGGTTTTGTAGTTGGTCAACATACCGCCCAACCAGCGATGGCTGACGAATGGCTGACCTGAACGCTCCGCTTGCTCCTTGATGATCTTGGAGGCGGCACGCTTGGTACCTACAAACAGAACTTTCTTCTTCTGAGAAGCCATCTGCTGGATGATCTGCAGAGCTTCGTTAAACGCTGGAACCGTGTGCTCCAGGTTAATAATATGAATCTTGTTGCGAGCACCGAAGATGTACTGGTCCATTTTAGGGTTCCAGTAACGGGTTTGGTGACCGAAGTGGACACCGGCTTGCAGCATATCGCGCATGCTTACGTTTGGCATATCAAATTTTCCTTGGGTTGAGCCTCCATATACCCCACCTATCAACCCGTTGATTTTATTACAAAAATCTAAGGCACCCAGACAGATGTGTCGGTATATGTGTGACAGTCATTTTAGTGTTTTTCCTGACAGCTAAAGCCTTTTTGGGGACGACCCATACACAGCTTCGCAAATCAGGGCGCGCTTTATACCATATTGCCCCACCCAAAGAAAGCAAAACGTAGCTTTTAACGTCTTTATACAGGCTATGGAAGAATACCCGCTTAGTTTACAATAGGCCTCTTTGGCGACGTCGGACGACCACCATAACCATGGGCGGAAGGCTTTTTAACAGTCTATGAGCTTATTCTGGGCTTAATATAGACTGTGAGCAGGCACCTAGCGTATCAGCAGGCCCCTCAAGAACATGAGCTGAAACTGCTGGCAGGCAGGTAAACACACGGAAGGCCAACCTCAAGACTGGCCTTCCCAATGAAGCACTCAGGCCGGCCGACTTCTACTTAGATAGACCAACACTTGTTTAGATCAACACATGGATACTTATGACAGTCAGCATTAAAACCCCTGAGCAGATTGAGAAAATGCGCATCGCCGGCCGGATGGCCGCCGAGGTTCTGGAAATGATAGGCGAATACGTGGTTCCTGGCGTCACTACCGCCGAACTGGACCGCCGTTGTCACGACCACATCGTCAATGTCCAGAAAGCCATCCCAGCCTGCCTGAATTACAAGGGCTTCCCCAAGTCCGTGTGCACTTCGGTCAACCACGTCATCTGTCATGGTATTCCCTCTGAAAAGAAAATCCTCAAAGCCGGTGATATCATCAACATTGACGTCACCGTCATATACGATGGCTGGTTCGGCGACACCAGCAAAATGTACACCGTCGGGGCTGTGGCCCCTCACGCCCAGCGCCTGATCGATATTACCCAGGAATGCCTTTACAAGGGTATCGAGCTGGTCAGACCCGGGTGCCGCCTGGGTGACATTGGCCACATCATCCAACAGCACGCGGAAAAGAACTACTACTCGGTGGTGCGTGAATACTGTGGTCACGGCATTGGCGACGTCTTCCACGAAGAGCCCCAGGTGGTTCACTACGGCAAGCCCAACACCGGCTTTGAGCTCAAAGAAGGTATGACGTTTACCATTGAACCCATGATCAATGCCGGCAAAGCCGGAACCAAGCTGCTGAAAGACGGCTGGACAGTAGAAACACGAGACAAGCGCCTTTCCGCACAATGGGAACACACCCTGGCCGTCACCTCGAACGGCGTCGAAGTCCTGACCAAACGCCCGGATGAACCTTTCTGACGCTACACCTCAATTCAGCCCCAAAGGCGGATGCCCTGCTCTTAATCTGCCTGCCTTGCAGGCCGGGGCACGAGATAACTGAAGATTACCGGAAGCACTGTTACTGACGTTCAACCCAACACCACGGTCAAAAGCCAATACCGCCAACGCCCACGCCCCAGCGCAAACAAAGAGTCATTACCTGATGATGGAAACACCCTATTTTGAGCGCCCGCTATTTTCCTTTGACCAAGGCCGTTTCCGGCGTGATCTGGCACAAGCCGACGGCAAAATAATTCCCCTGTTTAAAAACGCACTCAACGCCGCCAACGTCCAGCTCGACACCCGCTTTGACGAAGGTGAAGACATTCGCAGCCTGATTTATGAGCGTGCACAGATCATTGACTGCATTCTTCACTACGCCTGGTATCAATTTAGCTGGAGCGATCAGGTCAGCCTGATCGCCGTTGGTGGGTACGGACGCGGCGAACTGCACCCCAAATCCGACATCGACCTGCTGTTATTAATGGAGCAGGACAATCCCCAAGACCTCGAGAGCGCACAAAGTTTGCTGCTGCTGCTCTGGGATATCGGTCTCGACATCGGTCACAGCGTTCGCACTCTGGAACAATGTATCGAGATCGCCAGAGAAGACATCACCGTCGCCACCAATTTGCTGGAGTGCCGCACCATTGTGGGCAGCGAGCGCCCCTGCCTGCAACTTCAAAAGCTGACACAGCCGGAAAACATGTGGCCCGCCGATCGGTTTTTCGCAGCCAAAAAAGCCGAGCAGCTGGCACGTCACCACAAGTACGCCAATACCGAATACAACCTTGAACCTAACGTCAAAAATGCCCCTGGCGGCCTGCGCGACATCCAGACCATCGCCTGGGTCGCCAAGCGTTACTTTGGCGTGCGAACTCTGAACCAGCTGGCGGGAAAGGACTTTTTCACGGAAGAGGAATTTGCCCTACTGCAATCCGGGGAAGAGTTCCTGTGGAAGGTCCGCTATGGACTGCACAAAATTGCCGGACGCCCCGAAGAGAGGCTACTGTTTGATTACCAGCGCGAGCTGGCCAAAGAATTCGGCTATAAGGATTCAGACAGCAACCTGGCCGTTGAACAGTTCATGCACCGCTACTACCGCGTCGTACTGTCGCTCGCGGAGCTCAATGATGTGCTATTGAACTTCCTTGACGAAGCGGTTCTCAACCATAATGGTCAAGCGCTCATCACGCCCATCAACGAGCGCTTTCAGTTACGCGATAACTACATTGAGACCACTCACAACGCCGTTTTTCTGCAGGAGCCCTCGGCGCTGCTGGAAATTTTTGTCATCATGGGCAACAACCCTGATATCAATGGCGTGCGCCCGGAAACCATTCGTTTACTGCGTGAGCATCGAGACCTGATCGACGACCACTTTCGCAACGATCCGAAAAACACTCAGCTGTTTGTCGATTTGCTGAAGTGTAAACACGCGCTCGTCACCCAACTCAAGCGCATGAAACGCTACAACATTCTGGGCCGCTACCTGCCGGAGTTCGGCGACATCATCGGGCAAATGCAACACGACCTGTTCCACATTTATACCGTCGATGCCCACACCTTGTCGGTGGTGAAAAACATGCGCGAGCTGCGCTACCCGGAAAGCCGGGAGAAATTCCCGGTGGCCTATGAGTGCATGCAGCAACTGCCGAAACCCGAACTGCTGTACATGGCCGGCCTGTACCACGACATCGCCAAAGGCCGTGGTGGTGACCACTCCAAACTGGGCGCCGTGGATGCCTACCAGTTTTGCCTGCGCCACGGACTGAAAAACCACGAGGCCCGACTGGTGTCCTGGCTGGTGGAAAAGCACCTGCTGATGTCATCCGTATCACAAAAGCAGGACATTTCCGATCCGGATGTCATTCATCAGTTTGCCGCCGAAATGGGTGATAGAGTGCATCTGGACTACTTATACGCACTCACCGTAGCCGACATTAACGCCACCAACCCCACGCTGTGGACCACCTGGCGCGCCAGCCTCATGCGCCAGCTCTACACAGAAACACGCAGGGCCTTGCGCCGCGGCCTGGAAAACCCCATCGACCGTCAGGACTTGATTGCGGAAACCCAGGACGCTGCCTTACAGCTGCTGCTGGCAGACGGCTACGCCAAAGACTCAATCGAAGCGCTCTGGAGCTATCTGCATGAAGATTACTTTCTGCGCGAGAACGCCAAAGAGATTGCCTGGCAAAGCAGTTCCATCATTGATCACAACAGCACTGCAGATTTAATCCTCGTCAGGGAAACCACCAGTCGCAAACACGAGGGGGCGACCGAAATCTTTATTCGCACCCGCGATCGCAGCAATGTCTTTGCCGCCGTCGCCACGACGCTGGACGGCCTCAACCTGTCCATTCAGGATGCCCGCATTTACAACACCGAACGCGGTGGTTACACCATCGATACGTTTTATGTGCTGGATGAAAACAATCAGCCCATTAAAGACGACCCCAAATTCCGTGAGCACATCAAGCAGGAGCTCCAACAGGAGCTGGCACAAGTGGACAACTACAGCGACATCATCAGTCGTCGCGTGCCTCGTCGCCTGAAAAGTTTTGCCATACCCACTCGCACCAGCATCAGCAATGACATCAACACCAACACTACCCTTTTGGAAGTCATCTCCCCGGACAGGCCCGGACTGCTGGCACTGATTGCACGCATCTTTCTGAAATTTAACATCCAGTTGAGCAACGCCAAGATCACCACTCTGGGAGAGCGCGTCGAAGATATTTTCTTCATCACCGATGAAGATGGCGAACCCCTGAGCGACCCGGATCTCTGCCAAGCCTTACAGTCTGAAATTTGCAAACAACTGGACCAGCAGGTGGAGGTTTCTCACTAGCCTTAAACGCTAACCGCAGGCGACTGAGCAACTGCTTCACTTACGTTAACAAACAACGGACAGCACCATGAACCCCGATTTAGAACGCTTACAACCCTACCCTTTTGAAAAACTGAATGCGCTTAAGGCGCAAGTCACGGCACCGGATCATTTGCCGCACATTGCGCTCTCCATTGGTGAACCCAAACATGAGCCTCCCGCGTTTGTACTGCAGTCACTGAGCGACAACCTGTCCCGCGTGGTCAACTACCCGTCCACAAAAGGCCTGCCAGAACTGCGCGAGACCATTGCCCAGTGGCTGACCCGACGCTTTAAACTGACCCCCGGCAGTGTCGACGCTGAACGGCAAGTGCTGCCGGTGAATGGCACCCGCGAGGCGCTGTTCGCCTTTGCCCAGGCGGTCATTGACCGCAATAAGCAGCCCTTGGTGGTGAGCCCGAACCCCTTCTATCAAATTTATGAAGGAGCCGCGTTTCTGGCGGGTGCCGACCCCTATTTCCTCAACTGTGATGTGGACTCAGGCTATTTGCCGGACTTCGACTCTGTGCCGGCTGACGTGTGGCAACGCTGCCAGTTGCTGTTCCTCTGCTCGCCCGGCAATCCTACCGGCACCGTCATTGATACCGCCACCCTGCAAAAGCTGATCGCGCTGGCGGACGAGCACGACTTCATCATTGCCAGCGACGAATGTTACTCCGAACTTTATTTTGATGAAGACCAGCCTCCGGTTGGCCTGTTGCAGGCCTGTGCCGAACTGGGGCGCGATGACTATCGCCGCTGCGTCGTGTTTCACTCTCTGTCCAAACGCTCAAACCTGCCCGGCCTGAGATCCGGCTTTGTCGCCGGCGACGGTGAGGTACTGGAAAAATTTCTGCTCTACCGCACTTACCACGGCTGTGCCATGCCGGTCACCAACCAGCTGGCCTCCATTGCCGCCTGGAACGATGAAGCACACGTCAAAGCCAACCGCGATGCCTATCGAGCCAAGTTTGATGCCGTTTTGAACATTTTGGAGGGTGTCCTCGAAGTGGAGCGTCCGGATGCCAGCTTTTATCTGTGGGCCAAAACCGGCAACATGAGCGATGTGGATTTTGCCCAGCAACTGTTTGCCGAGCAAAACATCACCGTCCTGCCCGGCCGCTACATTGCCCGCGAGGCCAATGGCACCAACCCCGGCGAGAATCATGTGCGCATGGCCCTGGTCGCTACCGTCGAGGAATGTGTGGCCGCCGCCGAGCGCATCAAACAGTTCATGGCTCAGCGATAAGGACATGACCCAGCGATAGGCGTCTGCCGACGCCCACGCGGTATAATCCCCAGGAATTTCACACAGCCAAAGAGCCTGTTGTCCCCACCAAGACCACCGGCGCTTTAGCCCGCGAATAGTCGACACAAGAACTCGAGATGACCACACCCAAAAACCTTCTCAAAGCCGAACGCGTTGCCTACATTCATCAGCGCCTCGAAGAACTCTACCCGGAAACCCCGGTGCCACTGGATCACAAAGACCCCTACACCCTGTTGGTGGCTGTGCTCTTGTCCGCCCAGTGTACCGATGAGCGAGTCAATCAAATTACACCGGCACTGTGGGCGCTGGCCGACAACCCCTATGATATGGCCATGCAGTCAGTAGAAGACATTCAGGCAATCATTCGGCCCTGCGGCCTGTCGCCACAAAAATCCAAAGCCATTTCCGTGCTGTCACAAATGCTGGTGGAAGAACACAACGGCGAAGTTCCCAATGACATGGCCGCACTGGAGAAGTTGCCCGGAGTGGGACACAAGACCGCCAGCGTGGTGGTCGCTCAGGCCTTTGGAGTGCCGGCTTTTCCGGTGGACACCCACATCCACCGCCTGGCCCAGCGCTGGGGACTGACCAGTGGAAAAAATGTTCAGCAAACCGAAAAAGACCTCAAGCGGCTGTTTCCCGCCGAAAGCTGGAACAAACTGCACCTGCAAATTATCTTCTACGGTCGGGAATACTGCAGCGCCCGCGGCTGTGACGGCACCGTCTGTGAAATTTGCACCACCTGCTACCCGGCGCGCAAGCACCCCAAGAAAGCGAAAAAGCCTTAGGGGCGAGTGGCGAGACAACCTTAGGCCCATCGAAAACCGTGACCACTCAAAATTGGCTTTTTTAAACAGACCATTCAGGCAGCGTTGACTCAGCGCGTGGTCAGATCGCGGGCCGCAAACGGGTTTCTGCGCTCGTCCGCTTCGGGCTCGGGTGCCTCTTCCACGGTTTTCAGGTCCAGCATCGAGAACATGGTCTCCGGCTTTTCCAGCGGGCCCGGCAGTCTTTTTTGGGGTTTCTGAGAGCGGTTGGCGCAGGAAAAAGAGGTGACCTCCCGCTCCACCCGGCAAACACCCCCCAGCCCATCAATGACGCGGCGATAGCGCTGCGCCTCGGCTTCGCTCAGCCCCCGCTTGAGGGTCAGGAAACGGCCGGAGAATAGATGCTTCAGCTGACGGGAGTTTTTCAGACCGAACTGGCGGGCAAACTTCAGGGCCACATCCCGCTTGGAATGACCCGCCGCCACATCACCCCAAAACACCACCCGATAGGTAGATAGCATTTCTGACATGTCGAAACTCCTTTTCGAACCAATGAGCAGTTGGCATCAGCAACCTCCTGGGGAGCGTCGCTGCTGTGCCCGGTAAATACCCAACAAACCAATATTGAGCAAACCTATATTGAGCAAAGCTGTTATTGAATAAACCTGATGTTGAGCAAACCTAATGCATAGGGAGAGCAGTTAATACGTAAAACAGCTGCCAATCGCCAAGCCTCCCAAGCGGCCAGTTACGAACGAAACCACCTCATAACCACGCCCATTAGCATTAGATATGTGCCGATTGTATACAATCTGAACAAAATTACCATATGTGACGTGCGTCACATTATATTTAATTTGATCACCCGCCCCTGACGGATCTAAGTCGGCCTACCTGATGAATCAAAGCTGGCTTTTTGGTATGCTTTGCCGCCTTAAATTTTACGACCCCTCCAACCCTACCTGTCAGCGGGAGAATCATGACCACGCTCTACGGCATCAGCAACTGCGACACCGTCAAAAAAGCCCGAACCTGGCTCGATCAAGCGAATGTCAGCTACACCTTTCACGATTTCCGCAAAGATGGCCTGGAGCGTCAGCAAGTCATCGCCTGGGTGGCGGCCCTGGGCTGGGAAAACCTGGTCAATAAACGCAGCACCACCTGGAAGGGGCTGGATGACAACGCCAGGGCGCAGCTCAACGACAGCAGCGTGGTTGACGTGATTTTAGACCAACCCACCCTGATCAAGCGGCCCCTGCTGGATCAGGGTGGCGCTATCTCGGTGGGTTTTAAAGCCGCCGACTATGAAGCGCGCTTTGTATAAATACGAACAACGCTTTGCGTAAGCAAGAACATCGCTTTGCACAAGCATGAACACCGGTTTACATAACCGCTCTTTTAACAGATTTCGACTCAAGACTGGAATACGACTATGACTGATCTTTACGCACTGGGTTTAGGTGTTGGTACTCAAAACAGCAAAGGCGAATGGCTGGAGGTTTTCTTCCCGCAGCCGCTGCTCAACCCTTCCGCAGACACCGCGAAAGCGGTTGCCGAGGTACTGGGTTACGCCGGTGGCAACCAGGCCATCGCCATCGACAGCGCCAAGCTGGACGCCCTGGCGTCTGCCCTGGAAGCTGCTGGCAACCCTGAGCAGGCGGCCACGGTAAAAACTTTCCAAAACAGCCAGCGTCCTTTAGTGGCCGCGCTGCTGGCCGAAGACGCTGCCCCCAGCTCCGTGCCCGAAGGCTACCTGAAGCTGCACCTGATCTCTCACCGCCTGGTCAAGCCGCACGGCACCGTGCTGGACGGCCTGTTTGGCACCCTGCCCAACGTTGCCTGGACCAATCAGGGCGCCGTGGATCTGGCTGAACTGCCTGAGCGTCAACTGCAAGCGCGCCTGAACGGCGAGCTGCTGGACGTGGACTGCGTTGACAAGTTTCCCAAAATGACCAACTACGTTGTACCGGCTGGCGTGCGTATCGCCCACACCGCGCGCGTACGTCTGGGCGCCTACATCGGTGAAGGCACCACCGTCATGCACGAAGGTTTCGTTAACTTTAACGCCGGCACCGAAGGTCCGGGCATGATCGAAGGTCGCATCTCCGCGGGCGTGTTCGTCGGTAAAGGCTCTGACCTGGGTGGCGGCTGTTCCACCATGGGCACACTGTCCGGTGGCGGCAACATCATCATTTCCGTGGGCGACGAGTGTCTGCTGGGCGCCAACGCCGGTATCGGCATTCCTCTGGGCGATCGCTGCACGGTCGAAGCGGGCCTGTACATCACCGCCGGCACCAAAGTTGCCGTTCTGGACGACAAGGGCGAACTGGTAGAAAGCGTCAAGGCCCGCGACCTGGCTGGCAAGTCCGACCTGTTGTTCCGTCGCAATTCGGTCAACGGTGCAGTGGAGTGCAAAACCAACAAGTCCGCCATTGCCCTGAACGAAGAGCTGCACGCAAACAACTGATCACTGACATCAGTGCCTGCAACATGGCTGTTATGAGACCTGTCACAACTGCGCTCATGACAGCCAGGTGGTGAAGCGCCCGCTTCACCACGCTCCCTCTCCTCGGCGACGCCGATGTCTAATGCCCCCTCTGTGCAGTTCCTCGGTGCCATTCCTTTGGACTATTCTTCTGTGCTATTTCTCTCTACCTGGCCCTTCTCTTACCAGCGCTGCAAATAGTGCCTCAACCCCTCTGCCCCTGTCCGACCCTTCGGCTTTAGGCTAAAATGCCGCCACTCTTTGGTTGAACCACCCCCCAACTCAGGTTCAGCACTTCAATTCGACTCTATTAAGCGATTTTCAATGACTGCTCTGACACCCACTCTGGAATTAGCCCGCGAGCTGATCCGCCGTCCTTCCGTCACCCCAGAAGACGAAGGCTGCCAGCCCATGATGACCGACCGCCTGCGCGCCATCGGCTTCCACATTGAAAATCTGCGCTTTGGCGAAGTGGATAACTTTTGGGCCATTCGCGGCACCGAAGGCCCAATTCTGGCCTTTGCCGGTCACACCGACGTGGTGCCCACCGGCCCCGAAGAGCAGTGGAAATACCCGCCGTTCGATGGCGTGATCGAAGACGGCATGCTCCACGGCCGCGGCGCCGCCGACATGAAAGGCAGCCTTGCCGCGATGGTGGTGGCCTGCGAACGCTTTGTCGCCGAGCACCCCAACCACAGCGGTCGCATTGCCTTTTTGATCACCAGTGATGAAGAAGGCCCCGCTCACAATGGCACCGTCAAGGTGGTGGAGTGGCTGGAAGCACGCAATGAAAAAATCACCTGGTGTGTGGTGGGCGAACCGTCCAGCACTAACAAAACCGGCGATACCATCAAGAACGGCCGTCGCGGCTCACTGGGCTGCTGGCTGACCGTCAAAGGCACTCAGGGGCACGTGGCCTACCCGCATCTGGCCGATAACCCGATCCACGCGTTCGCCCCGGCGCTGGCTGAGCTGGCCGCCGAGCACTGGGACAATGGCAACGACTTTTTCCCGGCCACCAGCTTTCAGGTGTCCAACATCAACTCCGGCACCGGCGCCACCAATGTGATCCCCGGTGAAGCCCAGGTGATCTTCAACTTCCGTTTTTCCACCGAAGTCACAGAACAGCAACTGCGCGAGCGCACCGAAGCCATCCTCAACAAGCACGGCGTGAACTACGACATCGACTGGCGCCTGAGCGGCTTGCCGTTCCTCACCGCCGAAGGCCCGCTGGTCGAATCCGCAGTGGCAGCGATTCGCCAAGTCGCCGGCTTTGACACCGAGCTGTCCACCGCTGGCGGTACTTCCGATGGCCGCTTTATTGCGCCCACCGGTGCGCAGGTGGTCGAGCTGGGACCGGTCAACGCCACCATCCACAAGCTGGATGAGTGCGTCGACGCCGAGGAGCTGAATCTGCTGACCGACATCTATCAGGACATGCTCAACCGCCTGCTGCCGGACGCCTAAGCCGGTTGGTTTTCGAACGGTTTACGGCAGGTTGAATAAACCCGGCCCAGCGAACCCCCTTTGCGCAAGGCCCACTGAGGCAGGAGTACACCGTGACGCAACATCCTCACCCGCTCAAAGGGGTGTTCTTCGGTATCGTCACGGTACTGATCTGGGCCGCTTTCCCTATCTTTACCAAATTCGGCTATGAAGACACGCTGACCCCTTCCGACGTCAGCATCCTGCGCTACGTCACGGCCGGACTGATCATGCTGCCGTTCCTGCTGAGTCGCGGCTTTAAAGGCATTCCGCCGCTGGGCCTGCTGATCATTGTCTGCGGGGCCGGCTTGCCTTACCTGATGAGCGTCAGCCTGGGGCTGCAATACTCCAGCGCCGGACACTTTGCCCTCATCACGCCCAGCACCATGCTGCTCTGTTCCACCCTGGGCGGCTGCCTGCTGTTCAAGGAGGCCATGAGCCCGATGCGTCTGCTGGGAATTGTGATGGTGCTGTGTGGTTTGATACTGGTGGGCATCGACAGCCTGCACACGGAAGTGGCCAGCTGGCAGGGCGACGCCTTGTTTGTGTTGGGGGGCTGTCTGTGGGCTTGCTACACACTGTCATTGCGCCAGTGGCAAATCGAACCACTGCACGCCACTGCCGTGGTCGGCACCACCTCGATGCTACTGTGTGTGCCCTTGTACCTGCTTGGCAATGGCAGCCCGCTGCTGGGGGAAAGCCAACTGCTCACGGCCTCGTGGCAAACCCTGGCCACTCAAGCGATCTATCAAGGTGTCTTTTCCTCCATCCTCGCACTGGTGTTTTACAGCCAGGCAGTGAGTTTATTAGGCCCTGGCAAAGGCGCCATCTTTGGCGCGATTGTACCGGGCGTGTCGCTGCTGCTGGCGATTGGCATTTTGGGCGAGCCGGCGACGTTCCTTCAATATTCCGGTGTGGTGGTGATTTTTGCCGGGGTGACGGTGACACTGGAAATGTTTAAGTTAGCGCGGAAATCAAGATAGTGGCTAGTGGCTAGTGGCTAGTGGCTAGTGGCTAGTGGCTAGTGGCTAGTGGCTAGTGGCTAGTTCAGGATGCTCTTTGTTAAGCTGCAATTCAAAGTCATCTTTGCGAAAAATGTAGTGTCAATGATAGGGGCTTGAGGCCACGCGGCAATCCCCGGGCCGGCACTGGACATGCAGTCTAAACACAACGCCGTTGATGACCCAATTTCAGCGGCGCCTATCCCTGCTCTTTTCTGCTATTTCCTATCACGGCTACCGGGGTGTGCCAGACAGTCTATCTAGGCGGCGCGGCAAATTGAGCATAGAATACCCGCGCCGATAACCTGCCAGCTGGCTGTGGTTGTCTTTTATTTTTTGAACATGAGCCCCATAAAATGCCAAAAGTCAGTGAGATAAAAAAGAATACGGCCGTCGAATTTAACGACAGTGTTTATGTCATCAGAACCATTGAGCGCTCTGTGCCACAGGGTCGCGCCGGAGGCAGCATCTACCGCATGCGCATGTACGATGTGGTTACCGGTCACAAAACGGATCAATCCTTCAAAGAGTCAGAAATGCTCAACCTGGCCAACTTGACCCGTCGGCCCGCCAACTTTTCCTATTCCGACGGCGACGAATATGTGTTTATGGACAGCGAGGATTACAGCTCCTACAGTTTCAACAAACAACAGATCGAAGAAGAGCTGCTGTTTATCACTGAGGACACCGAGGGTCTGGTGGTACTTATCGTCAATGACGCACCAGTGGCACTGGATCTGCCCGTCAACGTGGATCTGGAGATTGTGCAGACCGATCCGGCCCTGAAAGGCGGTTCCGCCACAGCCAGAACCAAGCCAGCCATTTTGTCGACCGGCCTGACGGTACAGGTACCCGAGCACATTGCCAGCGGTGAACGCATTACCGTCAGTGTTGAAGATCGCCGCTTTATCAGTCGCGCCGAATCCAAATAACCTCCGCTAGAAAGCCGCAGGGGCTGGGGTAGAGTCAAGCCGTTCAGGTCAGCCAAGTTTGAAGGTAGCGTTTTACCTTCTGACTTGGCCCCCACGAACCTTGCGTGCGACCTGCCGGAAACCCTAGCCGGCGCTGGACATGCACTCTGCACCCTACGTACGCCTTTTTTTATCAGCGCCTGTCCCTGCTAATTGTTGGCCACTCAAGCGATCTATCAGGGTGTCTTTTCCTCCATCCTCGCACTGGTGTTTTACAGCCAGGCAGTGAGTTTATTAGGCCCCGGCAAAGGCGCCATTTTTGGCGCGATTGTTCCCGGTGTATCCCTGTTAATGGCCATTGGCATATTGGGTGAACCTGCAACCTTGCTCCAGTATGCAGGTGTTGTGGTGATATTTTCCGGCGTGATTGTCACGCTGGAACTGATCAAGCCGGCGCGAAAACAGCAAAAAGCTCTATTACATCATGCCGGCTTTTCAGCTCACGGCTTTGTGAAAGTCACTTGCAGCTCATGCCCGACAATCGAGAAACCGGGCTCCACTCCGTTAATGCTGCTACCCCGAAAACACTCCGGGTTCAGTTCGGTCAAAGCCGAACACCTCAATAACGTGTAGGGTTGGTTGTAAGAAAATCCGCCACTTTTCTGCGTATCAAAACGAAATGACACATGTGACGATTTGATCGCCACATCGCCTTCGACCGTCAGACAAGGTGTCTCTTTTCCGAGCTGTGTGGCAATCACACCGCCGGTCATTTCCAAACTGCCAATGGTAACTCCAGAGGTGTGGTAACCGATATCCAGCTCACCATCATCAAACAGACACACTTTAGCGTTATCCCCCACCGACTCGTCATAGAAAGCAATACGACCACCATAACCACCATGGGTACCACCATAGGCAATCAGTGTGGCACAGCCTGCGCTGGAATTGCCGGAAAACACCGTGTATCCACCTCCGGCATTAGCTGTACAACCGCCCAGATTAAACAGGGTCGCACCCCCAGCTGTCGGAAACTGCCTGCTGACGTCCCCACCAGTCTCTTTGCCATACACAGAAAATTCCGTGAAGCCCGCTGCACCACCTTCCCCTGCAGCCGGGTGATTCCACACCTTGGCGTTGCCCGCAGTAGGGAAATATTGTGTTGGCTGATTAATAGAGAAAATCGTGTGTCCGGCACTGGACTTGTTTTCAATAGCACTGCCATAGTTGACGATCGTTGCGTCTGCAGCCGTGGGTGATCCGTAACGTGCACTGAATTCCAGATGGCCGCCGCCGCCTTGTTCGCCCTGACGTGCGCCGTAGTTAAAATAGGAGCCGTTGCCAGCGGAAGCCCCTTGAGCAGCATCCATAGAGGGAGGGTTATTGTTAAAACTGGTGACTCCGCCGTAACCTCCGGCCACAACCGCTGCGTGATTGTAAAAATGTCCATAACCACCACTGGCCGTACTGTCAAATGCCACATCGCCACCATTGGCTTTTTCGTGGGTCGCGCCCCAGTTGTTGTAAACACCATGATCGGCGTTGGAGTTACCGTAGAACTGAGTATTGCCGCCATCGCCGCCAGAAACGGTGCCCCCCACGTTGGTAAACGTCGCCTTACCCGCCGTTGCCGTATCGTGAAAGACCACATTGGCAAAGGTATCGCCATCAATACCCAGGCTGCCATAGATGGTAAAGTTGGCACTGTCTGCCGTGGACGAATTACTGAAACTCACTTCCCCACCCACGGTACTGGGGGTATCTTCCTTTCTGAACTGCGGGGGCGGCTGCGCTCCTGTCCAGACTTTAAATCGGGCCGAGCCTGCGCGCGCATTGTCGCAAAAGCTGATCACACCACCGCCATAACCCTGCTCACCAATCGGGCCGGCACAATAATACATATCCTCACTACCGGCGGTCGCCGTGTTGGTAAACACTAACTGTGGATTGTCATGACCACTGCTGGTAGCCGCCACAATAAAGCTCTGTTGTTTACGCGATACATTGCTGACGCCTTCACCGGTAACCGTTAAGCCCGGAGTTTTTCCGGGTCCAAATGTAAAAGTGTAAGCCGTCGAGTGTTCATTGAACTCAATCTGCTTAACTGAGGCATTGCTATCGGTCGCAAAGGTAATGGCCGATTGGGAGGATTCAGCAAAGATTGCCGTATCTGCAGGCACTTCTTCCGAACTCCAATTGCTCGCCGTATTCCATTCACATGTGGCGGGCTGAGTTTTCCATGTTGATTCAGACATCTGCTTTCCTTTTTAGAAACGGCAACTCTCTTCAATGGACTATTGACGGAGCTCCCTTGTTATCGTTTGTGTTTTATAAACCCCAGGTCTTCTTGCTCTTTTTAAAGAGTGTTTCAAAGATGTTACTTTTAAATTGATCCTGATATGGTGATGTTCACTATCCACTGCAATTTCAGCTCAGCAACTGAGCTCTGCCACACTTTTTCTATCGACAGGGAGATGTCCTCATATGATGAATGCAAAAAACCAACAGGGAAACCCTGTAGACTGGTGGTTCATCTATAAAACGCCTGAGCATACAGGAACCGAAAACAATCAGGGCTCTGACTTTCTCTACTTCGATCCGAATATTGGAGAACTGCTGTTATCTCCCATCGGACTGAATCAAGATCACCAAGCCCTTGGCTACACATTGGCTGCCATTTTTGATTCGTCAGAGAGCGCCGGTTACATCGCCTATAATGACGAACACGTTAACTCAGACAGCAACAAATCAGACAAAGGCCACTGCAAAGGCATTCTGGCCTTTGATAAAACCAGTGATTCCGCGCTCTTTTTGCTCCACTCTACGCCCAGATTCCCCGCAAACAACAAACCCACATTGCCCGATGATGAAATGATTTATGGGCAGACCTTTATTTGTATCACTCTGCCTGACTATCAGACAGCCAATCACATCGCCCAGCAGATGTTGAGCCAACAAAACCCGCAGATACTGACCGAAAGCTCGAGAATTCCATCGTCTCTGCAGCCCAACGAACCACTGTCGATGCTCTATCACGGTATTGGCCTGAGCGAATCGAAAACACCCTCAAAGCTTCCTTTTAAATCCCGGGCAGGAAAAGAGTTTCTCTTGACCGCCAAAAGCCGCAAATGGGGCAAAGACTTCTGGCTGGATCTGGTTTCACCCTTATTGAATTGCGACCTGGTCGTAGAAACCTGGCGCCGGGGTGCCGTCACCCCCCAGCAAGATCAACAATCCAATGACTATGATGAAGACACCCTGACGGTAGACTTCAAAATAACGCCTTCACTCAGTTATGAGTGGCACTACACCAAAGATCACGCCAAGTGGGCAATCGCCATGAAAAACACCACCAATTCGCTGCCCTGGGTGTGTATTGCCGACATCAACCGCATGGTTTCCCAGGAAAAACGCGGCGGTGGCAGTCTCTGCTTTCAAGAACCTCGCTTGTGGCAAGCACTGAAAAATGCTGAAGAAAAACTCCACACTTTAACGCAAACAACTCCAACATAGAGACACCCCCAAGTCCGATGAGCCCTTATATCATTTCATCGGAGGGAATGATTTGTCATAAGGAGGCGTCAATGTCGGCGCACCCTCCCTTGGCTGATCCGCCTGCAAAACCGCCTCAAACGTTGGCGCGATATTGATACGATCACCCAGCCCCCACATGGGCCTGGGAACACCGAACCACTCAAGCAAGGTCGCGGCAAATGACGTAGAGTCGAACGGGATCTCCCCCTCGGCTCTGACCACTGACTGCTGTTTGATCCAGGGAGACACCATAACCGTAGGCACTCTTGGCCCCATCAAATCATAGGCAAAGCCATTATTGAGATCGTTGGGCCAGGGTTTCTGAGCGTAAGGCGGAACCACATGATCGTAAATGCCGCCGTTCTTATCAAACGTGATCACCAGTAAAGTATTTTCCCAACCCGGACCGCTCTTAATCGCCTCATAAATCTCGTTCAATTCACGCTCGCCGGGCACCAGATCACCACCGGGGTGATAAGAGGTTGCCCCTTTCGGCGCAATCCAGGCCGGCTCGAGATAGCTGAATGCCGGCAGGTTGCCATGCCGTGCGTCCTGCTTGAATTGATCTATGCTGGACAAAAACTGGGTGGGGTTGGTATCCACCGAAGGCACCTGTCCCTTGAGATACAACTGATAGGTAAATACCTCGTTTTCCCACAACACCGAATTGTAAATTTTCCAGTCGGTAATACCGTGGCTCCACAATGTTTTCCAAAGGGATTGACGATGTGATGACTCCGGCCAGTTCGTATAAATACTGCCACCCTCCCAGGTACCCAGCATATTGAAAGCAGAACCGGTCAGAGAAAAAGCACGATTCACATCCGTGCCGCCAGGCATAGAACAGAACCAGCGATCTGAAACGCCAAAATGTCGAGCCAGGCCGTTCAGGACCGGCAGCTGTTCCGGACTGAAGGTTTGCATCACTTGAGCGTTGGCGTTATTGAGAATAAACCCGCCCATATCCGGCTTTGCCCGATCCCAGTAACCTGATTCCTCGGAAAACATCTGTTGCAGATTATCGGTTGTGTCATGGAACGGGTCCTGATCGAGAGCAACAAGATTCCATTCGGCACTCAACTGACCATTTTTATACTTGCTGACAAAGACTTTTTGATCGCCATCGTAATTAAAGTCTTCGATGCTTGCGCCCTCAAAAGGCTCTTGCGAACCGAGGTAATGACACCCCTGATCACCCTGTTCATAGAGCCAGCCACACACATTATCAAAGGAGCGACTTTCCAACATGTAATACACCACATGTTTGATTTTGGAACGCATAAAATCCATGGTCCCGGGAGTGGTCGCAAGCTCTGACTGAACAGGTACGCGCGTTTGATACCCGGTCAACACTGAGCCAGCGCCAATCGTCGATGGCAACTTACCCTCGCGCACAGGGCCGGTCAGCACATCGGCGTGCTCCGGGTTGAACCCCCAAAGGCGGTAATGGCCTTTCGCAGCGTTCCACTCCAGCACATGAGATCCAATGGCCGTCAATTCGCTGTCCTTATCGACCTTATCCCAGCGCCCTTGCTGCACGGCTGGCAGGGAAAGCGGGGTTTCCAATTGTGGATCAAAACTCCACAGGCGGTAATGATTCGGCTCCGGCAAAAGATCCAACACATAATTGCCAATAGGAATCAAAGTATGCCCCGACTTAATCAGCGGAAATCCGTTTTGAGGACTGTAAGACGCCGGCAAAGGGTCTGACTTAAAATCCAAAACACCCTGAGGGTCAAAGCTCCACAGCTCAAAGGTGCCACGACCTTTGGCAGGAATCATACTCAGAACAAAGCTGGTCATTGGCGTGAGATCCAGATATTGCCCTTCGTCTAGATTGCTGCTGTAAGTACTGCGGTACTTTCCCCAGAATTTGGTTTTTTCCCAAAAGCCGCTCTCAATTGCCGGCCCCTGCAACGGGTTGGACGAATCTGGATCAAAGGCAACCAGGTTAAACTGATAGCCCTCTATTCCATGAGGCTTGCACAGAGGACTCCATTGCAACAGGTATCCACCAATTTGTGCCATGCGCCAATGACAATCAAAACTCACACCTGCCGACAGGGAAACCGAAGTCAATAATTCTTCTGCTTCGGGATCTACCCGATACAACGCATAAGTATCTTCTTTTTGATGGCGGCAGATCAAAAAATCACAGGAACGTTTTTCAGGGGAAGACTGACTCATAACTTGTCTCTGGTTATTGGGTGTTTAACAGGGCTTGACAACTCGTGTGGACTGCTGCCTAACTCACGACGCTTTCTTCCATCAATTCATCCGCTTCATTCAGCTGTTTCAGTCCCTCCAGCATTTCTGGAACAACCTTGACCAGCTGGATAATACTGAAGACCAGCACGCCATGATGTACACCAAGGGTGAGTTCATCCAGCTTGGCAATCGTTTCGTACAGAGACGTGGACAGAAGAACCAGAGCGCTAAACAGATTCAGGTAGGGACTGTTGATGATAGAGTTGAGCATCCGTGTTTCCGGTTATTGTCATTGGCAATAGCGTCAGGAGGTTCAACAATCAGAGGAGCAAACTAAGGAGGGAGAAGTCAGCGCCCTTGTTTCGCAGATCGTCCTGACACATAAAACTTTATGTGCCAAAACGATATCCATAACATTTTGAAAATTCAATGATTTTCTACTGCGCTATGAGAACAGACGAGATCATGCCCAAACTCGGTGCGTTATCGAGCAATAGTCGTGGCGCCGGGCAAACAACAGACACAAAAAAGCCGCTAAAGGACAAAGTCCCAGCGGCAAATCACACGGTTATACAGTTTGAGCGATCTAGCTTAGTCCGCCCAAACACATGTATTTGATTTCCAGGTAATCGTCCATACCGTATTTGGAACCTTCACGGCCACTGCCCGATTCCTTGACGCCGCCGAAGGGCGCCATCTCGTTGGAGATGATGCCTTCGTTGATGCCGACGATGCCGTATTCCAGCGCTTCGCCCACGCGGAAGATGCGGCCCAGGTCCCGGGTGTAGAAGTAAGCCGCCAGGCCAAACTCGGTGTCGTTGGCCATGGCCAGCGCTTCGGCTTCGGTGTCGAATTTAAACACCGGCGCCACCGGACCAAAGATTTCCTCCTTGAACACGCGCATATCCGGCGTGGCCTGGGTCAGAATGGTCGGCTCATAAAAGTACCCACCCAGGTCCGACGGCTTGCCGCCGATCACCGGTTGCGCGCCCTTGGCGATTGCATCGTCCACCAGCGCCTGCACATCGTTCACCGCTTTGGTGGTGATCATCGGGCCGTGGGTGACGCCCTCCTCGGTACCGTTACCCAGTTTGAATTGGGACACAGCGTGGTGCAGCTTTTCCACAAAGGCGTCGTAGACACCGCTCTGCACCAGCAGGCGGTTGGTACAGACACAGGTCTGGCCGGAGTTGCGATACTTCGAGGCCAGCGCACCTTCGACTGCGGCATCCAGATCGGCGTCGTCAAAGACCATAAACGGCGCGTTGCCGCCCAGCTCCATGGAGGTTTTTTTCACCGTGGACGCGCACTGCGCCATGAGGATTTTGCCCACCGGCGTCGAGCCGGTGAAGGTGACTTTGCGCACCTTCGGGTTGGACGTCATCTCGCCGCCAATCGCACGGGAGTCAGGCCCCACCACCATGTTAAACACACCCGGCGGGATACCCGCTTCTTGCGCCAGCACGCACAGCGCCAGTGCCGACAGCGGCGTTTCGGTGGCGGGCTTGCCCACAAAGGTACAACCGGCTGCCAGCGCCGGCGCCGCTTTGCGGGTAATCATCGCATTGGGAAAATTCCACGGCGTGATGGAGGCCACCACGCCCACCGGCTGCTTGATGACCATAATGCGCTTATCGCCACTGGGCGCCGGAATCAGGTCGCCGTCGATACGCTTGGCCTCTTCGGCAAACCACTCGATGTAATTGGCCCCGTAAGCGATTTCGCCGCGGGCTTCGGCCAGGGTTTTGCCCTGCTCGGCGGTGAGGATTCTGGCCAGGTCTTCCTGATTCGCCATGATCAGGTTGAACCAGTTGCGCAGGATATTGGCGCGCTCTTTGACCGGCTTGGCCGCCCAGGCGGGCATGGCCTGTTCTGCACACTCAATGGCATGACGGGTTTCCGCCACACCCGCTGCGGCCAGCTGTGCAACGACGTCTTGCGTGGCCGGATTGAGAACGTCGATCAGGTCGGCGCCGTCACTGGCTGCCAGCCACTGACCATTGACATAGGAGGCCCTGGCCAGCAGGTCGGGACGATTTAATTTCAATAGGGACATGGTATTTCCTTTCGATGAGAACCCTTCAATGACCACACATGAATGACAGCAAAGGTCTCAACAACTCGCTCCGACATAGCATGCGGAGGGCGCACGAATTAGCAGGTTGCTGATTGTTATCTGTGTTGCCAGAGCGGTGTTAACACAAGCTTAAATCACACCGCCTTTGCGAAATTCATTGCTCACATCCTCATTGCGAGCCAAAAGCGCGGCGGCAAGGTGAATGGCCCAAAGGGCAAGCGAGGGTAGCCTGGGCTATCTCGCAAGCCTTGTGCCATTCTGAATGCGATTGCCGCGTCGCCTGTGGCTCCTCGCAATGACGGAGCTCTTTTGTTAGCACATAGATCTTCACAATGACGGAGTTCTTTTGCTAAGGCATCGTCCTTCGCAACGACGCCAAGCATTTCTCTTTAATCGGTATTAACCTTTAATCAGGTTCTGCTTGTGAGCGTGGTCCAGGGTTTCATCCAGTACCTTGCCCAACACGGAACAGATTTCATCAACGTGACTTTCGTTGATGATCAACGGTGGACACACGGCCAGGCTGTTGCCAGCGACGGCCCGCAAAATCAAACCGTGCTCCTGACAGCGACTGATGGCGTAAGCCCCCAGAGAGCCATCGGCAAAGCCTTCACCGGTGATCTTGTTCGACACCATTTCCAACGCCGCCACCATGCCTTTACCGCGCACTTCGCCCACCAGCGGATGATCGGCAAATTGCTGCAGCTTGGTTTGCAGGTACGCTCCCAGAGTCGCAGCGTGATCAAACAGTTTGTCGCGCTTGTAAATTTCCAGCACTTTTAACGCGGTGGCGCAGGCGACCGGATGGCCGGAGTAGGTATAACCGTGACCAAAAGCGCCGACCTTACCACTCTGCTCCACGATGGCCTCTTTCATGTCACCGCGAATCACCGCAGCACTGATTGGGTAGTAGGCGGAAGACAATTGCTTGGCAAAGCTCATCATGTCCGGCTTTTGAATGCCCATGGCATTACAGCCGAAATCTTCACCCAGACGACCGAAACCGGTGATGACTTCATCGGCCCAGAACAGAATGTCGTACTTGTTCAGGATCGCCTGCACCTTGTCGTAATATCCCGCTGGCGGCACGATCACACCGCTGGCGCCGGTAACCGGCTCGGCAATAAACGCAGCGATGGTGTCAGGACCTTCACGCAGAATCAGGGCTTCCAGATTGGCGGTGATACGGTCCACAAATTGTGCTTCGGTCTCATCGCCCTGACGGCCGGTGAAATAATGCGGGTGGTCAGTGCGCAGAATGCCCAGCGCCTCTTCCGGTGCGTCAAAAAACTGCAGGTTCACCGGCAGACTGGTGAGCGCTCCGGCCGCGACTGTGACGCCGTGGTAAGCGCGCTGGCGGGTAATGATCTTGCGCTTCTCGGGCTTGCCGATGGCGTTGAAGTAGTAGCGCAGCAGCTTGATCTGGGTGTCGTTGGCGTCGGAACCGGAGTTGCCAAAAAAAACCTGGGCATCCTCCACCGGCACCATCGCCGCCAGTTCGTCGGCCAGGGCCATCCCCTGTGGGTGGGTCTTGCCGCCAAACATGTGACTGTAGGACAGGCGCGCCAGTTGCTCGTTCACCGTCGCCATCAACTCCGGATGGGCATAGCCCAGCGAGGTACACCAGAGACCGGCCATGCCTTCAAGGTACTTTTTGCCCTGATTATCGTACACGTAAGCGCCTTCACCGCGCTCAATGATCAATTGCTCGGTGGCGTTCAGGTTGGTTTGGGGGTAAATCATGTGTGTCATGGCTGCCGTCCTTCTGACAAAAAGCAATTAAAAAGGGGTCTTCCCCAGTATGGCTGATGGAATAAGCCCCAGTGTACTCTCCGAAAAAATCACCACAATCGATATATTTTTACCAGAATGGTGAGATAAACTAACCATATAATGTAACACTGAACACCCAAGACACTGATCATGCCGGATACCCCATGAAACTGAATCGTCGCAACCTGCCGCTCAATGCCATGCGCGCTTTCGAAATGGCCGCGCGACATTGCCACATGCGCCGCGCCGCGGAAGAGCTGGGCGTCACCCACGGTGCCCTGAGCCGCCAGGTCAAGCAGCTGGAAGAGCTGTTAGGCGTCAGCCTGTTCGATCGCAGTCACAATCGGCTGAGCCTCACCCACGCCGGCCAGCGGCTGCAGCAATCGGTACAGCAAGCGCTGGACCTGATGACCACAGGGGCACTGTATCTGGACCCGGATTCCATGAATGGCGATTTAACGCTCGCCGCTACACCGTCTGCCGCCTCGGCCTGGTTGCTGGACATCATTGGTCGCTTTGCGCAGCAATACCCGGAAATCAATATTCAACTGCGCAGCATTCCACCACGCATCAAACACATTGACAGCCAGGTGGACGTGGCGGTTTGCTACGGCGCCCCGGAGAGCAGCACACGCAACATCACCGCTCTCTTTCGGGAGCGCTATGTGCCCGTGTGCAACCCCAAGCTCTTAACCGGTAACCGGCAAATTCGACAGCCGCTGGAACTGCTCGACTACCCGTTACTGTGTGACCGGCACAACAACTGGCCACGCTGGTTTCAGGCGGCCGGTTTTGCCGAGCTGCCGCCTTACAAACAATTGCTGCTGGAAGAATCCTTTCTGGTCCTCGACGCCGTCAAAGCCGGTTATGGCATTGCCCTGGCCGACCGGGTCGAAGTTCACCGGGAGTTAAACAATGGTCAACTGATTGCGTTGTTTGAAGAAAGCCTTTCGGCTGCCGAAGAGTATTACCTGGTGACCCAACAACAGACTCCGTCGTTGCGCTCCCAGCTATTTATCGATTTCCTGCGTCAGGCCATCGAACCCATCGTGGCCATGGAATGAAATATAAATGACGGCAGAAGCAATCCCCCTCATGTTCAAGATAAAAAACAACGGCACAGGCGCCGAAAATATGACCCGCTGGTCAGCTGAATCTGTGCGTGATTTTAGGCAACTGAATCGCTACACTCTTGGTCGACTTCAGCTCTGAAGGCACCACCAAGATATTTTTTGTCTGAGCGAAAACCGTATGACTTTTGAATTACTGATCACCAACTTTGAAGATCATCAGCAACAGCTTTATCAAGTGCGCCATCAGGTGTTCGTGACCGAGCAGAACGTGCCGGCCGACATCGAACTGGACGATCGTGACGCAAAATGCCGGCATGCGCTCATCCTTATTGACGGCGACCCCGTCGCTACCGGACGCATTGATCTTGAACAGCAGGGTCGCATCGGCCGGGTCGCGGTGATGAAAAACACCCGTGAGTTTGGATTAGGGCGACAAATCATGGAAGCTCTGGAACGGGAAGCCAGGCAAGCCGGGTTGGCTCAAGTGTACCTTCACGCCCAGGACAGCGCGGTCGGTTTTTACGAAAAGCTCGGTTATGAAATTCATGGCGAATCGTTTATGGAAGCCGGCATTCTCCACAAACCCATGGACAAAAAACTGTAATCTCACGGCAAAAGCTTCACGCCCGACTTCAACCCAAGAGCCAACAGCACCATGTCAAGCCTGCGAATACCCAAGATCATACTCATCACCACGTCGTGTATATTGGCACTGGCAGTTGGCATCACGGCCTTTTGGCTTATCGCTCCGGCAAAAATTGAAGAGACTCAAAATCGGGTAATCCAGCATACGCCGTACACAGTCTCCCGGCCAGCCGAACAACTGCACCAACGCTTGTTCATCGGTGACCTGCACGCTGACAGCACCTTATGGAAACGCAACCTGCTCAGCCGTTCCGAACGGGGCCATGTCGACATCCCCAGACTGCAGGCCGGCAATGTTGCCCTGCAGATGTTCACCGTCGTGACCAAGTCACCGCGCGGTCAAAATTATGACCACAATGCCACCGAGACCGCTGACAACATCACCCTGCTGGCGATCGCGCAAACCTGGCCTCTGCGCACCTGGTTCAACTTGACGGAGAGAGCCTTGTTCCAGGCCAGCAAGATCAGAAAGATCGCTCAAGAATCACCCCATGAGGTGAAACTGATCTTATCAACAGCCGATTTGGACGACCTTCAACAGCGCCGCCAACGGGGTGGGAAGTTGATCGGCGCGGTAATCGGCACCGAAGGTTCACACGCGCTGGCAGGCAACATCGATAACATTCGCACACTTTATGACGCCGGCTTTCGAATGATGAGTCTGCACCATTTTTTTGACAATAAACTCGGCGGTTCATTGCACGGGGAGAGTGGCACCGGCCTCACAGAGTTCGGTTTTCAGGCGGTGGATGAAATGTTGAATGTGGGCGTAATCATTGACGTGTCCCACTCATCACCCGAGGTGGTGGAAGATGTGCTGGCACGCAGCGAACGTCCGGTGCTGGTCAGTCATAGCGGGTTTTACGGTCACTGTCCCAGCCCCAGAAACATCAGTGACAAACTGATGAAACGCATCGCGGCAAAAGGTGGATTAATCGGTGTGGGCTACTGGGATGGCGCCGTTTGTGACCCGACACCGACGAACATCGTCAAGGCCATTCGCTACGGCATCGATCTCATCGGTGTCGATCATGTTGCCCTGGGGTCCGACTTTGACGGCTCCGTCACCACCCCTTTTGACGTGTCCGAACTGGCCGTACTCACCGAGGAAATGCTGAAAGCCGGGTTTACCGAGACCGAAATTCGCAAGGTTATGGGCGAGAATATGGCGCGCTTTCTGCGGAACAACTTGCCCCAATAACAGGACAGCTTGCCCGAATAACCCAGCAACTTACCTCAAGAAACCGCTGTATTCAGCCGGCTTGGGGTGGCCGTGCGTGGACAGCCCTCACTGGCAGCAACGCCTCCTGCAGTCCTGTTTGCCAACACCATAGCCGCCTTGACTCTCCAGCACACGGCTCGAACCCGCCCCCTCCCCTCATTTTCACCCTTTGCAGACAGGGCTATTTCGGCTAATCTCAAATCCATACTTCATCATAATAACGATAATATCTATGTCGAAGCGTCTGCTCCCGGGGCTTGCGATACCAGCTGCCCTGAAAGCTGTCCTCGCATTAGCCTTGCTGAACCTGCCTTGGGCCACACTGCTGGCTTTTTCCCCGGCGTTGGCTGCGGCAACTCCAGGCCATCAACCCAAAGTGATCATCGCCGTGGATGATCCTTATGTACCGCCCATCACCTGTAAGAGGCAGTCACCAGGACACTGTATCATCCCGGAGATCCTGACACGCTTATTCAAGACCCGAGCCGACAATTTACAGCTCAAACCCATGTCCACTTCACGCCAGTACATTGAGCTGGGCGCTGGGCGCATACACGGTGCGGTGGTGTACACAACGCCCCAAATGCCTAAAACCGTGTTCCCGCCCACAACCACCTTCTGCCCAAACAGCGTTTTTGATTTAACCGTGGGGCTTTATACGCTCACCAACGCTGACCTTCCCACAGATTCGCTGGACGCTCTGCTGGATCACCAAATGACCGCAGTCCGTTTACCGGCCTTTCAACGCCACATCCTCGGCACTCCGGTTCCGAATATCATACGGACAAACAACATTGAACAATCCCTGAAATTAATCCTCGCCGGGCGTGCGGACTACACCATGTACGAAAATTTCGCCACCCGCTACCGACTGCGACAGATGCACGCTGAGAAAGACATTATATTCGTCAGGGATATGTTTGATATCTCATACCACCTGGCGCTGTCGACGACCGCACTGCGAGCGCAGCCAAACTTGATAGAGTTGTGTGAGCAACTGGATGAAATGAAACAAAATGGTACCGTTGACCGGATTATCCAGCGGGCATTAACTGCGTCCGGGTTGGGCTATCGGCCATGTTCTGCCCGCCGGGTAAATGCCCCTGTCATGAACGGTATTCCTGTGGTGTTTTGCCGGTCCAGCGTTTGAACGCCCGGGTAAAATTACTGCTGCTGGAAAAACCCAACAGAAAACTGATATCGCCAAACGTCAGCTCATCCTCGGCGATGTAGCGGAACGCCAGTTCACGCCGGAACTGTTCCAGCTGCTCGCGAAAACTGGTGCCCAGCTCATCGAGTTTGCGATGAAACGTACGCTTGCTCAGGTGCAGTTGTTCGGACACCTTGTCCATGGTGGCATTGCCCTGAGGCAACATCACCGTCAGGGCCTGCCTCAACTGGCCGACAATATCATCGTTCATTTTCAGCTGAAGCAAATATTCGTCCAGCATGCGCTCTGAGGCTTTGGCCAGATACGCACTGCCTCCCGGAATCGGTGCCAGCGCATCTTCCATGCGTATATCAATGCGTATCCGGGGCTGCTCAAAAAACACCGGGCAGCCAAAAAACGCTTCGTAGGCTTTGGGGTTTTCAGGTGTTGCGCGGGTCAACTCCATCTTGAGGGGACTGAAATCCCGCTTATATAGCGTGCGCCGCAAGGTGTGCAAAACCGCACACACCGCATCCTGACCGTAATCGGAGATGAGGCTTTTGCCTCCCGCGCCCGGATAAAAAGTCGTGACAGACACCAAGACGCCATCACTTTCCTGTATTTCCATGTCACTGAAATCACCCACAACGTGTAAGTAGCGAATAAAGCGTTGCAGCTGCTCTTTGATCGAACAGGCACTCCACAGCACCATCCCTAAAGCGCTCAGGGCATTGGGGGTCACCAACGATCCCGCTTTCAGACCAAAGCAGGGATCTGCGGTTTCCTTTACGGCATCGTCCACCAGCTGATTCATGGTACGAATGGAGAGGCGCTGGCGGGGGTCAGAGGCCTGCTCAGCATTAATGCCACGGGCCGACAGAAACTCTCTGCTGTCGATGCCATAACTCTCAAGTGCAGCCGTGTACAAAGTCAGCCAGCTGCCAATCACGGTGGGGTCGGACATATTCACATTTCACATCATCGGGTGCTGATTATTGGCGCCCGCCATAAGGAGTAACCCCTACCGCCGAAATATGCGCTAGGGAAAAAATTTATCTCTTAATTATCAACAAGTTACAGAAATTACAACAACAACATTCGAAACAGACCCCCTCCCCCCTGGCCTCAAATGATTAGCGAATTGGCCGAACAAGAATAACATCAGTTGTCGTGACAGGCCTAACATAGCCGCAGTCGTTTAATAGCTCAATATAACGCCACAAGATCATTCAGACACCACTCATTAAAAAAATAATTTCGACAGGAGAGTTTCATGAATTACCGCACCCCCATCAATAAAAAACCCTTGCCGCTGCACATCAGTGCAATCCTCAAGACCGTGACCATCACCACCGTGGCGTCACTGACCAGTGTTGCCGCCATCGCTCAGAGTGCCCCCCGCGGCTCTGCCGCCTTACTGCTGGAAGAGGTGGTCGTGACCGCGCGTAAACGCGAAGAAAGCGCTCAGGATACCCCTATTGCCGTCTCTGCCTATGGCTCTGACCAACTGGATGCGCTGAAGGTACGTGACCTGTCCAGCCTGGCGGTTAGCATGCCCAATGTCGCCATGGACGACGCCGGTACCACCCGCGGTATCGCCAACTTTTCCATTCGTGGTCTGGGTGTCAACAGCTCGATTCCTTCCATCGACCCAACGGTAGGCGTGTTTGTGGATGGCGTCTACATGGGCACCAACGCCGGCGTGGTGCTGGACATGTTTGATCTGCAAAGTATTGAAGTATTGCGTGGACCGCAAGGCATTCTGTTTGGCCGTAACGTGACCGGCGGCGCAGTACTGGTGAACACCAAATTGCCCACTGAGCAATTTGAAGCCAACCTGCGCGGCATCTACGAAGCTGGCGGTGAAGCTCCCAACAAATACTGGATGGGCAGCGTCAGCGGTCCAGTCAGCGACTCAGTGGCCGCCAAACTGAGCGTGTACACCAACCGCGATGATGGCTGGTTTAAAAACGAAGTGGACGGTGAAGCCTTCGGCCAGACCGACACCGTCGTGGTGCGCCCGGTTATCACCTGGGACATCAACGACACCACCAGAATGGTACTGCGCTACGAATATCAGGAAAGTGAAAGCACTGGCGCCGCGGGCCAGAACCACACCAACGGCCGCGGTCTGACCAACCCGTTCAGCAGTTTTGATCGCGACAGCCATGAATTTGCCAACGACGAAGAGGGCTTGCTGGAAGCCCGTGGCAACATGTTCAGCGCCACAGTGGATAAAGACGTCGCCTTTGGCGACGGTACCGTCACCAACATTTTCGGCTGGCGCGAATTCAGCTCCTTCTCATTCAGTGACATTGACTCGACCGCCTTGTCACTGTTCCACTCCATTGCCGACATGCGCACCGAACAATACAGTAACGAATTGCGCTACAGCGGTAATTTTGGCGATCGCTGGACGCTCACGTCCGGTTTGTACTACTTCACCAATGAGGTCAACTACTACGAAGAGCGCAACCAGGCATTTGGAGCCATCAACCAGTACGGTGGCGGCGATTACGAAGTCACCTCCATGGGCGCCTTCACCGCCGCGGATTTTGCCCTGACCGATCAGTGGACCTTAACCGCCGGCATCCGTTTCACCAAAGAAGACAAAGAAGCCCAGGTGTCTAACCTGACCCTGAACACCAACCAGGCCTGTAACATCATCGACGGCACCTGCCCGATTCACTTTGACGACGAAGAGAGCTGGAGCAACTGGTCACCCAAATTAGGCTTCATGTATGAACTCGACATGGATGCCCGCGTCTACGGCAGCTGGTCGCGAGGTTACCGCTCCGGCGGCTACAACCTGCGCAACACCTCCACCCGCGCGGACGTGGTGCCAGGCCCGTTCGACGAAGAAACCGTCAACACCTTTGAGCTCGGCTACAAAATGAGCCTGGGGGATCGCGGTCGTCTCAATGCCGCCATCTTCCACACCCAGATTGAAGACATGCAGCGGGAAATTAACTACCCAGATCCAATTGCGTCTGTGACTCAGGATATTCGCAACACCGCCGACGCCACCTTGATGGGTATCGAAATCGATGCCACCTACGCGCTGACCGATACGCTGCTGTTAACCGCGACGCTGGGCTACACTGATTCAGCCTACGACGAGGTGACTTATGACCTGAACGGCGACGGGGTGATCGATGGTGCCGATGAAGATCTCGACATTCCACGGGCGGCTGAGCTGACCTACAGCATTGGTCTGTCGCACGATATGGATCTGGGCGATGCCGGTTATGTGTCCTCGCGCATCAGCTTTGCCTACCGTGACGAGTCGGCTTACACCGATGACAACTACGGATACATTGACGAGCAGGAAATCCTCGACCTGGGGGTTGATTACCACACCAATGACGAAAAATGGGTAGTGGGCCTGTACGGCAAGAACCTGCTGGATACCGTCAAGCACGGCGGCGACACCCAGCTGCCCGCCAGTCTGGGCGGCGGTACCTTTTCACCGCTGTCGAAAGGTCGTGTGTACGGTTTAGAGCTGACCTACAACTACTGATAGCGAGTCGGGCCTGTACTCACTGGCAGGCCCGTCAACCCTTTCAGTTTGAGACTTTTGCCTCCACTATGGGGGCATTTTTTTGCCTGTCAAATAACCACAATCGCTCCCCGGCGACCACGCCACACTTCTGAACGAGCCTGCACAGCACGATCATTGAGTAGCGGGAGGCGGAAAAAATAATCTAAAGTACGCAGCTGGAAAAAATCACCCGCAGGCAGGTTGCCGAAATGCCCGCCGGTGAAAAAGGAAACTGGAAAAGGAAGCCAGCCACAGACAGTGACTGGCGCAAATACAGCCGTTGATCCGTTTTAGAAACGCAGGCGACCAGTAAGACCAAAGGTGCGCCCTTCATTCACCCAGGCGTTGTAAGTGTTAGCCTGGGAAAAGGCGTCATAGACAATGTTATACACCTCCTCGTCGGTGACATTCTTGCTCCACAGCTCAACCCCCCAAGACTGATCCTGTGCCCCCAACCCAACACTCAGGTTGAACAACCAGTAATCGTCCTGCTCAGAGATGGGATCATTGTCCTGTGCCGTAAAATATTCAGAGCGATAACTGTAGGAGGTAGCGGCGGTAAACTGCAAAGCGCTGGCCACGTCGGTGGTGTAACTGATGGCACCCGAGTAGTTAATGTCGGAAGTAAAAACCACCGGCTCTCCACTCAGGTTCTGGGTCGCAAAACCGTTGTCCTTTTGCGTTTGCGTGGCGGAACCGTCCGGATAATCGCTGTATTCAATATCCTGCAACACTAGGCCGCCGGTAAACAGCCAGTGCTCACTCGGCTGAAAGATGTAATCCAGTTCCAGTCCTTTGCCTTCCACTTCTGCCGCATTGCGCACCACAAAGGCAATACCATCAAAAGAGTTCGCCTGAAAATCTTCCAGGGTTTGATAAAACAGGGTCGCGTTCAATTGCAGCATTCCGTTCATCAAACGGGATTTGACACCCACCTCAAACGAGGTCACTTGCTCAGGGTCAAACAGCGGCGCGTCCGGGTTCGGTGTTCGATTGCCACCCGAGGCGCCACCGGCGGTGCGGTCCATATTCAGACCACCGGATTTGTAGCCCTGAGCGAAGCGAGCGTAGGTGCTGAACTCGTCACTCCAGAGGTAATTGACACTCACGGTACCACTGAGGTTGTCATCGTCGTAGGTGCTGCTGAAATCATCGTAGGGAGAGCCGAACTGCAGCCCCTGTGCCACCGGTGTCAGGGCGGCCGCATAGGCATTCGCGATGGTCGCACCGAAGCTCGGTGTGAGTGCATTCACAAGACCGGTATTGATGGCTGCACCGCTCAGATCTCCGTAGGGGTGCTGTCCATCCCAATGATAATCACCGGTTTTTTCTTCCCGTGAATAACGCAAGCCCAGCGTGAGGCCCAGCTTCTCCGTCACATTCCAGGTGGCCTGACCGAACAACGCTGCGCTTTCGGAGTTGTAATCCGTTTCCGTAGACGTGTAATCCTCCGACGACATCAAAGTGCCTGGTGCCATCCCCAGGCCCGCCTCAATCACTGAGACCAGAGGCAAGCCGGCCGCGCCATTGAGCAAGGTATCGTAATAGGCGCGGGTATCCTCACCAAAATACAGCGGGTGCTGATAGTCAATGTCCTGATTAAAATAATAAAAGCCGCCCATCCAATCCACCGTCTGAGCGCCCGTTGACGCCAGCCGGATCTCCAGCGACTGCTCATCGATCTGCTGAGACTTTTCCTGGTTTAGCAACGCGATGCCGGTAGCGTCGGCATCGTTAAACGCCCGATCTTCAAATTGGCGGTAAGCGCCAATAACCGTCAATTGGGTGTGGGCAAACTCCCAGTTAAATTCACCGGACAGCCCCCAGTCTTCCATGTCGTTCTCAACGCCAGAGTGGGTGACGGTCTTGCGTTTAAAGGAATCCACATAGGTACCCGGCGCACCACCGTAGGTCCCGCTTTCTCCCGCCAGGGTCGTGCCCCCCAACGCGGCAATCACACCGCCGGTGGGTCCTTGAAATACAGGCACCCCCGCACAGCACCACTCTTCGCTTTCCGAGTAGTCGGCAATCACCCGCAACGTCATGGACTCATCAATATCCCATAACAGCTGCCCCCGCAGGGAGTAGCGATCCCGATCGTTATAGTCTTCCCCCAAAGAGACATCGTGGATATACCCGTCTTTTTGCTGGTAAGAGGCCGCAACACGATACGCCAGCACATCATCGACCAAAGCTCCGGTGGCAAAGGTTTTGGTCTGGAAATAGCCCTCATCACCCGCCGACACATCCACCCCGGCAGCCGCCTCATAACTGGGTTGGGCGGTGCGCACACTGATGACACCCGCAGAGGTATTGCGCCCAAACAACGTGCCCTGAGGGCCCTTCAACACCTCGATACCTTCCACGTCGACATAGTCCGACAAGGCAGAGCCCGGTCGGCCGCGATACACACCGTCAATAAACACACCCACCGACTGCTCCAAACCGGCGTTATTCCCGGCAGTCCCAATCCCCCGAATGGCGAAAATGGATTCCGAGCCTCCGGAAGAGGCATTAACCGACAACGAGGGCGACACCTGTTGCAGATCCCCCACATCACGGACTTGAGCCCTGTCCAGCGCTTCAGTGCTATATGATGACACTGACACCGGAACCTCCAGCATGGTCTGCTCACGTTTTTGGGCGTAAACCACGATCTCTTCCAAAGTGAACGCCGTATTGTCCTGAGCAAACACGTTGGCGCCCATAAGGCCGGAAACCATGGCCACCGCCGTGGCTAACATAGACTGACTAAAATCCTTGGCAGGCATAATTCTCTCTCGTCGTTGTATTAGTTATTATTCATTCACCATGCGTCCCTCTGATATCAGTGCGATAAAATGACATCAGAGCGATAAAGTACCGAATACCTGAAGGCCGATGCAAGATGCCTCAAGAGCTGCAAAAACTGAGGGTTTACCTTTATATAGAGCCTTACCCCTGTAATTGACCGAAGCCCTATCAGCCTCCGGAAACACTTACAACAATCGGGCCGATTATTCAGGATTACTTCTTACAAGACGGCCTGCTTCGCCGACCGATTTGTAAAAAACAAGCCTGACTTCGCCGATAATGGCCCTCTGAACTTGCTGGCTTCTTTCTGCAACATTTCCGGATGATTGGTATGAACTAAGCCAGGTTTTTGATGCGCGGAGGTCGCGTGAGAACCTGCAATGAGGGCGCGCGACGCTTAAAATTGTTTTTAATCCACGCCTCCATCCGCCAAAGTTCAACAACCCGGTATCAAAGACCAACTAACAAACGGGACATAACCCGGCGGGTGTGCCTAAATGCCCACTGAGCATGGATGCGGGACGCAGAAAGCGTCGATGAGAATTGCAGGCCCTGCCCACAAAATGCTAAAAAGTACCAGGGCATCCTCCGGGCTGCCCTGCAATGCCAAACAATAATAACAACGATTACTCAGGCGAAAGCTGTTATGCATATTCAACCGCTCCCTGTCATGTATTTATCTGACAAACGCTCCATCTACCTGGGACGCGCTCATCTGCCGCTCCGGGAAATTCACGCTGGGACCTCCTGGCTGCTCGTTTGCCTCGAAGGTCACATCCGCTTTCGTACCCACAGTCAAGAACACTGGGTGCCCGCGAAAAGCCTGCTGGTTCCGGCCGGCACCAAGATCAACATTGACAACAAAAACGCCGTCCTGTCAGTGTGTTATCTGGATGCCAGCAGCACTGACTTTACGGTGGTGAAAAACCAGATGCACGCGGCGAGCGGCGGTGTGTTTCACCATCACACTGACGAAGCGCAACTGATAGCCACACTGCTTCAATTACGTGACGACGAACCTCCCTTTGAAGAAGCCCAGACCCGGGTGGAGCAACTGCTTTATCCGCACCCGCATGACGGTGATGCCCCCCTGAAGGTTGATCCTAGAATTCAACATGTGGTTCAGCGTATACGGGAGACTTCCGCCGAAAATGTATCCGTAAAAGAATTCGCCCGGGAAGTGGCAATGTCCGAGTCCGGATTGATCAAGTTATTTCGCAAGCACATCGGCGCGCCCATTCGTAAACACCGACTTTGGTATCGATTGACGAACTTCATCATCTTTGTGATGGCGGGAAAATCGATTCCGGAAGCCACCAAACTGGCCGGTTTTTCCGACGCCTCCCATCTGTCCAAATGTTACAGCGGGCTGATCGGTGTGCCGGTGTCTGTGGCATTTTCTCGCGCCATCGTCATCAAATGCATTGTCGGCGATGCCGATCTGTTGAAAGCCGAAGCGACCGAGCCCAAATCGAAACGGTTGATACTTGACCCCCAACTGTGGAAAAACAAGCCAGCCAAGGTGGCTGGCAACTGACAGACCGCCATAAAAAAACGAGATAGGAGCGGCTACTCCGTATCTCGTTTTTTTATCTCAGACACCCATATGGTAGGGTCAGCCAAAAGCTATTGGCCAGTCACTGCTACGCGGGTGCAGAGCGCCCTCAAACGGGCTGTCTGCCCCAAACGCTACCTAGCTGGGCGAACCACCGCCCATTTGCGACTGGATGTAGTTTGGCAAGCCAATCTTATCAATCAAGCCCAGGTGCTGTTCCAGCCAGTAGATGTGATCCATTTCGGTATCATCCAACAGCATTTCGAGCATTTCGCGGGTCACATAATCTTTTTCCACCTCACAGGCGGAAATGAGGTTACGCAAACTTTCAGCCACAAGTTTTTCCGCAGCCAGGTCATTTTCCAACATCTGTTTGACATCGGAACCCACATGAATACTTTCCCGGGAAGCGGTATCCGGCGTTCCTTCCAAAAATAAAATGCGCTCAATAATTTTCTGCGAGTGTTCCAGCTCTTCTTCATACTCGTGAGCCAGCTTTTCATGGAGTTTACTGACACCCCAGTCTTCGTACATTTTGGAGTGAGCCAAATATTGATCCATGGACGTGAGCTCAAGCGTCAGCTGCTTGTTCAACAGATCGATGATTTTCTTTGAACCTTGCATCTCAACTCTCCAGCATGGACTGTAAGTAATTCTCAATACCTGTGTGTTTGATTAAAAACTGTTGAGTTTCAATCCAATCCACATGCTCTTCTTCGTACTCTAGAATGCCTTCCAGCAGTTCCCGACTGACATAATCGGACTCTGTTTCGCACAATTCGATGGACTCGCGCAGTAATTTGATTTGATCCATTTGGAAATCCATATCACACTGCAGCATTTCTTCGGTGTGCTCACCAATGCGCAGCTTGCCGAGATCCTGTAAATTCGGCAGCCCTTCCAAAAACAGGATACGCTCAATCAGGTCATCCGCTTGTTTCATGTCCTTGATGGATTTTTTGTAATCCTTTTCATTCAACTCTCCCAGTCCCCAATTGCGAAACATCCTCGCGTGGAGAAAATACTGGTTAATCGAAGTGAGTTCGTGAAAAAGCACCTTGTTGAGCGCTTGCAGCACCTTGCTGTTACCTTTCATGTCACGGCCTTATAACAATAATTGCAAATTTATGGGTACAGCATAGCGTAACTTCACACCAGTAAAAAGATTATTTTTGCATCTTGAAAAACCACAATATGCGTTAAAAACCAATAAGTTAGAATGATATTGAGAGGGATTTTTGTTTGGTTTCGGGTTCATACGAACAAGCAGCGCCCACGAGTCGTCCCTGACTCAACGCCTGCACACCACGTATATTGATGGGCACACAACAATTAAAAGCGCAAAAAAAGCCAAAAACATTGGCTTTTGGCCTCTACCCAGCGCTGCTGGTGCTTGCTGCTTCTCACAATATGATTGTGACCTCTACTTCACCGCATCCTGTGGAGGAAAGTTGGCCAATACTTTAGCGATCACATTTTTAATGCTTTGCCGCTTTTCCTCAACGCTAAGATTTTTTTTCAGACGCCCCTCTGCAGTGCCACGCCAGACCAGTTTATTGTCACGGTTGATGACGTCCAGCACGAAAGTGCCTTCCTCGTAATGCACCGTTCTCACTTCCGGTGCGGTGCTGTAGGTCATACTGTAACCGTACCGATAATAACCACTGCCATAACCCATCGAGAAGCCAGGGGCCATCCCCCCATACGTGTTATAACTGCGCACGTCCGTCTTCGCCTGAGTGGTCACATCGTAGTTAACGGTAAAATCGATATCCCCCGTTTCCAGTCGCCGAAACCCCTTTGCCTGTAACTCGGCGTCCACCGCAGCCCGAATTCGGCCATCGAGAATATCGTTGCCATTGTAATTTTTGGCCCCAGTGCTGGATTGATGCCAACGATAGGTTTTAAATTGAGTGAAATCGACGCCTGCCTTGTAGTCACTGTCAACCGTGACATTATTACTCGAACACCCCATTAACAATATTGTCGATAGAATCAGCCATAAACCGGTTGTGAGCGCGGGTCTCACCGTTGAAGTTGGCGCCATGGTTGGTAGTGCTCTCATCCTTATTTCTCCAAAATATCAATCAGTTATTTCACTATAGCCGAGATTATTGGATACCGAATGTGAACCCTTTGAAGATGAGAGAAAAAGCCTTCCGCACTCACTGTGTTGCAACGGTTGGGTTCGCCGTGAGCTAAAGACTGGTTTAGCATTATTTCAACATGGGTTAAGGAAGCCCCCTCAGGTCGGCAGTGACCTCCGGCCAGCCCACAAAAAAGCCGCGAACACCTCTTGATGTTCGCGGCTTTTTTCACGGCTGCGCTACCTTCCCGACGCCGATAAAGCGCCGGGGTCAGACCTGCTCAGTCTCGCAGACCTGCATACGGTCAAGACCTAAGCTTACAAGCGCTCAACAACCGTGGTAATGCCCTGTCCCAGGCCAATACACATGGTGGACACCCCAAGGGTACCGCCACGCTGTCCCATGACGTTCAGCAGGGTACCGGTAATGCGGGTGCCCGAGCAGCCAAACGGATGGCCCAGAGCAATGGCCCCACCGTGCAGGTTCACCTTCTCGTCCATTTTGTCGAGCAGGTTGAGGTCCTTCAACACCGGCAGCGCCTGGGCCGCGAAGGCTTCATTCAATTCCACAAAATCAATGTCCTCCATGCTCAGTCCGGCACGCTTCAGGGCCTTCTGAGTGGCAGGAACCGGCCCGTAGCCCATGATGGAAGGGTCCACACCGGCCACCGCCATGGCGCGGATGACCGCCAGGGGCTGAACACCCAGCGCCTGAGCCCGCTCCGCGGACATGACAATCATGGCCGAGGCACCATCGGTGATCTGGGATGAGGTACCCGCCGTGACCGTGCCGCTGACCGGGTTAAACGCCGGACGCAATTGCGACAATGACTCCACCGTTGTTTCCGGGCGAATGGTTTCATCCGCTTTCATGCGCACTTTAAAGCCGTTGGCATCGTGACCATCGAGCACAATGATCTCATCCGCAAAGCGGCCTTCCTGAGTGGCTTTATGGGCCAGACGGTGAGAGCGCTCACCAAACGCATCCTGCTGCTCGCGAGTGATGCCGTGCATCATGCCCAGCACTTCTGCCGTCATGCCCATCATGCCCGCCGCTTTCGCTGCGTGCTTGGCCAGACGCGGGTTGGGATCCACACCGTGATCCATGGCCACGTGCCCCATGTGCTCGACACCGCCCACCACGAACATGTCACCGTTGCCGGTCATGATCGCCTGTGCGGCCGTGTGCAGGGCCGACATGGACGAGCCACACAAACGGCTCACGGTTTGGCCACCGGCCTCGTGGGGAATAACTGTCATCAACGACATCATACGGGCGATGTTCCAGCCCTGCTCTTTGGTCTGGTTCACACAGCCCCAAATGACATCCTCTACTTCAGCCGGGTTCAGTTTTTCATTGCGCGCAAACAGACCATTCACCAAATCGGCGGACAGGTCTTCTGCACGGGTGTAACGGTATGCACCGCCTTTGGAACGGCCCATAGCGGAACGGCCAAAATCAACAATGACGGCGTCTCTCGGATTTAAGCTCATTACTTAATCTCCCGTAAATTTTGTTAGGTTCAGGCGAAAAAAACGTCGCCGTTGTGGGCCATTTCACGCAGTTTTTCAGTGGGCTGATAACTCTCACCCAGCTCGGCGTACTGATCGGCTTTCGCCACGAATGCCGCCAGCCCCATGTCCTGAATGTAATGCAGCGCACCACCGCGGAACGGAGGAAAGCCAATACCGTAGATGAGCGACATATCCACATCGTTCGCCGACGCCGCGATGTTTTCTTCCAGACAGCGCACAGCCTCGAGGCACATCGGAATCATCATGCGATCAAGAATCTCTTCATCACTGAACTCTTTCGGTGTCGCCACGACGGCTGACAACAACTCGGTAACGGCCGCATCCACCACTTTCTTCGGCTTGCCTTTGCGATCCACTTCGTAGCTGTAATAGCCTTTGCCGTTCTTCTGTCCCAAACGGTTATTTTCAAACAGCACTTCATGGGTGGTTTTAAAATCCGCACCCATGCGCGAGGGAATACCTGCCGCCATCACCTCACCGGCGTGCACGCCCGTGTCGATACCGACCACGTCCGCCAGGTACGCAGGTCCCATGGGCATGCCAAATTTTTCCATCACCTTATCGATACGGGTGAAATCGGCGCCCTCTTTCATCAGACGCATGAACCCGCCAAAATAAGGCGACAGGATGCGATTCACCAAAAAGCCCGGACAGTCATTAACCACCACTGGCTTTTTGCCCATGGCCAGGGCATAGGCCACAGTCCGGGCAATGGCCGCATCACTGGTTTTTTCACCGCGAATAACTTCCACCAGCGGCATTTGATGCACAGGATTAAAGAAGTGCATACCACAGAAGTTCTCGGGGCGCTGCAACGCTTCGGCCAGAAAGCTAATGGAAATGGTCGAGGTGTTGGAGGCCAAAATGGCATCTTCGCGAATCTGCTGTTCGGTTTCGGCGAGAACGGCCTGTTTCACTTTGGGGTTTTCCACCACGGCTTCAACCACCACATCCACCGCGTCGAAATTGTCGTAGCCGAGCTGGGGTTGAATTTTATTCAAAATACCCGCCATTTTCTCCGGCGTTAAACGGCCGCGACTCACGCTTTTCGACAACAATTTACTGGCTTCAGACAAGCCCAGATCAATACCCGCCTGGGCAATGTCTTTCATCACAATCGGCGTGCCTTTGAGGGCAGATTGATACGCAATGCCACCGCCCATGATGCCGGCCCCCAGGACCGCACCCTTTTCAACTTTGGCACCCTGCCTGGCCCACTTTTTAGCATTTTTGCCAAGTTCCTGATCACCCAAAAACAGTCCCACCAAATTGCGGGCGACGTCGGTTTTAGCCAGCTTGGCAATACCTTTGGCTTCTTCTGCCAGCGCCTCATCACGCCCCATTTTGGCGGCTTTTTGGATCACTTTGATGGCCGTCACAGGGGCCGGGTAATGAGGCCCCGCCTGACCGGAAACCACCGCTTTACAGGTTTCAAAAGACACCATGGCTTCGATGTCATTCAGTTTTAATGGCTGCAGTTTTTCCTGACGCTTGGCGAGATAATCAAAATCGCCAGCGATGCACTTTTGCACCAGATCCAGGGCCGCTTCGCGCAGTTTTTCCGGCGCCACGACGGCATCCACTGCCCCCGCCGCCAAGGCCGCCAAGGCTCGTTGCTCTTTACCGGATGCAATCCACTCCACGGCATTATCGGTACCAATCAGACGCGGTAAACGCACAGTGCCACCGAAACCCGGGATGATCCCCAACTTGGTTTCCGGCAAACCAATTTTGGCAGCGCTCGACATCACCCGATAATCTGTTGCCAGCGCCATTTCCAGACCGCCACCCAACGCAATACCATTAATAGCGGTGACTGTTGGAAACGGCAGGTCTTCAATCGGGTTAAACACCGTTTTGTTGGTTTCCAGTGCGGCCGCCGCGATCGTCGCTTCGTCGGCACTGAAATTGTTGCCAAATTCAGTGATGTCCGCGCCGACGATAAAGACGTCTTTCGCGCTGGTCACAATCAAACCCTGAATACCGTCGGCCACTTTCAGGGCTGCACCGGCCTGCTTCAGCTCATCAACCGTCAATGCATTAAATTTGTTTACTGACTCACCTTGCAGATCGAAGTTGAGTTCGGCAATACCATTGTCCAGGGCAGTTACCGTTATGGCTTTACCTGAATAGATCATCTATCAGCCTCACGTTAGGATTCATAAGAACGTTTAAAAAACGTTTAAAAAGAAATAGCAGAATTCAAATCCGGGGCTTTTTTGGCAGCAATCGCCAACGCCCATTTTTTGCGAAGCTAAGAGTAGGTGGTTAACGCAACCGCTCCAATAACAAATTCGACCGGATGAGGTGTCTATAATGGTCTCAGGCTGGAGCAGGCTGGCATTTCAGTGAAGAAAATAGCGGAAATCTGGGGCGGCACTGGCATGACTGATCAGTCACCAAAAGCGGCGGGGGTTTTGCGTAGGGTTGTAACATGTTCTGACACAAACCGGGTGCGGGGCTGGCGCACCCGGTTTGTGTTGGGATCAAATCATCAAAATATCACGATCGAGTCGCTGGATAATTTTCTCAATCATGTTGCCACGCAGCGCGCCTTTCAAACCTTTGCGGCGATGACTGGAAATCAAGATAAGATCGGCATCAATGTCGTTGGCGACATCACAGATAATGTCTTGCGGCTCACCTTGTTTGACGTAAATACGGTCATTCGGCACGCTGTACATGGACGCAATTTTGCTGCGATCCGGATATTCCATCGAATCTTCATAAGCATTCACCACATGAGTTTCCAGCTCGAAGTGATCAGAGAACTTGCTGGCCACATCCAGCACCCGCTGATTTCGCTCAGCGTAATCTTCATCCTGGATTTTCACGGTGCAGAGCATACGGCCGGAGTGATTTTCCGATGGTCGCGAGGCCATCAGTACAGGGTTTTCGGATTCCCGCAGCAACTTCCATTTTTCATCGCTGAACATGTTGCCGCTCTGCTGCTCATAATAAGGCGCAATGGTGAGAGCCGCGTTTAACTCTTTTGCCGCTTGAACGATGATGTCGTTACTGCTGCTGCCCCACCCCAGTGTGACAGAATATTCAACATGGGTACCCACCAAAGGGTCGTGAATATTCTCTTTGAGCCATTCACTGGTACACAGAACGGTGGGCGACTGTTGCAGCGGCTGTTTGAACGGTGTCACGATAAACACCATCTTTGCGGTGGCATTATCACTCGTTCTGTTCGCCAACAGCAGCGCACGCTCCAGGGCGGGATGATTTTTCTGGCTGGGATCAATGACCACGAGCACAGTAATTTGGGGTTGCATATAACCTTCCTTTTTAATTATTAGCCATTCGGAATTTATAATCAGTCACTTCACTGCTAGCCACCAATCTCTCTATTGGCCGGAAACTTACTAGAGGAGTATACCCAATGGCCAGCTGGTGTTTTTGACCTACATCAGCATACCTGCGTTCCCGGTAAACAGGCATTGCCTTGAAGGACTAGAGTATCTTGTAACACACCCAACCACCTCTGTAAAAATACGCACTTACCCTTAGTTGACAGTCGACGGCTCAACGATTGATCGTCCGCTTGTTGATTCCACCCCCCGGTCATCGTCCACCGCAGGGGTCAATCGAGCGGGCGACGCGCAATCCGGTACAATCTGGCCCCCAACAGCACCGCCGTCAAGGACAGCCCCACCACCAGCGCCACCCAAAAACCCTGTGCCGCCATCGGAGGCCCCAACCATTCCGTCCGGGCCAGAGTGATACCGAGAGGAATCGCCACGCCCCAGTACGACAACAAGATCAACGCCAGCGGGATACGGGTATCCTGATAAGCTCGCAGAGCGGCATTGGAGGCAATTTGAATTTGATCCGGGAATTGATAAATCGCCATCCAAACAAACAACCCGGCGGCCACGGCCTGGACTTCAATATCCGTGGTGTACCAGCTGACGATGGAATGTCGAAAAGTCAGAATCAGGGTCATCGTCGTCAGCGCCAGCAGGCCAGAGGCCAAAACCCCGGTACGCACGACAAAGTTCGCCAGCGGTTGTTGATTGCGCCCCAAAAAGTAGCCAACGCGAATGGTGATGGCCTGAGAAAGGCTAAGGGGAAACATAAAGATCAAATGCGACACACTCAAGGCAATCTGATGACTGGCCACCACCAAAGCCCCGAGCGGCGCCAGCAACAGCGCGATCGCCGAAAAGATGGAGACCTCCGCAAACACCGCTATTGAAATGGGCAGCCCCAGCCTGGCGATCTGTCCAATTTTCAACCAGTCCGGTCGCAGCCACCGCTGGAACAACTGGATGCCTTCGTAGCACTCCGGGCGCGAGGTAAACCACCACATCACCCCCACCTGTAACCACATACTCACTGCGGTCGCCACACCACAGCCGGCACCACCCAGTTCGGGCAGCCCCCAACGTCCATAGATTAAGCCGTAATTGAGCGGGATGTTCACCAAAAAAGCCACAAAACTGCTGAGCATGAAAGGTTTGGTACGCCCCATACCCTCAGTAAAAGACCGCAAACTGCTGTAAATCGCGGCACCCGGCAAGCCAAACGCCACCGCCGTCAAATAGCCCTCGGTAATGCTGGCAAAAGAACGGTCCACCGCCAACCAGACTAACAGCGTTTCGGTGTGCAACAGCAAAAAGACGCAGGGCACCGCAGTCGCCAGGGCCAGCCAGATACTCTGCTGTACGGTGCTGACAATCGACGTGTGGTCCCCCGCGCCGTGATAACGCGCCACCATCGAGGTGGTGGCAATCAGCAACCCTGAAATTAACAAGTACATGGGCAACCAGATGCCGCTGCCAATGGCCACCGCCGCCAGGTCATTGGCGTGATAACGACCCGCCATCAGGGTGTCCACGGCGCTGGTGCCGGTCACCAACAATTGTGCCGCCAACAACGGACTGGCCAATTTGAGCAGGTGTTTCAGTTCGATTAAAAAAGGAGACTTCACGACAATCCTAAATAATGGCAGCAGGCGTCTAAGCGCAAACAGCGCATTCTAGCGACTTCACCGCTTAAACACAGTAAAAGATCCATCGCGGACAAGGTATAATGAACACCGGACATTATCAGAGGCAAGAACCCCTTATGGCAGGCATGCAGTCAGTCACCGACGCTTTGGCACAGATCCTCCAATCAGCCACGGCAGTCACCCACACGGAGGTCTTGCCGCTGATGCAGGCCCACGGGCGCATTCTGGCCAGCGCCCAAATCAGCCCCGTCGATGTCCCCCCGGCGGACAACAGCGCGATGGACGGCTACGCCTTTTGTCATGGCGATTTACGCACAACGCCTCACACCGACTTTCCCATCAGCCAGCGAATAGCCGCGGGCCATGCCCCAGTCGGCCTGCAACAAGGAACCGCCGCCAGGATTTTTACCGGTGCGGAAATCCCGGCAGGGGCCGATAGCGTCGCGATGCAGGAACAGTGTGTCGTCAACCACGATCAAGTACAGATACCCGCCACGGTGCCATTGGGCAACAACGTGCGCCCCCGCGGACAGGACATACTTCAGGGCGCCGAGGTTGCCGCCGCAGGGCAAACCCTCACCCCCCAGACGCTGGGCTTGCTGGCTTCGGTCGGCATTGATCGCATCCCCGTCTTGCGCCGCCTGAAAGTGGCGATCCTTTCCAGCGGCGATGAGCTGGTGGAACCGGGAGAGCCCTTGCAAGCCGGACAGATATACAATTCCAATCGTTTCCTGCTCGCCGGCCTGCTCCACAAAATGGATATCATCCCGCTGGATTTGGGCCGGGTAGAAGATACGCCGGAAGCCACCTTGCAAGCCCTGAGCCGTGCCACCCTGGAAGCCGATGTGATTGTCAGCACCGGCGGAGTGTCCGTGGGCGAAGAGGACCACATCAAGGGTGCCGTGGAAAAACTGGGTGAATTAACACTCTGGAAAATGGCCATCAAACCCGGCAAGCCCCTGGCCTTTGGTCGTGTCGGCGACACGCCCTTTTTTGGTTTGCCGGGCAATCCGGTGTCCACGTTTGTTACCTTTTTGTTGTTTGTCCGCCCCTACCTGCAAAAAATGCAGGGGCGAACACCGCTCTTACCCCGGGGCAGCTTCGTTGCTGCCAGCTTTGAGCGGCCCAGCAAAAGCATTCGCCAAGAGTATGTGCGAGTGAACATCACCGACGACGGTGGCATGCAAACCTTCGCCAATCAAAGTTCAGGCGTCCTTTCTTCCACCAGCTGGTCTAATGCAATGGCAATTGTCCCAGTCGACACCCCCATTCACACAGGTGATTTGGTGCGGGTAATTCGCTACGATCAGTTATTTTGAACCACAATAAATGAATGAGGCACAATAGCTCACCTGAGAGCCTGCCTTCAAAAACATCTTCCACACTAGCTTGCAACCCAACAGAGGGAATACTCATGGACCAACAGACACAAACCGAACTAGAAGCCGCCGCTTTCCGCCGTCTGCTGCAACATCTGGATAGCCGCAAAGACGTGCAGAACATCGACCTGATGAACCTGGCCGGCTTTTGCCGCAATTGCCTGAGCAAATGGGTCATGGCCGCCGCCGAGGAAAAAGGCGTCGCGGTGGATTACGATCAGGCCCGTGAGATGGTCTACGGCATGCCCTACAGCGAGTGGAAAGACAAATACCAGCAACCTGCGACACCGGAACAACTGGCCGCGTTTGAAAAAACGCAAAAGTAATCCCGCATCGGCGAGTCACTGACTGCTGGATAACCTCCGTTTCGGGAAACCCAAAACAACAGGGACAACCATGACCACCGTGCACATAGAGCAGCTGACCCTTTATCCGGTAAAGTCCCTGCGTGGTATTCAGGTGAATGACTGGCCGGTTACCGAAGAGGGTTTACAGTTTGATCGCCACTGGATGCTGGTGATGCCCAACGGGCGCTTCATCACCCAGCGTCAACTGCCGCGGATGAGCTTGATCGATACCGCCATTGACGGGGATCATCTGGTACTCAGTGCCGCCAGTAAAGGCGAGGTAAAACTCCCGCTACAGTACACCCAGACCCTCAACTCGCAACCGGTTTTCTCAGCCACCGTCTGGCGCGACGAGTGCGATGTCGTCGAAGCCGCTGCAGCGGCTTCGGCCTGGCTCAATCAGGCACTGCGACCTCCACAGCCTTTGCGCTTGGTGGCCATGGCCCACGATCATCAACGGGTACAATCTCAACCCGAGCGCTTTGGTGCCAACACACACACCCGCTTTGCAGACGCCGCGCCCTTTCTGGTGGCCAACAACGCCTCGCTGGCGGCACTCAATCACGCCTTAACCGGCAAAGGCATGCAGCCGGTGGACATGCGCCGTTTTCGCCCGAACATTGTATTGTCCGGACTGGAGGCTTTTACGGAACATCAGGTCAGCCAGTTGCAACGAGATGATGGCTTGTGCTTACAGCTGCGCGATCATTGTGAACGCTGCATCATGACCACCATTGATCCGGACAGTGGCGAGAAATCTGCCGACATGGAACCCTATCACACCCTGGCAAGCCTGAATGCCATGCCCGACAATCCCAAAGCCGCCGCCTTTGCGGTCAATGCCACCCTGGAAATTGAGGCCCCATCCCCCCCGGGCATACGCAGGCTGAGCATCGGCGACAGCTTCTCGTGTTAAACCACGCAGTTTCTTGTTTAGCTCTGCTGCGGTGTTGCACTTGCCTGTTTCTGTCATCGGTTTAATTGTTGTCTGAAAGTGTTTCTGTTGCAGAGTGACTTTCATCCACGTCGTGCATGCCAAGCGCTGGCCACAGCCCCGTCACCAAATATGCACACGCTGACCTGGCGGCAAATACAATGTGTTTTGGTCCGTCACGGAAAAGGCATCATACCAGGCGTCCATGTTGCGCATTACCCCATTGACCCGGTACTTCGCCGGGCTGTGCGGATTTGACACGACCATTTGTCTGAGTGATTCCTGAGTCATCTTCGAGCGCCACACTTGCGCCCAGCCAAAGAAAAAACGCTGATCGCCACTCCAGCCATCCAGCACCGGCGCCTTGCCATCCTGCTCTTGCGCCACAAAGTTACGGTAAGCGGTATAGGCCAATGTAAGTCCGCCCAGGTCGCCAATATTTTCTCCCAAGGTTAACTGGCCGCTCAGACGCAAACCTTCCAGCGGCTCATATTGACTGTACTGTTTAACCAATACCTGAGCGCGTTCTTCAAAGCGTTTGCGGGCCTCGGGCGTCCACCAGTTACGCAGCACACCCTGACCATCGGACAGGCTGCCCTGATCATCAAAACCGTGCCCCATTTCATGCCCGATAACGCCACCGATGGCCGCAAAATTCACCGCCGGGTCGGCGTTCACATCAAAGAACGGTGGCTGCAGTATCGCGGCGGGAAAGACAATTTCATTGCGGCTGGATGAGTAGTAGGCGTTAATCTCCTGTGGGTTCATCATCCATTCCCACTGGCGCCGGGGCTCATCCAGTTTGGACCGACTGTCGGCCCAGTACCACGCTTGCAATCGCTGTACATTGCCGACCAGGTCGTTTGCTTTAATCACCAGTTGGCTAAAGTCACGCCACTGATCGGGATAACCCACTTTCACCCCAAAGCTGTCCAGCTTTTTAAACGCTTCCGCTTGAGTCTGCTCATCCATCCAGGGCGAGTGTTGGATGCGTTGACGAAACGCTTCGCGAATATAGTGGATATAATGCTCCATGCTGGCTTTTTTCTGCGCCGGAAAATAGCGTTCGACGTATAACTGACCCATCAACTCGCCCAGATAATCATTGGTGATGGACTGAGCACGCAACTCACGGGGACGCCTTTCAGCAATGCCTCCCAAGGTGCGGGAATAAAAATCAAAATTGGCCTGGGCGTACTCTTCGGACAGCAACGGCGCATAATTATCAATCAGATGAAACGCTAAATAGGATTGCAACACATTCACGGCAGTTTCGCCGACCAGAGACGCGATCCCCTGCACCGCGGTATTGGTATTGACCACCAGTCGCTGGGCCTGACTTACCCCCTTCTGTTCCATAAACGCCCGCCACTCAAACCCGGGCGCGTAATCCATCAATTCAGCCTGATTCATCGGCGCGTAATTTTTGAGGCGATCGCGCTGTTGTTCCGGGGTCCAATGCAGCTTGGCGATGGCTGTTTCAAACGCCAGAATCTGATCAGCTCGCACCGACACCTGATCGATACCGGCTCGCGCCAGGGTGCCCTTGATCAGCGCCACATAGTGTTGACGCACGCTCGCGTAGGGTTCGCCCTCATCCAGATAATAAAGTCGGTCCGGAAGTCCCAAACCGCTCTGGCCAATCAGCAAGGCATAGTGATCGGGGTGCTTGTCATCCAGACCAATCCCCACCCCCACGGGAGAGTGCTGCATGGGTTGAGCCATCAAACGGGCAATCTGCTCATGAGTGGTGGTCTTCCACACCGCATCCAGTTGCTTTTGAATCGGTGCCAATCCCAGTGTTTCGATCCGCTCGACGTCCATATAGCTCTTGTAGAGTCCCTGAATCTGACGGCCACCGGCCTCTTCACCCGCACCGCCGTCCAGCACATCATCAAGCAGGGTGCGAATTTGCGCTTCCGTGCGCAAATAGACCTCAACAAAAGCGTCTATCCGGGAAAAGCCCTGGGGTATCTGAGCAGCTTTCAGCCAGCCCTCATTGACGAAACGATAGAAATCGTCCCCTGCCCCCAACGTCTGGGAAAAGTACTGAGTTTCTACCCCCCAATCCCCCAGCATCGGCCGGGTGTCGAGCTCAGGAGTCGTCTCCTGCGAGTGCACGAACCCGCCAAGCATCAGCATACACAGCCCTCCCGAAACCGAAAGCGCCCGCCGGACGATTCGCTTGCGCAGAACCTGAGTCCGTGCCACTCCCCACGGTGCGAGACCTTGTGCCAACTTGCTCATTGTGACCTCCTCTTGATTCTCTGTGCACATTCATAACAGTCATTTGCGGATATTGCGGGGCTGTCCCTGTCCTATTCCGGGCCAGGGTTGACTTGCTGAAACAGGAAAGCCAATTAATTCCGACACCAGGCCTGATCATGGCAGGTTCAGCTGTAATCATCCACATTGGGCCTGATGGTGTCGACTTGTGCCATTTTCGCTTCAACTGGCTTCAGTTTGACCACCGTGAGTACAGATCGCGCCAACCCCGCAGCCTGACAACACGGTCATTCGGCATCAAGATCACCCTGGCTCCGGCAAGATCCCCACCGCGGCTGCAAGTTCACCATAGCACCAGCGGCCCTGAATCGGTAAAATGCACGCCCCAAGTCTCAACTGATGTCGATCTATGCTTCCCAGTATTCGCGAAACTTCTCCGGTTCAAGCCCAATATCTGGCTTTTATCGAAGCCCTGAAAGCCTGTGGTTTTGAAGGCGACCTGAACCCCGATTACGCCAACCGCACGGTCCTGTCTACTGACAACTCCATCTACCAGGTGCTGCCACAAGGGGTCATCTACCCCAAAAATGCCACCGATCTGGTGAGAGTCACCGAGCTGAGCAACCTCAAGCAGTTTCGCGATATCGTCCTCAGTCCCCGCGGGGGTGGTACGGGCACCAATGGGCAGTCACTCACCGACGGTCTGGTGGTCGACATCTCCCGGCACATGAACAAAATTCTGGAAATCAATCCCCAAGAGCGCTGGGTCAAGGTCCAGGCGGGTGCGGTCAAAGACCAGCTCAATGCCGCCCTGAAGCCCTACGGCTTGTTTTTCGCGCCCGAGTTATCCACCAGTAACCGCGCCACCATTGGCGGCATGATCAATACGGATGCCTCCGGTCAGGGTTCCTGCATGTACGGCAAGACCCGCGATCACGTACTGTCCCTGAGCACCGTATTTCTGGACGGCTGCGAGTGGACCTCGCACCCGCTGGATGAGCAGGATTTCAACGCGGTCAGTGAACGGCAGGATCGCGTCGGTGAATTGCACCGCGTGGTGAACAGCATCCATCAGGAACATCACGCCGCCATTGAAGCCAAGTTTCCCAAGCTCAACCGCTGCCTCACCGGTTACGATCTGGCTCACATCCGCAGCGAAGACGGCAAATTTGATCTCAACAGTGTGCTGTGTGGCAGCGAGGGCACCCTCGGCTTTATTACCGAGGCCAAATTAAACCTGCTCAAGATCCCCAAACACTCGGCCCTCATTAACGTCAAATATGAGAATTTCAATGCCGCGCTGCGCGATGCCACGCAATTGATGAAAGCGGGCCCCACCTCTATTGAGACGGTAGACTCCAAAGTTCTCAATCTGGCCATGGGCGACATCGTCTGGGACAGCGTGGCCGAGTTTTTCCCGCCGACCGCCGGCAAAACCATTCAGGGCATCAATCTGGTGGAGTTCACCGCCGATGACGAAGACACCCTGAAAGCCAGCCTCAAAGTGTTAACCGATCAACTCGATGAACGGGCTGATGACGAGAGCTCACCCAGCATCGGATATTCTGTGGCCTGGGGCCCCGACGCCGTGTCCAAAGTCTGGGGCATGCGCAAGAAGTCCGTCGGCCTGCTGGGCAATGCCAAGGGCGAAGCCCGGCCGATTCCTTTCGTCGAGGACACCGCCGTGCCTCCGGAAAATCTCGCAGATTACATCATGGAGTTCCGCGACCTGCTCGATAGCCACAACTTGGCCTATGGCATGTTTGGTCATGTCGATGCCGGCGTGCTGCATGTACGCCCCGCCATTGACATGAAAGACCCCGAACAGGAAAAACTGGTGCGGGTCATTTCCGATAAAGTGGCCGCGCTGACCCAGAAATACAATGGCTTACTTTGGGGCGAACACGGCAAAGGGGTGCGTTCGGAATACGCCCCGGATTTCTTTGGTGACCTCTACCCCCAGCTGCAACGCATCAAAGCCACCTGCGATCCTCGCAACCAGCTCAACCCCGGCAAGATTGCGACGCCGCACGAGTACATCAAACTGGCCAAAGTCGACGAGGTTGTGACTCGCGGTCAGGAGGATCGAAAAATCCCGGTTCAGGTGTGGGAAGGTTACAGCGAAGGTATGCACTGTAATGGCAACGGCGCCTGCTTTAACTGGGACCCGAACGACGCCATGTGCCCCTCCTGGAAAGGCACCCGCGAGCGCATCCATTCGCCCAAAGGCCGCGCCTCGCTGATTCGTGAATGGCTCAAGCAACTCAGCGAAAGGGGCATCGACCCGCTGCAGGAAAGCGTCCACGTCAAACAGCAGTCGTTTATCGGCACGTTTTATCAACGGGCCAAAAACACCCTCGCCCGACGCAACGGCGAGTACGATTTTTCCAACGAAGTGATGGAGTCCATGGCCGGTTGCCTGGCCTGTAAATCCTGTGTTGGCCAGTGCCCGGTGAAGGTAGACGTCCCCTCGTTCCGCAGTAAATTTTTGGAACTCTACTACAGCCGTTACCTGCGCCCGCTGAAAGATTATTTCATCGGCGGCCTGGAATTCATGGTGCCAACCCTGGCCCGGGTTCCCTGGCTCTACAACAGCCTCATGAAGCCGGTGATCTTTCAAAAAGTACTGGCCAGAGTAGCGGGCATGGTGGACAGTCCCCTGCTCACCGGTATGGACCTGGAAACTCAGCTGCAACAACTGGGGCTGCGCTACGCCGTGGCGGAAAACATTCGCGAATTGAGTGCCGACGACAAGCAGCGGGCAGTCATCGTGGTTCAGGATGCCTTCACCAGCTACTTTGAAACCCAGGTCGTGGTGGACAGCTTAAAACTGTTAAAGTCCCTGGGCTTTATCCCGCTGCTCGCCCCCTTCAAACCCAATGGTAAACCTTTGCACGTGCACGGTTTTTTGAAAGCGTTTGAAAATACCGCCAGCAACACTGCGGAGTTCCTCAATACATTAAGCAATACCGGCATTCCGCTCATTGGGCTCGAACCCTCCATGACACTCGCCTACCGCAGCGAGTATCAAAAGGTGCTCGGCGACGAAGCTCCGGATGTGCAATTACTGCAGGAATGGCTGGCACAGCAAACCGCACAACTTGACGCACACAGGGAAATTTTTGCGCCGGGAGAATTTAAACTGCTGGCGCACTGCACCGAAAAAACCAACGCGGCGGCCTCCATGAAAGACTGGAGCACGGTCTTCAACCGCCTGGGGCAAACACTGGGCATGGTGGATGTGGGTTGTTGTGGTATGGCCGGCACTTACGGCCATGAAGCCCAAAACTACGAGACGTCTAAACGCATCTACGAGCAATCCTGGTCCAAAGCCGTCAACGCCGCCGACAATAAAGGCAAGCTGATGGCCACCGGTTACTCCTGTCGCAGCCAGGCCAAACGTCTGGACGACATGCACTTGCCGCATCCCCTGCAGGTATTACTGAAACAGCAACACTTACAGCCACAGAGTTAGGTTGGCGTTAGACTCACATTTAACGTGAGCGATACCGTTGATCCCGTCGCCTTCAGTATTGATCAGTCGCTGGCAGCTATACGCGCCAGCCGGCTGACATTTCTCACGCCCGCACTGCCAACCCGCTTACTCTCTTCACTCTATTTTGATAACCCTCTCAAGCGCCGAGTATCCACCGTTTTGATGAATTTTTCGGTAACCTCTATCACCTCCATGCCGAACAAGAGCCCGAAAACGGAGACGACCCCAAGCCCCCGGAGTTGCGTAGAAAATACGGCCCCCGTGGGGTTGTTCACTCGCTCGCTGATGGCAAAACTGAAGACACAGCCCGCCGACCCAAAAACGCATGGAAAGCGTGGATGATGTGATGGCAACGCTGCAATTACCTGCCGGGACGCCTTAATGACTGGCTGCTGATGGTAGTCGTCGAGGCAGTCACTGCCCGGCAACATATCGGCAACATTTCGCTAAAAACGGCAACAGTAGGGAGTGTATCGGTGATTAATGACCGCCTGGAGCCTGTTGCTATCACCGCAGGGGTAATGCAGGTAGCAAATCAACCACCGGCTAACGGCCGAAGCCTTGTTTTTTGTGCCGACAGGCCAACACCAGCGCCCAAAACTCGGAGAAGTCATTGACCACCACGTCCGGCTTGTGCGGGTAGCGGGCACTGCCCGGGAAGATGGTGTTTAACCAGGGCTGGTCCCACTGCGCACCGTTAAAAAAGACACTGGTGACGCCTGCGGTTTTGGCAGCAATGGTATCGGTGGTGCTGTCACCCACATACCAGACGTCTTCAGCCAGCGGCATATCAAACATGTCCACCGCCTTTTGCAATTGATCGGTATGAGGCTTGCGCTTCTCGGTATCGTCACCGCAGATCGACACCTGGAAAAAACCGGACCAGTCTTCACCGTTAACATTGGCCAGTTCGGCGATGAAAAATTCGCGGTCGCGATTGGTAATCACCCCCACCGGCATACCGATATCCAGCAACCCCTGTAAAACATAGCGGACTCTGGACTCAAACGGTAAAGCGGTACCGTAATATTTGCGGTAGTGACGGGTGAAATGCCCGTGGGCAACGCGCTTGGCCGCGTCGTCTTCGCCAAACAGCACCTCAAAAATATCGGTGCGGGAGATTTTCCGGTCGGCTTTGATTTTGGGGTGCAGCTGCTTGTACTGTCGCACGTGAGTCACCAGCTTCATGTCTTCCGGCGATTTGGCGTTATCCTCCGTCACCAGTCGCTGCATTAACTCCAGCTCTTCAAATTCGGCCAACATATCGTCAACCGCGTGGTACATGGCGTCCAGGGTATCCACGAGAGTCGCGTGCCAATCAAACAGGATCAGCGACGGCGGCCGTAACTGAGCCACGGACGGGTGCCAGTCGGGTTCAATGTGTGGCTCTGGTGGTTCGCGGGGCGGCTGTCGGGAAGGTCGCTGCTGAAGCGCACCCAGAGTCTCAAACAGGTCGAGCAACTGATCAAAATCGTCAACAATGGCATTGGGCTCGTAATGCATCTGGTGATCGACAAACGCCCCTTTAAACCACGCCTCGTCCCACAGGGCACCGTTGTAGAAGACCGAGGGCACTGCCGCACGCCGTGCGGTCAGCATGTCACTCTGGCTGTCGCCCACGTACCAGACATCTTCGTGGTTCTTGATTCCCACCCGGGCCATGGCTTCTATCAACATACCGGCAGCGGGCTTATAGTGCCCGGTTTCGTTGCCACACAAAATCACTTCAAATAGAGACTGCCAGCGCCCCCCGTCTACCCTCTCCAGCTCTTTATCAAGAAACTCCCGGCTGCGATTGGTGGCGATCCCCAGTTGAATCCCACTGGCTTTGAGGCAGCACAGGTACTCGTAAATCCCTGCCTGAAACGGTTTCACCTTGCCAAAAAACTGACGGTAGTTTTCGTTATACGCCTGATGTGCCGTGTTTTTGGCCTGTTCATCATCACCAAACAGGACATCAAAAATGTCCGTCCGGGAAATACGCCGTTCCGCCAGAATCTTGGGGTGCAGGTGACGAAAAACCCTGACGTAACGCAGCAATTTCTCATCGTCAATGTTGCGGGTTTCCATTTCCCGGCTCATAGAGGGAACCAGGTCGAGGTCTTCCAACTGGTCCAGCAGTACCTCTACCGCTTGATACATTGCATCCAGCGTATTGACCAGGGTACCGTGCCAATCAAATAAAATTAACTTGGGAAAAGAGAGTTTTTCGCTCATCGCCTCACCCTGTGATTACGCAACGTTTATGGGAATAACCCCATACGGTAAGACTAGCAGAGGCTGGAAGCGGGAGGCCACCCCAGGGTGATGTCTCATGCTGGGCGTACCTTAGCAGAAGCAGGAATGAGTACGGCAGCAGCCACGCTGGCGCTGTCAACTGATTGCCGACAACGCCGATAATACTGGCACCAGGCTGGGCCTATTAGTCGCTGGCGCTTTTTTTGGGCAGCACCATAGACAGGAACCAATAACCCGCGACTCCGGACGCCAATGAACCGAGCAAAATGCCCAAACGCTCATCAAACATCCTGTTCACACCGACGTCTTCAAAGGCCAGAGAGCCAATAAACAAACTCATGGTAAAACCGACCCCGCACAGCAAGGAGACCCCGTAAAGTGACTTAAAGTTCAGGTTCTCCGGCAGCCTGACCAGCCCAAGCTTGACGCTCATCCAGCACAAGCCAAAGATGCCAATCTGCTTGCCCACAAATAGCCCCAGGGCAATCCCCACCGGAACAGAGTGCAGCAGGCTCTGACCACTCACCCCCAACAATGGCACACCCGCGTTGGCAAACGCAAAAATTGGCAAGACCCCAAACGCCACAACACCGTGCAGGTCGTGCTCCAGTTCTTTCAGCGGTGAGTATTCTGACCCCGGCTGCGGTTTAATGGGGATAAAAAGCGCCATCACCACGCCCGCCAGGGTCGCATGCACCCCCGACTTGAGTACCGCAATCCACATAATCAGCCCCACAAAGACGTAGGCGGCAATGGATACCACATGAAAGCGATTCAGTACAAACAGCACGACGATACATGCCAGCGCGGTGACCAATGCCGTGGTGGACAGGTCACTGGTGTAGAACAACGCGATGATGACAATGGCCCCGATATCATCAAAGATCGCCAGCGACACTAAAAAGATTTTTAGAGCCACGGGGACGCGACTGCCCAACAGCGCCAGTATACCCAGCGAGAAAGCAATATCTGTGGCCGCCGGAATAGCCCAGCCCTGCATGGCCACCGGATCACCCTGATTGAAAAAGACGTAAATCAACGCGGGGACTGCCATCCCTCCCAGGGCGCCAATAGCCGGCAACACAACCGCACTGAAACTTGAAAGCTCACCGTCAAGCAGCTCTCGCTTTAATTCAAGACCGATGTGAAAGAAAAAAATGGCCATTAAGCCATCATTAATCCACAGCAGCAGCGGCTTCGCAATTTCCAATGCACCGATTCGCACCTCAACCGGTACATCAATCAAGGCATCGTACAATACATCCAGCGGACTGTTCGCCGCCACCATTGCCAGAACAGCGGCCCCCATCAGCAACATGCCTCCGGCGGACTCCATTTTCATAAAACGCTTTATTTCATCTATCATAGGTTAGCAAACACTTACAGCTAAGGTGGTTGTCGAGCAAATAAGCTTCGCACAGCCTACTGCCGGGTCATAGGATTTTTGTGTATTTATTTGTCTGTTCATCGTTTCAAGGATTACCCTTCACTGTCTAGCCTATCCGCCTCGACTCATATCCATGCACAGGACATAACGCGCCATATACCTTTCTTGTCACTCCCATAATAGCCCTTCTTCAGCAATAGCACTCACCCTGCAAACATCAAATTAATGCCCATCCCTTCATTCATACCCGTACCTGCAGCGTCGATCACCCCAGATACCGGTTAACAGCTTTGCCACAGCCGGTTTTACTCTGGCCACCGAGATAGTAGCAGTAGCCAAAACAGCCTGCCAGAATGATATTACAGCCTCACACGCTATACACAGCCTGATGAATGCGTCATGCTTGCCGGTTTTGAACGGTCGGCAGATTGGGCAGATGAAAGACAACATGGGAAACACAAGTCAACACCGGGGGCTGGCCATCCGGTTAGCGGCGCTGACGGCGCTGACGCCGTTCGCCATTGACACTTATCTCGCGGCCATTCCCCGTATCGCTGAAGACTTACAGTCGGATGTTCCCACCATCAATCTGAGCATCAGCGTTTACCTGTTCGGCTTTGCCCTTGGTCAACTCGCCGCAGGACCGCTGTCAGATCGAATCGGGCGCCGTCCCATTGCCCTGACCGGCCTGACTATCTTTATCGTCAGCTCACTGGCCATCGTCCTGTCCCACTCTTCCGATAATTTTATCTTCTGGCGTTTTATCCAGGCGCTGGGCGGCGGCGGTGCCTCCGTGGTGTCGGCGGCCATTGTCCGCGATCGTTTTCAAGGCCAGGAAAGCGCCCGTATCTTTGCCACCATTGGCATGATCATGATGGTCGCGCCCTTAATCGCCCCCGGGGTTGGCTCTATTTTTCTCGCGGCCGCCGGCTGGCACAGTATATTTATCTTCCTCGCCGCCTACGCCGTGTTGTTGATGTGGATCATGACGAAGCACATCCCGGAAACCAAAAAAGAGCATGTTACACCCACGGTGTCACTGAGCAGGCATTATGTCCAGGCTTACGCGGCCACCTTGCGACAAACGGCTTCTTATCCGTATTTATTCAGTCAGGCTCTCGTCAGCGGTATTTTACTGACCGTCATCACCAACGCGTCGTTTATTTTTCTCACCTATTTTGAAGTCAGCCAGCTGCACTTCCCCTTTTATTTTGCCAGCGTTCCTCTGGCCTCTGTTGTTGCCAGTCGTATCAACCTGCACCTGCTCAGAAGAACCGAACGCCGTGTCATTCTGCGCACGGCGGCTATCGCTCAGTTGCTGATCACGGCACTGCTGGTGCTCTATACCTGGATGTCGACACCGGTCATCTGGGTAACCATGGCACTCATCTGCTCGGTGATTGCCACCATTGGTTTTATTTACGCCAATAACCTGTCGTTGTACCTGGATTTTCACGGAAAAACCGGCGGCTCTGCCAACGCCATCTTTGGCTGTGCGACCTTTGCCGCTGGCGCGCTGTTTGGCGGCGTCAGCAGTCTGTTTTACGATGGTACCCTGTTGCCCATCAGCATTCTGATCGGCGTCTGCAGTCTGTTGAGTTTTATGTCACTCTTCAAGGCCACGGCCGAAGCAAGTCCACAACAGGAACAGGACGAATTCCCCCAGAAGCCATCAACCCCGTAACAGAGTTCACAAACGTATTAACACTATCGACAGGAACAGGATCACAACATGCTAGTCTGGATAATCCGAGCCATTAAAGTCTTTTTAATCATCTGGGCTCTGCTGGTGCTCGCGCTTGTCGCATTTATCAGTTTCGGCCCCGTCTCCAGTCCAGCTGCGGTGTTTAACGCAATTTTTGGTCTTGGTTCAAAGTCACCCGATGCCCAAACGGTTGAAACCACTCTTTCGGTACCGCAAGGGTTTAGTCTCGGACAATACGCCACCGACCTGAAGGCCATTCGTTTCATGGAGTTTTCCAGCACCGGTGACCTGATCGTGAGCCAGCCCCGCAAAGGCAAAGTACTGCTGCTCAAACGCGATGCCGATCAGGATGGCCAAAATGATGGGGTCAGCGTGCTGCTCGATCACCTGAATCGCCCTCACGGTTTGGCGTTTCATCAGGACTGGCTTTACATCGCGGAATCCGATGCAATAGGCCGCATCCCGTTCAATCATCAAAGCGGAACGTTGAGCGGCACTTATGAACGCATCATTACCGGACTGACTGATAACGGCAACCACTGGACCAAGTCCATCCGGATTAAAGATGGCAGCCTTTATGTCAGCATGGGCTCCACCTGCAACGTCTGTGAAGAAAAGGATCCGCGACGGGCCACCATCATGCGTTTTGACCTTGATGGTAACAACGGCGAAATCTACGCCAGTGGATTGCGCAACAGCGTCGGACTGGACTTTGCGCCGTGGGACGGGCAACTCTATGCCACCGATAATGGCCGCGACCTGCTTGGCGACGATTACCCGGTGTGCGAACTCAATAAAATTGAACACGGGGGGTTCTACGGCTGGCCCTACATCAATGGCTTTGGCGATCCAGACCCGGATTTCGGCGAACAGCAAAAAGCGCTGCAGGCAACCGCCATTGATCCGGCCTTTGGCTTCCGCCCACATAACGCGCCACTGGGCATCCGCTTCCTGTCCAAGATGCAGCGTCCGGCCGACTATGAGCGCAGTGCCCTGGTGGCCCTGCACGGTTCCTGGAACCGCACGCAGCCCGACGGCTACAAAGTGGTTTCCCTGCACTGGGACCAAGACGGCAATATCAGCAGTGATGATTTTCTCAGCGGTTTTGAAACAGACGGCAACATTATTGGACGCCCGGTCGACATCGCCGAGGGTCCGGATGGCTGTGCCTATGTCTCTGACGACTACGCCGGAACCATTTACCGCGTCTGCTACGGTATCGAGCAGGACACACTCAACACTCAAAACGACAGGCAAGCGGATGACCCGCAATGGCATGCACTCAGCCCGCAGGCACGTCAGCAATCGGCAAAGCAAGGTGAAGCTCTATACGCCCTCCACGCTTGTAGCAGCTGCCATCAGCTTAATGGGGAGGGCAACCCGGAGGGGAAAAAACTGCACGCCCTGCATTCGCGCTACACCCTGTCGTCACTCAGTGTGTATTTTTTGACCCCCAACCCGCCGATGCCGCAGTACGATTTGACCGCACGACAGCGCCATGAGCTGGCGGTGTATTTGTTAAGTCAAACGCCCTAAGCAAGTTATCACACAACGAATAACGCAAAAAAAGACCGGCGGATACCGGGCTTTTGCTACTTACTCTGTCGTTGCAACGGGCACCACAGGCAGATACGATCGAACCCAAACACCTTGCTGGCGGTGACACAGCACCGCGCCAAAACAGATAACGCTTGCCGACCTGGCGTCAAATAGCAGAAACTAAGCCGCTTTTGTCGGTACTTTGTAATTAATTAGCCGAGATTGATCTTTCAGCACAAAGCCTTTCACGATATCGGCACAAGCATTGTAATATTGATTGCCCGTCATACTGCGAATACGGCCTTTCTGTGCTTCATACCATTCGCTCTCAAACGCCAGTTCCACTTCATTGAAATTGGTATAGAACTCAGCAGGCTTATCGTCATCGATCTGAAACCAGAACACTTTGCATTTATCCACTTCAAATGCCAGCCCCTGATTGTGTAACTCTTCCATGATATTTTTTAATGCCGGATCACGTTTTTCCAACGCGGAATTCACAACAGTCGCGCCGTTATATTGAAACCCCGCATCTCCGTGATAATAGGATTTCAAGCGCACAGCAACATGCTTTTTCATAGAATACAAATATCGATAGTTTCTTCGGAAGACAAACCGGGACAGAAGCCCGATCTGCAAAAATGCATGTTAACAAGAGAGCAAGGCAGGATACAAACTTTCTGCCAAACTACACTGCAAAATCATGGATTGTGAAGTGTAGTTTGGCATCACGCGTGGCTATTCAACCACTCACGGTCACAGACTTAAACAACAAAAACGATCAGCAGCGCTTACACCAGCTTGGCTAACTGGGCAGAATCGTAAGCCACTAAATCCTCAAGTTGACTGCTGCGGATCTGATTCGCCCACTCCGGATTGGCGATCAACGCACGCCCAACCGCCACCAAATCAAATTCATCGTTGTCCAAACGCTGAATCAAATTGTCCAGGCTGGCGGGCTCCGCTGCACGAAAGCCCTGATCGCCAGGTGCTGGCAGAAATTCTGCGTTTAACCCGACGCTGCCCACTGTGATGCAGGGCTTACCTGTCAATTGCCGGGTCCAACCCGCCAGATTGAGGTCGCTGCCATCGAATTCAGGCTCCCAGAAGCGGCGCGTGGAACAGTGGAAAATATCCACCCCGGCGTCGCTGAGTGGCTTCAGGAAAGCCTCCAGCGCCTCGGGCGTTGTCGCCAGGCGAGCGGTGTAATCCTGCTGCTTCCACTGCGACCAACGCAGGATGATGGGGAAGTCGGGGCCCACGGCAGTCCGGATCGCACGGATAATTTCAATCGCAAAACGCGAGCGGGCCGCCAAATCACCGCCGTACCCGTCCTCACGATGATTGGTACCCTCCCAGAAAAACTGGTCGACCAAGTAACCGTGCGCCGCATGAATCTCGACCGCATCAAAACCAATGGCCTGCGCATCTTTAGCCGCCTGTGCAAATGCCGCCACCACCTCATCAATATCAGCTTGTGTCATTTCATGACCGGTAACTTTGCCCGGCATGGCCATACCCGATGGACCAAACCCGGGAGTGTCTCCGCCTGGCTCGACACCCGGCTTGCGAATCGCCCCCACATGCCACAACTGAGGCGCGATCTTACCCCCCTCTGCGTGAACCGCATCCACCACTTTTTTCCAGCCCGCCAGCGGCTCTTCTCCGGCAATGAACGGCACATCGGCATAACCGGACGCGGCCTTGTGCCCAATGCAGGTGCCTTCCGTAATGATCAAACCCACACCGCCTGCTGCACGACGTCGATAATATTCCACGACCTGATCATTGGGCACATTACCCGGCGACATTGAGCGCGTCATCGGCGCCATCACCACACGATTCGGCAGCGTCAATGGCCCCAGTGTAAACGGTTTAAAAAGACTGTTTGTGTTACTCATAAAACGGACTCCAATTTGTTCCTCGCGGTGGTTGGTAAGACCCTCAAATCATCAAGCGCCCACACCCAACCTACTAGTAGGATGGTTAACATGCCAAAGTCTGGCCTCGCGATCTTGCAAGATCAGCTATCGACTGGCATTCAGTGACATTTGTTCAGGCAGACTCGCCCAACAAAACGGTTTTCATTTGTGTGATGGCCGCATCGAAGACCTCGCTGCCATGCACACGGGAATACTGCAAAGCGCCCTTACAGGTCAGGACGAACAAAATAGCCTGGCTTCGGGCGGCGCCCACAAACTGTAACTCGCCATTGTCCCGGCCCTGCTCCAGCAACTCGGCAATAAAATTGAGCTCGTGGTCATCCATTCGCTTTAACGCCGGGCGCATAGCCTCAGGCAGGGAAGCAATATCCGCCTGCAAGCTGCTCAATGGGCATATTTTTTTGTCGCCGCACGCGTATCGCAAAGTGCCTTTTACGTAGGCATCAAGCTTGTCCATCGCCGAGCCCGAGAGATTGCGGGCCCGTGTAAACTCACGCTCATGCCAGTCCTGAATCACTTCGCACAGCGCCACCCCCAAATCCGCTTTTTTGGGAAAATGATGATGAATACTGGCTTTGGTAATACCCAGCTTACTGGACAGGTCCTGGTAACTGAAACTTTCAAACCCGTGGGTTTGCAGTAATTCCAGCGCCAAATCGAGGATTTGTTGTTTGCGGTTTTTGGGGCGAGTTTGCATGACCGAAATACTAACCTACTGGTAGGTTAGTTAGCAAGTTGTTTCAGAAAAGGGCACTAAGCCAACCCTGTCCCGCAGACAGCAAGCCCAGCTCGACACTGCACCACCTCCAGATCGCCTCACCACTACCCCAAACAATCACTTCACCACTACACCACTACCCCAAACAAGTGCCCCACCAGCGAGGTAGCGATCATGGCCAGGGCGCCCCAAAAAGTGACCCGCACAATCCCTTTGAGCACGGAAGCCCCTCCTGCCCGAGCCGCCAGCCCACCCAATACCCCAAGAAACAGCAGGGAAGCGAGCGCCACTGACAGGATCTGGGACGCACCGGGTACCGCCCAAACCACCGCCAAAGGCAGAAACGCCCCGACCATAAAGGTGGCCGCAGAAGAGAGTGCCGCCACCACCGGCTGGGCATTGCCATTGTGAGAAATCCCGATCTCATCTCTGGCGTGGGCGGCCAGGGCATCGTGTTCCATGAGCTGTGTGGCCACTTCTTTTGCCAATCCGGCTTCCAGACCCCGTCCCACATAAATTTCTGCCAGCTCGACTTTTTCTGCATGAAAGTCCTGATCCAGAGATTTCTGTTCGATAGCCAGATCGGCTTTTTCCGTATCCGACTGTGAACTGACCGACACATACTCTCCGGCCGCCATCGACATCGCGCCGGCCACCAGGCTGGCCACCCCCGCCAACAAAATGTTTTCCTGTGACGTGCCCGCCGAAGCCACGCCGATGACCAGACTCGCCGTGGAGACAATCCCGTCATTGGCTCCCAGTACCGCCGCCCGCAACCAACCGGTACGATGGGATTTGTGATGTTCTCTATGGCTCATTGAAGTTCCTGAAGTCAAAAATGAATAGAAAATAACCGGGTTACGCGGAGCTGACCCGCAAGCAGCCGTCGCCAGCGACTAATGCACCCGAACAGGCACTATTGCTCCTGAACAGGTACTATTGCTCCTGAACAGGTACTATTCCACCCGAACAGGCACTATTGCTGCTGAACAGGTACATTTTGCTTACCGGTTGAGTCGTTTGCGAGGGCGCCACTGGCCATTTGGCAACTGCCTGCTTTATAACTACATACTATCCAACTCCGGCGGATTAAGGTATAACGACGCCATGAAAACCCCTAAACGAATACTCCCCCTGGTAGAAGACGGCCTTGTGGACGAAGTCCTGAGCCAGCTCATGAGCGGCAAGGAAGCTACCGTCTATACCGTGCGCAGTGGCAACGAGATCCAATGCGCCAAGGTCTATAAAGAAGCCGCCAAACGCAGCTTCAAAAAAGCCGTTCAATATCAGGAAGGCCGTAAAGTCCGCAATAGCCGCCGCGCCAGAGCCATGGAAAAGGGCTCTAAATTTGGTCGCAAGCAGCAGGAAGAAGTCTGGCAAAACGCCGAAGTAGACGCCCTCTATCGGGTGGATGCGGCAGGCGTCCGCGTGCCCAAGCCCTACGGTTGCTTTGATGGCGTGCTGCTGATGGAACTGATCACCAACGACGAAGGTGAAGTCGCGCCTAGGCTGAATGACGTGACCATGTCCGCCGAGCAGGCCAGGGAAGATCACGCCGTGATGATGCAATACATTATGCGCATGTTATGCGCCGGCATCGTCCACGGTGACCTGTCCGAGTTTAACGTGCTGGTGGATGATTATGGCCCGGTCATCATTGACCTGCCTCAGGCTGTAGACGCGGCCGCCAACAACAATGCCGAAGCCATGCTCGAGAGGGACGTGGAAAACATCACCCAGTATTACGGTCAATTCGCACCGGATTTGTTGAGCACCCGGTATGCACAAGAGATTTGGGCTCTTTACGAAGAGGGTGAATTACAGCCGGAGCTGCAACTCACCGGTCTCTTTGAAGACCCTGCAGGCCAGGCCGATGTAGATTCCGTACTGGAAGAAATCAAAGCCGCCTTTGCGGAAGAGCAGGAGCGCCTGGAGCGCATCCGGGAAGCCGACGAGGACGACTGACACTCACGCCATCCACAATCAGCAGCGACGGCTGTCCGCCGCTGCTGACTCAGACCGAGAACCGTTCGACAGCCAAGCCCCCCCTCCTTTAACATCGCCGCCATCACCGCACCTGATTACTGATCCACAGGGTTTTATATGGCTCTAGTGTCAACATCGCATCCCCTTCAGGTAAGCTCTCACCACTGATCAAATCGACCCAGGAATCGGTAACAATCAGATTGATGTCCGACAGCTGTAGCGGCTGAGCTTCGTCACTGACATTGGTGATGCAAAAAATACTTTGAGTCCGATCCCGTGACTGCCGCCAAAAACCAAAGATGGCTTCGCCCAGGTGCAGGGTGAATTGTGTGGCATTGGGGTGAAACGCAGGCTGCTTCTGACGTATTTTCAGCAATTTCTTTAGGGCCTTAAAAACCCGGTTGTGGGAGCTGGTTTCCGACCCCAGTTCGGCCTCGATCTCATCGTAATGCCACTGGTGGCGGTTTATAGCACGGCTATGTCCACTGTTCTCCATACGATCATAATCATTGTGGGTGCCCACCATGCTGTGCACATAAATACCGGGGATCCCTTCCAGCGCCAGCATAATGGCGTGAGCACAAACAAAACGTTGAAAACCAAAGTCATCGGGACCCTTGGTGGTGCCCTGCAAGGCATCATAGAGCGCAATGTTGATTTCGTAAGGGCGTACCTCACCGCTGTCCAGAGCCCGCCAGGAGACCCGACCGCCAAATTCCTGCATGGTTTTAATCAAGCTGTCGGTTTCTTCATCGCTCAGCAAGCCTTCAACCGGACGCAGTCCAATGCCATCGTGTGACGCGATAAAGTTAAAATAGGTGGTGCCATTTTGCGCCGGCGGCATACTCATCATCCACATTTTCAGATAATGGCAGTTACCGGTAACCAGGGTATTCACTAACAATGGCGGCAGGGAGAAATTGTAGACGCAATGGGCTTCGTTGGCGTTGCCAAAATACGACAAATTTTCACGGTTGGGAATGTTGGTTTCCGTGATAATCACCGCTTCACGTTCGGCGTTCTCAATCAATAAACGCAATAGCCGTACGATCAAATGAGTTTCTTCCAGATTAATACAGCTGGTGCCAATCTTTTTCCATAAAAACGCCACCGCATCCAGCCGGAAAATTCTCACCCCCATATCCAGATACTGACGAATAATAGAAACAAACTGCTTCAGGACTTCCGGGTTGGTAAAATCCAAATCCACCTGATCGTGACTGAACGTGCACCATACATGCTGCAGCCCGCGCTCTGTTTCCACTTCTTTCAATAATTCACTGGTGCGCGGACGCACCACGTCTTTCAAATCATCTTCGGGCGAGGCTGTAAAAAAATAATCGTGGCCCGGACCTTCACCCTTAATGAAATTTTGAAACCAAAGACTGCGACTCGAACAGTGGTTAATCACCAGATCGCCCATCAGCCGATAGCGCTGGGCGATATCGTAGATATGGCTCCAATCGCCCAACCCTTCATTGACACTGGAAAAATCAATAACAGCGAAACCGTCATCCGAGCTGAATGGAAAAAACGGCAGAATGTGGACACTGTTGATAATGCCTTCGCAGTGCTCGTCCAAAAAATGTTTCAATACTTCTAACGGCTTTTCTTTCACTCCTTCTGTCGGGATAAAACTGTCACCGTAGGTAATCAGAATAACGTCTTCCTGACTCCATGGATTGTAATGGGGAGGCGGCGCAGAATCCTCTTCAGGCTCCAGCCGCATCAAAACCATTAACTCCTGTGCAAGTTGCTCAAAGGTAATGTCAAGAGGTGTCTCGTGGTAAATCAACTCCAAATGGTGAATCAATCGGGCGATTAATGAATTGTCGGTAACAACCGTCTCTATCATATCGAGCCATACTCCTTGTTGTCTTCTTCTACCGCGTTATAGAGTTTTTCCAGCACATCGGGAATTGCACTGATTACTCTGTTCCAACTGGGAATAAACGGCGTTTCCATTGGACGATCCAAAAAGGCATCCCCCGCCTTCATGATGTTTTGCGCAAACAGCTCTACCGCTTTCTCTTCCTGGTGAATATCCAATGACAAACCATTCATAACAGCATCATTGTGATAGGTTTCAACAAAATCCAGTGCAATGCGGAAATACGTCGCCTTTAAGGAGCGGAAAGTTTCGGTGTTGAATGTGATTCCCTGTGTAGCCAACTTGCGAAACAGCGCCTTGGAAATGTCAATCGACATTTTCGAAAGCCCGCCATCCTCGTTATCATAGGACAGCTCCTGATGCTTGTGATCATAGACATCGGCAATGTCCACCTGGCACAAACGGTTGTTGGCGTAATTGCGGTGCATTTCTGACAAGACCCCGATCTCCAGCCCCCAATCACTGGGAATACGAATGTCGTTCAACACGTCTTTACGAAAGGAAAACTCGCCAGCCAGGGAATAGCGATAGCTGTCCATGTACTGAAGATACTCGAGTTCACCAAAGATTTTTTTCAACGCCCTCAACAAAGGCGTCACTAACAGTCGACACACCCGACCATTAATTTTTCTGTCCGCCACGCGTGCGTAAAAGCCTTTACAGAATTCATAATTGAAACGTGGATTGGCCACGGGGTAAATTAACCGCGCCAACAACTCTCGGTCATAAGTTACAATATCACAATCGTGCAGCGCCACCGATTCAGAGCGGTTAGACGCTAACGTGTAACCCATGCAATACCAGACATTGCGGCCCTTACCCAATTCTTTCGGGGCCAACCCCTGTGCTTTTAATTCGGCGTCCAAAGCCTGCAACCGGGGCCCGTCGTTCCACAGGACGCGATGGTGCTGCGGCAATTCATCAAAGAATTTCAACGCGTATTCGTATTGGCTTTTATCTGCACGATCCAGACCAATGACGATTTCCGAAAGATAATCCGCGCCGTGCAATTGTTTTACAATATTCGGCAAGGCCTCGCCTTCCAGCTCGGAAAACAGAGAAGGCAAAACCAATGACATCGGTCGCGTGCGACTGAACCCTCTCAATTCATTTTCCAGCTCCTCAAGAGGACGATGCGATAAATTGTGAAGGGTTGTTACAATGCCGTTTTGATAAAAATCAGCCACGTTATTATCCTTTTATTGATGAACACATATACTGCCTGTAAAAACTTGCAGTGTGAAAACTCAAGCCACTGTTACCCGCTATTAACCGCTCAAGTAACAACAAACAACAACCCAATTAACAACGGTGTTTTTCGTTGACAGTGTTTAATTAAAATCATGAGTCGCGCAGCTATACACTGAACAGCTCAATCTCTCCCTGCGATTGCAACTCCTCCAGCCAGTGGTTAATGCCTTCTGTCCAGCCCATGGGGCCCGTAGATTCTGACACCCAATACCCATGCTTGCGTGACAACTTTGGAGGCTCATGACTGGGTGAGCGAATGACTACCGCACGATCCGCGCACTCCAGCATGGCCACATCGTTCTGACTGTCACCCAAGGCTATTGACAGGGTTCGCACACCATTTTGCTGATTTTGAAAATGCTGCTGAAAACTCGGGTGATGGTGCTGAACCCGAAATTGGTGCTGTTGAGATTCTCGCTTTTGCAGTTGATATTGCTTAACCAGCCAGGTCATCGCCCGCCCCTTGTCCGCATCGCCCGCAAGATGCACGAATCGGCCACCGTGTAAGACGTTGGCCCCCCGGTCCCGAAACCATTGACTAAAGACCAGCAACTCTTCCTCGGTCCCCAGCCAGCGTAACGGCTCGCCAAATTCACGCTCTTTCGCCTGAGCCGCCAGCTGGACGTCCAGTCCGGTAACCTCCGCGACACGCTCGGCAGACATCTCGGCAAAGTGCTCCAACTTGCCGTCAAGGTCAAAATGCAGCTTGGCCTCCTCCAAAAGCTTCAGCCAGTGTTCACGTCGCTGGCAAAAGGTCTTGCACCAAAAATCCCCCACACCTTCTGTGCCTTCGGGCTGGTAGTGGAATTCAGATTTGGGCAGATAAACCGCAGCGCCGTTTTCAACGATGAAGGGGGAGTCATTACCCAGGGTTTGCCTCAGGGACAACACTTCAGAGTGGGTTTTACTGGTGCAGAGGACAACCGGAACGGAGGCAAAATCCAACCATTTGAGCAGAGGGCGGGCCGGCTCAAAGCTGTAGCTGTGATGGTCCAGCAGCGAGCCATCCAGATCGGAAACAATGATCAACTGCGCATGTTTCTTGATCACAATACGATAAAACTCCTTTGTTGCTTCGCGAAGTTTAAAAACACCGACTTGAGTCGACGCCTGACAATACCATTTGTTCGACCTGAATCCGGGGTTAACTCCCCCTACAGGCACACCAGTCAGTGAGAGCACTTCGACGAACAGCTGCTTCAATAGTCACTTTCCGTAAAACAAGAGCAATTTGCGTGCCTTTTTTGCACCATTGCGGTGAACAACCGTGCCAGCCGATCTCAACCTTTATTTTTGCACTAATATGCAGCATATCAATGCACCATCGCGCCGGGAGAGCGCACCATTTCTGCCCAGTCACTCGCCAGGCAATACACACGTTGCTGTTCCGGCTTGCCGTTACACACAGATTTTGGGGCAGAAAGGGATAAGCATCGCTGTTCTTCTTCCGCTCATGGTTTACACTGCCAGTCATTAAGGTGGCGTCATCGCCCCACCAGAAACGATATTTATGCCAATGTTTGTACCAATGCCCGCTTGAGAGGTGAGTATGGCTATAGCCAATAGCGTATTAATTATAGCTGTATTATTTTTTGCCCTTCGGGGTTATCAATCACGGTTCAAGTCGCCCGCAAAGCGGAGGGCTGGTGCTGGTTTAGGCGCCATAACCGGGCTTTTCGTCGGTATCGCAATTTTATGGCTAACCAATACCGCCCCCTCAACCGCGCAAGTTGAGGCGACAACAGCGATTGAGAGTCCCCACCAAAGCCTGATGCAACAGCTGACCCGGCAGTTGTCGTCCTTCGTCGGCAACGCCTTCATCAGCCGCGCCCACGCGGAGCCCACACCCGGTTCCGCAGTGGCTTCTGACATGAATCGCCACACCGAACACCGGATCATCTCCCCGGAAGAGCTTCTCGCCCAGGCCACGTTTCTGTTAATGACACGCCCTGAAGACACGGTGATGCGCCTGCAGCGCCTGGGACAGAACCCGACGCTGATTGCACTTTTCAGCAAACCCGCCAATCAGCAGGTGCTGGATCAGGGCAGCCCCGCCGACATTGAACAATTAACCGATTTTCAGAGGCTCCGAAAGGACCCGGACATGCAGATGCTGTTCGGTCGGGATTACCTCAGTGACCGGCAACTGGCCACACTGGTGTCCACCTATTGGAAGCGCAACAACCAGCTGCAAAATAATTCCGAGGTACAGCGACTGCTGCAAGACCCGGAATTAAAAGCGCTGCTGGATTCCGGCAGCCTGCTGGCGTTAATCACCCACCCCAAAGGGCGCCAATTGATTAATGCCTACCTCTATCCACCGACCACGTCGGGTGCATCATCGACTCGACCAAAGAGCTCATCCACGGCCACTGAACATCAGCCCCCCTCTGTGGACACGCGAGGCGGTCCTGGCAGCACCTCCGGCAAGAACCCGGAATTTGCCAGCGACGACATCTTTCAAACCATTGACGACACCGAACTGGGCCGAAGATAACAGCCTCAAAGACCAGTCCCATGACACACGAGAAAATCCCGGCTGCAGACCTGACGTCGCTGCTGCAACAAGTTCGACAGTGCCGGCACTGCGAAGCGGAGTTACCCCTGGGCGCCAACCCAGTGGTTCAGATTCACCCAGATGCCCGACTGTTGATTATCGGACAGGCCCCGGGAACCCGGGTTCACGCCTCCGGCATTCCCTGGGATGACCCCTCGGGCGATCGCCTGCGCCAATGGCTGGGCCTGGACAAGCACAGATTCTATAATCCAAAACAGGTGGCGATCATGCCCATGGGGTTTTGCTACCCCGGCAAAGGAAAGTCAGGTGACCTTCCGCCTCGTCCTGAATGCGCCCCCCAGTGGCACGATCAGCTACTGGCCCAGATGCCAAATATCGAACTCACGCTGTGTATCGGCCTTTATGCTCAGCGCCATTACCTGCCCGGCCCCTACAAAACCCTCACCGAGCGGGTTGGCCAGTGGCAACACTTTATTCCCAAACAACTGCCTCTGCCTCACCCCTCCCCCCGAAATCGTCGCTGGCTGCAACAACATCCCTGGTTTGAATCCGAGGTGGTGCCCTGGCTGCAAGATCGGGTGAGCCAAATTCTCGACGCCTAGGTCATACCGCTGTTTACCAAGCCATGAAGCTGATAGTGTTTAGCCAACATCACAACCTCTAAGATACGTTCATGCCACTATTGTTAGAACACACCCGGACTTGCCGCTTGGGGACCCTCGTCTTGGTCTTCAACTTGTTTTTGCTCAGCGGCTTGCTGTCAGGTTGCAGTAACGACAACAATGCGACGATTTATACGGCCCAAGCGATCATCACCATGAATCCGCAACAACCCCGTGCTGAAGCCATTGCGGTCCTGAACGGCAAAATTGAAGCCGTGGGCGATCTCGCCACGGTGACGGCGGCCGTAGCCCACCATAACCCGCAGGTGGATCGAAGTTTTCAGGGCAAAGCCATACTGCCCGGATTCATCGAACCCCACCTGCACCCCTACCTGGCGGGCATTTTACTGCCGATGGAATTTATCACACCCCACGACTGGGACATGCCCGGCAAACAAGCCAAGGGAGTCCGTGGGCGTGATGCTTATTTAGAGCAATTGAAAAACGCGGACCAAAAACTGGGCTCGGATGAATGGCTGTGGACCTGGGGGTATCACCCCTATTTTCACGGTGAACTTACCCGGGCTGACCTTGACCAAATCTCCACTCAGCGGCCGATCGTCGTCTGGCACCGATCGTTTCACGAAATTATTGTCAACACAGCGGTATTAAACGAACTGGAACTTGAAGACACGGCTCACCCGCAGGTGAATTTTGCCGAGGGGCACTTCTATGAAAACGGCCTCTACCAACTGGTTCCTCACATCATGCCGATGCTCACCAGCCCGTTTCGCTATCTGGGAGCTCTGCGCCATGCCCGCGATATTATCCACGCAGGCGGAGTGACCACCGTGTCTGATGGCGCTTTCGGAACCATGGATTTCGACAAGGAATGGTTGAGCATGCGTTTCTCCAGCTGGAACCGCAGCTCCAGCCCGTTTCGCTTTATGGTGCTCGCCGATGGCAAAGGGCTGGGCAAGCAAATGGGCCACGAGCAGGCCAAAGCTTTCATCAAAACCCTGCCCGAAAAGAACACCGGGAAAGTGACGTTTTTACCCCGGCAGGTGAAGTTGTTCGCGGATGGCGCTGCCTATTCGCAACTGATGCAAATGCGCGATGGCTACCTCGACGGCCACCACGGTGAATGGCTGATGACACCGGACGAACTGGAGACCACGGCTCGCCTGTATTGGCGGGATGATTTTCAGATTCACATTCACGTCAACGGCGATCTGGGGCTGGATGCCACACTGGATATCATTGAAAAACTGCAACGGGAATATCCACGCAAAGACCATCGCACCACCGTCCATCATTTAGCCTACGCTCGCCCGGAGCAGGCTCAGCGTATGGCCCATCTTGGTGTCCGGGTTTCGGCCAACCCCTATTACGTGTGGGCACTGGCGGACAAGTACGCAGAAGTCGGGCTCGGCCCCGAGCGAGCCCATCACATGGTCCCGCTGAAATCCGTGGTGGATGCCGGAGTGCCCCTGTCCTTTCATTCGGACTTCACCATGGCGCCGGTACAGCCACTGCTGTTGGCCTGGGCCGCAGCAACCCGCCTGACGGCAGAGGGCCGCGTTGTCGGAGCGGACCAGCGCATATCCCTGGATGACGCACTCAAAAGCATTACCCTGGATGCGGCCAGTCAACTGCGCATGGAAGATAGCATCGGCAGTTTATCCGTCGGTAAAAACGCCGATTTCACCATCCTCGAACAAGACCCATACACCCAGCCCATTGAGCGATTAAAAGACATCCCGGTCTGGGGTACCGTTCTGGAAGGGAAAAAACAGCCCATTGCGGCAGACCTGTGAGCCAGGTCTGAAAAGATCAACCCGATGCTTTACAATACCGCTTGATGCAGCAGCCCAAAACCACAGCCGCTGCCCGCAAGCATTCAGACCAGAGTCTTTTTATGAAACAGCTCATCTTTGGCGGCGCACGATCCGGCAAAAGCCGACTGGCAGAACACCTGACCGGGCTGTACGGTGACACCATTGCCTACATCGCCACGGCAGACGCGCAGTTTCACGATGCCGAAATGACCGCGCGGGTGGTACACCACCGCCAACAGCGCCCACCGCACTGGCACACACTCGAGGTGCCCTGCGAACTGGGCGCCAGTCTGCGCGCAGAGGCTTCGAACTACGATGCCATTATTGTCGACTGCCTGACCCTGTGGCTGACCAATTGCCTGATGGCCGAAGAGCGCCATCCCGACTTTTGGTCGCAGCAAAAACAACGGTTTCTGTCAGCTCTGGATGAAATCCGCACGCCGGTGATTCTGGTCAGCAACGAGGTCGGCATGGGTATTGTGCCTTTGGGTGAACTTAATCGGCGCTTTGTCGACGAAGCCGGCTTTCTGAATCAAGCCACCGCGCGTCTGTGCGACCGGGTCATTTTTACCGCAGCGGGCTGTCCGCTCGTGATGAAGGGCACCGCGCTGAGCCACACCGAGTTGCAGGAATAATTCGCATTGAACCATAGCCCGGAACAGCAGCCTCAAAGGTCCAGACATAACACAGCCCTGAGCGTCTTTAATTTACAGCCCTGAGCGCCTTTAATTTACAGCCCTGAGCGTCTTTTATTTACAGCCTTGAGCACCTTTTAATTATGGCCCTGGGCGCTTGACAACCGCCGATCAACTTTCCGCATTGAGCAACAGAGTTCTTTGCACTCAACAAACAACGGAGACACCGCATGAGTTGGTACCATGAACCCGCAGCCACCCCCAGTGACACTCATCGACACAGCGCTGAACAACGTCAGGCTCAACTGACCAAGCCGGCGGGATCCATGGGACAACTGGAAACCGTCGCGGTTAAGTTGGCCAGCTTACAGGCCACCGATCAGCCCGCCTGCGACAACGTCGGCATCACCATTTTTGCCGCAGATCACGGTGTCGCGTCCGAAGGTGTTTCGGCTTTCCCGCAGTCCGTCACGGCACAGATGGTGCAAAACTTTTCTACCGGCGGGGCGGCGATTGCTGTGTTGGCGAAATCCCTGAATGCCAGGCTCGATGTCATCAATGTGGGCACGGTCACTGAATTACCCGAACTGAAGGGCGTTTCGGATCAACGCATTGCCGCCGGCACCGCCAACTTTACGCAAAAAGCCGCCATGTCTTCCGATCAATTGCAGCAGGCTTTACGCATTGGGCAAACAGCCATCCTTGCGGCTAAAGAAGCAGGCAGTCAATTGTGGATCGGCGGAGAAATGGGCATTGCCAATACCACCTCAGCCACCGCCCTGGCCTGCGCCTATTTGAAAAAGCACGCGGCTGAAATTGTAGGGCCAGGCACCGGTCTGGATAACGCCGGACAAATCCATAAATCGGCCGTGATTCATCGCGCCCTGGACGTGTTTGACGCAACCTCACAGCAACCACTGAAAAACTTACAGTATCTCGGCGGGTTTGAAATTGCCGCCCTCACCGGCGCTTACCTGGCCGCCGCACAAGTGGGGCTGCCAGCACTGGTGGACGGGTTTATTTGCAGTGTGGCGGCGCTCTACGCACAGGCCATTAACCCCACCATCAAGCCCTGGCTGATCCTGTCACACAAATCTGCCGAGCCAGGTCACCAGGCCGTGCTCCGCGCCTTCGATCAAAAACCCTTGCTGGATCTGGACCTGCGTCTGGGTGAAGGCAGCGGTGCGGCCAGCGCTGTACCCCTGCTGCGGCTGGCATGCGATCTTCACAACCAGATGGCCACGTTTGAACACGCTGGCGTGGACGCCAAAGGTTGAGCGGTTTTTCCAACCGCTCCCATCACCCATGTAACTCAACAAGGCGGATGAAGCCATGAACCAGCAGCGAGTCACCACCCTGGATTTTCTACGCCATGGCGAATGTCAGGATACGCTCCATAAAGGCCAGAAAAACACGGACAGCCATGCCATTTTCAGAGGCCGGACTGACTCGCCGCTGAATGAAACCGGCTGGCATCAAATGAATCAGGCCATCCAACACTGGCACACACCGTTGACCGAGGTTAGCCACAGCTGGGAAAAAATACTGAGCTCACCGCTGAAGCGCTGCCAGACTTTTGCCGAACAGCTGGCCGAATTCCTGAAACTGCCGGTTGAAACCCGCACGGCGTTGCGCGAAATTGACTTTGGGGACTGGGATGGCCAATTAATTCAAACCATCGAACAACAATCACCGCAAGCGCTGGCACGCTTCTGGCAAAACCCGACACAACAAACGCCGCCCAATGGAGAATCACTGTCGGACTTTCACCAGCGGGTGATCAAGGCCTTTGACGAAATCGTGCAGACCCAGCAAAATCAGCACTGTCTGGTGGTGTGCCACGGCGGCGTCATTAAAAGCGTCATGGCTCACTGTTTGAATATGCCACTCGATAGCGTGCATCGACTGTCCATTCCTCACGCCTGCATGACCCAGATACAGATCTTTCACCAGCCGGGCTTCCCTGACTGGATCCAGCTGACCCGGCATCAGCCACCACCGGCAGAAATTCCCAGCGCCCATTAACGCATCACTCTCTCGCTGGGATTGGAACCTTTGTTAAACCTTGAATGGACCTTGAGAAAACAGCTATGAAGGCTCTGACCTCCTCCCCCCTTGGACGTGCCCTGATCGTCGCGTTTCTGTTTCTGACGCGGCTGCCCATGCCCAGGCTGCCCGACTATGACCCACGAGACTCTGGCCGTGCGCTGCCGCTGTTTCCACTGGTTGGGCTGGCCATCGGCGGACTGCTGGCCCTGACCGCCACAGCCCTTCAGGGCCATCTCCCGGCCAGTGTCGTTGCCGCCCTCGTAGTGACTCTGTGGGTGTTAATTACCGGTGGCTTGCATTTGGATGGTCTTGGCGACAGCGCCGACGGCTGGCTCGCTGGCGGCGACACAGAACGCACGCTGGAGATCATGAAAGACCCGCGCAGCGGCAGTGCCGCAGTGATCATCATTGGCTGCCTGTTATTGCTGAAATTCTCCGCCCTAAGCGCTCTAATTGCCCATCAGAACGGCTGGGCGTTATGCCTCGCTCCGGTTCTGTCCAGAGCGATGGCCCTGCTGTTGCTGCTGTCGACACCCTATGTCAGCAAGCAAGGCATTGCGGAAAACTTCCTTAAATACGCCAACCGTCGACACCTGCGCATCAGTGTGGCTTGCGCGTGGATTTTCGCGCTGGTGCTGCTGCCGTTGCCACAGGCGTTAATTCTGATGGTAACTGTCACGAGTTTGTTTGCGGGGTTGAGAGCCCTGATGGTGCGAAGACTGGGGGGCACCACCGGCGATACCAGTGGCGCAAGCATTGAAATTTTGGAAGCCGCGGTGCTGATTGCCTGCCTGGTGAGTGTGTAAACCGACCATCAAACTGCACCGGGTGGCCGGCCCTCTGCCGGCTGGCAAATTGAACCGGCAGCCCGTTGCCTGAAGTTACTGACGGCTTTTATGGGCAGGTGAAGCGCGTTAATCAGACGCCCGCTGCCAGCGAATATCCAACGCCTGCAGCCCTTGTTTCATCGCGGTATAGGCCTCTTTAGCCAACAGCTGTGGGCCTTTCACCCCCAACTCAATACGGGGCTCATCCCCCATAATCGGCAAGCTAAACACTTTAATCCCGGCAAAATCCGCCAGCAACTGTTCCATCAAGGGAATGATGGTGCTCTCATTGGCCCCTTGCAGCATCACCGAGTGCTCCCGATAACTGCGGTCCGCGATGTCGGGGTACTGTGTGTCCAGCACCCATTCCAACATAGGCCAGGCCATTTGCGGAAATCCGGGGACGAAGTGGTGATCCTGGATGCTGAAACCCGGAATGCCGTTCACCGGGTTGGGGATAATGGTCGTACCCTTGGGAAATTCCACCAGCCGATAACGTGTATCGGTCAATTCACGGCCGGTCTCCCGGGCGAATTTTTCGAGCAGTTTCACCCCGTCAGGGTGTCGTTGCGTAACCGTGCCCAGGGCTCTGGCCACCGCTTCGCGGGTGAGGTCGTCGGGGGTCGCGCCGATACCGCCGGTACTGAGGACCAAATGGCCTTTGGCAAAACTCTGCTGATAACATTCCACCAGCTCATCCATATCATCGCCCAGCACCCGGGCCCAGTTGAGGCACAGCCCGCGCTGATTCAGTATTTCAACAATCTTCGATAAGTGCTTATCGGTACGACGACCTGAGAGGATTTCATCCCCGACAATAACCAACCCGATTTGCATGTTCCTTCCTCATTGATGACCCATGTCGGCCATTATACGGGTATAAAGCGGATCCTGTTCAAGGGACAAAAAGATCAGAGCCCTATCCCCGGGTGAATTGCGGTAACACCTCGCGCCAACGCTGCCAGTCCATAGCGGCTTCCACCGAGTCGCTCAATCGCTCCACTTCCCGCTCCCGCAGCGCTTCGTAATCAAAGTGCTCCACCACCTCCAGTCCGGCCCACTGCAGCAGTTTATCCAGCGCCGCCTGCTGGTCAAACAGACCGTGCAGGTAAGTACCATAGATTGCGTTGTCGTGGCTGATCGCGCCATCGGCTTGCAGCGCTGAAGATTCACCTTCAAGCTCCAGGTTCACCCTCTCAAGCAACACCGCCGGTGTGTTGAGGGCTTCACCCGAGGTAACGCCCGCGTGTATTTCATAACCGCTCACGGGGGTTTCACCATCGAACAACAGCCCCTTGCGATTGATCAACTGCTTGCTCGGGAACAAGCGGGTTTCCAGCTTCAACCAGCCCAGGCCCGGGACACTCTCCGGCACGCCCTCAATACCTTCCGGGTCATGAATCATCTGGCCCAGCATTTGATAGCCCCCACAAATGCCCATCAACTTGCCACCGTATCGCAAATGCCGCTCAATCGCCTGCGGCCAACCCTGTTGCTGCAAAAATTTCAGATCGGCAATCACACTTTTACTGCCCGGCAAAATCATCAGGTCGGCGGCCGGTATGGGTTGATCCGGGCCGATGAAATGAAACTCCACCTGCGGGTGCAGGCGCAGTGCATCAAAATCCGTGTGATTGCTGATGCGCGGCAATGCCGGCACCACCACTTTGAGTTTTTGTTGCTGATGCTCTTCACTCGCCTGGGTGTTTGCGGTTAAAGCGTCTTCGGCTTCCAAATGAAAACCCTGCAAATACGGCAACACCGCCAGCACCGGTTTGCCGGTACGCTCTTGCAACCAGTCTAATCCCGGTTCCAGCAAGCCGATGTCGCCGCGAAAACGGTTGATGACAAACCCCACCACCCGCGCCTGTTCAGAAGGCGACAACAACTCCAGCGTTCCGACCAGATGAGCAAACACACCGCCTTTATCAATATCCGCAATCAGGATCACCGGACAATCCGCGGCTTCGGCAAACCCCATGTTGGCGATGTCGCGATCGCGCAGATTGATTTCCGCCGGACTGCCGGCCCCTTCGACAAACACATATTGATAGTGATCACACAACCGTCGATGTGAGTCCAACACCGCCGTCATCGCCACCGTTTTGTAATCGTGATAAGCCGCCGCCTCCATATTGGTGATGGCTTTACCGTGCACGATCACCTGGGCACCGGTATCACTGTTAGGCTTGAGCAATATCGGGTTCATGTCCGTATGCGGTTGCAACCCTGCTGCAAACGCCTGCACCGCCTGGGCGCGGCCAATTTCGCCCCCATCCACCGTCACCGCACTGTTGAGCGCCATGTTCTGGGGTTTGAAAGGCACCACCGAATTGCCCTGACGGGCAAAAATACGACACAGCGCCGTCACCAGCGTACTCTTGCCCGCATCGGACGTGGTGCCTTGCACCATTAAGGTTTTAGTGCCTTGCACCCTTAAGGTTTTAGTGCTGATAAGTTCACTCATGACCCTTGCCACACCACACGCTTGAGAATATTTTCATTTTTCACCGGCCTCGTTATCACGCTTTCTTATCCCACTGCTGTTGCGCCCGGGCCGCCTTGTCGACGTCCCAGCCATCGCGCATCACATAATCGTTGAGATCGCCACGCTCAGCCCAACCTTCTTTCGCCAGCATCGGTTGATCGTAAAACGCATCCACATGCCCCAGACACAAGATGCCGACAGGTTCGACATCGGCCGGAAACTTCATCAGGGTTTTCACCTCGTCAGGGTCAAAAATAGACACCCAACCCATGCCGATGCCTTCAGCCCGAGCCGCCAGCCAGACGTTCTGGATGGCGCAGGCCGCGGATGCCAGGTCCATTTGCGGCAAGGTCCGGCGACCAAAAATATGGCGCTCGCGCTGGTCCATCAGAGCGACCACCCAGACTTCACCACACTCGAGGATGCCCTGTACCTTTAACTGCATGAACTCATCCGAGCGCTGCCCCATGACCGCGGCCGTCTTTAATCGCTCCTGTTCCACCACCGCGTGCAGATTCTTTTTTAGCGCCAGATCTTGTACGCGGATGATGCGCCAGGGCTGCATCAGTCCCACACTGGGCGCGCTGTGCGCTGCAAGCAACAGTTTTTCTATCACCTCATCGGCAATCGCCTCGCTGCGAAAATGCCGCATGTCCCGACGTTCAAAAATGGCTTTATAGACACCCGCTTTAGCCGCTTGATCAAATTCAAATTCTGCCGACATAACCCCGTCTCCTGCACGGCAAGCCAAGAGCTTGCGCGCTAGCTTAGTGTTTCCCTGCCGTTAATAATAGTGCTCTCGCGCATCCTGAAGGTGTTCACACATCGCTTTCACCCCGGTTAACACACGCGGGGTATTGCGCTGAATAATATCCGGCGGAATAAATTTGAGCTGTTGGTTTTTCACCGCCTGCAAACTGGGCCAGCGTCGCCAGTCATCCAGCCACTCGGGGCGGGCTTCGCCCATGCCACTGGCGACAATCACCTGAGGATCAATGCGCAAGATCGATTCGACACTGACTTTCGGGGCCAGCGACTGTACGTTGGAAAAGATGTTACGGCCTCCGCACAGACGAATCACATCACTGATCATGTGGTCACCGTTTAAGGTTTGCAGCGGGTCGCTCCACACCTGATAAAAGACACTGACCGGCTGACGATTGGAATAGGTTGCTGTCAACGCCTGCAGGGTTACATCAAACTTCTGTCGCGCTGTAACGGCGGTTTTGGAACCGGACAAGATGCCAATTTTTTCCATTGACTCGCCAATGTCCTTCAGTGTCCGGGACTCTGAAAAATACACCGGAATGCCCAGGTTTTGGATAGGCGCCACCCGCTGAGGTCCGTTGCCCGAATACCACGCCAACACCAGATCCGGATTCAACCGCAGAATCGCCTCGGCGCTGAATGCCTTGTAGGTACCAACGCGAGGTATCTGCTGAGCGGCTTCGGGAAAATCACTGTAGTTAACCGCCCCCACCAGCTTATCGCCACTGCCCACGGCATAAACGACTTCGACAATGTGCGGTGCCAACGCCACGATGCGTTTTGCCGGTCGCTCCAGACGCACCAGGTTGCCGAGATCGTCGATGACTTCTACCGCATCATCAGCCGTTGCCGCACCGGCCCACAATAAACCGGCTAACCCCACCGCCAGCAATGCCGCGGCCGGATTAAAACGTAACAACATCTTCGTCAGGCGGCGCTGAGTCCATGGATTCATTGTTCTGTTACCCCTGTCCTGCGGTGATGCTGTGCCTGGTCAGCGTTTGAAGATTGTTAGACTCTTCATGTCTGACGGTGTCGCTTTCGCGACGGCCTTGTTGAGCCCATTCGTCAAGGGCCATCAATAATCGAGCCAACCCCTGCTCATCCGTCAAGCCAATGCGCAGGCAAGTGACCCCGTCCTGAGGTTCAAAAATGCGCACCAAAATGCCCCGCTGAGCAAAGAAATGAAATAACCGTGGCAAAAGGCTGCCGCGAGCAAATAACGACACAAACAGCGGTCCTACCCCCATTTGGATATCCCTGTCCTGCAGCAGGTGCGCATTGAGAATGCCCACCAATTGTTCTTTATAGTAGGACACCCGATGGCGTTGGGTACGCTGCCAGATGCTGTCCGATAACATCCGTTCACCCATCCACTGTGCTGGCCCGGAGACGCTCCAGAGCATCGTTTTTTGTAGAAATGTTTGTCTCAGTGACTCTCCCGCGATCAAAAATCCCAGCCGCAAACCGGCCATACCAAAAAACTTGCCCACCGAGCGCAGCACCACCAGATGATCCGATTCACCCAATAACACCGCACTGTGATGCCCCGGTTCAACATCGGCAAAAGCTTCATCCACCAACAAAATCCCGCCTCTGGCCGTGACCATTTGCAGCCAGCTCAGCAGACAGGACAACGGCGTGATCGCGGCACTGGGGTTGTTGGGATTAATCACCAGCACGGAAGTAACCCGATCCCCTTCCAGCAGCGCAGTAACCTCGTCCGGGGAATCATAAAACACCACATCATGGCCACTGCGGGACCAACAGCGGGCATGCTCACCATAACCCCATCGAGGAATCGCAATCGCATGTTGGGGCATACATTCCGGCAACAATTCAATGGCGACTTGCGAGCCGCCCACCGGCACAACCTGGCGAGCCTCACACCCATAATAGTTCGCTGCCGCCTGGCACAATCCCTCTGGCGCTTCCGGCAATCGCTGCCACACCTGGGCGGGTATGTCTGTCACCGGCCAACTCCACGGCGCAATGCCGGTGGAGAGGTCCAACCAGTCGGCTGTCACCTGCGGGTATTGAGCTTTGATTTTTTCCAGTTGGCCACCGTGATTCAACATCGGGGTTACCTATTTACCTATTGATTGATCTATTTATGTATCGGTCTAATGCTATATCGATTGATGATTTGACCGTCGTTCTCATTGAGACGATACCGGAATTCTATGTTCGCCGGGTAAACGCACGGGCCGGCTTTTTAAAGCCACCCACAAAGTGATAAAAGCATGGCGGTGCTCAGCCACAGCCACACCGTCTGATCGACCAGGCGAATACTGCGCGGGATATCGTCAATTTTAGTGTCCTGCCCCTCGCCCATGACCGGGCGCGATTGCCACTCACCATGATAGAAAGCCCCACCGCCCAATACCACGCCCAGGGCACCCGCGCCACTGCACATCACCGGGCCGCCGTTGGGACTGGCACAATGCCTGGCTTGCCGCTGCCAACAGCGTAACGCGGAGGATGTTCTGCCCAGCGCGGCGTAACTCAGCGCGGTCAGCCGCGCCGGCAGCCAGTTGAGCAGGTCGTCCATTTTGGCACTGCAATAACCAAACGCCTGCAGGCGGGGCGTGCGATAGCCCCACATGGCATCAAGGGTATTGGCCAGCCGATACAAGACTGCCCCCGCCGGGCCTAATACCGCAAACCAAAACAGGGGGGCAAAAATCGCATCACTGCCGTTTTCCAGCACTGACTCAATGGTCGCCCGCGCCACGGCGGACTCGTCCATCGACTCTGTGTCGCGGCTGACAATACGCGCCACCTGGGTTTTTGCCGCCTCCAGTCCCTGCTCGGAAAATGCCGTCGCCACCGCTTGGCCGTGTTCGCGCAAACTTTGCCAGCCCACACTGACATACACACACACGATGACCAAAACCGATGTGAATCCTGTAGCCCAGGGTCCTGCATTGTCCAGGCCTGCACCGCCGTACCAGAGCCAGGCAATGCACACCGGCAGCGGCAGCACCAGCAACAGCCAGGCCCCGACACCGGCGAGAGTCGCTAAACAAGCACCTGAAAAAATGCCATTAACAGCTTCGCCAGCTGGCTGGGCAGCGCTTTGGGAGCCCCGTAAATGGGGATTCCATCGAGCTTCCAGTTTCATTGCCAGTGTGCCAAAGCCGATCAGTGGGTGATACCGGGCAGGCTCACCCACCAGACGATCCAGCCACAGTGCCAGCAGTGCAAGTCCCGGCAGGATCCAGGGGCTGAAGGCTAACATAACAACCAGGGACGGCCAGTTTCAGGGTGAGTGACACGGTGAAACTCGACCTGAAACACCTCTTTTAACAAGGCTTCCTGGAGTACCTCATCCGGCGTACCCACCGCACGAATCTGACCACAACACATCAATACCAGTTGATCGGCACAGTGCGCCGCCAGATTTAAATCGTGCATGGCGGTGAGCACCCCACACCCCTCTGCCGCACGTTCACGCAGCAACCGGGCCACCATCTGCTGGTGTGAATAATCCAAAGCGGAAGTCGGCTCGTCCAGTACCACCAGACGCTGCCAATCGTCTTCACTTTGCCAGACCTGGGCCAGCACCCGGGCCAGCTGTACCCGCTGTTTTTCTCCACCGGACAGGTTGGTGTAGGCCTGCTGGCGCAAATAGTGCACATCGGTACTGTGTAATGCCTGCGCGACGATGTCCTGATCCAGCACCAGACCGGTGTCGTGAGGCGTGCGTCCCAACATCACCACTTCTTCGGCCGTAAAGGGAAAATTTAACAGGGAATTTTGCGGCAACACCGCCATGTGCAAGGCTTTTTCGGCCGCTGACAAGCTCGACAATAAACGGCGGTTAAAGTGGACCTCTCCGCTCTGGGGAGTCACTTCACCGCAAGCCACTTTCAACAGCGACGACTTGCCCGCACCGTTGGGACCCAGCACCACCACCACCTGCCCGCCTTCAACATGGAGATCCACGGACTGCAAAATGGGCGTGAGACGACTTTTGTCGGTCGCATAATTCAAATGAATATTCTGTAAATGCAGCATCAAAGTCCTCCTGTCGCCGCGCGCTGGCGGCGCAACAAAGACAAGAAGAACGGCGCCCCCAACACGGCCGTCACTACCCCGATCGGCAGCTCACCCGGCGCCAGTACAAAGCGCGAGCAGGCATCGGCCAGCATCAACAGAATGGCCCCGGCCAGGGCGGAACAAGGAATCAAACCGCGGTGATCGGGTCCAATCAACAGGCGCACTATGTGGGGGGTTACCAGGCCGACAAAAGCAATGGTACCCGTCAGTGCCACGGCAATCCCCACCACCAGAGCCACCAGCACAATCACCTGCAGCTTGATGCGATCCACATCAATGCCCAGATGTCGGGCTTCTGACTCCCCCAGTAAAAAGGCATTCAGGGCTTTGCTGTAACGGGGAAACCAGCACAACAACCCCCCCAGTAAAAAGACAGCAAACACCACGCGCCCCCAGGAGGCGTTGCTTAAAGAACCCATTTGCCACAGGCTGATCTGTCGCAGCATATGATTGTCGGCGATAAAACTGAAAAAGCTGTTCAACGCTCCCGCCAGGGCACTGATGGCAATACCCGCCAGCAACATGGTTGCCACTGAGGTGCCGGTGGCGGTTGCTGCCAGGCGATACACCAGCCAAGTGGCTACGGTGGCACCGAGAAAAGCGCCCATCGCGACAAACGATACCCCCAACAATTCGTGCACACCAAACAAACCCGCGCCCATGACAATGACAAAACTGGCACCCGCCGATGCACCGCTCGATACACCAATTAAAGAAGGGTCCGCCAACGGGTTGCGAAACAACCCTTGCATCATCACCCCGGAGACGGCCAGTGCCGCGCCGATGATCGCCGCCATCAAGGTTCGCGGCAGCCGAATCTGTTGAATGATTAATTGATTGGAAACGGTTTGCGCTTCGGCACTTTGCCAGAATGGCAAAATAAGTTCCGGTCCCACCGCCAGCGACACCAACAAGCTGAGTGGCAACATCACCCCTAGAGTGATCATCAATTTTGTCGGTTGCATGCGATTCATAAGTGGTCAATCAAAGTGTGGCTAAATGTATTTTTATAAATGCCAAAAGGAGGCTCACACCTCCTTTTGGTTTTTCTGTGTTCCGAATCTGTCAGCGGTTTAGTCGCTGACAGACCGTGGGTCGCGCATTAGAACTGATAGCGAGCGGCTACAGAAAACTGGCGTCCGGGTGTTTGATAGATGGTTGAAGAGAAGCTGCTATCACGACGATCCAACACATAATCCACGTCAAACAGGTTGCTGACTTTGGCGGTCAACTGCAACTGATCGGTCACCTCGTAAGATCCGCGCAAATCCAGTGTATTGAACCCACTCAAGCGACGACCCTGCTGGTTGTAACGGTAGCTCTGCGCTTTCCACAGCGCCGCCACTTCAACATCACCGAAACGGCGATCAAGCGCCCAGCTTACCACTCCTCGTGAGCGAGCACGCAGCATATCACCGGTTTCTTCATCGCGGGGATCGGTGTAGGACAAGGCCAGGCTGTTACGCCACCCCAGTAGGGTAAAATCCGCACCCAGCTCAGCACCGGTAATTTTGACCTCGCTGAAATTGACCGGGGTATTCACCGTGCCCACGGTGCCCAGATCAATCAAGTCATCCACTTGCGTTTCATAATAAGAAACGTGCCAGGATACCCCCTGCCACTGACTGCGCAGCAAAACCTCAACCGACTCAGACTCTTCCGGTTGCAACTCAAGGTTGCCGGAGTACTCGTAGACGTAACCACTGCTGTATGAAAACGCTTCATAGGGGTAGTAGAGGTTATTAAAGGTAGGCGCCTTGAATGCCGTACCATAGGAAACGCTCAACAGCGTGTTGTCGGCGATGGGGTACCCCACGGCCACGGTTTTGGTGTTGTTGCGGCCAAAGCTTTCATGGTCGTCGGATCGATAGGAGGCCGTCAGCAAGACGCGCTGGACTTCCCCCTGATACTGCAGGAACACGGCTTTATTATCCGCCTGGTCCACCGTAAACGCGGTGGTGGAGGTCACCTGGTCCTCATAATAATCGTAACCCAGGGACACGACATTGCCCGCTGCCAGCAGGTAATCCGCCTGCACCGTTGCCATTTCCCGCTGGGTGTTGAACTCGCTCGGATAGGTAGCAAAACTTTCCGATTCGTCCCGGCTTTCCGACAGGTTGAGGGTCACCGTGAGATCGTCCGTCAGCGGTGCCAGTAAGCGCGCATTCAGGGTCTGGTTGAGGGAATCGGAGTAGGAATCTAAGCCCCCATCGTAGTCCGCTTCCGACTCGACCCGCAGGGCAGAAAAGCCCACCTGCCAATCGTTGGCGAAGGTATGATCCAGGCTCAGGCTAAGTGACTGCTCTTCGTAACCGTCATCATCGTCATTGGCCGAACCGTCTTTGTTGGTAGAATCAAAACCATCGGTATCTTCGTAGGCCAGTGTCAGTGTCGCTTTGGTCTGCTCGGTCCCACCACTCACACCAGCGGATACTTTTACCAGTGCATCAGAGCCGAGTTCACTGGCGATAAAAGCCTGCGGTTCTTCTTGCCCACGACGGGTAAACACCTGAATCACCCCGCCAATGGCATCCGCCCCGTAAAGACTCGCACGTGGGCCTTTCACTACCTCAATGCGCTCAATCTGATCCATGGGAATTTGCTGCATCGCGGTAGTGCCTGAAGTGGCGCTGGCACTGCGGACACCATCAATAAGAATCAGCACGTGATCGCTGTTGGTGCCACGCAGGAAGAGACTGGAAGTGGAGCCGCGACTGCCGTTGGTTTCGATATCCACGCCGGGAACTTGTCCCAGCAACTCCACCATATTTCGGGCGGTGCTGTTGGCAATGGCGGTGCGATCAAGAATTTCGACCGATGCCAGCACCTTGTGTAACGGTTGTTCTATTCGAGTGGCCGTCACCACCATTTCTTCAACATCGCTGTCTGAACGGGAGCTGGTGGTCAATTCGGCAACCGCAGCAGTTGCCAGCAGTGGTGATGAGATCAGGCTTGCGATGGTCGCCGCCAGTAGTGTTTGGTGTTTCATGGTGTTCCCCAATCTTTTGCCAGACCCTGTTTTTTAGTTGCAAAGGTCTTGCGGCATGTATGACATGATTGAGGGAGGACAAGAGCAGGGAAGGAGGTCGTATTTTTATAGCCCAAGGGATCAGACATAAAGGATGGCCTCGAATCCTACCGATAAAGCCCTCCGCTTCATCGTGAAGTGCGCATTTCAGAGTCACCGCTGCGAACACGGGTCATCCAGCTGCGCTTATCATTCAAGGCCGGTATCGGGCTTAGGATCGTCAACCACATGGCTGACCGTTCCATCACCGTTGCGGGGGCAGCGTTGGATTCACTCGATAACTCGAATTAACCACTCTTCCCGTTTACCTCAGCTCCTGTACAACAGTCGCCGAGCACCTTCAATAACGTCGCGGAGACTAAAGTTCACCCCTATTTTAGTCAAGACCTGGTGAGCGCTTTTATCAAAAATACAGACATTTTCCACCTTTATAGACATAATCGCTCAGGAGTGTCCAAAAAATAAAGGGGGCATCAGCTGGAGCGCTGGAGTTAAACCGAGTCCCGCACTACACTGGAAAAAGGCGCCATAATCATCTTTTTCAAAAAAAGAGACACACGGCACACTGAGCAATACCGGTCCAATCCAGGACTTGCATAACCGACATCACCACAACCGCCATGAAAAGAATGGAGCTGAACTAAGCCAACACCGCAGCACGGCACACACTGACATCCGGCAGGAGCCGATTAGAACACGCCACATCAGGAGCATGTCCATGACCGTCGATGCATATAGCCCCAAAGAAAGACGTTATTTCCCACGCGTTGCCTACCGTGGCCACGCCTCACTGATCACCGTCCGGAATGAATGGCCAGTGCACATGGTCGACCTTTGTTTTAACGGCGCCTTGGTTGCGCTACGTCACAATCATGTCGTGCACCCCGGGGAGGCGATCGTGCTCACCCTGGAAACCGAGAACGGCGAGCCAATCAAAATGCAGGGCAAAATTGCCCATCAAAAAGATCACCTTATCGGCATTGAATGTCGGGCCAACAGCATTGATCACCAGTCCCGTTTGCGAGTGCTGGTGGGGCGATAGCGGTTTCGAGGTTCGAGGTTCGAGGTTCGAGGTTCGAGGTTCGAGGTTCGAAAATAGGGTATCGACCCCAACGGGCTCAGGCCTGCCCCTGGTCAGCAATGGCCCGCGTTAATCAATGGCATCCAGGGCTTCCTGCAGGGTTTTGACGGCAATGACCTTGATGCCCGGCACCGGCTCTCTGGGGGCGTTGCCCGCCGGCATAATGGCGGTTTTGAAGCCGTGCTTGGCGGCTTCCCGCAAACGCTCCTGACCACTGGGAACCGGGCGAATTTCACCCGACAGCCCCACTTCCCCAAACACCATCAGGTCATGCCCCAGGGGGCGATTGCGGAAGCTCGAGACCACCGCCAGCAACAGCGCCAAATCAGCGCTGGTTTCCATTACCCGCACCCCGCCGACGACATTGATGAATACATCCTGATCACCGATCAGCACCCCGCCATGGCGATGCAGTACCGCCAGCAACATGTTCAAACGATTTTGGTCCAGCCCCACCGCCACCCGCCGCGGGTTGCCCTGATGACTGTCGTCCACCAGTGCCTGAATCTCCACCAGCAGCGGACGGGTTCCCTCCCAGACCACCATCACCACCGAGCCTGCGGCCACCTCATCGGCACGCTGCAGAAAAATCGCCGACGGATTGCTGACTTCTTTGAGGCCCTGCTCGGTCATGGCAAACACCCCCAGCTCGTTCACCGCCCCAAAGCGATTCTTGCTGCCGCGCAAGGTACGGAAACGAGAATCGTGCGACCCTTCCAGCAGGATCGAACAGTCAATCATGTGCTCCAGCACCTTGGGGCCCGCCAGGCTGCCATCTTTGGTCACGTGACCGACCAACACCAGCACCGTACCGGTCTGCTTGGCAAACCGGGTCAGGTAAGCGGCACTTTCCCGCACCTGTGACACCGATCCGGGAGCCGACTGTATGTCGGCCATGTGCATGACCTGAATGGAATCGACCACCATCACTTTGGGCTGGATTTGCTGCACCGTGGCCACCAGTGACTCGACGCTGGTTTCCGATAACATTTTCAATTTGTCGGTGGGCAACCCCAGCCGCTGCGCCCGCATGGCCACCTGCTGCAGGGATTCCTCACCGGTACAGTAGAGCGCCTCCATGCCGGACGCCAGAAAACACATGGTCTGCAGCAGCAGCGTGGATTTACCCGCACCGGGATTACCGCCGATCAATACCACCGAACCGGGCACCAGACCGCCGCCCAGCACGCGGTCAAATTCCTTGGTGCCGGACGAGAAACGAGGCAAAGCGGCCAGGTCAATCTCCGCCAGTGTCTGTACTTGCGGCACCGCGCCCGCCGCACCCGCATAACCGCTGAATTTCTCCGTGCGATTGGAGGGCGTCGGCCCCAGACGCACCTCCGACAAACTGTTCCAGCTTCCGCACTCGCCGCACTGGCCCTGCCACTTGCTGAAATCGGCCCCACATTCGTTGCAGACATAGGCGGATTTGGTTTTTGCCACGGAGTGAACCCTCTTGCGATGACTTAAGATCGGATAAGGGGCGTATGTTACAGGCAGAACCCGAGTGGGTGCCACTCAGAGAAGCCCCCCCACCCCACAGAGTGCCTGCCATGATCCATGATCCTCCGTGCCAACTCTGGCGGCGCCGGTGACCCCCACTCTGGAGCCTTCCTCCCGACTATCTCTCGGCTGAACACCTCCTGACGGAGTCCTGCACGCAAGAGCCCGCACCCCGCCCGGCCCTCAGGATAATCGCCCCATTGCCCGCACTTTTTGTTGCCCCTGAGTAGCGACTCACTGCAGAGAAAATGATAAAGTTCCGCCATGACATCTTCACTGATCCCGGAACGCCCAATCCTGCTATCGCCCTCTCTGGCCGCCACCATCGGCCTGGAGGAAGCCACCATGCTCAGCGTTCTGGACGAGATCACCCGGCTGCAACCGCCGGTGATCAGCCAGGGCTTTCGCTGGTTTGAGCTGAGCGACCAACAGCTGTATGTGGCGCTGCCTTTCTGGAACGAACACGATATCCAGAGAGTCAGCCAAAGTCTGCGCGCCAAGGGCATTTTGTTGCTGCAATCGGCACCGTTTCTGCAATGTCAGCAGCTGATTTTCGCCTTTAATGAGCTGCAGGCCAGCCAGCCGCATTCTACCCACACCAGTGCGGCGCAATCCCGACCGCTGGCGCCCCCTCTCAACCAGCCCGCAGCCGGCCAAACACAGCCCAGTCACGACTCGTTTCGATCCCCGTCTGAAATCGCCAACAATCCCCACGCGTTTCAGCCCGGCATTCAACCCGTCGAGCGTCACAGGGGGGGAGCCATTGCCGTTGGCGCTACGCCTATCCCCCCCAGCTGGCAGCCGAACCCCGAGGTACTGGCGCGGATCAGCCAGCACAATATTCCGGAACACTTCATCCGCGAACAGCTGCCGGAGTTTGTGACTTTTTGGCGGGAAAGCGGAGAAACCCAGCGTTCCTGGGGGGCAAAGTTTCACCAGCATGTGATCCATCAATGGCGTCAGCGAGAGACCTTCACCACACAAAAAGACAGTGAAGTCGCCATGACCAAAGACTGGCGTCCCAGCCCGGATGCCCTCGACGTACTCACCCGGCACGCGGCCATTCATCCACAGTTTATTGAAGACGCGGTACCCGAGTTTGTCCTCTACTGGGCAGAACGAGGTGGGCGGTCACGTACCTGGAATACCAAGTTTATTCAGCACGTACGTCGCCAGTGGGCACGATACACCTCCGCTCTGGAGCACGACACCGAACCCAAACGGATTCCGGAAAACTGGCAACCCGGAGATGATGTTCACGACATCTTGCGTTTGGCCAATATTGATGTCAATTTTGCACTGCAGCTGGTGCCGGAATTCGTGATTTTCTGGCGCGACAGCAATCAGGTATACGCCTCCTGGAACACCAAATTTTTGCAACACGTTAAATATCATTGGGCCAAGCGTCATTCTTTAAGCGCCCCACAAGGTCAAAACCATGAAGGACAGCAAACAGCTACTCACTCAAGTCGAACAAGAGATCGCACGATCGCAGAAGACCTCAACGACCGCAGCTGGGCTTTCTGATTCGGCGACGCCTGCTGAATCATCGAGCCGACCGCGCGACAGAGCGCCGTCTTCCCAGCTGATTGATGCGATCAATCAGGTGTTTGCCCTGTTCCGAATCAATTATCACAACCAATACCACAGTGCCTTTGGGGATGTGACAACGCTGAACCAGGCCAAACGCCTGTGGGTAGAAACCCTGCAGCGTTTTACGCCGGAAACCATTTTACGCGCCGCCAAGAAAGCGATTGAGGAATCTGAATACCTGCCCACCCTGCACAAAATGATCGGCTTTTGCCAGGGCTCGCCGGAACTGCACGGCCTGCCCAGCGTGCACAGCGCGTTCATTGAGGCCTGTCAGGCTCCCAGCCCAAAAGCGGAGTTCTCCTGGAGCCACCCGGCGGTGTATTACGCGGGGCGTAACAGTGACTGGTATTTCCTCAGCAACAACACGGAAAAGGTGGCTTTCCCCATCTTTCGTGACCATTACCTGAGCATGTGCGAACGGGTCGTTCGCGGCGAAACGTTACCGCCCCCCGAAATCAAACGCTTACCGGAAAAAAGCGAGACCCCACTCAGCAAGGACGAAAACCTTGCTCGACTGGCAGCCTTGCGGGAAAAAATGGGCCTCTGACCACCCCGGCCCATTTCCCGCCGTCAACGATGTCCGGCCCCTCGCCGTCTCTGCTAAGACAGGGTTATCCTCATCGGATGGCCCTCTTACGCCCATATGCTGTCCCATACATGAGGTCTTAATGAAGAACAGTTGCAACTCCCCCCAGGCGCCATTGCTCGGTTACCTCTTGCTGCTGTACAGCGGCTTCTGCCTTTTCCTCACCTACAGCCTGTCAAACTGGCAACACCCCCAAACCGTAATCAGTGAAACGTCCGATCACACGGTGCAAATGCCAAGCAATGCTACCGAGCCCAAAAAGCGTTTCTATGCGCGCCTGCTGCCCCCCATTCAGCGTGAAAATGCCAACCTCTTAAAGCGCCGGCAGCAGCTGTTAATACTGGCCCGGCAAGTGCTAGAGGGCAACACGCTCAACGCCAAACAACAGGCTACGCTGGCATCCTGGGCAAAACAGTATCGCTCACCGACTGAGCTGAACGACCGTCAGCTGGTGCAGGATTTGCTGCAGCGCATTGATGTGGTACCGGCCTCAATGGCATTGGCACAAAGTGCCATGGAGTCCGCCTGGGGTCGCTCCCGCTTTGCCCGCGAAGCCAACAACTATTTTGGTCAATGGTGTTATACCAAAGGCTGCGGAGTGATACCCAACCAGCGCACCAAAGGCGCCAGACACGAAGTTGCCCGCTTTGCCTCCCTGGATGAGGCCGTAGCGGCCTATATGCACAACATCAACTCACACCCGGCGTACGCTGGCGTCAGAAACATTCGCGCCCGGAGCCGCAGGCAAAACCAACCGCTGGACAGCCTGAGCATGACCAGTGAATTGGACCAGTACTCCGAAAGAGGACAAGCCTACATCAAAGACTTGCAAGGGCTGATCCGCTACAATCAGCTGAGTGTGTTCGATCAGCAATACCCAACAGAAGTCATCACTTTCAACAGCGCCGCGGACAGCTAAGCTCGACTCTCAACGCCCCGGTTGAAAACTCACTCGCTCAGGCCCGAAGTACAAACCACAGGCCAGAAACTCATCAAACGCGGTTTATTCCGGGGGCCAGTCCCCGTTGTGATCCGCTCGAAAAAAGGGCTGGGAATACCAGTAAAAGCGTCCATCATCCGCAGCCGCCGTGCAATTAATTCGGCTTCTGCCCAACGGTAAATCGGCCGACAGATGCACCGTGATCCGCTGCCCACTCACCTCCGTCCTGAGGCCATCCTGGCCGGAGGCAAAACAGTGAACCCGGTTTGCCGGCACCGACCCGGCGAGCTCCAACATCAAGCTGGGGCGAAAATTACCCGTCTCCAAAACCGGCTCCAGATCACCGCGACTCCATTGCCCATCGCGCCCAAGACGCTTGACGGGCAGCGGTAAACTGCCGGCCTTGACCACAAAATTTTCCGGAGCCCCGTAAACGCCACCGAAAGGAAAACGCGGCAGCGCCTGCGGTGAATGCGACGTGCCAAGCGGTCCGGAATGCTGCCCAAAACCCACAAACTTCAGGGATTTCAGCAGCGCCACCAAATGCAAGTCATACTCGCCGTAGGGGTAGGCCAATATGCGGTGACTTTGCCCGGTTTCGGTTTCAATGCGCATTTCCGCCTGCAACACATCAGTGGTTATGCGCTGACGCCACTGCGCCCGGCTCTCTCCCTGCCGCAAGCGAATCATGTGTGCATGATCCACCGTATGATTGGCAATGGTAGCGCCCTGCTCCGCCATTTCACGCAATTGCTCCCAGCTCACAAACTCGTGCCAGCGCTCATCAATGGGTCGGGTGTTCACAAACACCGTAAATGGCCAGCCCCTTTTTTGCAGCGCCGGGAAGGCTTCGGTATAAACGCTCAAATAACCGTCATCGAAGGTAATCGCAACCTGCCTGAGGCGCTGCGTCGGTGTGTCAGCATAGCGCTGCAGCAACTCAGGCAGCGGCACCACCTGATAACCTTGCTCCGCCAGGATCTCGAGATGACGCCGAAACAGCGCCACCGGGGTGGATGTTGATGCCGGAGTTTCATCCGACACATGATGGTATTGCAGCACCACAGCCGCGGCTGACAACCCCGACCACAGTAACCCCAAGCTGAGCGAACACGCCAGCAACCAGCCTGTTGAATTCACCTTCCCGGCCATCATAACCACCACTCCACCCAGACACCTTGCTAACATAGACCTTGCGCGCATCTCCCTCTGCCCCGCAACACGGGTTTGCTTCCCACCGGACTATAACCTGTAGCTGACACTACTGTCGCCTTTCCCACACAGGACGCAACCATAAAACCCACGCTGGCATGAAATGCTTCCCTAAAGGTGACAGCGTGGGGTTTTTACACCATCATCTTGAACAGTGTCTCTCAATTCGGGGGCGATCTTTCGCCATGGCCATTCAATCCCTCACGCCCACCGCCAAGCGCATAGCCAAAACCATTCTGAATGGCTTTGACGCGTATTTTGCCGACTTTCAAAACATGACTCTCGGAGCAAAAGCCCGTTTTGAAAAAGCCAACTGGCAGGGCATTCAGGATGCCCACTACCATCGTATTGAGCTGTATAAAAACAAAGTCGAACAGGTATGCAAGCTGGTCGAAGGGGTCACCAGTAAAGACGTCAGCGATTTGAAGTTGTGGCAACAAATCAAGACAGCCTATGCTCAGTTGACGGACGGACACAGCAATTATGAAATTGCCGAAACCTTTTTCAACTCCATCTTTTGCGCCCATTTCCATCACCACCACATTCACGACCGCAATATGTTTGTCAAAGCCTCACGACCACTGGATGACAAGCCCTTAAAGGATTACAGCATTTATCAAAGCTATGACGTCGGCGACAACCTGAAAGACACGCTGCTGCAAGTCATGACGGACTTTGAATTTTCCGTGCCCTGGGAAAACATCAACCGCGACCTGGACAATGTCATCGCCACCATCCGCGAAAAAGTTCCCGCTGGAGCGAATGGTCTGTGGCAAGGCTTACGCCTCGACATTCTGGAAACCGTTTTTTATCGCAACAAAGGCGCGTATTTGATGGGGCGGGTCAACCTCGGCAAGGGCTATATTCCCATTGTCCTGCCTATGCTCAATAACGAAGAAAACGGTATCTATATTGACACCGCTATTTTGGATCAGGACGGTGCCAGCATCATTTTCAGTTTTACCCGCTCTTATTTTATGGTGGATGCCCCCATCCCCTCTCGTCTGGTGCGTTTTATCAGTTCCTTCATGCCGAACAAGGAAATCTCGGAGATTTACACCGCAATTGGCTTTAACAAGCACGGTAAAACCGAGTTCTATCGTCACATCCTGTTGCACATGAAAAACAGCAACGACCAATTCATCATCGCACCGGGGATCAAAGGAATGGTAATGACGGTATTCACCCTGCCCTCTTACGACATCGTCTTTAAAATCATCAAAGATAAATTTGATTACCCGAAACAGGTGACCGAGGCCATTGTCAGAGAAAAATACAAACTGGTTTCCCGCAGTGAGCGGGCCGGACGCATGGCAGACACACAGGAATATTCCAATTTTATTTTTTACCGCAATCGCTTTTGCGATGAGCTGTTGCAGGAATTGCAACAGGTGGCGCCTTCGAAACTGGAAATCACCGACAAATTGGTCATCATCAAACACGTGTACACTGAACGCCGAATGATCCCTCTCAATCTGTATTTGAAAGATGCCAGCAAAGATCAGATTTACGATGTCATGGATGAATACGGCAACGCCATCAAGCAACTGGCGGCGGCCAATATCTTTACCGGCGACATGTTGCTGAAAAACTTCGGCGTCACCCGTCACGGCCGGGTGGTGTTTTACGATTACGATGAAATTTGTGCGATAACGGAGTGCAATTTTCGCAAGATTCCCGAACCGCGTAATGAAGTGGACGAAATGTCCGACCGACCCTGGTACACCGTGGGTGAAAATGACATCTTCCCGGAGGAATTCCGCCTGTTCTTCAGCGGTAACCCCATCGCCCGCAAAGCGTTTGAATCACAACACAGCGACCTCTATGACTATCGCTACTGGCAACACATTCAGAACTCGCTGCGCAACGGGCACATTGAAAACACCTACCCCTACCGGCGCAAACTGCGCTTCAATCGCCATCGGCCGTCAACCGAGCTCCTTAACTGCGATTAGAGTGGTTTTAATGACAACACCCTTAAAAAAAGGCTGCCAGGTAACCTGGCAGCCACAAGCATGAACAGCCACATAAGCAAAAACACTAACCGTCAACACCTTCCAGAATAGCTGAAATGAGAGGCCGGCATATTTGTCGATAAGAACAGCCAAACACCAGTTTATTGGCCAAATACAAGGAGGCGACACCATGTAAGGTTGACCAGACCACATGAGCAGTCTCATTAAGATCAAGGCGACTCCCCTGCGACAACATGCGATCTTCAACAGCGCCTTTAACTTCAAGCCAAGAGCCAGGCTGTCTCTTGGCCGATTCACCAAACTCCGCCTTAATAACAGCTGGATTTTCAAATGCCCACAAGTCAAACATCAACCTATAAGCATTGGGCTTGTAATAAGCAAATAACAAGTATCCACGACACATATAAGGCAGTGTCTCTGCCTGAGTTTTTGCTTTCGATTTTGCTCTGATCAACGATTGGGTAAACTGCCTGAACGAGCGGGTGCGCAACTCCATCAACAAATGATCTTTGCTGGGGAAATAACGATACGGCATCATCGCTGACACTCCCAGAGCCTTAGCCACATCCCGCATCACAATAGCATTCAGACCACCGGCACTGAACAATTCCAAAGCTGCATTGCAGATCGCGTCTTTGGTATCCATATGACCTGCAGCCAAAACAGCAGGGTCGGCCGGGGGCCGCCCCCTTCGCTTGGCTTTTGGCTTAATCTGCATACTACTGTCCTTTTTAACACTGCATTTTCGAGTTCAATTTTTACACGGCAACTCTGAGCGCAAAGCACGACAAAATTAATCAACTGAGGGCTTGCAATAAAGTCAAATTAAGATCACGTTTGAGTATCTTGCCCGTCGGATTGGTCGGCATTGATTCTATAATGGCAACTTTACGTGGGTATTTATATAGTGCAATTTTTTGTTTGCACCATTGAACCACTTCCCAAGCATCGACAAGCGCCCCAGTCCTTAACGTAACAAAAGCCGCTATTTCCTGCCCTACAAATTCGTCATCGACACCGACCACAGCTGCCAGGGTAACATCAGGATGCTCCATCAGCACTGCTTCCACTTCAGACGGGTACACATTGTACCCATTTCGGATGATCAGCTCCTTACGTCTATCAAATAAAAAGAGACGCCCCTCTTTATCTACGCGGCCCAGATCTCCTGTTGCAAACCATTCATTCCGAGCCCTTGGCTGGAAAACACCATCCACATAATACCCTTGAAAGATATTTTCGCCCCGAATCTCTAGCTCTCCGCTATCAGGCTCACTGGGCTCAAGCGCAGCAATACGCCATTCAATGGTGGGTAAAATTGTACCAACACCCCCAGAAGAAGGCTTTGATGTATCTTCCAAAGCAATACAGCACCCTACTTCCGTCATGCCATACCCCTGATGAATCGGTCGGCCAAATCCAGCCTTAAAACCGTTACTCACTGACTCCGCCAAACCCGAACCACCTGATAACGCCACCCGCAGGTGACGTCCTGCTTTTTGGGCGCTCTCCCGATGCATTGCCGCTAAAGAGGTTAATGCAGAGTAGGTCGTGGGTACTGCCGCCATGACCGTTGGCTCCCATTTCACCATAGCCTCAAACACAGATTCAGGTGATGGCCTGGGAACCAGCACCAACTGGGCATTCGCCAATAGACCACCCAGCATCAGCACCAACTGCCCGAACACATGCGCCAACGGTAAAGGGCAGAGCAACACATCATCAGGACGAATATCTAAAGCACAGTTGGCCGCCTGTACATTACGGATAAGAGCTCCATGGGTCAAAGAAACGCCTTTCGGCCGCCCTGACGTGCCCGATGTGAAGAGAATCAGGGCCTCTTGCTCATCATGGCGCACCTCCACTGGATGATGGTGGTTGACATCACTCATATACAGTTCGAGTGGAAGTTCTTGCTCAGAGAACGATTCAAAGTCTGATGCAGATCCCATATACGCAATATTCGCTGACGGTACGCGACTGATCACAATGTCCGGCAGCTGACTTAACACAGGAACTACCCCCCTCTCAGACACCGTCAGAATCAACTTCGGCTGCATTGACGTGAGGATGTAGTCTATTTCTGACACGCCCAACACGGGGTTAAGCGCAATCACTGTCAAGCCTGCCCGATGGGCAGCAAAATAAGCTACTACGAATTCCACCCCCGTTGGCAACAATAAAATAATCCGGTCGCCCGGCTCCAGCCCCAAGTTAGTGAATGCGCCGCGAGTGCGATCAATCCGGTCATGGAGCTCCTGATAGGATAGCGACGTAGTACCCACAGTAAGGGCCGGCCGGTCAGAGTACTGCACATCTGATACGACCGTCGACAATTGCTGGAGCCGTGTATCCGTTTCACCCTGGGCATCGATGTCAAAACTAACAGGAGGGCGCATTACAAGGCCCCTTTTTGTTGATTTGGCAGATCCCCCCTTGTTCAATCTGACTCTCAAGCCAAGACAACAAGTGTGATACGACCTGATCGCGATTCACTTCATTGAGAATCTCATGCCTACCCTCCGGGTAACAGACATACTCGGGATTCAAACCCGCTTCCCGATAACGCTCAAGTAGAGGTTCAACTCGACCAAATCCACTTACCAGCGGATCTTTGCCGCCAACCAACACATACATCGGCAAGCCCTTTTTGATCTTCTTTAATAGTGCAATATCTGCAAGTCGGTCTGCATAAGCCAGCATCGAGCCCATAGAATCAGGTGTTAAGGCAAATCCACATAATGGATCCTGAATATATTTATCCACTTCAACCGGATCGCTGCTGAGCCAGTCGTGAGGTGTTCTTCCGGGTTCAAAGTTTTTATTCAGCTCCTTCATCACATCATCAGCCGCAGCGACAGATGCGGCGATCAATTCTACTGCCGCGGTTCCCACTAAGATTATTCCGTCAAGCTTTTCAGAATAGTCCTGCAGAAAAGCTTGTGCAATGAACGAACCCATGCTGTGACCGAGTAAATACAGAGGAAGTGTCGGATGTTCACGCCGGGCCACATTTACCAGCGCACAAAGGTCATCAATAACGGCAGCAAAACCGCCGCTGCCAAAATCACCTGGCGCGCTGCAGTTAGTCGTCATGGTTTGCCCATGTCCACGATGGTCGATGCCGTAAATCGAAAACCCCGCATCAAACAATCCGGTCAGCGCAGGAGGGTATCGACGCGCATGCTCACCCATGCCATGCGCGATAACTACTAACGCTTTAGGGTTACTTACCTCCCAACGGTAAGCAACCAGTTTATGGTCCTCAGAGACATGTGGCGCGTTGTCACCGGGCCGATCCAGTTCAAAGACAGTTTGCGTATAGTTAGTCATTAGAAATTCACCGTAAAATCGATTCCGAAACGACGAGGGAAAGGCACCGTGGTAAAGCGAGTTGCTGTATTTGCATCAGTTTCCACGCCAGTCACCTCATCATTATCCGTCAGATTCTTACCGTAAATTGACAATTCATATTTCTCAGAAGGGCTTCGATAAGCAATTCGAGCACCCACATCCCAAAAGGAATCCGCCTTAAACTCATCCGCATTCGTGGCATGAAAATACTGCGAACCCACGTAGTTGGCATCGGCGTGAAAATTAATGCTTCCGTTATCGCCCAGATACACCAAATAGTCACCAGAAACGTTGAAGGTCATCTTCGGAGCCTCAATTAATTCGTTGCCAGACAGGTCAACCCCATTGAGAACCAGATCTTCATACTCGCTGTCCAATAAACCCAGGCCGGCATTAAACCGCAGATTTTCCGTAGCCTGAAGCGCCACCTCTACCTCCAGCCCGGTAACTTTTGAGCTTCCGGCATTCAGCAATTGCTGCTGACCAATATTGACCACATTCAAAAACTGTTGGTCGGTAAAATCGTAATAAAACAAAGAAGAATTAATTGTAAGGCGGCGATCTAACCACTGTGATTTGTAACCCACTTCATAGGCTTTAATTTTCTCCGGATCGGCCACATTAATTTCTGAGGGGCTTAAGGCACCGCCGTTGATTGCGCTACTGCGATAACCATAAGCAAACTGAGCATACAGCATGGACTCATCAGCCAAGTGCAGTCGCACACCCACACGCCCAGTGGGCTCACTGTCTTCGTAACCCACTTTCCCGGATTGTAACGGTACGACCGGTGTCACCTGAAAATCTTCCAGATAACCTTCATCGTCAGAAAGACGCAACCCGCCATAAAGGGTAAAAATATCACCGATATCGTAAGTACCATCAAAATATACCGCATACGATTGTCGGGTCTGCCTGTAACTTTGCCCTAACACAGGGCCACCAAACTCTTCCAGAACATGATAGGTTGTTGCAATATCCACGACATCCTTGAAGTAATACAAACCGGCAATCCAGGTTATCCCACCTTCGCCATTCGAGCTTAAGCGCAAATCCTGACTAGTTTCTTCATGCTCGGCACCAAAATCCAGGTGCAAGATATTGTTCATGGTTCCATCAGCGTCAACCAAATTGGAGAATTCACCCGAAACATGAGAGGTAATTGAGGTAAGGGTTGCAAAACCCAAATCCTTTTCCAACGTCAGATAGCCGCCTTCTCCCAACACCTCGATATCTCCCGAACGATCCGTTGCCAGTTCATGACTGTCCATCCGGGTTCCGTCAAAAGGGTTAATACGAGGATTGACACCCACAGCGTTGACCCCACCGGGCAACAGGCCATAGGTAATGGCGCCTACGGCCTTGGGGTTACTTTCTGTTCTAAAGAGTCGCAACGTTGTATCAAAGGTATCATCTACCCGATATCCCAAAGTTAAGCGAAACGATTTACGATCAATACTGGACAGGTCTTCACCATCCGGGTTTAGATTCTCCACATAACCATCCGAATCCCCCAGATTAAAAGCCAGTCGTGCACTGAGCTTATCATCAATAAGTGGCACTTCTGCCGCACCTTTTAGCTCCCAGTAATCGTTTGAGGCGACACCACCAGTGATGTAAGCTTCCGATTCAAAGGTTGGGCGCTTGGAAATAAAGTTGATAGCGCCTGCTGTTGTGTTTTTGCCAAATAGTGTCCCCTGTGGACCACGCAGAACTTCGATACGTTCAATGTCAAAAATCTGTGCCCCACCCAGGTAAGAGGCGCCCACATAAACCTCGTCAAAAAATACCCCGGTTGGAGAAATGCCATTCAGGTTGAATTCTTTGGTTGAAATTCCGCGCATGGAAAACTTGGGCTGCATTTCATTACCCAGCACAGAAACCTGTAAGTTGGGTGCCTGGCGGGCGATTTCGGTACCGCTTTCTATGCGCGCATTCTTCAAGTCGTCCTCATTCAACACCGTCTCGGAGATAGGCACCTCTTGCAGACTTTGCGAGCGTTTCTGAGCGGTCACCACGATCTCCTCAATTTCAAAGCCCGCCGCCACAGTGCCCTGAGCAATAGCTACCGACAGTATCGACCCACAAAACACAGCAGGCAGTTTCAGACTAGTTTTATTAGTTATTATCATTTTGTACTCTCCAACTGGGGTGGGTTGAGGTTATCCTCGTGCTTCCCTCTCAGGCTTCAACACAAGAACACGCCCACCTTTTTAATTAAAGCTTACAGTGTAAAAAATATACAATGTAAACTGTTAATGCAAGACAATGTTTATACGTCTTGCGAATAGCGAAATTCATTTAAAGAAGATTAATAAATAGATCTGAGGACGAGGGATCTGCCTCAACTGAATGCGGGCCCTCTTCGGCAAAAGACTCCTTCTGAACACGCCTTACGGACTCCAGCCAGCCCCGATAAAGACGATCACGAAAAGCTTTTCCCATTTCCGGCTCAAAACGGCGTTCACTCGACCACAGTGACTCAAGATCATCGAGCGATCGGAACATCCCTGCCTGCAATCCCGCCAAACACGCCGCCCCAAGAGCCGTGGTTTCAATCACCGCCGGTCGTTCAACAACAGCGCCCAGGACATCCGCTAAAAACTGCATCAGCCAGTTATTCACCACCATGCCACCATCCACTCTTAAGGTGACAGGTCGCTGCCCATCCTGTTCCATCGCTTTTTGCAAATCTTTAGTCTGATAGCAAACTGATTGCAGGCCCGCGGTAACAATTTCCTTAATGCCCGTATCCCGTGTCAGACCAAACAGGGCGCCACGTGCAGACGGGTCCCAATATGGAGCGCCCAACCCAGTAAAGGCCGGCACCATGTAAACGCCATGATCAACCGGCGTTCTCTGAGCCAGCGACTCCGTCTCTCCCGCACCTTTAATCAGCTGCAAACCATCGCGCAACCATTGAACCGCTGCCCCCGCCACAAAAATACTCCCCTCCAGGGCATACACAGGACGGCCTGCCAGCCGATACGCGACCGTTGTTAACAACCGACTACAAGAGACCAAAGGCTGATCTCCAGTATTGACCATGATAAAACAGCCGGTTCCATAGGTACTTTTGGCCATACCTTTATGGAAGCAAGCCTGACCGAAAAGTGCCGCCTGCTGATCACCCGCAACACCCTGAATCGGGATTGCCCGGCCGAGAGCATGTGCGTCTGTCACGCCAAATTCATCCGCAGAATCCATGACTTCAGGCAACAGTGCTGCTGGAACCTGAAACAACTCCAGCAACTCCTCATCCCACTGTTGAGTATGAATATTAAACAGCATGGTACGGGATGCGTTGGTGGCATCCGTGCGATGAACTTGCCCACCCGTTAGTCGCCAAATCAAAAAGGTATCCACAGTGCCAAACGCAAGCTCGCCGCGCTCTGCCCGCTGCCTCAAGCCCGGCTCCGAGTCCAGCAGCCACTTCAGTTTGGTGGCGGAAAAGTAAGGATCAATCAACAAGCCCGTTTTTCCACTCACCCACTCTTCCAGACCCAGCTGCTTCAGCTGTTCACAGTAATCAGCTGTCCTGCGATCCTGCCATACGATCGCACGCCCAATCGCCTGACCGGTTTGTCGATCCCACAACAAGGTGGTTTCCCTTTGGTTAGTAATCCCCAAAGTTTCAATTAAGCCAACCTCTTCACCAAGCTGGTCAAACACCGACTGACAGACACTAACGACACTTTGCCAAATATCCTCCGGCTCATGCTCCACTAAACCATCAGCAGGAAAATGTTGCGGAAACTCCTTTTGCGCAGAAAACCGAATCCGACCACGCCCATCAAACAGCACAGCCCTCGAACTGGTGGTCCCCTGATCTACAGCCAGTATGTACTTTTCTATCGGCACAAAAGCTCACTTATGTTCGTTTATTTTCGATTTGAATAATTCTTACTGATTAAACATTAAATTGAAAGTATTTTTTGCGTTAAAACCGTATTTTTTTTACCGATAAAGAAAAAGTACCCCAATCACAGCCGCTCAAGTCTCCCTAGAAGTGCTATCATCCCCCACCCTTCTGAATAAAATTGCCCACAGAATGACCCAACACCACAGACAACAATTGATACTGGAAAAGATCAGCGAAACCGGATTCGCCACCATCGACGAACTGGTCAGCCACTTTAAGGTCACCCCACAAACCATTCGCCGGGATCTCAATCAGCTGGCAAAAGACGGGCGGGTGAGGCGACACCATGGGGGGGCAGGTATTGAATCCAGTACGGTAAACACCGCCTACCAAACCCGCAAAATAATGAACCAGGCTGAAAAAGCCAAAATCGCTCAGGCCCTGGTTAGCATGATTCCGGATGGTGCTTCGCTTTTTATCAATATCGGTACAACTACTGAGACCATTGCCCAGGCCCTGCTTGGCCACAAAGATTTAAAGGTGGTTACCAATAACCTTCAGGTAGCATCGATTTTGGGTGCAAAAGAAGATTTTTCGGTTCTGATTGCCGGCGGAGAGGTCCGCCCTAGAGATGGCGGTGTCATCGGTGAAACGACCGAAGACTTCATCAAAAGCTTTCAGATGGACTTTGGCATTATTGGCATCAGCGGTATTGATCACACCGGAGCCCTACTTGACTTCGACTATCGCGAGGTCCGCGTCGCCCAGGCCATTATCGCCAACTCGAGACAAGTCCTGCTGGCTGCAGACCACTCTAAATTCGGTCGCAATGCCATGGTAAAACTGGGCAACATCAGCCAGGCGGATCACTTCTTCACAGACCAAGCGCCACCAGCCGATATTGCCCTGATACTCAGGGAGCACAACATCAACCTCCATATCGTCTAAGAGCACTCAGGTCCAGCCTGCAGGGCGATCGCTCTTTTATTTTCGTTTTTGTTTGTTTTTTTTCTTTTGCGAATGTTAGGATACTGCAAAGCTGTTATCAGCCCGGAATTCAACCCAACGACACAGGGGACAACATGACCGCAAATCAATCTGACTACGATCTCGTGGTAATTGGCGGTGGCATTAACGGAGCCGGAATTGCTGCAGATGCAGCGGGCCGGGGACTGAAGGTACTGCTCTGCGAAATGAATGACTTGGCATCATCGACATCGTCAAAGAGCAGTAAACTAATACACGGAGGATTGCGTTATCTAGAATATTACGAATTTCGCCTGGTGAGAGAGGCCCTGGCTGAGCGGGAAGTTTTACTCAAAAAAGCACCACACATCATCTGGCCACTGCGCTTTCAACTGCCCCACCGCCCTCATCTGCGTCCCGCCTGGATGATTCGCGCCGGTCTGTTTTTATACGATCACCTGGCCAAGCGTGTGTCACTATCACCTTCTCGCAGTATCCGTTTTGCACCTGAAGGCCCCCTCGCCAGTCACCTGACCCATGGCTTTGAATATTCCGATGGCTGGGTAGACGACGCACGCCTTGTCGTTCTGAATGCCATGTTAGCCAGAAACCATGGCGCGACCATTATGACCCGCACGCGCTGTACATCGGCCCGACGAGGGAATGGACACTGGCAAATCGAACTAGAGAACCAGACCACACAACAGCTCTGCTCAGTCTCCTGCAAGGCTCTGGTCAATGCCGCAGGCCCATGGGTGACACAACTTTTTGACTCCGCTCTCCACACCCCGTCGCCTAAAAAAATCCGCTTGGTAAAGGGCAGCCATATAATCGTGCCGAAAATACACGAAGGGCCGCATGCCTATATTCTTCAGAATGAAGACGGGCGCGTGGTTTTTGTCCTCCCCTACGAAGAGCAGTACTCGCTGATTGGTACCACAGATATCGAGCACTTCGGCGAGCCAGATCAAGCCTGCATATCCGACACCGAGATCGACTACCTAATCAGCGTCGTTAACGAACACTTCCAGCACCAGCTGCACAGAGAAGACATCGTCTCAACCTTCTCAGGAGTACGGCCACTGCTGGATGATGAGGCGGACAACCCACAAGCAGTTAGTCGCGATTACACTTTCGAAATGGACAGCTCGGATACAAGTGCTCCCTTACTATCGGTGTTTGGCGGTAAGATCACTACCTACCGCAAACTCTCAGAGGCCGCTGTCAACCGTATCTGTGAGCACTTTCCAGCTGCGGGTCCTTGTCTGACCGCACAAGAAAACCTCCCCGGTGGCGATATTGCTTCTCTATCAACTCTTCTTAATCAATTACAAACAGCCTTCCCATGGCTTCCCGAAACTCTCGCTAAACGCTACGCCCGTACTTACGGAACGTTGAGCCTACAAATGCTTGAGGGAATTCAAGGTATCGACGAAATGGGTCAACACTTTGGCGCCGGACTCTATACTGCAGAAGTGGAATATCTAAAAACACAGGAGTGGGCCAAAAGCACCGACGATATTCTCTGGCGACGCACCAAACTGGGCTTACAGATGAGCGACGAAGGCATCCAGATGCTTAACGCACATCTGACAAACGAAGAACTCAGTGCCTGCTAAGACAAACACCAGGTCCAGAAAAACAGAAACGCTAAAAAAGGCCTGTGCAGCTGCTATCAAAAGGCAAGCTGCACAAGTATTGAGGTGGTAGCCAAATTTAAGACTTCACCTCGGCCGCATCCACATTCTGGAAGCCCCTCGGCAGCTTGTTGCCCCGGCGGCCGCGCTCACCGCGGTAATGATCCAGGTCGCTGATTTTTAAGGTCAAGTGCCGCTTGCCGGAGTAAACCACCAGCTGTTCGCCAGCGGAGATGACCTCCAGGGCCACCACAAACTCCTCCCGCGACTGCACCCGCGCCGATGGAATGTTCATGATTTTGTTGCCCTTGCCCCGCGCCAGCTCCGGCAGCTCACTGACCGGGAAAACCAGCAAACGACCTTCGTTGCTGATGGCCGCCAACAGGTCGTCCTGCGGATTTTTAATCACCAGCGGCGACATCACCCGCCCCCCTTTCGGCAAGCTCAACGCCGCTTTACCGGACTTGTTCTTGGTGTACAGATCGCTCAGTTTGCCCACAAAGCCGTAGCCCGCATCAGACGCCAGCAAGATTCGTTGCTCGTCGGCCCCCATCAGCACGCCTTCCAGAGTCGAGCCGCTGGGGAGGTTCAGTCGACCGCTGACCGGTTCGCCCTGCCCCCGGGCCGAGGGTAAGGTATGTGCCCCCAAGGCATAGCTGCGACCGGTAGAATCCAGCAGAATCACGGTCTGGTTGGACTTGCCCTGGGTGGCGATCTTGAACTTATCGCCCGACTTGTAACTCAGCGCCGTCGGGTCAATGTCGTGGCCTTTGGCCGCACGAATCCAACCCTTATCGGAAATCACCACCGTCACCGGATCGCTGCTAAGCAGATCGGTTTCACTGAAAGCCTGCGCTTCCCCGCGGCTGACAATGGGTGAGCGACGCTCATCGCCGTACTCGTCGGCTGCCGCCAACAATTCTTTTTTGACCAGGGATTTCAGGCGGCGGGCAGAGTCCAGTGTCTGTTTCAGATCGGCACGCTCTTTTTCCAGTGCCGCCTGCTCTTCCTTGATTTTCATCTCTTCCAGGCGCGCCAATTGGCGCAACTTGGTTTCGAGAATGTACTCAGCCTGCGTTTCTGTCAGGTCAAAACGCTGCATCAACACCGGCTTTGGATGATCTTCGGTGCGAATGATGTGAATCACTTCGTCCACATTGAGGAACACGATCATCAACGCGGCGAGTCGCTCCAATCGCTCTTCAACCTTCGACAGGCGATGCTGCAAGCGGCGTCTCACCGTTACCATGCGGAAGCTGAGCCACTCGCTGAGGATTTTATCCAGCGCTTTCACCTGGGGCAGCCCGTCAATGCCAATCATGTTCATGTTGACGCGATAGGTGCGTTCAAGATCCGTGGTCGCAAACAGGTGGTTCATCATCGCTTCCACATCGATACGATTGGAGCGCGGCACGATCACCAGGCGGGTGGGGTTTTCATGATCTGACTCGTCACGCAGATCCGCCACCATGGGCAGTTTTTTCGCCTGCATTTGCGCGGCGATCTGCTCCAGGATCTTGGCGCCGCTGACCTGATGCGGCAGCGCCGTCACCACCACATCACCGGCTTCCTGCGTCCACAGCGCCCGCATGCGCACACTGCCACGGCCCGTCTGGTAAAGCTTTTGCAGGTCTTCTCTGGGGCTGATGATTTCCGCTTCGGTGGGCATATCCGGACCCGGGATAAACTGTACCAGCTCCTCAACCGTGGCCTTGGGGTTCTCCAGCATGTGCACCGTGGCGTTGACCACTTCACGCAGGTTGTGCGGCGGGATATCGGTTGCCATACCCACCGCAATACCGGTGGTGCCATTGAGCAGGACATTCGGCACCTGCGCCGGCAGCACGGACGGTTCTTTCATGGTGCCGTCGAAGTTGGGGGTCCACTCGACGGTGCCCTGACCCAGTTCGGACAAGAGAGCGTCACTGTATTTCGTCAGTCGCGACTCGGTGTAACGCATGGCCGCGAAAGACTTAGGATCATCCGGAGCCCCCCAGTTGCCCTGGCCGTCCACCAGCGGGTATCGATAGGAAAAGGGCTGGGCCATGAGCACCATGGCCTCATAGGCCGCCGAATCCCCGTGCGGGTGGAATTTACCAATCACATCACCCACGGTACGCGCCGACTTTTTAAATTTGGCGGTCGACTTTAACCCCAACTCGCTCATGGCGTAGACGATGCGGCGCTGCACCGGCTTCAGTCCATCACCAATGTTGGGCAGGGCTCTGTCGAGAATGACGTACATGGAATAATCCAGATACGCCTTCTCGGCATAGCTTTTCAGCGGCATTTGTTCGTCAGCGTCCTGAGGAGAAACCTCGATGGTCATAAAACATCCTAAATGATCAAAAGGCGATTATTGTTAACGGCTTTTTTGCCATTTTCAGCTATCACTGTGGCTCTTGCCCACAGCTTATACCAAAACCCCCTGCCACCATCAATGCTGAAGCCCGCTTCTGAAACAAACTCTCGCAAAAGGCCGCGCGGATCAATGCCTCCCGTTAGCCGCCAAGCGCGAGTTCCTCAACGCCAAAGCACAATGCCATAGAGGGACTTCTATGCGTTGACGGGTACGGGCATTGCTCAGCCCCCTGCGGTCGCCCAAGCGTCGGGATTTGACAGGCCTGGGGCTGGTCTCTAATCTGTTGTTTGAACGTTTTGTTACATAGACGTCAAAAAACATTAGAAAATGCCTCAATAGGCAGGTGTCCGGATTACCGCTATAACGATCCTGACCCAACCTGCGCATCAAATCGGTGGGAGCCGCAAGCTCGAATCCAACCGACATCCAAGGGCCATCTGGGCTCCTTACAAACTGCACAGCCGGGAACTAGCACACCAAAAACTAGAGAACTGCTACAGCTTCACCCCGGTTTACGAACCGAATGTTCGGCTCTAAACCCCCTTCTAACCGCGACAAGGAGTCACCTCACGATGAATAGCCGTAAACCCGCAACCGATGCCATCACCAGCTTTCCGCATCGGGGTCTCATACCCGCAAAGCAGACATCCGTGGCCGCTAATCTGTTTAAATTATCCAGGCTGGGCGCCGCCATCGTGGCGGTTTCCATGTTATCCGGCAGCGTGCTGGCCGCTCAATCGGTGCTGGAAGAAGTCATTGTCACGGCCCAAAAACGCGATCAGGATTTGCAGGATGTGTCCATTGCCGTCAGTGCATTTTCAGGCGCAGCCATTGAAAAGATGGGGTTTGAAGAGGGGCTCGATATCATTGCACAAGTGCCCAACATGAACTTCTTTGCCATCTTTGGGGAGGCCTCCAGCCCATCCATCAGCTTGCGCGGTATCAGTCTTGTCAACTACTCCGACTCCTGGGAGGCGCCCATCGCCATGTACGTGGACGATGTCTATCGCGGCAATCCTGCCGGCTCCGCAATCCAGTTATTCGATCTGCAGCGGGTGGAAGTCCTGCGCGGTCCACAGGGGACTCTTTACGGTCGTAACGCCACCGGCGGGCTGGTGCACTACATTTCCAGGGAGCCCACCGACAAACTGGAAGCGGCCGCCAGCCTGCGCCTGGGCAGCTATTCGGAACGTATTGTTGACGGTATGGTGAGCGGTCCGATCAGCGATGGCGTGCGTGGCCGCGTCGCGTTTAAATACAACAATACCGACGGCTGGCAGAATAATAATGCCGATCCGGTGAATGATTATGGTTACCCGGTCGATACCGGTCAGGACCTGAATGAAACCGACAGCTTTGGCTATCGGGCCAAGCTGGCCATCGACATTGGCCCTGATGGCGAGCTGCTGCTGGACGTTCACGGCAGCCAGGCGGATCAGGCCAGTGTCGGCTTTGCGCATATGGGCTACCTGGAATCCGCAGGCGGGGCGACCTGCTCCACCTCACGCATTCACAAAGGCGCATGCACCAGTGCCACTTTTGCAACGACGGGCATTGAGCAGGCCGGCGGGGATTTCAACCCCGAGGACGTATCCTCCAGTGTCAGCGGCGGACTGGACACTGAAATCGATACCTTTGGTGCGTCTGCGAGGCTGCGCTGGGGGTTTGCAAACGGCCTGGATTTCACCTCAATCACCGCTTACGAAAGCCTGGACAAGTACCTGCAGGACGACGGGGATGGGGTTGGCAGTGGCGCGGGGTTTGATGTGTTCTTCGACGAGGAATACACCTCGGACGCGGAGCAATGGTCGCAGGAATTCCGCCTCACTAAAGCGGATGACACCACCAACTGGGTCGTGGGCCTGTACCTGTACGACGATGAACGGGATATGCGCACACAAAACCCCACCGAGGTGGAATTTGCTGATGCCGCCAGCTTTGACTTTGCACACCGGGAAGATGCTCTGCTGGAAACCCAATCTGTGGCCCTCTTCGGGCAGTGGGAATGGGGCTTTGCCGAAACCATGACCTTGATCCTCGGCGCCCGCTACACCGATGAAGAGCGCGACTTCGATTACGTCAGAAATGTGTCGTATTACAATTCACCCACGACAACCACCCCCACACGCGTCAAAGACTCTATCTCGGAAGACAATGTCTCTGGCCGCCTGGGACTGGACTGGCGCCCCCTTGACGACACTCTCATCTACGCCAGCCTGGCCACAGGCTTTCGCAGTGGAGGCTTCTCAGCCAGCTACAACAGCGTCCCCGAAGCACTTGACCCTGTGGATTCCGAAAACATGACCAACTTTGAGGTCGGCCTCAAAACCGCCTTCGCCGATGGCCGGGTTCGCCTGAACAGCGCGGTCTATGCCTACGAGCTGGAGGACTTCCAGGCCCAACTTTTCGACACCCTGGCCAGTGGCAGTCGAATTCTTAATGCCGGTGATGTCACAGGTTATGGTCTGGAAGCCGAGCTGACGGCTCAGGTGAGCCAGAATTTTGAGCTGATTGCCGGACTCGGGTTGCTCTCCACCGAAATGGAATCAGACAAATCCAGTCGCGTAGCGGGTGATGACTATGAGTACGACGGCATCGAACTGCCTTCTGCACCGGAGCTGAGCTACAACCTGGTCGCTCGCTATTACATTCCTCTGGGCAATATGGGTGAGCTTACCTTACAAGGCGACTACGCCTGGCAGGATGACCACTTCCTGCAAGTTGAAAACGATCCCTATTCACATCACGACGGTTATGGCATTGGCAATGCCAAGGTGGCCTGGGGCTCGCTCGATGGGCGCTATAGCGTCGAACTTTTTGTCAATAACCTGACCGACGAAGAGTACTTCACTTATCAAAATACGTTGGGGGAAGACTGGGGCTACGGTGTGTGGGGCAAGCCGCGCACTTACGGTGCCCGTTTTGCCTGGAAGCTATAAAAGGAGAGCTTAAAAGGAGGCTTTAAAAGAGGACGTTGAAGGCAAGGTAACACTCACAAGAGTTCCTCTGATCCGAGGTCACTCTCAATCACATGGTATGGCTCAACGCTGACGCTCGAGCCATACCAATACCAAAAACCGGGTCAGCGGATCACCCGCCAGCCAAACCCGTCAATCAGTTCATCTCTACCGCAATGGCTGTGGCTTCACCACCGCCAATACACAGGCTGGCAATGCCGGTTTTCTGACCGTAAGTCTGCAGCGCACCCAGCAGAGTCACCATGATACGGGCACCGGAAGCGCCCAGCGGGTGACCGAGAGCACAGGCACCACCGTGCACATTCATTTTGGCGTAATCAATGGACAACTCCCGCATGGCCGCCATGGCAACCACCGCAAACGCTTCATTGACCTCAAACAGGTCAACCGAGTCTGAACTCCAGTCCAGTCGCTGCATCAGCTTGGCAATCGCCTTCACCGGAGCGGTGGTAAACCACTCAGGCTCCTGGGCGTTTTGAGAGTGGCCTTTGATGGTCGCAATCACCTTCAAGCCACGTTTTTCAGCCTCTGACTGACGCATCAGTACCAGTGCCGCAGCACCGTCCGAAATGGAGCTGGCGTTGGCTGCCGTCACCGTGCCGTCTTTCTTGAAAGCCGGGCGCAAGGTGGGGATTTTTTCCGGCAGAGCGTTGCCGGGCTGCTCATCGGTATCGATAACCGTCTCGCCCTTGCGGGTTTTCAGCGTGACCGGCACAATTTCACGTTTGAACTTGCCTTCCGCAATGGCGTTCTTGGCGCGGGTCAGGGATTCGATGGCGTAGGCATCCTGCTGTTCACGGGTGAACTCAAACTTGTCCGCACAGGCTTCGGCAAAGGTGCCCATGGAACCACCGGTGTAGGCATCCTGCAAACCGTCATAGAGCATATGATCCAGCAGCTCGCCGTGACCAAAACGGTAACCGCTACGGCCCTGGGGCATCATATAGGGTGCGTTGGTCATGCTTTCCATGCCGCCGGCCACAACCACCGAAGCGCTGCCGGCCAAAATGGCGTCGTGCCCCATCATGACCGTCTTCATGCCGGAGCCGCAGACCTTATTCAGAGTGGTACAGGGTGCTGACTTGGGAATCCCCGCAGCCAGCGCTGCCTGACGCGCAGGAGCTTGACCCAGTCCTGCCGGCAAGACACAGCCCATCAACACTTCATCCACGGCGTCACCGTCAATACCAGCATCCGCCAGGGCACCACGAATCGCATCGGCACCCAACTCAGTCGCCGACTTTCCCGAAAACATTCCTTGCATACCACCCATGGCAGTACGAGCCATACCTACAATCACTACTGGATCAGACATAAGACCTTTACCTTTTTACTCTCTCAACATTTGCTGAATTATAAACGGAACACCACCCTTTTACATCTGGTCGTATCCCTATATGCCGTTCATGGTAATATACTGTTCTTTTTACAACTAATTACTGCTAATAATTGCACTATTTTTAGGGATTTCTCTTCATGGACATATCTTCCATCGTTATTCTGGTGGTCATCATTGGCGCCATTTTTTATGTCATTGGCATCTACAACCAACTGGTCAGTTTAAAAAATCGCTATGAAAACGCGTTTTCCCAAATTGAAGTCCAGCTCAAACGCCGCTACGACCTGATCCCGAATCTGGTGGAAACCGCCAAAGGCTACCTCAAGCACGAAAGGGAAACTCTGGAAGCTGTCATCAGTGCCCGCAATGGTGCCGTTCAGGGCCTGCAGGCGGCCTCCAACGCACCCGGTGACAGTTCAGCCATGACCGCCCTCAGCGGTGCCGAAGGCGTTTTGAGCAATGCCCTCGGGCGCCTCAACGTGGTCATGGAAGCCTACCCGGACCTGAAAGCCAATCAGAACATGATGCAGGTTTCCGAAGAACTCACCAGCACCGAAAACAAGGTCGCCTTCTCACGTCAGGCCTTTAACGATTCCGTGACAGCTTACAACACCTACAAACAGACATTCCCACCGGTCTTTTTTGCCGGCTTCTTTGGTCACCGGGAAGATGCCAGCTTACTGGAGTTTGAAGACTCTGCAGAAATACAGGCCGCCCCCCAAATTTCATTTTAAGGCGCGCAAACAGCTGACCTAAGCTGTCTTGTGAGAGCCTGCAAGAGAGTTGAACCTGACCTCTTATTGCCGTCAAGGTCACTCACAAGCCGACTCCAGCTGGCCGGAACACAATTCCAGGCCAGCTGAAGTTAACGCCCGCTGGTTCTGACTAGAGCCCCATTGTTCTAACTAGAGCCCATACGTTCTCAATTAAGAGCCCCTTTTTGCTAAACCGAGTCCCTTTGTTCTAATACGTTACGAATTCGCCTGCCAGAAAAGTGAAGCAGGCGAAGCAACGTTGCAGAAGCCCGCGAACCAGACCTCAAAGCCAGTCAATATGAACTTTTTTGAACACCAGGATCAAGCTCGTAAAAACACCACCCGCCTGATTGTTTTTTTCAGTCTGGCGGTGTTAAGTCTTATCGCCATCACCACCGTGTTTGTGAGTGGTCTGCTTTATTATTTTGACCTTCAAAATCAGAAGCGTCATGCACCGCTGCAGAATATGGATGGCAACGTCACCGGCATCCTGCAGATCCTCAGCTGGGATCTGGTGGCCGGCATTGCGCTGGTGGTGATCACCGTCGTACTGATCGGCAGTCTGTACAAATTAATGCAATTGTCAGGGGGCGGGGAAAAAGTCGCAGAATCTCTGGGCGGCAAGCGACTGCAGCCCAACACCTCGGATCCCAGTGAGCGGAAACTGCTGAACGTGGTGGAAGAAATGGCAATTGCTTCAGGGACTCCGGTGCCGCCGGTATTTCTGCTGGAAGAAGCGGGGGTGAATGCCTTCGCAGCCGGCTACGATGCCAACGACGCAGTCATTGGAGTTACCCGTGGCTGTATGGAACTGCTGGACCGTGAAGAGCTGCAGGGCGTGATTGCTCATGAATTCAGTCATATATTGCACGGCGACATGCGCATCAATATACGACTGATTGGAATTCTCCACGGCATTTTGATCATTGGCCTGCTGGGTTCCATCCTGATGCGCAGCGGTATGTACAGCAGCATGTCCCACGTGCGCTCAAAAGATAAAAACGGCACCGGCATTATGGCGGTTGGACTTGGCCTGGTGGTCATCGGCTACGCCGGCACCTTCTTTGGCAAATTAATCAAGGCTGCCGTCAGCCGCCAGCGGGAGTTTCTCGCCGATGCCTCGGCGGTTCAGTTCACTCGCAACCCCAATGGCATCAGTCAGGCGCTGCAAAAAATTGGGGGCTACAGTCGCGCTGCGGAGATCCGTCACCCCAACGCAGAAGAGTTCAGCCACATGTACTTTGGCGAAGCGGTGCTGGCCTCCATGAACAGCATGATGGCGACCCACCCTCCCCTGGAAACGCGCATTAAACGTATTACTCCGAACTGGAAAGGCGAATACATACGAGTCACCGGCTTCGATTCAGACCGCCAGCCGTTGAATTCAGGCAATGAGGCGACTTCAAGCTTTTCCGCTCACAGCCCGCACTCTGCACCACAACCGCATTCGGAATCCCATCCGGCCCCAAGTGACCAGGGTCACTCCAGCCACACCGTTACAGGCACCAGCGTGCATGATGTGTTTCTGGACAACATTGGTAACCCCAGCCCCGGACACTTAAACAAAGCCCGGCAACTGCTTAAAGAACTGCCTGCCCAATTACAAGATGCCGCCCATGATCCGTTTGCTGCCAGGGCGATCATTTACAGCCTGCTGATGCAATCCGAAACTGCGGACGAGCAATGGCAACAGCTGCAACAACGCGCACACCCGGTGGTGTATAAACTGACGCAAGAGCTGCAGGCCACGGTAGCGCAATTGCCCCGTGAGCAGCGGTTGCCGCTGTTCATTCTTTCCATACCGGCACTGAAAACGTTGTCGGCACCACAATACCAGGTGTTCAAAGAGAACCTGGTTGCACTGATCAAAGCCGACCGAAAAGTAGACACCTTTGAGTGGGCCCTCTACCGAATGCTGGTCAACGCCCTGGAGACCCAAACATCGCACCACACCGCACGCGCGACGATTCAGCAATTGGGTGTTCCCTGCCAGCAGCTGATCAGCACCCTGGCTACAGCCGGTCACACTGAGCCTGCACTTGCGGAGGCCGCCTACAACACCACCATGAAAGAGCTGAAGCTGGCTAACCTGCCGCTGTTGGGCGATGGCCAGATTTCGTTCCCCATGCTCGACGGCGCCCTGCAACAACTGCAAATGCTCAAACCACTGCAGAAGCCCGCGCTGCTGAAAGCCATGATCACCTGCATTCAACACGACGGCACCGTAGACCCACAGGAATATGAACTCTTCCGCGCCATCGCCGACTGTTTGGACTGCCCCGTGCCCCCAATGCTGTAGCCATGAGTGCGTGTCGATATGAATAACTGCGGTAGCCGCTGACGGACAAGCGCAGCCAACACCCCTCATGCCTGCAACAGGAGCAGCAAAAGGCCATGAAATATTCAGGCACCGTGACCCAGTGGCACCCTGACAAAGGTTTTGGTTTTATCCATCAGGATAACGGCCACGGAAAGATTTTTTTCCATAGATCGGACATTCTCAACCGCCCAGCCTTCGAGGGGATTGGCCAGTCCGTGGTTTTCAAAACCGCCACCGACCGGCAGGGACGGCCCTGTGCGGTCCAGGTCCGTATTCCGGGAGTTAAAGCCACTAAAGCCACGTCCCCAAAGAACCCGTCTGGCGCCCTGTCCCTGCTGCTCGCCAGCGCCTTCCTGCTGGTGCTGGCAGGCGCTCACTTACAGCAAAGATTGCCCGTTGAAATCCTGCTGTTTTACGTCAGCATCAGCCTGGTAACGTTTATTGCTTACTTGCGGGATAAACTCGCGGCCCAAAAAAACCAGTGGCGGATCCAGGAAAGCAGCCTTCACCTCTTTGCTCTGATTGGCGGCTGGCCAGGCGCGGCTTTCGCTCAACAAATACTGCGGCATAAATCCAGGAAAACAGCGTTTCGTTTCACCTTTTGGGTGACTGTGATACTCAACTCTAGTGCGCTGTTCTGGCTTCTCAGCGAGGACGGCCTCAAGTACCTGAACATCGGGGTAGGCAGCCTGCGTCAGCTGTTGGAGATGTTCGGTATCCGCCCGGGTTGAACCTTCTGAAGATGCCGATAATTTAAGAATGATTGCGTATTAAAACGTTATCCACAAAAAAAGGGCCATACGGCCCTTTTTCAATTCGAATCTGTCGATTAACCAACCACACCACGCAAGCCGGTGCTTAACCGTCGCCAGCGCTGTTTGTCCACCGTTAAAGTGGTCAATCCACGTAGACGGGACCCATGCCCATGCCCCACACCAGCACAGAACCAACGCGGACAACCACCATCATTACCAGACCTACCGTGACCACCGAAGTGGCGTACATAAATGCCTGATCCTTACTGATGTTCATTAAAATTGGGATGCCTTCGTACACGAGGTATACCGCGTAGATTCCCGCAATCACCGTCGCAATCGCATTCAACCAAAGATCGGGGTAAACCTGAAAAATACCGGCTAAAAAAATCGGCGTCGATACATACACTGCCAGGGCGGTGCCTTCGTAATGCCGTTTATCATCGCTGTCTCTGACACCGTAGGTTTTTGCCATCCAATTGATGAATTCCCCCAGAATGTATATTCCGGCGAGCAGAGCAACATAGGTTGCCGCACACAGACTCATCGCACTGCCTGCAGTCAGCCGGATCGGATCGCCATCTCCAATGGTCCAGCCAACCTGTGTGACGCCATAATAGGAGGCAATGGTCGGGATTAATGCCAGGAAGGGGACGTGACTGAGAAAAACCTGCAAGAAAGAATGTCGCTCATTACGGATGGCTTTCCACTCACTATCCGGGTGCAACAAAATTCCAAGCGTATGTTCCAGAATGGCCATAGTACGTTCCTTTTAATTATGTTTTCTAAGGAGTTACGCTTTCAGTATTAAGGACTTGCAAGCAACTCACCAATACGAATTAGGAATTAGCAAACAACTAGTAATTTTAAATCGCTATATAGGCTGTTTTTCTTGCCAGCACTATCCGTGTGCGCTTCAATAACTGATTGCCTACCTATAACAAACTAAGGACGGGAGCGATGAGCACGATTTACCAAGACAATTCACAGACAATAGGTCACACACCTCTGGTCAAACTCAACCGAATTACGGATAAAAACGTCTTCGTCAAAATAGAGTCCCGCAATCCGGCCACTTCCGTTAAATGCCGCATTGGTGCCAACATGATCTGGGACGCCGAAAAGCGCGGAGTGTTAAAGCCCGGCATGACGGTGGTAGAGCCCACCAGCGGTAATACCGGGATTGCCCTGGCATTTGTCTGCGCCGCCAGGGGCTACAAACTGATCCTGACCATGCCCAACACCATGAGCCTTGAACGCCGTCAGCTGATCAAAGCCCTGGGCGCCGAGCTGGAACTGACCCCCGGCGAGAAAGGCATGGGAGGAGCCATTGCCAAAGCGGAAGAAATTGCGGCCAAAGACCCCGACAACACCTTCATGCCCAAGCAGTTCGAAAACCCCGCCAACCCGGAAATCCATGAAAAAACCACCGGCCCGGAGATCTTTGAGGATACCGGCGGTAAAGTTGATATTTTTGTTGCCGGTGTGGGTACCGGTGGCACTCTCACCGGGGTTTCACGCTTCCTGAAAAACACCAAAGGATTACCGGTGAAAACCGTCGCCGTGGAGCCGACCTCCTCCCCCATTATCTCCCAATCCCTGGCCGGCGAAGAGCTGACCCACGCCCCCCATAAAATTCAGGGCATCGGAGCCGGCTTCATTCCCGCCAACCTGGACCTCTCTCTGGTCGACGACACTGAACAGGTGGGCAATGAAGACGCAATAGAGATGGCCCACCGATTGATGAAAGAAGAAGGCATTCTGGCAGGTATCTCTTCCGGGGCCGCCCTGTGTGCCGCCCTCAAGCAAGCCGAACACCCCGACAACGCCGGCAAAAATATCGTGGTGATCCTGCCGGACTCCAGTGAACGCTACCTGTCCAGCATCCTCTTTGCGGGCCAGTTCAGCGAGAAAGAATTGCAGCAATAAAGTACTGCCAATCTTTGCCAAGGCCGGTATCCGGGCGACCCAGACATGGGTCGCCTTTTTTATGCCTCCCGGAGGTCGATATAGGAGGTTGCCGAACCGACGGCTTGGGCTAAACCGCAAGGGCAACTGATGCTAGTGAGGACGGTTGGGGGACACCGCGCGCCCTTCACGCGACGCCAGTCGTGCAGCCCAGTCGCCTGCGTGTTGTTGGTCACACAGCTCTTCCGAATCAAACAACACCTGCCGCGACAGCGCTTTGAATTTGACCCCGATTTTCAGTAGTCTGACCTGTATCTGCTTCTGCAGCTTCTGCGTCTCACCTGACGCTTCAGCCTGCTGCCGGTGTGCCTCGGAATCAAACACACAAGTGACCAGCAAACTGGCAGGGAAATTCGTGTAGTTTGCCTGATGGGTCAGCCACTGGAAGCCTGGGAGCTCCCCCAGACACTGCTCACACACCTCCGTCAGCGCCACACGAATATTGTTATCAATCTTTTTTTCCGTCTTACTTTTTGGCTTGGACATCAACCACCCACTCAATAGTGCTTCGGACACACATTTTCATCATCCCCACATTCACTCTTCAACAGAGCGCCTTTGCGTAAAAACAAAAAAGGCGCTCACCCAGCGGCAGCGCCTTTTTTGTTTTGTTCTGCTCCGGGCTTGTGCGTTTCGAGCACTTGCCCAAGCCTTTCCACCGTGGACCTTTGCCTGCGTCGACAATGACTGCCACCGACACTTGCCAGCAGCTATCCACCCCGGCCTTTACTTGACCACTTTCAGGCTGGGACGCTTGCTGTCGGTCGAAGTGCTCTCGATTTTCTCCGGCTTGGTGGGCGGAGTTGGCGGTTCAGGGTCTACGTCAGGTTCGTGCTCAAAAATCATCCCCTGACCGTTCTCCCGCGCGTAGATGCCCAAAACACCGGAACACGGCACGTAGATATTGGTTGGGATACCGCCAAAACGAGCATTAAAGCTTACTGAAGCATTTTCGATGGATAACCCCACCACCGCTGTGGGAGCAATGTTCAATACGATTTGACCATCTTTGTTGACATACTGCTGAGGCACCTCCACATCGGAAGCGTGAGCATCCACCAGCAAATACGGCGTACACTCATTATCCACAATCCAGTCATACAGCGCCCGAATCATATACGGACGGCTAGACGTCATACCCATTACCACAAACTCCTGCAACTACCGCAATTGTCTTTGCCGATGTTCAGCAGTCAGCAAGCACGGACAATAACGCCCGTTGGCCACACCGAAAGCTGAACCTGTAACTGTACTTGAACCTGCACAAGCCTTTTGAATACTTCACTTGAATCACCAGCTGCCGTAAAGACGCCCGTCATCCAAGAAAAGTCCCAAAGCTCCCGCTTAGAGGCACATCTCTCTTTCCATTTCCGTCAGACTTTCCTGGAAAGATTCACGAGCAAACAAACGGTCCATGTAATCCTGTAAAGGCTTGGCTTGTTTGGTTTTGGGCAGCTCGATTTCCATTATCTGTAAACGCCACAAGATGGGTGCCAGACAACAATCGGCAATGGTGAACTCTTCACTCATAAAGTAGGGCAGTTCAGCAAAAATAGGGGCAATGGTCAGCAGGCTTTCTTTCAATTCTTTACGTGCTTTCGCTGCCGCTTCCTTGTTTTTACCGTTCAGAATGGTGTCTACCAGAGGGCTCCAGTCGTTTTCAATACGATGCATCCACAAACGGGTCTGGGCACGGGCAACCGGATACACCGGCAACAGAGGAGGATGCGGGAAACGCTCATCCAGATACTCCATCATGACCTTGGTTTCGTACAGAGACAGGTCGCGGTCAACCAGGGTTGGCAACGCATTGTAAGGGTTTAATTCTGCCAATTCTTCCGGCTTGTTCTTGGGATCTACATCGATGATATCAACGGAAACACCCTTTTCTGCCAGCACAATACGAACACGATGACTGTAATGATCACATGCATCGGAGAAATAGGTCATGGAAGAACGCTTGGCCACAACGCCCATTGGCTTCACCTCAAATAATAGAATTTAAAAACACAAACGGGCGGACTGCATTTGCAGGCCGCCCGGTAAGCTAAAACACAGCGATTTAGTGGATATCTCTCCAATATTCGCGGTTCAGCAAGTACACAAACACAAACAACACACACAGGAACAACAACACATACGTTCCTATACGCTCGCGGTCGACCGCTACAGGCTCGGCCACGTACTCCAGAAAGTTGACCAGGTCGTAAACCGCCTTATCAAATTCCTCTTCACTCATGCTGCCTTTCACCTCACCCACTTGCAGGCTGCCACAATGGCCTTCTGCAATGGCTTCCCCGGTCACAGGATCACGAATGACTTTACCGTGATGATCCAGCTTCGGCCCTGGCGCGCATTCTGGCAAACCCTGGAGCTCCAGCAATACGTGAGGCATGGCAACCTTGTCAAAAACCTTGTTATTCACGCCCGTAGGACGGGAATCGTCTTTGTAAAAGTTGCGCAGGTAAGTATACAACCACTCCGGAGAGCGTGCGCGGGCGACCAAAGTCAGGTCTGGAGGCGTTGCCCCAAACCAGGCTTTGGATTGATCCGGCTGCATCGGGATTTCCATCAAATCACCGATTTTCTGGTCGCCAAACACAACGTTTTCCATCATTACTTCATGAGGAATGCCCAGATCATCTGCTACGCGACCGTAGCGCGAGAACTTTGCCGAGTGGCACCCCATGCAGTAGTTGGCAAACCACTTGGCACCGCTTTGCAGGGAGGCCTTGTCGTGCAGGTCCGGCACCATCTCATCACACTGAATGGAGCCACAGTCAAAGGCACCAGTGGCAGCCACGGCTTTGATGGGCGCAACGGTGAAGAACAGGAACAACAGGAAACCACCCCATACCAGTCCTTTTGACAGTCCCTTGGACTGCACTCGAGCCGGCTCAGCAGAGACACTGTCTTTCGCCGTCAACCATGGCGTCGCGATCACAAACAAGCCCATAGCCGTGCCGAACAGAGTGATGAACAGCGGAATGACACCCACTTTGGCCCAGGACATGTACAGCATCATAGCGCCCAGAACAACACTGATAATGATGTTCACAATACCGGTTTGCTTCTGCAGTGGGTTGGTGAACATTGGCATTTGGATAAAGTAGGCAAAGTAGTACACCGTCGCCAACTGAGCCAGCACTGTACGACCTTCTGTAGGCGCCTTAACACCCAGGTAACCCAGCACCACGAACATGGCGGCGAACAGCATCAGCGATACGCGCGGCATAAAGCCCTTGTAACGCATGGATTTCACCGGGCTCTTGTCCAGCCAAGGCAGGACAAACAGGATCGCAATCGCACCGCCCATGGCCACCAGACCCAGGAACTTGGAGCTCAGGGGGCCGATATCAACGGTTACGGCACGCAAAATTGCGTAGAAAGGCGTGAAATACCAGACCGGCGCAATGTGCGGTGGTGTTTTCAGACCGTTGGCTTCCTCAAAGTTTGCGTACTCCAGGAAGAAACCGCCCATTTCCGGCATAAAGAAAAGCACAAAACAGAAGACGAACAGGAAGACCGTCACCCCCACCAGATCGTGCACGGTGTAGAACGGGTGGAAAGGAACACCGTCTTTGGGAATGCCATTTTCGTCTTTGTTCTTCTTGATTTCGACACCGTCAGGGTTGTTAGACCCCACTTCGTGCAGCGCCAGAATGTGCATCACCACCAAAGCCAGAATCACAATTGGCAGGGCAACCACGTGCAGCGAGAAGAAACGGTTCAGCGTTGCGCCCGAAATCAGGTAGTCACCACGAATCCACTGGACCAGGTCATCGCCCACCACCGGAATAGCACCAAACAGAGAAACGATCACCTGTGCACCCCAGTAGGACATCTGTCCCCAAGGAAGCACATAGCCCATAAAGGCTTCGGCCATCAGCGCCAGGTAGATGGTCATGCCAAAGATCCACACCAGCTCTCGAGGTGCCTTATAGGAGCCATACATCAAACCGCGGAACATGTGCAGGTAGACCACGATAAAGAACGCCGAGGCACCAGTGGAGTGCATATATCGCAACAGCCAGCCGTAATCCACATCCCGCATGATGTATTCAACGGAGGCAAAAGCCTCTTCGGCACTTGGGGTGAAGTTCATGGTCAACCAGATACCGGTTAACAGCTGGTTGACCAACACCAGAATTGACAGAACCCCGAAGAAGTACCAGAAGTTAAAGTTTTTGGGAGCGTAGTACTTGCTCATGTGGGTTTCCCACGCGCGCGTTACCGGCAAGCGTGCGTCGACCCAACCCATAAATTCAGTCCATTTGCTCATGCTCAAGCCTCCTGGTCCACACCGACGGTAATCACCGTGTCAGTGTTGTATGAGTGTGGGGGAACTTCCAGGTTAGTCGGGGCAGGAACACCCTTGTAAACTCGTCCGGAAAGGTCGTATTTGGAACCGTGACAGGGGCAGAAAAAACCACCCAGCCACTCATCGCCACCCAGATCTGCAGCGCCAACTTCCGGGCGATACATAGGTGCGCAACCCAAGTGGGTACACAGGCCCAGGATAATCAGGAATTCTTCTTTACCAGGGATGGTACGAGCTAAACCTTTAACGTATGCAGGCTGTTGTGGCTCCAGAGATTCAGGATCGCGAACCTCATCGTTCAGTTTAGCCAGGTCCGCCAGGGTTTCCGGCGTCCGACGCACCACATAAACCGGCTTACCACGCCACTCTACGACGATCATCTGACCGGGTTCGATTTTACTCAAGTTCGCTTTCACTGGTGCGCCGGCAGCTTTCGCCTTTGCACTAGGATTCCATGACCCCACAAATGGAACAGCGGCCCCCACCACACCAACAGCACCGACTACGGAGGTGGCGGCTGTCAGAAAACGGCGTCGACCGTTGTTTACTCCGTCATTACTCATGACGATTTTCTCCCATAACAGCGTTACATGTGTTTGCTAAACTGGCCGCAACCTGCCTATAAAACAAACAGTAACTTACTGAATTTTAAAGATTTACGGTTGTCTAAAACAGTTTATATAAATCGCCACATCTTAAAGAAGTTGCCTATCCCTGACAAGGTATAAACCACTTAGGCTATAAGGGTATTCCTTGTTTCTCATTGGGCATTCCAGGCTTCGGCGCAAAAAAAAGCCCAGACTGTGTCCAATCTGGGCCAATTTTGTGCAAATCGGCCCCAGGCACACCCAACAGGGACGACACCAGGCACCGATGCAGAAACGAATTAACGCTTCGAGAACTGTGGTTTCTTACGCGCTTTACGCAGACCCACTTTCTTACGCTCAACTTCACGAGCATCACGAGTAACGTAACCCGCTGCACGCAGAGACTGACGCAGGCTCTCGTCGTACTCCATCAGAGCACGTGTCAGACCGTGACGAATCGCACCAGCCTGACCAAAGCTACCACCGCCTTTAACGGTAACTTTAATGTCGAACTTTTCAACCATGTCGACCAGCTCAAGAGGCTGACGTACGATCATGCGAGCCACTTCGCGTCCGAAGTATTCATCCAGAGTTTTATCGTTAACAACGATATTGCCACTGCCCTGTGAAATAAATACACGAGCTGTAGAAGTTTTACGGCGTCCGGTACCGTAGTATTGTGTTGCAGCCATTATTATCAGCTCCTGATTAGATGTTCAGTTCTTTAGGCTGTTGAGCAGCGTGCGGGTGCTCAGTGCCAGCGTAAACTTTCAATTTTTTGAACATTGCACGACCCAGTGGCCCACGGGGCAACATGCCTTTTACAGCACTCTGGATAGTACGCTCAGGGGCTTTCTCAATCAGCTTTTCGAAGCTGATGGATTTCAGACCACCAGGATAGCCGGTGTGGCTGTGGTAGATCTTGCCTTTGGCTTTGTTACCAGTCACACGCACTTTCTCAGCGTTAACCACAACGATGTAATCGCCGGTGTCACAGTGAGGGGTGTATTCTGGCTTATGCTTTCCGCGCAGACGGGTTGCGATCTCTGCAGCCATACGGCCCAAAGTTTTGCCTTCTGCGTCGACAATGAACCAGTCCTGCTGAACTGATCCTGGTTTGGCACTAATAGTCTTCATGTTGTATTTGCCTTCGACGAATATTTTGAAACAAGTCCCAAAAATGGGAGCGCGGAGTATATAGATTCAAAACTGGCAGCGCAAGGCAAATATCCAACTCTGCGCCGCCAATACGAACCCCCCATCAGGGTCGGTGGGGGGCCGCAAGATACTCCCGGCTTTGCATCTCCAGCAACCGGCTGGTGGTCCGCTCAAACTCAAAATTCAACTTGCCGCCGCCGTAGATTTCCGCCAACGGTTTCTCCGCCGAGATGATCAACTTGACGTTGCGGTCGTAAAATTCATCCACCATATTAATGAACCGACGGGCCTGATCATCGCTATCGCGGGCCAAGGCCGGCACATTGGCCACCAACACCGCATGATACTCTTTCGCCAGTTCAATATAGTCATTCTGCGAACGCGGGCCATCGCACAAAGCCATAAAGTCAAACCAGGCGACATCCTCCGCCTCAAACCGGGCTGCAATGGGCCGCCCCTCAACCTCCACTTCAATATTGGCGCGTATCTCTTCCTTATCCGGCACCAGACTTTCAAAACTGGCCAACAGACTGGCATCCGCCTCAGCGTCCAGCGGATAGTGGTACAACTCCGCCTGCTCCAGGGCACGCAGACGATAATCGACGCCACCGTCCACATTGACCACTTGGGTATGCTTATTCAGCATCTCAATGGCGGGCAAAAAACGCGCCCGCTGTAGACCGTCCTTATACAGGCCATCAGGGACAATGTTAGACGTCGCCACCAGCGACACCCCGCGGTCGAACAGGGCCTGCATCAAGGTACCCAGAATCATGGCGTCGGTGATGTCAGACACAAAAAACTCATCGAAACAAATCACCCGCACCTCTTGTGCCAGGCGGTCAGCCACGGTGTTGAGGGGGTTTTTCTGACCATCCAGCGTGCGCAGTTCCTGATGCACACGGCGCATAAAACGGTGAAAATGGGCCCGCATTTTTTCGGGAAAGGGCAAGCTTTCAAAAAAGTTGTCCATCAGGTAGGTCTTCCCCCGGCCTACCCCCCCCCAAAAATACAGGCCCTTTTGCAGCTCGCGCCGGGGCTCAACCACAAAGACATTCTTTAGCCTACCCCAAACCCCGGGCGCCGGCTGCTCAGCGGCCCTTGCCGCCACCAGCCGATCGTAGAGGTCCTGCAGCAGTCGCACAGCCATTTCCTGGGCCGGATCGTGCTTAAACCCTTCCCGCTGTAAATCTTTCTGATAGCGCTCCAGCGGCGTCCCGTTCTTATCCATATCTTTATGTATGCTGGTGCCGTACAGCGCCCAACCCTTAATCTGTTGATAACATTAACGTGTGTACACTCAGGCGATTGCACAACATTTTTCGCCACCGCGCCTGTGCAATGGGCACTGCAGGTGATCTTAAAAAGGCGCCCACTGTAGCCGCGAGCCCTCGGGGGCGCAAGCTTCTCCCCGGGCAAACGCTGCGCAATTCACCGTTGTGTCTGCCGGCCTTCAATAGGAGAGACGGGTACAGAAAAGTCAGCTGCCCGGCCTGACAAGCCCTTGCCTCACAGAAATTGAGGCGCCGGCGTCACCCACAAGTGCTCCCCCCTACATTTTCGCCAGCTCATGTGGCCAGTTTCCCCTAGAAATAGGAAGCGCTGTCGCATAGAAAGGGCTTATAATAACAAATATCCATATAACAACGGCCACCATTGTTCATGTAATATGGCGCGGCCAGGCCGTGGGCGCTGGAATCGACCTACTGTGTTGCCTTTGACATCTAACCGGCACAGGCGATTCCCCAAACACAGCTAGGCAACGCGCGTACACAGCCAACCGCCAAAGACCCCGGCATTCTTCACACCGAATGCACCAATGATTGGGGGTTCGCTGGATGCTGGCCTCAACCACTATGAGATTCCACCCATCAACAGGAGATTACGGTGTTCCCACTCAGCACACTTGTCATGATCGCAATTGCAGCCCTCATTATCGGCGGCGTACTCGGAGTCATTCTGGTGAAAGCCCTGCACCCCGATGAACAGGAAAACCGCGAACTCGAAGACCGCCTGAAGAAAGCGGAAGATCAGCTGAAAACGTATCAGCATGAGATCACCGAGCATTTCACCGAAACGTCTCAACTGGTCAACAAACTGACCCAGAGCTACAAAGAAGTTCATGAATATTTGGCAGAAAGCGCACTCAAACTGACGACCCCGGACATGAGCCGCCAGCTGATTGACGCCGGCGACGGCAAACTGCTCACCCACGACACCAATAAGGCCACAGGCTCAGGGGATGACTCTGCCGCCGAAGCCCCCCGCGACTGGGCTCCCCGCTCCCCCAGCGGCAAAGGCCAGCTGAGCGAAGACTTTGGCCACGACCAAACAACGGAAAATGGCGCCAGCAAAGCCACCTCCTGAAGAGCTATTTCCCGACGCCCCCTCCAACGCTGACGGCATGGCACGTCAGCTTCGATCCGCGCCTTCAAACACCACGAGGGCGCATCGAGATGACAGGGGCCGGGGGCCTCAAAGCGTAATTCCCCCGTCAACAACCACGCGCTGGCATCCCGGCCACTTTGCACCCTATAATTCACACCTTGCTCGATCAACACCACTCAAACACCAGCAAATGCGGAGCTCCTCTTGTCACTATCCCGCCTGACACAATTCATCGGCTGGCCCGTTGTTACCGGCCTGCTGCTTGGCTTTTGCATCATTTTGTGGGTAAACAGTGACCGCAATGGCGAACAGAAGTTTTCCGACAAAAACTTCCACATTGGTAACCTCAGCCCCAGCGCCAGCAACCCCAACGAGTGGAGCGGCCCGATCTCTTATTCCGACGCGGTAGACAGTGCCGCCCCGGCGGTGGTGAACATCTACACCCGCACCAAGCTGAAAAGTCGCCGCCACCCGCTACTGGACGACCCGCTGTTCCGGCACTTTTTCAACAATTCGGACCTGCCTCAACAAGAGCGCATGCAATCCGCACTGGGGTCAGGGGTCATTATCAGCACGGAAGGCTATCTGCTGACCAACAATCACGTCATCGAAGGTGCCGATGAAATCCTGGTGCTGCTGCAAGACGGCCGAGAAGCCCAGGCCACCTTAATCGGCACCGACCCGGAAAGTGATCTGGCGGTTCTGAAAATAGAATTGGACAGGCTCACCGCCATTAACCTAGGCGACCCGGCCAACGCTCATATTGGAGACGTTGTGCTGGCAATCGGCAACCCTTTCGGGGTCGGACAAACAGTGACCCAGGGCATTATCAGCGCCACAGGCCGATATGGGCTGGGCATCAACACCTACGAAAATTACATCCAGACCGACGCCGCCATCAACCCGGGCAACTCTGGCGGCGCCCTGATTGACGCTCGCGGCAATTTGCTCGGCATCAACACCGCCATTCTGGATAAGACCGGGTTTTCAGTGGGGATTGGGTTTGCCATCCCTGCTGACACCGCCATCAGAGCCATGCAGGATTTGGTGAGCTACGGCCAGGTGGTTCGCGGCTGGCTGGGTATTGAAGCACAACAGATGACGCCAGAGCTGGCCATGTCCTTCAAACTGCAGTCCTCTACCGGGGTCATCATCACCGCCATCTACAATAACAGTCCCGCCCACAAGGCCGGGCTGAGGCCAGGGGATATTATCCTGCGCATGAACGACATTGCCGTCAGTGACGGACGCTTAAGCATGATGCAAGTGGCGCAGGGCAGGCCTGGCGATGAGATTGAAATTGAAGTACTTCGCAACGGCGAGGCCATGGTGGTCAACGCCACGCTGGGGGTTAAACCCAGCAACAACTAGCGTTAGGCAGAATCACTTTCACAAGGTCGAGGCGCACGGCTATTCACTCGATCGGCCACTGTACTCACTGGCCTCCAGCGCCGCCAGTAACTGCCGGGTAGGGTTGCGCAGATGGTTATAGAGCATGCCCAAACACAGCAATCCGGCAAACACGGTGGCCAGATAAAAACCATATCGGGCATCCCCCCCCATTAAATCACTGAAGACCCCCATGAGCAGGGGCCCCGCAGCGGCGGCCAGCGCCGTAAAAAACAGAATCACGCCTGCGACCGTGCCATGCTCGCCCTTGGGAAAGCAGCTGATGCCTTTTGAGTTAATGGTGGGATACATCATCGACATAAACAGCCCGGACAGTGGCAATAAATACACTGCCGCACCCACCCCGAAAATCATACTGCCCAGGTAACACAAAAATATCGCCGCACTGAACCACAGCATTACCGCCGTCCAGCGGCAACGCTGTAACACCCAGCCCCCCAGAAAACGACCGCCGGCTCTCAATACAAAAAATACGGTCAACGAATAGCTGGCCAGCCACACCGCCGAGCCGTCATAACCCAGAAGATAAGTCGGCATCCAGACATATATGGCCGCCTCTGTGCCAACGTAAAGCGCCGCCGCCAGAGAGAAGCCCAGAGCGTAAGGGTTGCGAGTCATTGCCAAGGTCCGCCGAAGATCCACCTGAGGCCGATGAGCCCCCTGAGTCACGGGGTAATTGACACAAGCCGCCAACACCACCAAGCCCATACAAATGCCTCCGGCAATGACGTACAAATACTTCCAGGACACGCCATTGGCCAGCAAGTAAGCCACCAGTGCCGGCCCAGCAATGGCCCCCACACCAAAGAATCCCTCCACCAGATTCATGGTGCTAGTGTGTTCGCGACCGGATGAGGAGATATCGCCAATCAGCGCCAGAGCGCCGGTTTTGAACACACCAATGGCGACTCCGGATACAGCCAGCAAGGCGACAAAAAATCCAAAGGTGCTGCCTGCGATAAAGAGAAAGCAGGCCAACGCATAGAGAATCAACCCCAGAATGACAGTGAGCTTACGCCCGAATTTATCAGCCAGAAACCCCAGCAGGATACCGCTTAAGCCAATCGCTGCCATGGGCACATAGTGGAAGGCACCGGCGGCTGTATGACTCAGAGAAAACTCGCGAATCAGCTCGGGGATGATGACGCCCACGGCATCGGTGGTCATCGCGAACACCAAAAACATCACATAGGTCAGTCCCTTGATCAGGGTCCGACTGTGAAGCACTTCGGCCTCACGCTCAGAAGCCCCACCCAGACACTTGGCTTGTCCAATCTGATTCATGCTCTCTCTCCGACATTTATCACTTTCGTTATTATGGTAATCGCGCTTTAGAAGCTATTTGAGATGTCACAGGCCCTTTCAGGCCCGCGATGAAAACATAAAATCACATCATGCAATCGATTGCAATCATTTTGGTTTTGAGGCATGCTATTCCTGAAAATAAACACAATACCCGATTCTGGTGCCTTGCAAGCAAAGGTACCACTGACCACAGGTAGCTTTCATGATTGGAGCAATTGAAGCCGGCGGCACCAAGTTTTGCTGCGCGCTGGCCAGCGACCGGAACACGATTCTGGCCAGCGCCTCATTCCCCACCACTTCACCCACTGAAACATTGAGCCGGGTGAGGAGTTTTTTCCAAGAGGCCCAACTCAAACACGGCACCCTGCAATCACTGGGGCTGGCCTGCTTTGGTCCCGTGGGTCTGGATAGCAACAGCCACGACTTCGGCCACATCCTTAATACCCCCAAATCCGGCTGGGCTCATTACCCGATTGTCGAGGCGCTGCGCACGTCTTTGGGGGTACCGGTCGCTTTTGATACAGACGTCAATGGCGCCGCCCTGGGAGAGTTCCACTGTGGCGCCGGACGCGGACACTCTTCACTGGTGTACATCACCGTTGGTACCGGCATCGGGGGCGGAGCCATTATCGACGGCAAGATACTCCACGGACTGATCCATCCGGAGATGGGGCACATGCAAGTCCCCCGACACCCTGACGACAACTACCGTGGTCACTGCCCCTCCCACGGCGATTGCCTGGAGGGGCTCGCCTGTGGTCCCGCACTTGGAGATCGCTGGAACATGGCCGCAGAGACTCTCACCGGCGACCACCCCGCCTGGGACATTCAAGCCGACTACCTGTCCAGCATGTGCATCAACCTGACGGCGGTACTCTCACCAGAAACCATTATTCTTGGCGGAGGGGTGATGCAGTACCCCGGCTTGCTGGACAAAACCCGGACCCGCTTTTTGGAGCGATTCAATAACTATTTGCCACTGCACGAGCGCCTTGGGTCTCTGGACAGCTACATCCAGTCACCCGAACTGAGCAACCAGGCCGGAACTGTCGGAGCCTTGCTGCTGGCCGAATCCGCACGCCCTGAATCCGTTTCCCGATAAGGTTTCCGAACATGTATGAGTTGATACCCCCGCCCCACCAGACACCCTTCAGCAGCGGAATCCGCCACCCCGAACTGTATTTATGGGATGCCTGGTCGTTCGAAAACGAAGGCGTTCTGCACCTGTACTGTTTGGCCGTGAACCGTCAAAAACCGGATGGTTCACGCTTGCTGCCCGCTGAACGCAACCACTACCCTTTTCACATCCGACATTTCGAGTCCGTGGATGCTGGCGGGCAGTGGTGGGACAAAGGAAGCTTCCATGCCGCCGGTTCAGCCCCCAACGGACAGGATGTGCGCAACGTCTGGAGCGGATGCAGTTTTATTCTGGAAGACGGTCGTTTGGCCGCAGGCTACACCGGCCTGTACGCGGGAGACCCCGACCACACCTTCATCCAGAACATGGGGGTCGCCTACAGTCCGGACGGACGTCATATCGAGCGCTTTGGCAACACCCCCCTGTCGTGCCCGGTTGTGGATTTCGACAACATCCTGACCAGCGGCTATTACCTCCCCCCTCTTGAGCAACTGGGTCATAACGCCGGCGAAGAAGGCGGCCCGATTCTCGCTTGGCGAGATCCGTTTATCTTTCGCACTCTTACCGGGGAGCTACGCGCCCTGTGGGCTGCCAAGGTAAGCCCAACCCGTGGCGCCATCGCCCAAGCCCGGCTGGATTACCGGGGCGGAGAGCTGAGCATGGGCGAATTACTGCCCCCCATCCTGCTGCCTGAAAGCCAGACGTTTACCCAGATTGAGTTGCCGAAAATCTATGTCGATCAAACACGCCAGGAGTACTACCTGGTGGTCGCAACCTGTGACCGCCTGACAGAGTCGCAAGCGGAACACGAGGTGGAAAAAGCCATACGACTCTATCGCGCAAGTCAACCAGAAGGCCCCTGGCAGCCGCTGTTCAGCAACAATGGAAGGCTGCCTAACAGCGATCACCTGTACGCCATGACCGTCCTTAAGACTGATTTTGACAGGCGCCAACTTCTCTGCATCGCCCCCTGCGCAGAAACCGCGGGTGACCGGCTCGGACTCTCCATATCACCCGCTTTCACGCTGGACATCCCGGCTCCTTATTAATAATCGGACATTCAACAAATGGTGTTATTACAGGAAAAACTTAAACTTTCTTGCAATCGATTGCAAAAGACTCTATAAGTTGAGAAACAGCCCGGTGAGATCGGGCATCCCAACTGGAGAAGGGGAGGCAGCCAACCCGCTCGCCCCAACATGCCCCTGTGACCAATCACAGGGATAACGATAAAAAAACAAAACCATAATAATCGGAGAAGACTATGACCCAGTCACGCTTTCGCTTAACCGCTCTGGCCTCAGCACTGCTAGTTACCAGCGTCGCCCAACCTGCATTGGCGGGTGTCCTGGAAGAAGTGGTGGTAACCGGCACCCCCAAGAAGGGCGTATCCAAATTTGACGCCACCGTGTCCATCAACACCTTGAGCGAAGAGCAGATCACGCAGCTTGCCCCCCGCTCTGCCGCTGAGGTTCTGAGGACTATCCCGGGCATTCGCTCCGAATCCTCCGCTGGCGAAGGCAATACCAATATCGCCGTGCGTGGCGTCCCTGTTGCAGCGGGCGGCTCCAAGTTTGTGCAACTGCAGGAAGATGGCATGCCGATCATGCAGTTTGGCGACATCGTTGTCGGTACCGCGGACCAGTTTCTGCGAATTGACAGCAGCGTGCGCACGGTTGAGGCCCTTAAGGGCAGCACCGCGGCCACTGCCACCAGTAACGCTCCCGCCGGCATCATCAATTTCATCAGCAAGACCGGCGAGGACGAAGGCGGCAGCGTGTCGATTGCCACCGGCCTGGACTACGATAACTTCCGCACGGATTTTGAGTACGGCGGCCCCATAAATGATGAGTGGCGTTTCCACGTGGGGGGATTTTACCGCGAGGGTGAAGGTGCAAGAGAAGTGGACTTTAACGCCTCCAAGGGCGGTCAGATCAAAGCCAACCTGACCCGTGAGTTTGACGGAGGCTATGTTCGTTTCTACGCCAAATACCTCAATGACAGCGTACCCACCTACCTGCCCATGCCAATGACCGGCTCACAGGGCAGCATTTCCGGCTTCGACGCGGGCACCAGCTCCAATATCAGCAACGATTTGCGCAACGTCCTGACGACTGGCGGTGTCAGCGGCGTGCGCCGTAGCGGCATCGATGACGGCAATCACAGTGAAGCCAAGTCTTTCGGGATGGATTTTGTGTTTGACATTGCCGAGGACCTGACTGTGTCTGAACGCTTTCGCTACAACCAAAATTCCGGCACCTTTTTCGGCGCCTTCAGCGCCGCCATTGGCAGCACCAGCGACCTCGAATCGCTGTCGACAATGTTAGCAGGTACCGGCGCTGACGGCCTGGCCTATGTGTCCGGCGCCAATGCCGGTGTTGAGCTGTCGGCGGAAGACGTTGCCAGCCTCAACGGCAACGGTCTGCTACAAAACATCCGCACCTTTGATAACGAACTGGAAAGCCTCGACAACTTTACCAACGACCTGCGTTTAACCAAGTTTTTCGACAACATCAACGTAACCCTTGGCTATTACAAGGCGACCCAGGAAATTGATGTCGACTGGTTCTGGCAAACCTACGTGCAAGACGTCTCTGACCAGGCGCGGCTCATGGATGTATACGCGGGCGGCAACCGCCTCACCCAGAACGGCCAACTGGCTTACGGCTCACCGGACTGGGGTAACTGCTGCACGCGCGACACCTATCTGGAAGCAGACCTGGACGCGTTTTATCTGTCCGTCAACGCCGAGCTCACCGAGCGCCTAACCGTCGATGCCAGTGTGCGTTACGACACCGGTGACGCCAATGGTCACTACGCTTTTGGAACCACCTTGGCCGATGACATCAACAACGATGGCACCAGTGTGGGCCAGCTGGCCGAGACCAGTGTTACCTACATTGATCAGGCCCAGCTGACCTCTTCAAAATTTGATTACGACTGGGATTACTGGTCTTATTCTCTGGCCGCCAATTACCTTGTCACCGATTACCTAGCCGTTTTCGGCAGCGTTTCACAGGGATCGCGGGTCAACGCCGATCGTCTCGGCGACGGCGGCTATCTGCTCAACGGTACCGCCGCCAGTGGTTCAGTGGAAAACGAATTAACCTCCTATGAACTCGGCGTCAAATGGGACAGTGAGTATTACAGTCTCTTTTCCACGCTGTTTTACGTGGAGACCGACGATGTGAACTCCGAGGCCACCAACCCCAACGGCTCGACCCGGGTGCGCGGTTACGAATCCCTGGGGCTGGAGCTGGAAGGTACGGCCCAATTCGGTGACTTATTACTGCGCGGCAGTTTGACCTGGACAGACGCAGAAATCGTTTCTTCCAATGACCCCAGCCTGATCGGCAATACCCCTCGCCGCCAGGCGGATTTCGTCTGGAGCCTATCGCCGAGCTACGTGTTTGGTGAGCACGTGGTGGGAGCAACGGTTATCGGCACAACAGACGCCTATGACCAGGATGACAATACTTACGAGATGGACGGTTATGTGTATGCCAACCTGTTTGCCGACTTCGCTCTGGCCGAATCACTGCACTTGATATTGACCGTGAACAACGTCACTGATGAAGTTGGACTGACGGAGAAGGAAGGTGGCAGTACAGTGATTGATGGCACAGAGTACATTCGCGCTCGCTCCATAGCCGGACGCACCACGGAGCTGAAACTTAAATACACCTTCTGATCCCCGGCTGGGATCTGCGTAAGCCCGACAGAGACTTGCCCCGCCCACAGGTGGGACAAGTCTCTGTCGGGATGGTACCATCCTTCGCACAACCCCCAGAGCCGACACCCGTATGAGTAATGACACCAAGACAATGAAAAATATGGACGAGCTTGCCAAGCTCGCCAACGTCTCGGTTTCCACCGTATCCCGGGCATTGGCCGGCAGCACACTGATCAGCACCAAAACCCGCGAGCGCATCGCCAAACTGGCTGAAGAACACAACTTTCAGTTAAATGAAAAAGCGCGCAATTTTCGTCTGAAGAAAACCAACATGATTGCCGTTGTCATGATGGTCGACATCAAATCCGGACAGCACATTTCCGATATGTTTTTCTTGCAGATGCTCGGCTCGCTGGCCGACGCACTAACGGCGCAGGGTTACGATTTGCTGCTGACCCATATCGCCATCGAGGACATGCCCACGATTGACAGAAGCCGGGCATTTCGTCAAACAGACGGCATTATCTTCATCGGCCAGGGCAATCAACAGGAACATCTGAATCGGCTTGCCGACCTGGGCAAACCCATGGTGGTTTGGGGGGCAGAACTGGAGAACAGTCACTATTGCACCGTGGGCACCAACAATGAGCTGGGCGGCTACCTGGCGACCAAACATTTGCTCAACTTGGGCAGGGAGCGCATCGCTTTTTTCGGTGACATCAACTTTCCCGAACCCCAGCAACGCTACAGCGGATATTGTCGAGCCCTGCAGGAAAAGGGCTTACCGATAGACAAAAGCCTGCAGCACAATGTACCTTTCGATATGACTCACGCCAACACGGAAATCCATGACCTGATGCAGCAAGGGTTAAAATTCGATGCTGCGGTTTGCTCAAGCGACCTGATTGCCATCGCGGCCATTGACGCCTTCAACTCATATGGCGTCAAAGTGCCCGATGATATTGCACTGGTTGGCTTTGACGACATTGCGCTGGCGGCCCTCACTCAACCACCACTGACCACCGTAAAGCAAAACATTACTCAGGGTGGACATGTCATTGTGCGCAAGCTGCTCGCTCAAATTAACGGCGACCCCGCCAGCGATACGATTCTCAAAACCGAACTGGTGGTGCGGCGTTCCAGCGGTGCCTGGTGACAACTGTCCGTTAATCCTTAATGCGGTACTCGGCGGAGCGAGCGTGAGCTTCCAGCGATTCACCTCGTGCCAGCACTGACGCCACCTTGCCCAGCTCAGACGCGCCCTGCGGGGAACAGTTGATGATCGAGCTGCGCTTCTGGAAGTCGTACACCCCCAGCGGCGATGAAAAGCGAGCCGTTCCGGAGGTGGGCAGGACGTGGTTCGGCCCCGCACAGTAATCCCCAATCGCCTCGGCCGTGTGCCGCCCCATGAAGATGGCGCCGGCGTGACGCACCTGGGGCAATAGCGCCTCAGGATCTTCTACCGACAACTCCAGGTGCTCAGGCGCAATGCGGTTGCTGACCTCAATGGCCTGCGCCAGGTCTTTCACCAAAATGAACGCACCGCGTTCGGTCAGGGATTGACGCGCAATGGCCTCGCGGGCCAGGGTCGGCAGCAATCGATCCACGCTGTCCTGGACTTGCGCCAGAAAATCCGCATCCGGACACACCAAAATGGACTGCGCCTGCTCATCGTGCTCTGCCTGAGAGAACAGATCCATGGCGATCCAGTCGGGATTGGTCTTGCCATCACAGACCACCAGAATTTCAGACGGCCCGGCGATCATATCGATTGCCACTGTGCCGAACACAGCGCGCTTGGCGGTGGCGACAAAGATGTTCCCCGGGCCCACAATCTTGTCCACCTTCGGCACGGTCTCGGTGCCGTAGGCCAGCGCCGCAACGGCCTGAGCGCCACCCACGGTGATCACCGTATCGACGTCGGCAATGGCCGCGGCAGCGAACACCATCTCATTGACCTCACCGTCCGGGGTCGGCACCACCATCACCACTTCATCGACACCCGCCACCTTGGCCGGCATCGCATTCATCAGTACCGAGGACGGATAAGATGCCTTGCCGCCGGGCACATAGAGTCCAACACGCTCCATCGCGGTTACTTGCTGACCCAGTACCGTGCCGTCGGCTTCAGTAAAGCTCCAGGACTCTTGTTTTTGATGCTCGTGATAGCGGCGCACGCGCTCGGCGGCGACTTCCAACGCCTGGCGCTGCTCCTCGCTGATGCGGGAGAGCGCTTCCTGCAGACGCGCCTTGGGGATGACCAACTCGGCCATCGAAGAAGCCCCCAGCCGATCAAACTGGTTGGTGTAGCGCAACAGCGCCTCATCACCCTGAGACTTTACCTCCGCCAGAATCTTGGCCACCGTATCCGCGACCGCATGATCCGAAACCGACTCCCAGGCCAACAACGCGTCCAGCTGACGTTCAAAATCCGTCGCGCTGGCATTCAATTGCTTGATGGGAGTCTTGGACATGGTGTGATCTCTATCTGTAAATTCAAAAAAATACGCTGACGACTGAAATACCGCCAATGTGTAAACCGTGTAAATACCGCAACTAGAAACTAGAAACTAGAAACTAGAAACTAGAAACTAGAAACTAGACAAGATTAACCGCTTTCTGAACCGCATCAATAACCTGTTGAATCCGGTCGTGCTTCATTTTCATCGACGCCTTGTTTACGATCAGACGGGAACTGATGTCGGCGATGTGCTCACGAGGCTCCAGCCCGTTGGCGCGCAGCGTGTTACCGGTATCAACGATATCCACGATCTCATCGGCCAGGTCCATAATAGGTGCCAGTTCCATCGCTCCATACAGTTTAATGATATCCGCCTGGCGGCCTTGCGCGGCGTAGTAACGCTTCGCCACATTGACGTATTTGGTCGCGACCTTGATACGGCCAGGTGGGGTTTCAACCCCTTTAACGGCTGCCGTCATCAACTGGCAGCGGGCAATCCCCAGATCCACAGGCTCATACAGGCCATCGCTGCCGCTTTCCATCAAGGTATCTTTGCCGGCAATGCCCATATCGGCGGACCCAAATTGAACATAGGTCGGTACATCACTGCCGCGCAGCACCAACAGGCGCACATTTTCCTGGTTGGTGGCAAAAATCAGCTTGCGACTCTGACTGATGTCTTCAGCAGGCTCTATGCCCGCGGAGGCCAATAAAGGCAACGTTTCTTTTAAAATGCGCCCTTTGGTGAGGGCAATGGTCAACATTTGCGACATAACTAAATTCTTAGGTTCTTGCGTTTATCCCGCGGCCCCAAAGGCCGGCAGGTGCGTGACAACAAATTCCGAAAAACCCATCAGGCCGGGCTGTCAAACCGGCCCAGACTTGGGGTTAACCCGGCACCCGGCGAATATTCGCGCCCAGCTGCTGCAGTTTCTCTTCAATACACTCATAGCCACGGTCGATGTGGTAAATACGATCCACAATGGTCTCGCCCTGAGCCACCATGCCCGCAATCACCAGGCTGGCTGACGCGCGCAGATCCGAGGCCATCACTGGCGCACCCTTTAAGGTTTCAACACCGGTGACAATGGCGGTATTGCCTTCCAGCTTGATATTGGCCCCCATGCGATTGAGCTCATGAATCTGAATCAGGCGGTTTTCGAAGATGGTTTCAATCACCGTACCGGTGCCCTCAGCAACCGCATTCATCGCCGTAAACTGAGCCTGCATATCGGTTGGAAACGCCGGGTATGGAGCCGTTTTCAGGCTCACAGCCTTGGGACGATTGCCTTTCATATCCAGCTCGATCCAATCTGGACCGGTATTGATATGGGCACCCGCCTCTTCCAATTTTAACAACACCGCCTCAAGAATGTGGGCGTCGGTGTCTTTCAACAACACTCGACCGCGAGCAGCTGCGGCTGCGGTCAAAAAGGTTCCCGTCTCAATACGATCCGGCATCACCGAGTAAGTACAGCCGTTCAGCTTATCCACACCACGAATGGTCAGCGTGTCGCTGCCAATGCCCTTAATGTCCGCGCCCATCGCCACCAGGCAATTGGCCAGATCCACCACTTCAGGCTCTCTCGCGGCATTCTCAAGGATCGTGGTACCTTCCGCCAACGTCGCCGCCATCAACAGGTTTTCAGTACCGCCGACGGTCACCATATCCATAAAGATATGAGCCCCCTTGAGGCGGCCATTGGATTTGGCCCGAATGTAGCCCTCATCCACCTGAATCTCGGCCCCCATGGCCTCCAGGCCACGCAAGTGGATATCAACCGGGCGACTACCGATGGCACAACCGCCCGGAAAGGACACATTGGCAACCCCGTGACGGGCCAGGATTGGCCCCAGCACCAAAATGGAAGCGCGCATGGTTTTCACCAGATCGTAGGGCGCCGTAAAGTCCGTAATCATGGTGGGATCGACTTCAACACCCATCTTCTCATCAATGGTGACCCCCACACCCATGCAACGCAACAGCGCCAACATGGTGGTAATGTCATTCAGGTGGGGCAGATTACACAGGTGCACCGGAGAATCGGCCAGCAAGGTTGCCGCCAGAATCGGTAAGCCTGAGTTCTTGGAACCGGAAATGCGAACTTCGCCAGACAGCTGCCGGCCACCTGTGATGATTAATTTATCCATGTATTGGGATCACTTATCACTATTGAGTTGTTGAAAGGACAGCGCTATCACAAGGTCAAAAAACAGCGTTGACCGAAAAGCAGTGCCACTTGATCGCGATTACTTAAGGCCAGCCCACTGTTCGGGGGTGTAGGTTTTCATATTGACCGCATGAATAACGCCGCTGGCGATTTGGTCAGACAGGGCACCATACACCAATTGCTGCTTTTTGACAGGGTTTAACCCTTCAAACGCCGGGCTGACAACAATCAGATTCACGTGGCTGCCATCGACATTGACCTCGACCTGGCTGCCGGTAATTTTCTCCTGCAACAGGGCTTTTATTTCTTCGGGCTGCATAGCCAATCCTCACGGTTATCGGGGTTAGAAATACCAGTTGCCAGACTGAGTCGTTCCAAACAAGAGCAGACCTTTGTGTCTATCAATCCGGCACGTTCAAAAAGCGCTGTAGTTTAATGAAAAAGGCCTGCCCGCGCACCTTTAGAGAACGAAAAACATGCTAAAGGCATCACTCCCGGGTAAAAGGCACCCCAACTGGGTCTCAATCGGCACTCATCTTCACAACTTTAGTCAATTCAGAGACCAGGATTGGCCAGAAAGGTGGGGATAGCACATCAATGCAGAACCCGCGCTGTCACAGGAAAAGCGGGCGAGTCGCCCAAAATACCCCCCCCCTCTCGGGCCTTGGCTAAACCCGGGCTTTGGTTAAACCCGGGCTTTGGTTAAACCCGGGCTTTGGGGTTAAACCAGAGTTAGGCCGGATAAACTCTTTACGGAGCAATCGATACACTGACGCAATCGGTCAGCCATTGGCCGACGCGGACCAGCCCTCAATCACTGCGTCCAAATTACCGGCTTTTCGCATCGCCTGCGAAAATTGTGAGCGGAAGGTTTTGCCCAGATTGATGCCGTTAATGGTGACATTGAGCAGCTTCCAGGCATTATCGCGCTTGCTCTTGGCCATAGTGTAAGTCACCGTATGCTCACCCTCATCGGTCTGCACCTTTTGCTCCACACCAATCCGGTCCTTATCGCCGACGCCTCCCTCCGGGCGCACCAACACAATTTTCTGCTGCCCATAGACCGCCATGCCTTTGGCATAGGTACTGATCAGGTTCTCACGGAAAACCTCACTGAAACGCTGACGCTGTTCCGGCGTAGCCTGCTTGGCGTAATCCCCCATCACACCGTAAGCGATGTAGTCGAAAGCAACGACCGACGACAAGACCTCTCCGACAGCCGCATAAAAAGCCTGCGGGTCCTCATCGAGCAGCGCCTGTTTAGCGCCCACCACATTCAAGACCTCATCGGTTACCGCCTCAACAACCTCGTAGGGGTCACTGATTTTCGCCACATTTTCACTCCAGGCGACCGCGCTCACCCCCAGCAGTGTGGTTAACAGCATCAACCCGAGCGAAACACGGTTCAGAAAACCCTGCTTGCCGGTACGCTTATCAGTGCCTTTATTGGCCCGCTTCCGGGACTGGCCTAAGCGGTAACTCAAAGCCTGCAACCCAACCTTATCCATCATTATTCTCTCCTAACTGACATTTTCTCTCCGGGAACCCCCACACAAGAGAACAAAAACCGCCTGAACAGACCGTGAACGCGGATCGTTAAGTAACGTAAATCGCGAGCACCTAGCTTAGAGTGTGTATGCCTCAAATCGTTTAACCCCAAAACGCGAAGAGATCGGCAATTTCCAGAAAAACACACTTTGCGGCTGACATTCTCAGCACGCCACTATACCATCTGCCCCCTTTGAGCTGCACCTATATTCCTGCACGCTATAAATGATCAACATTGACGGATAAAGGAACCCCCATGACGGAACTTTGGCTAGCCTGGCTCGCAATTATCGCTGGCTTTGTCGGTTTAATCTGGAGCGCAGACCGCTTCGTTGCCGGTAGCGCCGCCATTGCCAATAACTTTGGCGTTAGCCGCCTCATCATTGGCCTGACTATTGTGTCTTTGGGAACCTCCGCGCCCGAAATCATCGTCTCAATCAGCGCCTCCCTGCAGGGGAGCGGAGAACTGGCTATCGGTAACGCACTGGGGTCCAACATCGCCAATATCGGCCTGGTTCTCGCCATCACCGCGCTGATTGCCCCTATGCCCATCCAAAAGCATTTGATCACCCAGGAAATCCCCATTCTGTTATTGGTCACGGCCGCAGCCGGTGGTGTTCTTTACGATGCCGCACTGATGCCCATTGAGGGCATTCTGCTGCTGGCGTGCCTGATCCCCCTGCTGTACTTCATGGTGCGCAGCAAAAAATCCCACCCGGAAGAAATCGATATTAGTGACGAGATTCCGGACATGAAAACCCTGATCGCGAGCTTCTGGTTTGTGGTCGGACTTGCCGTCCTCATCGGCAGCTCAGAAATGTTGGTGTGGGGCGCACAAATCGTGGCCATCGACTTCGGCGTCAGCCCGCTGATTATCGGTCTAACGGTGATTGCCGTTGGCACCAGCCTGCCGGAGTTGGCGGCCTCCGTCGTGAGCGCCATCAAGGGCCATCACGAAATGGCCCTCGGCAACATCATCGGCTCCAATATTTTTAATATACTCACCGTCATGTCGTTGCCGGCCATCATCCACCCACCGACCATGACTGCGGAAGTGTTCAGTCGCGACTTTACCGCGATGGCCGCCATCACCCTTTTGCTGGCAGCGGCTATAGTTGTCGATTACCTGATTCGCAACCGCCACCCGGAAAGTCACGGAGTGGCGCGCCTGGGCCGGAGGATTGGCTGCCTGCTGCTCGCCAGCTACATTGGCTATTACTATCTGTTGTTTACGTAATATTTGCTCCGCCAGCGTTTGCAGACCGAATACACCCTGCGCCGGATTGTCGTCGCGCAGGCAACCAAACCAACCGTGCTAAACCCTGTTTTACGCATTCATGTTTAATTCAGGGTTATTCATCCACTATGGTTTGGACCACATTCACCAGAACGCTTACTGAAATGCACCATTGGCCCAACACCCCAAGAACCTGAAAAGGCCTTGAATGCCAGTTGTTTCGCCCACCCGCAGACAGTAAGCTTTACCGCATCTGACCAGTAGATTGACTTATGACCCAGCAAACCAGCAAAGACCAGCTCATCAAAGCTGGCAAACGCACAATAGACATCGAAGCCAAAGCGGTTGCGGACCTCAGCCCCCGTATTAATGAGGACTTTGTCGCCGCCTGTGAGTTAATCCTCAACTGCAAAGGCCGCACCATCGTCACAGGCATGGGTAAATCCGGACACATTGGCAATAAAATTGCGGCCACCCTGGCCAGCACCGGCACGCCCTCCTTTTTCGTTCACCCCGGTGAAGCCAGTCATGGCGACCTGGGCATGATCACCCGGGACGACGTCGTTATTGGCATATCGAATTCCGGCTCCTCGTCCGAGGTGGTGGCTCTCCTCCCCATGCTGAAGCGCATGGGCATCCCACTGATCGGCATGGCCGGTAAAGCGGACTCTCCTCTGGCTCAGGCCGCCAATGTCAACCTCGACATCAGCATTGAAAGCGAGGCCTGCCCGCTGGACCTGGCGCCGACCACCAGCACGACCGTCACGCTGGCCATGGGCGATGCCCTGGCCATCGCCCTGCTCGAAGCCCGCGGCTTTACCGCGGAAGATTTTGCTTTTTCCCACCCGGGCGGCGCTTTGGGGCGCAAGCTGCTACTCAAGGTTGAAGACATCATGCACAAGGATAGCGAAGTGCCGCGCGTGGAACCCGACACCTTACTCAGTCAAGCCCTGGTGGAAATGACCGAGAAAGGTTTTGGCATGACAACCGTTGTCGATGAAGGCGGCCAGTTACTCGGGGTTTTCACAGACGGTGATTTGCGCCGTTGTGTCGATCAGGGGGCGGATCTCGGCAAAGCCATCATGAGCAATGTCATGTCCTCCAACCCCAAAACCGTGCATCTCAATATGCTCGCCGCAGAAGCCCTGGGCATCATGGAAGAACGTCAAATTACCGCCCTGGTCGTTGCTGACGATGAACAGCGCGCTGTTGGCGTTGTCCACATGCATGATATTTTACGAGCAGGCGTGATGTAAAAGCGGGTTCAGCGGCCCATGATCCAGGCAAAAGGCGCAGGGTAATGACTGGCTACGCGCTTAAGCCCTGCCATCCAGGAGCCCTGTCATCGACCAGCCGCTGAAAATGACACCCGACTGCTGAAAACAACCACAAGGTTTCGATAGTTACAGCCCAAGACATGATCAACAACCGACCATCGATTAGCGCTCACTGCGAGGCAACACCATCATGATCCGAAACTGGTTCGCCCCAGCCGTCATAGTGACTCTGACACTCCTGTTTTTATTGCTCTGGGAATCCCCCCCGCAATCTTTTTTTAATCAGGATGACGCCCCCACCTCAACCAAATACCCGGCCAGCATTCTGATCAATACCGTCAGCCGCCGCTATGACGATGAGGGCAAACTCAACAGTGTTTTCAAAGCCTCCGAAGCCCGATATTTTCAGGTCAATCCCCGGCGCCCAACCAAGAGGGACTATGTTGAAGTAAAGGAACCTAAACTGACTTTTTACACGGTGGATAAACCCCCGTGGGACATGACCGCCCGCACCGGAAAATCAAAAAACAATGGCAACCTCATTCAGCTGAAGGGGGACGTTCACCTCTGGCAGAGCGACAGCGAAAACCTCGTTTCGGAACTCACAACCCCCTACCTGGTCGTAAAACCAGAGCAACAATACGCCGAGACTAACAAACCTGTTATCATCAGCAGCCCCGGTAGCACCACCAACGCCGTCGGCATGAAAGCGTACCTGCAAACTGACACCATAAAATTGTTATCGAAAGTTCGAGGCATACATGAACCTTAATAAACTGGCCGCCTTTGCCACTCTCGCCTTGACTCTAGCAGGGTTTAGCCCAGCTCTTTTCGCTCTCGCAAGCGACAAGAGCCAACCGATTTACATCAGCTCTGATCGCGCCGAACGCAATGAAAAACTGGGAGTTACCACTTACACCGGGTCCGTGGAAATGAATCAGGGCACCCTCCAGATCCATGCGGACAAAGTGGTCATTCATTCCATCAACAATGAAATTACCCGCATCATAGCCACCGGCTCGCCAGCCGAGTATCAGCAAAAACCCGCTACCGACAAACAGCTGGTGATTGCCAGGGGAAATAAAATTGAATACCTGCTCGACACCGAAAAACTGCATCTGACCGGCAATGCCTCACTGCGCCAGGGCGACGGCACCATGCTAACCGGCAAGCTGATTAACTATGACACCAAAGAATCCGTCGTCCGGGCCGAGGGCAACACAAACAGCAGCGCCCCCGAGCGTATCCACATGGTGATTCCACCAAAGGCGAAAGCCGAGCCCCAAAACAACAGCAGCAGTAGCAGTAGCAACCCAAGCCAGTGATCTGCTCAGCCGCAACGCAATATTGATTCAACAACATTGATTGCTTAATTTAAGGAACATTGCCCCCGCCATGCCCACACTAAGCGCCCAGCACCTCGCCAAAAGCTACAAAAGTCGTCGCGTCGTTATTGATGTTTCCCTGACGGTGAGCAGCGGCCAAATTGTTGGATTGCTCGGCCCTAATGGCGCGGGTAAAACCACGTGTTTTTACATGATTGCCGGATTGGTGGACGCGGATCAAGGCCAGGTGAGCATTGATAAAAAGAATCTGACACACCTCTCCATGCATGGGCGGGCACGCGCCGGCATCGGCTATCTGCCGCAGGAAGCCTCCGTGTTTCGCAAACTCACCGTGACCGACAACATTCTCAGCATTCTCGAAACCCGCAAAGACCTCAACCGCAAACAGCGCCAAGACAAGCTCGAAAGCCTGCTGAAGGAATTCCACATTACCCATATTAAAGACAGCCTGGGCATGGCCCTGTCTGGCGGTGAGCGCCGCCGGGTTGAAATCGCCCGGGCGCTGGCCACCGACCCGGAGTTCATCTTGTTAGATGAGCCCTTCGCCGGCGTTGACCCCATTTCGGTCAATGACATCAAGCACATCATCGGCCACCTTAAAGAGCGCGGCATCGGCGTTCTGATCACGGATCACAACGTCCGCGAAACCCTCGACATCTGCGAAAAGGCGTATATCGTCAGCGAAGGGCACATCATTGCCGAGGGCAGCCCCGCAACCGTGCTCAGCAATCAACAGGTCAGAGAGGTTTACCTCGGGCACCAATTCAGCTTATAGTGTGGCCCCTCCCGTCAAGTTACACCCTCCTCCCCGGACAAATAATAGGCACATTTCTTGCTTGTTAATGTTGTTGTCCTCAGTTACTCTGGCTACACTTGTGTTAAAACAGCCCCAGCCCCTCTAGTGAGCGAACTTACGGCGCTGTTTGATATTCAACACTGAACATGCAGAAGGATTCTGCCGCACAGGCTAATCAGCTGAACCGTTCTCCAACCGGTGACATCGACCGGAAGTAATGCTGACTGCCGCGACAGGGTGTAGATTTACCGAGTAGCCGTAGCCATACATGAAACAGTCGTTACAACTGAAACTGGGTCAACAACTTACCATGACCCCTCAATTGCAGCAGGCCATCCGCCTGCTGCAATTGTCCACGCTCGACCTGCAAGCTGAAATCCAGGAGGCCCTGGACTCCAACCCTATGCTGGAAGCCTCCGAGGATGACAGCCTTCATGCCGACAACCCCTCTGAAAGCATCAACACGCCTCAAGAACAGCCTGCCAACAGCAAAGACAACGAGCGCGAGCCATCCGCGACCGCCAATAGTGAGAGCAGCGCAGAGGGCGCTGACGGCGACTGGAACGAGTCTATTCCGGAAGACCTGCCGGTCGACACCAGTTGGGATGACGTGTACCAATCCGGCCCAACAGGCACCGGGCTGTCTGCCCCGGATAACGAAGACAGCGATTACGACAGCCGCGGCACCAGTGATGAATCCCTGCATCAACACCTGATGTGGCAGCTCAATCTGACGCCCATGTCGGAAAGAGACGAGATCATTGCCCTGTCCATCCTTGATGCCATTGAAGACTCTGGCATGCTCAGCCAAACTGCCGAGGAGATACACGAAAGCCTCAGCAAGGAGCTGGATGAACTGGAACTGGACGAAGTGCTGGCCGTTCTTCACCGCCTGCAACAATTTGATCCGCCCGGTGTGGCCAGTCAAAACCTGAGCGAGTGCCTGCTGATTCAATTAAATCAGCTTCCCAAAGAAACACCTTGGCTGGATGATGCTAAACTCATAGTAAAAGATCACTTGCCCCTGTTGGGCAGCCGTGATTACAAGCAGCTGATGCGGAAAACCAAGTTAAAAGAGTTCCAGCTGCGTGACGCCATCGTCTTGATTCAAACCCTCAACCCGCGCCCTGGAGACTCTGTCTGCACCGGCGAAACCGAGTACGTGATTCCAGACGTTTTTGTGACCAAACAGGACGATCGCTGGACTGTGAATCTGAACCCTGACATCGCACCCAAACTGCGTATCAATGATACCTATGCGTCAATGGTCAAAAGAGCCGACAGCAGTACGGACAACTCCTTTTTACGCGACAATCTGCAAGAGGCCCGATGGTTTATCAAAAGCCTGCAAAGCCGCAATGAAACGCTGCTGAAAGTGGCGACCTGCATTGTCGAAAAGCAGAGAGGCTTCCTGGATTATGGCGCCGAGGCCATGAAACCTCTGGTCCTCCACGATGTCGCCGAAATTGTTGGGATGCACGAATCCACCATTTCCCGGGTTACCACACAGAAATACATGCACACCCCCCAGGGCATTTTTGAGCTGAAATACTTCTTCTCCAGCCACGTCAGCACCGATTCCGGGGGCGAGTGCTCGTCTACCGCCATCCGGGCAATCATCAAGAAGCTGGTGGCGGCGGAAAGTCAGCAAAAACCCCTGAGTGACAGCAAAATTACTACCCTTTTGGCAGACCAGGGTATTGTGGTGGCCAGACGCACCATCGCCAAATACCGAGAGTCACTAGGAATACCTGCATCCAATGAGCGCAAGCGTTTGGTCTGAGCCTTCTGCAGGGCAGGACCCGCAGCGCTTCTGGATATCGGTGAGAAGCCCGCACCAGTAAAAGCAGGGCTTCAACCGGCACCAGTGCCAACTGGTGCCTATTATTCACGGCACGCGATTCACGAAATGAGGAGCAACGCATGCAAATCAACATTAGTGGACATCATATTGAACTGACCCCTGCCATCAAAAACTACGTAAATTCCAAATTAGATCGCCTTGAAAGGCATCACGACCGAATTACCAGTACCAACGTAATACTATCTGTTGATAAACTACGCCAAAAGGCAGAAGCCTCCATTCATGTGAGCGGCAAAGATTTTTTTGCAGATTGCGAATCAGAAGATCTTTACGCAGCTATCGACCTCCTCACCGATAAGCTGGACCGTCAGCTCATTAAATACAAAGAAAAAATGCGAAATCACCACCGTTAATTTATGGAAGTTCAATCCTTTCTGTCCCAACACCGCACACGCTGCGGTGTTGAGGCCAGCAGTAAAAAGCGCGCCCTGCAAATTCTTTCCGAGTTAATTGCGGAAGATCAGCCGACCCTGAGTGCTGATGAAATCTTTCTTAACCTGACCGCAAGGGAACGACTTGGCTCAACCGGGCTGGGAGGTGGCATTGCCATTCCTCATTGCCGGATCAACAATTGCGCCACTACCGTAGGTGCCCTGATCCAGCTGCAAACCCCCATCGATTACGAGGCTATAGATTCGAAACCCGTCGATTTGCTGTTTGCACTCATTGTTCCTGAAGAAGCTCATGACGAGCACCTGCAAACTCTGGCCACCATCGCCGAGCAGCTAAGCCAACCCGGCTACCTGCAAAGCCTGCGCTCCGCCAAGGACTCTGAAAGCCTGTTTCAGGCAGCCATTAGCCAGGCCGTCACTCAGTAACACCCGTGCCATACCGGGCACGTCACCCCAGCGTTTGGCTGAAAAGCCACAAGCTTGGCCAATCTTTGATCATTCCAGGCCTGGAGCGCGGTTAAACATTGGGCAGGCCAGGCGCATGTTCGTGTCATGTCCGGCGCGCTGACGAAGGCGCCATCATTGTGTAACCAACCCAAAGTAAGGTACCTTTAAGGTAAGCAAGCCTGGGCAGGGCCCAGAGTGCATGTCAAACAAGTCTCGAGGAAGATGCTCAATGCGTTTAGTGGTAATCAGCGGTCGCTCTGGATCTGGAAAAAGTACAGCGCTCCACGTGCTTGAGGATGTGGGGTTTACCTGTATTGATAACCTGCCCGCCTCACTACTGCCAGCATTGGTACAGCAACTCACCCAACACCCCCAAAATCAGTCTTTTGCCGTCAGCATTGATGCGCGCAACACCTGGCAAGATCTGCAAAAGTTTCCGGAGCTGCTTTCCCAGGCAAAAATTCCGGGTCTGATATGTGAAATCTTATTTCTCGATGCCCGCAGCCCCATCCTCATCCAGAGATTCAGCGAAACACGACGCAAACACCCTCTCAGCAGTGCTGCCACCGATTTAAAAGAAGCCATTGCCCTGGAGCGAACATATCTTGAGCCCATTGCCAATGCCGCGGATCTTGCCATCGACACCAGCAGCCTGACGCTACACCAGCTGCGCGACCTGATTAAGCAACGCGTAGTCGGTAACGCCGGACCCGGCATGGCCCTGCTGTTTCAGTCCTTCGGGTTCAAGCGTGGTATCCCCGTCGATGTGGACCTGGTTTTTGATGTCCGCTGTCTGCCCAACCCCTATTGGAAACCCAATTTGCGCAGTCTTAGTGGACAGGAACAACCGGTGATTGAGTTCCTGGAAGAGCAACAGGATGTCCAGGATATGTATGCCGACATCAGCCACTATCTGCGCCGCTGGCTGCCTCGATTCAGTGACAGTAACCGCAGCTATTTCACCGTGGCGATTGGCTGTACCGGTGGCCATCATCGCTCGGTCTATTTATGCGAAAGACTCTTTCACAGCTTTAAAAGTGAGTTCCCCAATACACAGTTAAGACACCGGGAACTGGATCAGCTGCAAAAGCATTCCGCCAACCCCAATCCCTAAAACGCAACACGAAGGCGACAACAATTTTGGGACAACAGCCAGGCCACAACCATCCAACAGCGGCAGGCAGGCAGCGCAGTCAACCAGAAAAGATACAACAAGCGCCTTTACAGATAACGGCACACTAGCAGATGCCATTATCGATACAGAACTGAAGTCATTAACAACAAGAAGCAAAAGTTATTGAGACCTTTTATGCTGACCCAGACTGTCACCATCGTCAACAAGTTAGGGCTCCACGCCCGAGCCGCCGCTTTATTTGCCAGCACGGCTGCGCGCTATTCCAGTCAAATTCAGGTGGGCCTTAACGGCAAGAAAGTCGATGCCAAAAGCGTTATGTCACTCATGCTACTGGCCGCCAATCAGGGAACGGAAATTAGTTTACAAGCGGAAGGCCCCGATCAACAGGAAGCCTTGAACGCAATTGTTGAACTGATCAACAACCGCTTTGATGAAGAGGAATAAACGCTGTTAAGCACGACTCGCCGTTACAAGAGTCCGCGACGGAGACGCCCACCCACGCGTCGAAGCATGGCAACCGGCAGCAACAAGAACAAACCATGACACTTGCCAAAATTTTATCAGCCGCATCTGCCCCCCTAGTATCTGGCCTCAAGCCCCTTTAGAATACACGCATCCCCAATTCCACGATGAGTGAATGTCTATGCCTCCAGCCACCGAAGAACTGATTGCTCTGACTCAGGCACAGCTCGGTGAAATTAATGAGGCTTTAGACTCTGGTACTTTTCAGCAAGTCCGTCGCCTGCTGAATGGCTTACAACCGGTAGAAATTGCTCACCTGCTGGAATCTTCTCCCCCGCCTTCACGCCGAATTCTCTGGACCCTGATTGATCCAGAACTTGAAGGCGAAGTCCTGCAAGAACTTTCTGAAGACGTTCAGTTGCAGTTTTTGCGCGGCATGAATACAGAGAAAGTGGTGGAAATCACTGAAGGCATGGACACGGATGACCTGGCGGACGTGCTTCAGCGCTTACCGGATGCGGTCATTCAGGAAGTTCTGGCAGCGATGGATGCCCAGGACCGCCAGCGAGTCGAACAAGTCCTGTCCTATGATGAGGACACCGCCGGTGGTTTGATGGACACAGACACCATCACCGTTCGCCCCCGCGTCACACTTGACGTTGTGTTCCGGTACCTCAGACGCCACGATGAACTGCCGGGCTCCACCGACAGCCTGATTGTTGTCAGCGGTAAAGGCGAATACGTTGGGCTGTTGCCACTGTCCAAATTGCTGACCTCCTCGCCGAACAGTACTGTGCGGGAGGTAATGAGCACCGGCCTTGAAGCCATTCCCGCCACCATGCGCGACACCGAAGTGGCCAGTCTGTTTGAACGTCACGACTGGATTTCCGCACCCGTCGTGGATGATGACGGCATTGTCGTGGGTCGGATCACCATTGATGACGTGGTGGACGTTATCCGGGAAGACGCTGACCATTCCCTGATGAGCATGGCCGGTCTGGATGAAGAAGAAGATACGTTTGCCCCCATTCACCGTACCGCGCCAAGACGAGCCATCTGGCTGGGCATCAACCTGCTCACCGCCATATTGGCCTCTTCCGTTATTAATATCTTTCAGGGCACCATTGATAAGGTCGTTGCGCTCGCGGTACTCATGCCCATCGTCGCCAGCATGGGTGGTGTGGCTGGCAGCCAGACGTTAACCGTGGTGATTCGCGGCATGGCGCTGGGGCAAATCGGGCGCAGTAACATTAACTGGCTGGTCTCAAGAGAGTTCTTTGTGGGCCTCATTAACGGCATGCTGTGGGCCCTGACCATGGCTCTGGTGGCGGGGTGGTGGTTCGAGGACCCAATCATCTCTTTTATTATCGCCGCCGCCATGGTGATCAACCTGTTAACGGCTTCTGTCGCCGGTGCACTGCTGCCGATTACCCTGCGCAGCATAAAAATTGATCCCGCCCTGGCCGGCAGCGTGGCTTTAACCACCATCACCGATGTGGTTGGCTTCTTTGCCTTTCTGGGGCTGGCCACCTATTTTTACGCTTAAGCCTTGCTTGACACTGAAAGCTGGGGTACCCCCTAAACCACTGGGGCTTGCCCCTAAGCCCGGCAGAAATGACACCCGCTCAAGGCCCGGCCAGCCGCAATTTGGCCGGGTGTTTTTACACCGCTGCCGCATAGGCATATAATCCGCCCTCGCCCGCCCATTGACCCTTTACACTGGATACCCAAGCATGTCTGATTTTGACGATTTCCCGAGCCGCGATGACGATGACGAATTCATTCGCTCAAAAACTGATGTCAAAAAAGAAATGGCCGCTCTGCAGGAGCTGGGAGCCAGCATCGTCGAACTGAGTGACAAACACATCGCCCGCATCCCATTGGAAGGCGAACTGGCCGACGCCATCCACCAGGCTCGTGGCATGAAACATCGGGAAGGTCGCCGACGCCAGTTGCAGTTTGTCGGTAAATTGATGCGCAAGGCGGAAAACATTGACGAAATCCGCGACGCCTATCAAAAAACCATGGCCATCGGGCAGGAACACATCAAGGTACAGCACAAAACTGAACAGTGGCGCGACCAGCTATTGGAAGATGGCAATAGCGCACTGCAGGCGTTTATCGCCGAGTTTCCCCTCGCTGACGTACAGCACCTGCGGCAATTGATTCGCAACACCCAAAAAGAAATCAGCCAGCAAAAACCGCCGGCCGCTGCCCGCAAGTTATTTCGGTACCTGCGCGAAGTGATTGAAGAAGCCTGAGCTGTTTGCCCTGAGCTGACCGGTCAGATCCATATTACGACCGAGGTATACAAAGGATCGAGTCGGCAGGGCGCAAACTGACGGGCGTTAAGGTGGCGTCTCCGGCTCTTGCGCTGCCTCATTGAGAGCGGCGTCTTCAGCCTGCTTTTTCGCCGCTGCGTCTTCTCGCGCCGCTTTACGCCTGGCTCTGTCTTCACTTCGACGTGCCTCTTCAGCTTGACGGCTGTCACTCGCTGCCTTGTCAGCCGCTTTATTATCAAACAGCTTGTCAAACTCTACTTTGGGGTCTGCCCAGGGGCCTTGTATGCTGTAACTGACACTGGCGACCCGCTCCATCTGTTTTTTAAAAATTTTGCTGATGGCATAGCCCCCTGCGGCTGCGGGCAAGCCAGCGGCAAAAGCCGCAATCAGAGTGGCATTCCCGCCCACAGGCAAAGTCGCCACCAGCGACGTATCGAGGGTCTCATCCTCAATATTGATTTCACCGCCCATTTTCAGCACTGATGAGGTGTTTGATACTTCGAAGGGGTCACTCAAATAAATCATGTTGTGATCAAATTTCAAGGTCCCCTGCACTTGCTCGAACGGCGTTCCACCCTGAAACACATCTGAAAAATCCAACTGTAGACGGCGAATCCAACTGTCAAAGTTAAACAAACCCACCAGTCGCAAAAAAGCGTCGCTGGTCTGGCCGGTGCTGCGGTAGAAGTGTCCATTCTCAATGTCCACCTTCAAAGTGCCCCTCAACTTATCTGCGGAAAAATCGAGAGGAGACCCCCTCCAGCGCACCGCGGCATCAAGCTTAACCGCCTCACTGTTTAACATTTTGGGCAAACCCCATTGCTCGGCAGCGTCGTCCATGTTTTTCCCGGTGACCCTGCCATAAAAGCGAGTGCCCTCTCTGCGGTCATTTTTCAACCAGAGCATGCTTGCCCCTTCTGGACCGAAAGCCGAAATCCCCCGCAGCTTGTCCGCAGACAAACTCTCTTCGGGCAAACCAAAGAGCTTAAAATCACCACTCTGCCCCAAGATCTCCGTGAGCAGCAAGCCAGCATCGGTAGCCCGTGACTTCAGCGACCAACGGCCAAAGTGGCGTGTTCCGAGACTTAACTCCGCCACGGTCAGATCCATATCGATCATATCCTGCGGCCGAAATCCCTCCAGCTTTTCACTCCAGTCCACCTCGGTATCGCTGTCTTTTGCCTCAGGCCAACGCACATATTTCAGATTCACGTTTAATGGACTGCCGTCGCCAGATATAAATACATTGCCGCTAACCAGCTCATCATGGATATCAACTCGCCAGCCATTTTGCCGCTGCCCCCCACCCACTTTTATGGTTTGAAACTCGCTGGAGCCCACGATGAATTTTTTGACTAACACATCAAAGTTCAACGCGGGCGCAGTCAACACGGAAGGTTCACTTTTGACCTCTGCTGCTGGCGGGGCAGGCTCAACCGGAGCGGGACTCGCGGCTTCAACCAATGCCGCCGCTTTCTCATCCTGCGCCGCGATACGCGCCGTTAACGAATCGCTCAAAGCCTGGTAGCGTTCGATCACCTGCCACCACCGCTTGCCATCAACCTCATCGGCCACACCTTCCAGCCAGATGCCCGGATCCCTGCGCTGACTGGGTAACTGCCCCAGTGCCACCACCCCTTGAATCGACGCACTGCCACTGCTCTTCTTGCCGACGGTACGCAGTCGCACGGACACCAGATCATCGTATGTCAACCGGTACTCTGTTTGCGACCTGCCGACCGGAACATCTACGGTGAGCGAGCGAATATCACCAGCGGCCTTGCCATAAGGTGGCGGCAGGTCGATAAGCGCACCTTCAAGACTGCTTTGCGCCCGAACTCTGACCGGAGTGTCTCCCCCGGCCACGGACACGGTGCCCGTCACCGGCACAATACCTTCCACAAACAACGCTTCCGGGCGCCTGGTCCAAAGTGCCAGCTGGCTAACATCCAAAGGCCCTTTAAAGTGAACACCAGTCTCCCAGCCCGACTGCGGCTGCTTGCGAAAAGAGTCGATAGCCAGATCCAGGGGCTGCTGCCACAGATTCGCGGTCAGCCGGTTGCTGCTGAGGCCTTCATCATTGCGATACTGAAGGGCTCCATTCACGTCGGTAAACGCCAAATTCAGGTCTGTCATCATCAGAGTGGATTGTCGCAGAGTTACATCCACCTGCTGCCGACCGCCGGCTTGATCTGCACTCAAAGGAATTTGCAGTTGAACTTTTGCCCCCAGCTTTCCGGTCATTTGCCAGCTGTCCAGACCGCCCCCGATCACCTCATGCAGCGGCGTTTGCGTAAGCACATCCAGCCCGGATTGTGCATCACCGGAGACCTCACCATTGAGTTGCAACAACAGCCCTTTTCCCGTCGAGCCGGGCCCCACTTCCAGGTAGGTGGGCTGCAATCGGGTTTGTAAAAATGCCCCTTCGTCCAGCCAGCCCTGCACCAGGTCAGTGTCGACTTCCAAATAACCGGACAGATTCTTTAACGGCGGCCAACGAGGGTCATAATTCAGCTCGCCATGGTTCACGTCCAACGCCAGCTGAATCGACCGAGCCCTGGAAGCCTCGTGACCAAAATACCCATGCAGCACGAAACCGCCCGCAGGCACACGCCCCTCAACGATGGCTTGATCCAGCCACTTCAGCAAAGTATCCGGAAGCACCCCAGGCACCAGTTTCTTGTGGTCAGCGGCTTTGGCGTTTTGCACACCAATGTGCAAGGCCAACTCCAAAGGGCGGCTGTTTCGAGCAAATGGCGCATCCAGGTAAAAATACCCGTTCGCCTCACCCAGCTCGCCGTTTAAACTGAGCCGGCCGCTGTAGACCTGAACTGAATTTTCATCTGGACGCACGGTCCAGCCCACCACACCCTGCCCCTGCTTAAATTCAAATGGCGCGTCAAACAGCTGAGGGAAGCCCAGCAACAACTCCTGCTGACTATCGAGCTCAACAAAGCCACTGTATGCCGAGGCTTCGAGGTAGCCATACACCCCGGTTATCTGAGGAGAGGCCTTCCAGGCGTTAACCGACATATTCTCAAGATTGGCCTTCAGAACGAAATCCAGAGGTTGCGCTTCAGGAATCACCACATGGATGTTTTTCAATCGCCCGACCGCTCCCAGATCAGACACTATCGCCTTCACCTTGTCTGGAACCTCAGGCACCTCGACCACCTTTTGCAACCACTCACCGGCATCCAGTGAAGGAACCTGTAGCGACCAGGCGTTGGCATTTGGGGGGCGGTTGATGCTGACATCGAGAGGCAGGGAGGCCTGCTTGGGCCAAAAGGTCTGAAAGTCCTGCAGTGACAAACTCCAGTCCTGCCGATCTCGCCACTCGGCGGTAAACTGGGTTATCGCCCTTAGTGGGAGGGGGTTAACGGCGCGACTGACCGTTTTCTCAAGCCCCGGTTTTACAGCGCGGCTGTTATCAGCGTCCGCCGGCCGGGTGAACTCGATCATCCCCTCGGCGGACAAGCGGGAGTCCACTGCAGTCTGTAACCAGAACTCAGCATTGATTAAACCATCCTCAATGCCCGGATAGGTAAGCCAATCCTCTGAAATGAAAGCCGCTGCGCTGGCGATGGGGTAATGGGTCAGTTTTAAGTAACCGCGTCCCTGCGGCCCCTGTTGCCTGTCAGCCGCATTAATTTCATAGGCCAGCTTTACGGCATCGTCTTGCTCGGACAAATCCAGATCAGCGGTCAAACGCTGGAAACCACTGTCGTTTTCCAGCAGCATTTGCGTAAAACCCAGTTGCTGCCGGCGGCCACTGATAAAATGAAACTCTGCACCGACCTCATTAAAACGAACAAACCGGGCAATGGCCAAGCCATCCAAGAGGCTGAACAGCGGGTCGGAACGTTCTTTGGCCGCGGGGAGTGTCACGCCACTCAATTCCCAAAGCCCGTCGGGGGTTTGGGTCAAAACCGCTTTCGCACGATCCGCTTCGATACGCCAAAAGCGCAAGCTCCAGTCCCACAGGGACTGCAACAGGCCGACCTGGGCAACCCCCCGCCCGATGCTTAAGGCCGTCTCACCATCGGCATTGACAACGGTTAATTCTGAAAAAGAAATTTCGGGTCGGAACCCGCGCCAGCTGGCATCGAGGGTGTCAACGCTGACCTGCGCCTGCAGCTGCTTTGACAGGTAATTTTCCAGCCAAACATGATTTTCCGAGACGAGCGGAGTCAACTGCCTTCCCAACTGGACAAACAGCGCGATTAAAATTAGCAGTAACGCCAAAACGCCACCGCACTTGCCCAGACTCCTTCGGGCCCATCCTTTTTCCATGGGCTACACCAAAATTATGTCGTATTGCTCTTGGCTGTATATGCTCTCTACCTGAAACTGAATGGTACAGCTGATAAATTCTTCAAGGTCCGCGACGTTGGAAGACTCCTCATCCAGTAAGCGCTCAATGACCACCTGAGACGCGAGGACCAAAAACTTCTCATTGTTATAGGCCCGGGCTTCACGCAGAATTTCACGAAAGATTTCATAACAGATAGTCTCCGCAGATTTTAAAGTACCCCGACCCTTGCACACCGGACACGGCTCACAAATCATTTGCCCCAGGGACTCCCGAGTCCGCTTGCGGGTCATCTCGACCAACCCTAACTCGGAAACGCCGGTAATGGAGGTTTTGGCATGATCCCGCTCCATCATTTTTTCCAGTGTGCGCAATACCTGTCGTTGATGCTCGGTATCTTTCATGTCGATAAAATCGAGAATGATAATCCCCCCCAGATTGCGCAGTCTTAATTGCCGGGCAATCGCAGTGGCGGCTTCGAGATTGGTTTTAAAAATCGTTTCTTCCAGATTGCGATGCCCGACAAAGGCGCCGGTATTTACATCGACGGTGGTCATCGCTTCCGTTTGCTCGATGATCAAATAGCCACCCGACTTTAATTGCACTTTGGTTTCCAGGGCTTTCTGGATTTCTTCTTCTACCCCGTACAATTCAAACAGTGGGCGCTCACCCGGGTAATGTTCAATACGTCGAGCGATTTCCGGTGCGTATTTTTCAGCAAAACCCACCATCTGGGCATGCACTTCCCGCGAATCCACCCGGACTTTTTCGATACGCGGCTTGACCAAATCTCGCAGAGTCCGCATGAATAAGGGTAAGTCTTCATGGATGACAGATTTCACCGGAACGGTTTTGATTTTCTCTTCCAGCTCCTGCCAAAGCCGGTAGAGAAAGGGAATGTCTGCACACAACTCGTCGCCCTGCACCCCTTCGGCGACGGTGCGAATAATGAATCCACCATCCGCTGCGGCCCCCAAAGGCTGCTCGGCCCAGCTCTTAACAGTATCTTCCACCAAAGCTTTGAGCCGCGCGCGCTCGTCTTCATCTTCGATACGGGTTGAAATGCCGATGTGCCGCGTCTGGGGCATGTACACCAAATAGCGCCCGGACACTGACAGGTGGGTGGTTAAACGGGCCCCTTTGGTACCGATCGGATCTTTTAACACCTGGACGACCAACGCCTGGCCTTCGCGAACGATGTTGCGAATGTCTTCTACGTCGGCATTTCGATCTTCCATGCCATCTTCACCCAACGGTGCAATATCCGCGGCATGAATAAATCCCGCCCGGTCCAATCCGATGTCCACAAACGCGGCCTGCATACCGGGCAGAACACGCACTACCTTACCTTTGAAAATATTGCCGACATAACCCTTGCGCTGGGTACGCTCAATGTACACTTCCTGCAGCATGCCATTTTCCACCAAGGCCGTACGGGTCTCGGTCGGAGAGGCGTTGACCAACAACTCTTCACTCATGAATCAGTTCCTTATGCGTCTTGCCCAATCCAATAGGCCACGCCGTAATCTTCTAACAATTCTCTTGTTTCGTTGAGTGGTAACCCCACCACACCACTATAACTACCGGATAAATGCTCAACAAATACTGCCCCCAGCCCCTGTATGCCGTAGCCCCCGGCTTTGTCGGCGGGCTCCCCTGTGCGCCAGTAACGCCGCACCTCTTGCTCAGATAACGGACGAAAACGAACGTCAGTTACCGACAATTTAACGGCGGTCCCCCTTTCCGAGGTCAGAGCCACCGCGGATAACACCCGGTGAGTCTGGCCCGACAATGCTCCCAGCATGGCCACCTCATCGGCCTCATTCTCGGGTTTTTCCAACACCCTTCCCTGAAATTCGATCAGGGTGTCGGCCCCCAGAACGGGGCACACCATCTTCGCATCTGCTCTGCGATTCGCGTCTGTCAAACACCGCCAACCCGCTTGCGACTTCTCCTGAGCCAGACGCTGTACATATTCCCGGGGGCTTTCGTTACTCTGCTGGCGCTCAGGCACATTGACCTCGAGCACTTGGTATTGGACACCAATTTGCGCCAGTAATTCGCGGCGGCGGGGAGATTGAGAGGCAAGGTACAAATCAACCATGGGGGTCTTAGCTACATCCTGGTAGTACAGCCAGTTATTATTTTGAGCTTCTGCCCTGTATTAAACAGCTTCTGCCCTGTATTGAACAGCGTCAGCCTGATTAGGAAAGCACACACTTCAGCCCAGTGATTTAAGCTCCACTCCGGCCATTATAGGAGCTTCAGTGAGGCAACCACATGCGCGTGTGCAGCCCCGATCCAATAGCGGCCAGCGCTGACCCTAGTTTAGGCCAATATGTGCCAGAGAATAAGCGGCCTTGAGTTTAATGCATCGCCTGAATCGAGCCACCGCCATCAACTGATTCGATAACGCATGCGCAGAAACTCAAGCAGGGTCCAAACCACAGGCCAGATCAGCGCGCTGGTTAACGCCGGCAACAAGAACACCAGTGTCGGGGCCGCACTACCTTGTAAACTGTGCACCCAGTTATCCACCAGCTGATTCAAGCCCACCAGCACAAAGACAAAAAAGGTTTGATGCCACAAGGTGTAATTGCGGATACGCTGATAGGACAGCAAACACACGTAGGCCACTATCATCAGAGCCATCGCATGCTGCCCCAACATCGCGCCTTCCAACAAGTCCTGGAAACACCCCAGCAACCACAGCAGTAACAGGCTGCTTTGCTGCGGCAGGACCATCACCCAATAGATCACCAGCATAGGGACAAATTCCGGCCTCAACCAGTTGTTCTCCCAACCGATCGGTATCACCATCAACAGTAAGGCGACCAAATACGTTAGAAATATCACATGGCGATTATGGGCTGTGACCATAGGGTTACTCGCCCGTTGCCGAGGAGCGGCGGCCATCGTCCGCTTGCGACTGCGAAGACTTATCAGCGGCGGAATTATCGTCAATCGGGTCTTTCAAAGAATCTGCCGTGACACGGCCACCTTCGCCGCTGAACACCAGCAACACATGCCGGCTGCGGTTCAATTGCGCTTCTGGCAACGCTTCTACCCGGGCAAACGGCTGCCCGGGGTCATGGATGACGGACGTCACTGTGGCGACGGGATAACCCACCGGAAAACGCTGCCCGAGACCGGAGCTGACCAGCAGATCACCTTCCTCAATATCGACGGTATTGGCCAAATGGCGCAATTTTAACTGATACAAATCACCGGTGCCCTCCGCCACGGCCCGCACGCCGTTACGGTTGATCTGTACCGGCAGGGCGTGCGTGGTATCCGTAATCAGCAGCACCTGTGAGGCAAAGTCATTCACCTCAACGACTTGTCCCATCAACCCCTGCGCATCCAGCAACGGTTGACCCAAATAGACACCGTGCTTGCGCCCCTTGTTGATAATGACCCGATGCGTCAAAGGGTCTGGAGAGACGCCGATCAACTCGGCCACCAGCACCCGGTCTCTGACCATATCGGCGGAATTAAGCAGTTGGCGCAGGCGGACATTTTCAGCAGACAGCGACGCCATTTGCTGCAGTTTTCGCTTGTGGATCAATAACTCGGCTTTCATCAGCTCATTTTCTTCTTCGAGCTGTTCGCGAGTACGGACGGTTTCCTGTCCCCATTCCAGTATGGAGCGCGGCGTATCAGCGATCCAATAAAAGGGCGTGGCCAGAGAGGCCAGCCTCGACCGAACCGGGTCGAGGGCGTCGGTATACACATTGAGGAAAATAAGAATCAGGGCGAGCGCCCCCAAGCCCATCACCCGGGAGGCCGCTGAAGGTCCTTGCGAAAACAGTGGTTTGATGGTGCTTGCTCCTACCCGGTCTTCTTCTGACCTACACCAGCAAGGGCAAACCGGGCAGAAGACTGAGGTATTGGTTGGGTATTAACTTAACTGGACAGTAGATCGATGCTGCGCCGGTCCATCAACTCCATTGCGCGACCACCACCACGAGCCACACAGGTTAAGGGGTCTTCCGCCACAATCACTGGTAATCCGGTTTCTTCAGCAATCAGGCGATCAATATCACGCAGTAAGGCACCACCGCCTGTCAGCACAATACCGGTTTCTGCGATATCCGAGGCCAGCTCTGGAGGAGACTGCTCCAGGGCGCTCTTCACGGACTGGACAATGCCGGCCAGCGGCTCCTGCATGGCTTCCAGAATTTCGTCACTGTTCAAGGTAAAACTGCGCGGCACGCCTTCCGCCAGGTTGCGACCACGGACATCGATTTCACGCAGTTCACTGCCGGCATAAGCACAGCCAATTTCCTGCTTGATGCGCTCCGCAGTGGCATCACCGATGACACTGCCGTAGTTGCGGCGCACGTAGTTGACAATCGCTTCATCGAAGCGGTCACCGCCGATACGAACCGAGTCTGAGTAAACCACACCATTCAACGAGATAATGGCAATTTCCGTGGTGCCGCCGCCGATATCAACCACCATCGACCCCGTCGCCTCTTCAACCCGCAGACCGGCACCAATAGCCGCCGCCATGGGCTCTTCAATCAGGCGCACTTCGCGGGCACCCGCCCCCAGTGCTGACTCGCGGATGGCTCGCTTTTCCACTTCAGTGGATAAACACGGCACACACACCAAGACCCTGGGGCTCGGCTGAAACCAACTGTTTTCATGCACTTTTTTGATAAAGTGCTGAAGCATCTTTTCTGTCACCTGAAAATCCGCAATCACCCCGTCTTTCAGCGGGCGGATGGCGGTGATATTGCCAGGGGTACGACCCAGCATGCGCTTGGCTTCCACACCAACCGCTTCAACCAGTTTCTGACCGTTATGTTGACGAATGGCCACAACAGAGGGCTCATCAAGCACAATGCCGCGTTCACGAACGTAGATTAGGGTATTCGCTGTACCCAGATCGATGGATAAATCGTTGGAGAAAACTCCGCGCAGGCGCTTTAACATTTACTTGGTTAAACCTTTTTAAGTGATCTTGCTTAATATGGAAGGTGAGATAGGGCTTTCCAGCACTGAAACCAGCCGAAACTAGACTCAATGAGCTTTAATTAGTTCCCTCGAAAACAACAGGCACAAGTTCCCGCCAGGTCAAAAAACCGGCGATATGATAAGTGCGTTGAGGAAAAAAAGCGACAGAGCCCCTTAAATGAACGAACTCTATCAACGGCAGGGATTTAGAGCAAGGCGCAAATATGGTAACTTTAGCGCCCTCAATCACAAAAGCCCGCGGAATACCCCTTTCAAGAGGAAAACCGGCCCCAAGCGCCGTTTCACTCAATGGGTACAAGCCCTTATTTCGGAGATAAAAGTGGATCGTTCAGACATAGCTAAGCTGGCTGAACTGGCGCGCATCGAAATCGCAGAAACAACCGTCGATGAAGTCGCCAAAAGCATTACTGACGTACTGGCTCTCGTAGATCAGCTTCAGGCTGCCGATACCGACGGTATAGCGCCTATGGCCCACCCCCTGGACGCCACCCAGCGCCTGAGGGCCGATGTGGTCACAGAGACCAATCGCCGGGAGGAGTTCCAGGCCCTGGCCCCTGCGGCCGAGCAAGGACTGTTTCTGGTGCCGAAAGTCATCGACTAGAAAGTCATTGGACTAGATGTGATGCACCGCACAGGGAATTACCCCTGTAAGGCAGCCTTGTACTGTAAGTATCGGATAGATTAAACGCCGGATCATTGAGATTTCTAAACCCAGGACCCACCCATGCACAATTTAACCATTGCCGAGCTGATTCACGGCTTGCGCAACCAGGAATTTTCCAGTGTCGAGCTGACGCGCCACTATCTGGACCGAATTGCCCGTCTGGACAGTCGCTATAACAGTTATATCACTGTCACCGAAGATATTGCTCTGGCGCAGGCCAAGGCCGCCGATGAACGTTTGGCCACAGGCGACGCCCCGGCACTCTGCGGCGTCCCCATTGCGCACAAAGACATTTTTTGCACCAACGGCATTCGCACCAGCTGTGGTTCCAAAATGCTGGATAACTTCATCCCCCCCTATGACGCCACCGTGGTGGAAAACTACCGCAACGCCGGCGCCGTGATGCTGGGCAAGGTCAACATGGATGAATTTGCCATGGGCTCCTCCAATGAAAGCAGCTTTTACGGTCCGGTCAAAAACCCCTGGAACACCAACTGCGTGCCCGGCGGCTCCTCCGGTGGCTCTGCGGCCGCCGTTGCCGCTCACCTGGCCCCTGCAGCCACCGCTACGGACACTGGTGGCTCGATTCGCCAGCCTGCCAGCCTGTGTGGCCTGACTGGTCTGAAGCCTACCTACGGCCGTGTATCGCGCTGGGGCATGATCGCGTTTGCTTCCAGTCTGGACCAGGGCGGCCCCATTACCCGCACTGCCGAAGACGCGGCCATCATGCTCAACACCATGGCCAGCTTCGACGACAAGGATTCCACCTGTGTCGATCAGCCTCTGGAAGATTACACCGCCACGCTGAACGACAGCCTGCAAGGCCTGCGCATTGGCGTGCCGAAAGAGTATTTTGGCGAAGGTCTGGACCCGCAAACCGCCGAGCGCGTGCAAGCCGCCATCCAGGAGTTTGAAAAACTGGGCGCCGAGGTAAAAGAAATCAGCCTGCCCCACACGGACCTGTCCGTTCCGGCCTACTATGTGATCGCACCGGCGGAATGCTCCGCCAACCTGTCGCGTTTCGACGGTGTGCGCTATGGCTACCGTTGCGAGGATCCGAAAGACCTCAACGACCTCTACAAACGATCCCGCGGCGAAGGCTTCGGCGAAGAAGTGAAACGCCGTATCCTGGTGGGTTCCTACGCTCTGTCCGCCGGCTATTACGACGCCTACTATCGCAAAGCTCAGCAAGTCCGCCGCTTAATCAAGCAGGACTTTGTGGACGCGTTTAACGACGTGGATGTGGTGATGGGACCAACCGCCACCTCACCGGCGTTTGAATTTGGCGCCAAAAGCTCGGACCCGGTGGCCATGTATCTGGAAGATATCTACACCATCGCCACTAACCTGGCAGGCTTACCGGGCATGTCCATCCCTTGCGGTCTGGTGGATGGCAAGCCCGTGGGCCTGCAACTGATCGGCAACTTCTTTGCCGAAGGCAAGTTGTTGAACGCCGCTCACCAGTTCCAGCAGGTCACCGATCACCACCAACAAACCGCACCGGATATTGATTGAGCTCAGACCCCGGATGAACCCGACCAAGACGGTTCATCCGACCTCTGACGATTACAGATAAGAGCATCAGATTATGGAATGGGAAACAGTTATTGGCCTGGAAGTGCACGTGCAACTGGCCACGACGTCGAAGATTTTTTCCGGCGCCAGCACCGCTTTTGGCGCTGAGCCCAACACTCAGGCGTGCGCCATTGACCTGGCCATGCCAGGAACCCTGCCAGTCCCCAACGAGCAGGCGTTCCGCTACGCGGTCATGTTCGGCCTCGCCATTGAGGCGGACATCGGCAAGCGCTCGGTGTTTGAGCGCAAGAACTACTTCTACCCCGACTTGCCCAAAGGTTACCAGACCACACAGCTGGAGAGCCCCATTGTTGGCCCCGGCCACGTTGAGATTCAACTGGCTGACGGTCGCACCAAGTCGATCCGCATCCACCACGCCCACCTGGAAGAAGACGCGGGTAAATCCCTGCACGAGGACTTTCACGGCATGTCTGGCATCGACCTCAACCGTGCCGGTACACCGCTGATTGAGATTGTCTCCGAGCCGGACATGCGCAGCGCTGAAGAAGCTGTGGCCTTCGCCCGCAAGCTGCATTCCATTGTGACGTCGCTGGGCATCTGCGACGGCGAAATGTCTCAGGGCTCCATGCGTTTTGACGTCAACATCTCCGTGCGCCCTAAAGGAGCTGAAGAATTCGGCACCCGCACCGAGACCAAGAACCTCAACTCGTTTAAGTTTATGGAAGACTGTATCGCCCTGGAAGTGGAACGCCAGATTGACCTGATCGAAGACGGCGGCCGTGTGATTCAGGAAACCCGTCTCTACAACGGCGACACCAAAGTGGCCCGTTCCATGCGCAGCAAAGAGGAAGCCAACGATTACCGTTACTTCCCCTGCCCGGACCTGCTGCCGGTTGACATTGACGATGACTTCATTGAAGCCGTGCGCCAGCAACTGCCCGAACTGCCCGACGCCCGTCAGCAGCGTTTCGTGGAGAAGTACAAGCTGTCCGATTACGACGCCGGCATGCTTGCCGCCGACGCGGCCACTTCGCACTTCTTTGAAACCACCACGCAGACATGCGGCGATGCCAAGCTGGCCGCCAACTGGGTGATGGGAGAAGTGTCTGCGCACCTCAATGCAGAAGAAAAACGCATCACCAGCAGCCCGGTGAACGCCGAGATGCTGGGCGGCCTGATTGCGCGCATCAAGGACAACACCATTTCCAACAAAATCGCCAAACAGGTTTTCGAAGCCATGTGGCAAGGTGAAGGTGATGCCGACACCATCATTGAAGCCAAGGGCCTCAAGCAAATGTCGGACACCGGCGAGCTGGAAAAAATCGTCGACGACGTCATTGCTGCCAACCAGGCCATGCTCGATGACTGGCTCGCCTCTGAGCCCGACAAGCGCAAGAAAAAGATGGGCGGATTTATGGGGCCCATTATGAAAGCAACCAAAGGTCAGGCAAACCCGGGACTGGTGAATCAAATTCTGGCGAAAAAGCTGAACTCAAAGCTGTAACGCACGGTTTGAATGGATCCGGCGTAACCGGACACAGTTTAACTCGACACCGCTTTAAGGGGTTGGGCCAATTGTAGGGCGTTGGAAGCAGGAGATCACACAGGGCGAGAGGTGCCGGGCGCATGAACCGGGCAACTCAACGCCGTGTGTGCAACTCCGGCTTCGGCCCCAAATACCGGGCCAAGCCCCACCCAAACCAGATTGTGCTTTGCACTTAACTCACGGCACAAATTACGAACCACACAAATTACGAATAGGTATTCCCATGGCACTTAAGAAAGACAAACAAAAAGTTCTCGGCGAAGTTTTCGATGACGCGCGTATCAAAACCTTTTTAGACATTCAGCCTTACGGCGACATGAATGCCGATTTCCACATGCTGGAGAAAGCCTATCGGGGGATGAATGTTGAAAACTTTGAAACCTTCGTTAAATTTTTTCAAGAAGACGGACGCGACATCAATGCCACCAATGAAGCGGGCCAGACGCTGTTCCAGATCGTCAGTGCTCACCGCCTGGGCGATGAATACGCCGAAGTCCTGAAAAAAGCCGGCGCACAGTAACTCCTCCGCTGGCGGGACGGGCAAGGGATACAAGCCCTGTGAGCGCCAGTTGGATGAAAGTTTATGCTCAAGCAGCTGATTTTTCTCAACCACTTAACTGAGTTACGCCAAACAGGGCATTTGGGAGCCTGATCGCCATGACCAACCACCCGATCAATGGCATGACCTACCTGACACGCGCTGCGCAATTGATGGTAACGCCAAAGCTCAGGATCTTCGTGTTGGTACCGTTACTCATCAACCTGGTGTTGTTTGTGGCCGCCACCTCACTGTTGATTCAACAGTTTGGTGTCGCCATGAGCTGGTTACTGGGCAGCCTGCCTGGTTGGCTGGATTTTCTCGCCTGGATTTTGTGGCTGATTTTTGCCGGTTTGATCCTGATCGTTTACGGCTACAGTTTCAGCATGATCACCAACATTATTGCGGCACCGTTTTACGGCATACTGGCCGAAAAGACCGAAATACTGGTGCGAGGTAAAGGCCCGGCGCCGGAATCGCTAGGACACATGATCCCCCGAACACTGGGGCGAGAATTGATCAAGCTTTGGTACTTTATCGTTCGCGGTCTGGCCATTCTTATCCTGATGCTGTTGCTGTCCTTTATCCCGCTGGTGAATGTCGTTGCACCGGTAATTGGCTTTTTGTGGGGAGCATGGAGCATGGCCATACAATACGTTGACTACCCGGCTGACAACAACCAACTCACCTTTTCGGAAACGCGCAATCGCCTCTGGGGACATAAATATTCCAGCTTCAGCCTCGGCAGTTTGATCATGCTGGGCACCATGATTCCGCTGGCAAACATCTTCATCATGCCCATTGCCGTGGTCGGTGGCACCCTGTTCTGGATCGATGAGCTGGACTCGCAAGCGCCCGGCAGAGTGACCCGCCCCTAGCCCGCCTCCAACGTGTCTCAGACCACAAGCCCGGGTTGGCCGCCGCGCCAATGATTTAACATGGACGCTCTTTAGCGGAGTATGGAATATAGTCCTGACCGAGTGAGGACAAGCTGTGCAATAAGTGTTGCTGGCACTTGGAAATGTTCACTGCTTCAACTAGTCTGTGGCTACTTGAAGGATTTTAGTCAAAACACACTGATACTCACCTTGGGAGAGTCTGTATGGCTACTGCAAACGCAAAATCAACCGACAAACAAGACGAGCTAGCCGCCAGTAAAGAATCGGTCATGGAAGCCTATGACAAGCTCATGGAGGCCAAAAGTCATTTTCGCAAAGCCGCCGAAGCGGCCGGCATGGACCTGAAACACGATGCTGCCGACCAATTACTGAAGGGGCGTGAGAAAGCCGGCGAGCTGAGTGCACAGGCAGACACCTACATCCGCGACAAGCCGCTGGCCTCACTCGGCATTGCGTTTGCGGCAGGGTTCATCCTGGCCCAACTCTTTTCTCGTAAATGACAATAGCGTCAATGGCAGAAACAAAATCGTCAGTGACCGACCACCGTCATGAACAGAGCCCGCCGCAATCAACTGAGCGCCCACCCGGGCAGGAACACCGACAACCGCCGCAGCCCGAGCCCCTCGACATCTGGTCAGACTGGCTCTCGCAAGCCGTCACGGCCGGTTCTGACATAGCCGAGCTGTTCCGGTTAGAAGTCCAACTGGCGCTTGGGGACGCTCGCCGCATGCTGCTGCTGGCCCTGTTGGCCCTGCCCATGATGATGTTACTCTGGCTGGGCTTTGCCGCTTTGATGACCTGGCTGGTGATCGATTACAGCGGCTCGGTAACCTGCGGGCTGCTGGCTTTCGTGTTGCTGCATGGCGCGGCATTAGTCTCTATACGGCTGCTCTGGCAGCGCTACAAGCGCAGCCTCAAACTGCCGTTAACCCGACAACACCTGCAGGCTTTCATGGGAGGCATGCAACACAATGAAACGCAAACACCTGAGCCGTGATATCCAGACCCTTAATCAGCGCTTAACGGCTCAACTCGCCCCCTTTCAACAGCGCAGCCAGGAATCCCGCCGGGCCCTGAGTCAGATCCACCCACTTTGGTTGCTGGCCGTCGGCCTGGTAGCAGGCGCGGTGACCGGCTCACTGGGGTGGCGAAAGGCCTACACGGTTGGCGCTATGGGGTATAAGCTACAGCCCTTGATGCTGGCCGGCATCGGTCAGTGGATGGCCGGTTCCGAGGGTTGACCGCACGCGAATACACCTCTCCCGATACTCCCCCTATGACCAAACCGACCGAAGCCTCACTACACGACACAGACCGCACGCCAACGCCGGGACGCCCGTCGCCAAGCTCCAGCGGCCCACTTCAGCGGGCAGGCGCCCTCTATTGTCTGCTGGGCCTCGCGGTGATGTACACACTCTATTTCGCCAAATCCCTGCTGGTGCCCATCGTCGTCGCCCTGCTGTTTGCGTTACTGTTGAGCCCACTGGTAAGACTGTTCAAACGGTTTCATATCCCGCGCACGGTATCGGCCATGATCTTGCTGACCGCCATTGGCGGCCCCTTCACCTGGCTGGGTATTGAGCTGGCAGAACCGGCTCAAAAATGGGCCGCCAGCCTGCCTGAACTGTCAGCTCAGATGGCCAGGGAGCTCAATTCCATTGAGGACTCGGTGACCTCTCAAGCCACGCCGGCGCCAAAGAAATCAGGCTTCTTCAGTTTTTTCAGCAGCGAAGAAGCTCCGGCACCACCGAAAGATGAAAACACCCTGTCGAAGCGGGTTATGCAGGGGGGTATGGAGGTCATGATTTCTGTGCTCAGCGCGACCCCCATCGTCATCGCCCAATTTCTGACCTTCGTCATTTTAGTGCTGTTCCTGCTCATCTTTGGACCCAACTTATACGCCACTGTCATCGATATTCTGCCCAAGGTGAAAGACAAGCGACGAACTATCTTGCTTGTAGGCAAGATTCAGCAAGAGCTATCCCGCTACATCATCACCGTAAGCTTGATCAATTTCGGGCTGGGGCTGGTAACCACGCTCGTCTTGTGGCTGATGGGAATGGAAGACCCCCTGTTGTGGGGCGCTTTGGTCGGGCTGCTGAATTATGCCCCCTATGTGGGCCCCCTCATCAGCGTCTGTATTCTGAGCATTGCCGGGGCGTCGCAATACGGCCCAATTCTCAACGCAATACTGCCGGCCGCGGTGTATTTTGGGATCAACTTATTGGAAGCGCAATTTGTCACTCCCATGGTTCTGGGTAAGCATATGCGCCTGAATCCACTGATCCTGATCATCTGGCTGATTCTGTGGGGATGGTTGTGGGGAGCGATTGGCGTGTTATTGGCCGTTCCGTTACTGGTGTGCCTGAAACTGGCGGCGGATCACCTGAACCTGTTGACGCCCTGGCTGGCACTGATCCAGACACGCGCCTGAGACCTGAGTACACGGCGCCAGTGATGACTGTCAGGGCTGCCAGGCAAGCGCCTTGTGCAGCCTGGACGTCAATGTCCAGGCTTGACCGCCCATAAACTCAATCCCTGCCAAATGACTAGGCTCTCACGGCAGGTTTGTACTTGTTATTCACAACAACCAGTAACACCAACGCCACAATTCCTACACCAAGCCCCAAAGGCTGGCTTAACGGCTGGGGCAAACCAAGGCCGATGCCCGCCGTCGCAATATACGACACCGTGACACAGGTCCCGATCACGGCAGGCAAACTGACAATCCAGTGGAACGCTCCGCGATCCAGCAGGTACTTGGTGGCCAGCCACAACACACTGGTCGACAACAACATGTTTGAAAACGCAAAATACCGCCAGATGAGGGAAAAATCGATTTTCGTCATAAAGTAAGCAATGACCAATATAGGCAGTGCCACCAATAAACGATTGCGGAGGCTCTGATGGATATTAAACGCATCAATGATGGTCAGACGCAGGGAACGAAACGCCGTATCACCGGAGGTAATTGGGAAAATAGCGACGGCAATAATCGCCATGATGCCCCCGATGGCACCCAGATAGGTTGACGTTACCTGGTTGACGACCAACCCAGGGCCACCCTGATCCAGAATACTTTTTAGCTCATCATAGCCCCCGGGAAATGCCGCAATACCGGCGGTGGCCCACACACAGGCAACCAGCCCTTCGGACACCATAGCGCCATAATAAATCGGACGCACGTATTTCTCGTTGGTCAGACAACGCGCCATGATCGGAGCTTGGGTTGAATGAAAACCACTGATGGCGCCACAGGTAATCGTGACAAACAACAGTGGCCAGACCGGCAGCCCATCCGGATTGGGTTCAAGCAGGACGTTGTTGTAATGACTGTGGTCAAAGTAACTCAGGACATTGCCCATTTCCGGTAAGTTTGGCGCGTGAATCAACAAGGCGACAGCCAGAGATACCGTCATCACCACCATTAACAAGCCAAACAGCGGATACAGTTTGGTGATGATCTTGTCGATCGGCAACAACGTGGCCAGGCAGTAATACCCCAGGATGACGAAGATCCAGAACACGTTGTTACTCAAAAATGTGCCTTCAAAATAATCCAGGTTGCTCAACAACCCGGCTGGGCTCATGGTGAACACCACACCCACAAAAAACAACAGCATGGCCGTAAACAGCAACATCAGGCCTTTAAAATACACATTAAAATAATGGCCGGCGATCTCGGGCAGACTCTTACCGTCTTCTTTAATGCTTAAAACGCCGGAGAAATAATCGTGAACCGCACCACCAACAATGTTACCCACGACAATCCACACCAACGCGACGGGACCGTACAAGGCGCCCAGAATCGGACCAAAAATAGGCCCCACTCCCGCGATGTTTAAGAATTGGATCAAAAAGGCTTTAACGGGATGAATCGGGACATAATCGACGCCATCTTCGAATCTGGCCAGCGGCGTTTTCGCGTCAGGATTAATGCCTGCTTGCCGTTCAACGAAGGGACTGTAGAATTTATAAGCGAGCAATAACAACCCGATACAAACAAAGAAAATCAACATGTGGCGACTCGCTCATGACGGAAAAAATCAGGGCGCGAGTTTCAATGACTTTCCAGATGAGGTCAAGCAAGGGCGCCTTATACCAAGGTCGAATGGATTTTTTGCGAAAAGGCCAGCTGCATCCGAAACTTGGCTCGATTGTTTCTCCCAGGAAACCCCAGGAACACCCGCAACTGGATATACTGGCAAACCACTTCGTGGCGATAAAGTTCCCGATTAAGGTCATCTAACCGCTCGGTATCGCTTTACCTGCACCCGCTTTGCTGATTACATGGCAAAGGAGCGCATTACCCTCGCCCTGCACGCCGCATGAGCAATGATGGCTAACAAGGCGAGAAACGCACGCACAGATCACCGTGATATAACCTTATCATGGTAGCTGGACGTTTTTAGAGATACAGCGAGCAGTCGGAGTCCGGCCAAAAACTCCTATGGGGTCCACTTAACTCAGGTATAGCTATTGAAAATCTTCCACTGCAATCTTTGCCGCCATATTGTGTTCTTCGAAAACACCGTGTGTGAAAGCTGTCGGGCGTTACTGGGGTTCATTCCCGAGGAAATGCGGATGCACGCATTCGATCCCCAACAGGAAGCCTCCTACACCTCTGCACAATCCGGCGCGCCAGTGACGTGGCGGTATTGTGACAACCATCAACACAACACCTGCAATTGGCTCATCCAGGTGCCGTCCGAAACTGGCTTATGCCTTGCCTGTGAGCTCAATCGCTATATCCCAAATTTGAGCAACGAAGAAGATCACGAAGGCTGGCGGGAACTGGAATTTGCCAAACACCGGCTAGTCTACAGCTTGCTCAGACTCAAGCTGCCGATTCACAGCAAAATCCGTCGCCCACAAAAGGGGATCGCCTTCGATTTTATTGACCCCAAGAAGCAACTGCCTGCCGGCGCAGCGGGGATGACCGGACACAGCCAGGGGCAAATTACCGTGACGCTGGATGAAGCGGATCCCGCCAAGCGGGAAGGCAACCGAGTGGCCATGAACGAACGCTACCGCACCTTGCTGGGCCACCTGCGTCACGAAATCGGCCACTATTACTGGGATCTTCTGATCGCGCCGGACAACCAGAAGCTGCAGGCCTTCCGCGCCCTGTTTGGCGATGAACAACGCAATTATTCTGAAGCGTTGAGCACCCATTACCGCCAGGGGCCCACGCCCAATTGGCGACAACATTTCATCAGCGCTTATGCATCATCTCACCCCTGGGAAGACTGGGCAGAAACCTGGGCACACTACCTGCACATCATGGACATTCTGGAAACCGCATACTGCGTCGGCCTGGCCACCCGCCCCCCCAAAGCGGAACATCAAGCCGCTTTAAGCTGCGCAGTCACTACAGACCCCTACCTGGAAAACGACATGCGCCCGCTGCTGAATACTGCAGCCACATTGAGTTTGACCCTCAACAGCCTCAACCGCAGCATGGGACTGCAAGACCTGTACCCTTTTATCCTGACCGAGACGGTTAAGGAAAAGCTTATTTACATTCACCGGTTACTCCACCCGACATAAACCGATGCGCTCCGGCGTCAACACCACAAACTGGCAATCGCACCAAGCTCCGGCCCCTCGACCCTGGCTTTGCAAACGGGAAACCCTTCCTATTAGCAGCCACACTGCGCTTGCATCCCACACCGAAGGTGTCCTTTTCTGTCCCCCCTTTCGCCGTAAGCTATGCTGTATATAAGAAGCGACGAACATCGTCCATCAATCGTAAATAGCTGCAGTCAATGCGATCAAATGGAGCACCGCACATGGCCAGAATCTACAACTCTATTTTGGAGACCATCGGCAATACTCCGGTCGTTAAAATCAATCATCTGGGCCCCAAACAGGTCAATTTATTCGTCAAAATTGAAGCCTTTAACCCCATGGGGTCAGTGAAAGATCGACTCGCTTTGGGCGTTATTGAAGATGCTGAACGCAAAGGTGAATTAAAACCGGGCCAAACGATAGTCGAAGCCACCAGCGGCAACACGGGTATTGGCCTGGCGATGGTCTGTGCCCAAAAAGGGTATCCGCTGGTCATTACCATGGCAGAGAATTTCAGTCTGGAACGGCGTAAAATGATTCGTTTTCTGGGGGCAAAACTGGTGTTGACCCCGGCGTCAGAAAAAGGCTCAGGCATGGTAAAAAAAGCCGAAGAGCTGGCTCAAAAACACGGCTGGTGGCAGCCCAAACAATTTGAAAATCCGGCCAATGCCGAGATTCATGCCACGACCACGGCGGTGGAAATCCTGGACGCCTTCAAAGACCGTCCATTGGACTACTGGGTCAGTGGATTTGGTACCGGCGGTACGTTTAATGGTGTCTCTCGGGTACTGCGCGAAAAAAGCCCAAACACCCGCATCATCATTTGTGAACCGGACAACTCACAAATCATTGGCGGAAAAGTTCCGCAGCCGACCAACCCGGACGGCACCCCCAGCGCCAGCCACCCGGACTTCCGGCCCCACCTGATGCAAGGCTGGTCACCAGATTTCATACCTCTGTTGGTACAACAAGCCATCGACCGGCACAGTTATGATGAAACCTTACCCATCAATGGCAGTTTTTCATTACAGTGCGCAAAAGATCTCGCACAAAAGGAAGGTATTTTTGTCGGCATCAGTGCTGGCGCCACCTTTGCCGGCGCCCTCAAGGTCGCCGAACAGGCACCCGCAGGCGCCAATATACTGTGCATGTTGCCCGATACGGGCGAACGCTATCTGAGCACGCCCCTGTTTGACGACATTCATGAGGACATGGATGACGAGGAAATCGCCATATCCCAATCCACGGCAGGCTACCGCTTTGATCAGCCCGGCAGCGCAGCGCCCGCCGACGCCGAAACACCGGTGCTGGACGAAGCGGCCATGGCGGCCGTCACCTCACTGATTCACAATGCTGACACCCCGCTGGTCATGTTTGGCCTGGAGTGGTGTGAATTCTGTTGGTCCGTGCGCAAAGTGTTGAAACTCTATGGCGTTCCCTGTCACTTCGCCGACCTGGACACCGTCACCTACCAACAGGACAACATGGGCACCAAAATGAGAGGGGCCTTGCGCAGTATCACCGGCTGGAATACCTTTCCCCAGATTTTTTTACAAGGTGAATTTATAGGCGGCTGTACTGACCTGTTTGATGGGCTGAAAGATCGCAGTTTTTTGCGCAAACTGGAACAAAACAGCATCCCCTGTAATACCGAAATAGATTCTGACCCCTACACACTATTGCCCGGTTGGTTACACCCGAGATAACCCCCAGTATTGTGTTAAATCGTGCCCCCACCCCCCAAAAATACGCCCTCTCAAATAACTCCGGCAGAGCGTCCAGCGGTCGACTCCAATCCCTCACGGGATATCGCCCATCAGGGTCTGTGACATTATTTTATTACGATGCCCCCAAGAACCTTCAATACTATATGGAATCAGGCAAAGACGTCCGCATCGCCAGCGTTAACGTGGTTGATAGTGAGGTACACGCCGATGACGTCAGCTATTCTGCCAACGTCACAGACATGGATGGGAATAAGCAAGTCATCCATGACAAGATAGGGCTCTATGTGAACACCAGTGAAAGAGCGATGGCGCTGGATGGTTGTGCAGCAGTGTCCAGCCCACCCGAACAGCTGGTCCTACTGACATCGTGCGTACAACAATAAAAGCGCCAGCAGTAGCATTTATCATGACCACAACCGCAACGCCAATATCAGCCCACAGCAATCACATTCGGGTCGGTATTTTCCTTGATGGACTCTTCCCGGTTTTGAACCGCTCGGGCAATCTGACGAATCGGCCCATGTAACATTTGCTTGACCTCCTCACTGACCTCGACTTTGTCCAGTGCTTTATCAAAACACAATACCCACTGATCACGCTCCTCTGGGCCAATGGCATAGGCAGCATGCGGTTCGGTCAGGCACACCGTGCCGTGCTTTTCATGGTAAACCGGCGGCCCGCCCATCCAACCGGTCAGGTAGTCGGTGAGTTTATCCTTAATGGAATCGAGGTTTTTACCGTGCATGTGGCGAATACGCTCAGCTTCCGGCAGTTCATCCATCGCATCATAGAAGGCATGGGCCAATTGCCTGATGCCGTCAGCACCTAATAATTGATAAGGGGTATTTCCTGCAGACATAATAAAACTCGCTCTGATTCTTATACTCTTTTATGCAATGCTCCGCTCCTGAATGACCAGTTGGAGCAGTAATTGAACCCCAGAATATAACAACTTGTACTCCACTGTCCTTGATTTGGCGCAAGAGATAGAGGCAGCTGATGGCCTCATACCAGAGCCTGATGAAACCACATGGCTTCAGGCCAGCTTGGTCTGCAGGTTCTGTTTAACCCCGGCCCACTCATTCTCAATGATGCTAAAAAGCACCGAATCCCGTACCCGCCCATTCGCCATGACCATGTGATTGCGAAGGATCCCCTCCTGCTTGGCACCCAGCCGTAAAATCGCATTGCGTGAAGGGGTGTTCAAGTAGTCTGTGAGCAGTTCAACTCGCTGTAAGCCCAAGCATTCAAAAGCATGGGTTAGCATGAGCAGCTTGGCTTCGGTGTTGATGGGTGTTTTTTGAAAAGACCGACCCAGAAACGTAAAGCCTATTTCCACACGTTTGTGCAACAGGTTGGCGTGCATGAAACGCGTCGACCCAGCGATTTGATTGGTGGTTTTATCAATCGTCACAAATGCCAGGCCATCACCCGATGCATGAGCCGATTGGGCATTGTGAACAAACTCTTCGACACCATCCGGATCAGGGACCATCGTGACGAATAATTTCCACAACTCTCCGTCCGAGATGGCTCGACGCAACCCTTCGACGTGCCTTTCTGACAGAGGTTCCAGACGAACATGGGCTCCTTTCAATGTGACTTGTTCAAACATCTGCAGCTCCTGGCTTTCAGGTTGACGAACGCAGCCAACGTCGGTGCGTCGAGACAAGGAGTTTGTGCCAGCGCCGCATCAAATACAATACCACCAACAACGAATCCACCCTGCCAGACGCCCGCCGCATTGACCGAGCGCTGCCCCGTGGCGACTCCATCGTCAAGTCTGGGCAGTGATTGCAGAGTGAGCGGCCAGGTAAATCGGGAGGTGACAAAGAAAAAAACCGGCATGAAGCCGGCTAAAGAGGGATAAAGCAGAAAAAATCAGTTAAAAGTTATAGCGGAAATTCACCCCAAACTCCCGCGGAGCTGTCACCTTGATACCTCGATAATCCGAGCTTCTCTGGACTTCAGCATACCCCAGCGCGGCATCACGATAGCCGGCCAGATATGGCGTCGCCTCGCGATTGATAACCTGTTCGGTATCAAAGACATTTTTCGCGTACAGCATAACTTCCCACTTGCCTTCAGGCTCGCGAATCCCGGCATAGAGATTGGTCATTTCATAGGAGTCGACATCGTCAAGCTGATTGGCGGGGTCGTTCTCTGAGTTGCCGTAGAGGGTCACCATGCCTCGCACATAACCTTCCATACTGGCAACCGGGAAACTGTATTCAGATTGCAAGGTAGCGGTCAGTAAGGGGGCATTATTGGACCGGTAATCCACCGTACAGGCGGCCAGGTGATCTCCGCCGGTAGCCGCGCTGATATCGGCGACACTGGGACTGCCGGTGCCGTAATCATTACAGGGCACCGTGCCACCATCGATCTCCCCTTTCGACCAACTGACCAGCGCACTCACGTCCCACTGATGACTGATCTGGTAAAAGGTTTCCAGTTCCAGTCCCTTCACATTGACGGGCACTGCCCCCACGAAGTTGAACTGATCGACGCTCTGGGAACCGCTTCGTTCTGTAATGTAGTAAATACCTTCGCCACCGACCCGATAGGGATAATTGTCAAATTCCTGATAATAAGCTGCCAGATTGACCCTCAGGGTGTTGTCCAGCCAGCTTGATTTGAAACCCACCTCGTAAGAGTCGGATGTCTCCGGAGCCAGATTCAGAAAACTTTCTTCCAGCGTGGTTTTATTGTCACTGAAATCACCAACAACATTAATGCCCGGGCGCCAGGAGGAACCGTAGGACACATAGCCCATAACATCTTCAGTGAATTGATGCTTGAGAGAGGCCGAATAGATCGTCTCATCCCACTTGTTGTCATTGCTGGAAATCACATTACCGTTCACCAGAATTTCACTTTCATTTTCATAGCTGATACGGCGCAAACCTGCCGACAGCTCGGTAGCCTCTGTCAAATAGAACGTCAGATTGGCGTAAACCGATTGTTCCTCCGACTCTCCCGCCGATACGACGGGTGTTTCGTTCACAGTCCAGAAGCCATAAACTGAGGTCAAATCCAAAAGAGTTTCACTGGATGAATCGGTATAGGACTCGTTGTTCTGATAAAGTGCACCGGCCACGTAGTCCACCAAGCCGTTAAATAAGGGTTCGCTGGAAGAGAAACGCACTTCGTGACTCTGTCCTTTCGTGGCCGTGCTTGTGGGGGCACTAAAGTCATCCCATTCCGAAAAAACCTCGCCGGCATCGTCGGACTCAAAGCGAGTGACCGCCTGCTTGGTGTAGGACCCCGCATAGTTCACCTGATGATCGCCCAGGTCATACTGTACTTCCAGATTCGTACGCTTGATGTCCTGAGAAGATCGATCGGCCACATCCATCACGCCCTTGCGATCCCCCTCGTCCAGTGCAACAGGGCTGGGCGCAAGGCTGGCATCGGCCAGATAAGCGGATTCAACCTGTTTCACATCACGGCGATCAGGTTGCATGCGCTGGTACATCAGATTGATTTCAAGGTTATCAGTGGGCGCCAGGCGGAAAGAGGCGCGATAGCCATCCCCTTCGTACTCACTCTCGTCCCCCGCCAGCGTCTCGACTTGAGACCCTTCATTGGATTCATAGAAGCCCGCAAAACGCATCGCCAGGACATCGTCAATCAGGGGTACATTCACCGCCCCACGAATGTTCTGACCCGCATGATCGGTACCGGTCAGATCAATATAGCCACCCAGTTCATTAAAGACAGGACGCTGGGCAGTGATGGTAATAGATCCGGAAGGTGAGGCGCGCCCGCGCAGCGTGCCCTGAGGACCGCGCAACACTTCGATCTGAGCCACATCAAACATGGCCTGCATGGCAGCCAGGGACACAATAGGTGCATCGTTCAGATAGAATTCAACGGTGGGGTTAAAGCCACTGGCATAGGTATCGAAACGCACTCCGCGCACCGAGGCATTAGGCGCGAGAGAATCTTCTTCCAACGTCAGACCGGCCACAACACCTTGCAGATCCGAAAATCGACGAATATTCAGATCGTCCAGCGCCTTGGTGGTGACCACATTCACCGTCAACGGAACGTCTTGCAGGCTTTCATCTTTGCGTCGTGCGGTGACCACCACTTCTTCCAATGCCAGCATCGGTTCAGTGTCGGCTTGTGCCGCAACTCCGACAGAACCCACCGACAAAAGAGTCGTCAGTGCCGCCAGACTTAGTCGCTGCCGGATTTGGTGGCCGCGAGAGGGCTGTAATGCCAGACTCAATGGTTTTTTATCAAAAACTGCGTTCATGATGTCGTCCTTATTATAGTTTTGTTTGAAGCGGAAAAACGGTCATTAAGCCAACAGCGTGAACAGGCCATTGACTTTTGTTACTGAGGTTGACGATGCGAGGAAAACCAAAAATCAACACCCTGTCAGCTCAGGAGTTAAGGTCCTGCAATAAGCTCTCTGGCAAAATGCTGTTCCAGTTGGGCGCGGTGTAATCGCCATCAATTGGCACGATGGTAATAAAGCCCTCTTGCAAAAAAGTTGTATCCTGTAAGTTTGTACTCTCTGTCACCGATACAGGCAGAGCGCCTTTGCCGGTGAAGTTGACGCCAATATCACGGCCGTGCTGGTAAACACCCACCCCTTTTATTTGATCAGCGGTGATTGACGGGTAATTCACATTGAGAGCAATGCCCGGTGGTAGAATGCGGGTGCCGTCGACGGTGGCACGCTCAAGACCGGCAACCAAGCGGACCATGAACTGCGAAATATCCCTGGCGTGCTGAATGTTAGCGTCGGAGTTTGGTTCGCCCGTTTTGTCGATCAAATTGCCACTGATGGCAATTGCCGGGATCGGCTCACCCAGCAAGTGCAGTGCCGCAATGGTCGCGCCCACCGTACCGGAAAAGGCCGAGATTACCCCAATATTTGCCCCTTCATTAATGCCCGATATTATCAGCTGAGGTCGCTCAGTCATGACCTCCTTGACGCCCAGAATGGTCGCTGTAGCGGGCGAGCCCTGCACAGAATAAATGTCTGGGGAAGGGTTTTTGATCGCCTCAGAACCACCCCTGATGGCCGACAAGGTCAACGCAGCCGACTGGCCGCTTTGATTCACCTCGGGGGCCACAATCGTGACCTGGTGGCCGGCTTTGACCAGTTCAGACTGCAGCATGCGTATCCAGGGGTGCTGAAAACCGTCATCGTTGGTTAACATGACATTTAACGCCAAAGCCTGATTGCTCGACGCGAATGCAAAAACAAGCGCAATGAATATTTTTCGATAAGACACGGAACAACTCCTGTTGACAGGCAACACAGATAAATCAGAAAAAGTGACAGTCACGCCTCTCACGCTTTTGCTACAACACTCGGAGCGGGACATCTCAATCACCGGTCGGCAACCACACAGCCTCCTCCAGTCACTCAAGGCGAAGGATGTTAGTGAGCGGAACGGAAACAGTTAGAGCAACAGACCCGTGTAGCGGACCTGCAAAGGGATTTTGGGAGTATTGTCTTGCATGATTTCTGGCCTCTGAACTTTTTATTATTACTTTTTTTATAACTTATTATTTATGCGGTTTCGATTTTTTGTTACTAAGTTGCCGCCTATCATACTACTACATTGTAGAAGGTCAACCATTTTGTAATAGGGTTGCCGTGTGACGCCAGCAGCTGTCAAGGTCTGTTTTGCGCACCCTACCATTTGGCGTACCATTCATCCCATGGGAAATTGCAAAAAACGACAGCCGGGCCAGCTGGTGCCCTGCTCGCTGCTACGATATAGTAGGGCGAGATGACAGCAGCAGCTGTTTCCAACACAGACCTTTAAGGATTATTAGCTCTATGCCCGCCGATGTCTCAAAAGCCGAGTTAACGGTGTTGAAAGTCCTGTGGAAACAACAGCCGTTATCCGTCCGGGAAGTGCATGACCATTTGCACACCAACTGGGCCTATACCACCACCAAAACGGTCATGGACCGAATGACCGGTAAGGGCCTGCTGGCACGCAGCAACCAGCACGGTGTGAATATCTATGTGCCGCTGGTGAGTCGGGCAGAGGGAATGGTGCAATGGGTACGTTTTTTTGCCGATCAGGTACTGGATATGGGTTACGACGAAGTCCTCAACCTGTTTGACCGGAAACAACAGTATTCCCAAGAGGAACTGGATGAGCTGGCTGCACTCCTGAAAGATCAGGACAACGATAAAAAAACACTGACCTGAGAGTTACTCTCAGACAGTACGGGTACCCAATTCATGCAACTGGCTGAACTAGAGCTTTACAGTAACGCCGCTTTACTGATCGGCGAAAAGCAACTGTTGCTGTCACTGTTAGGGTTTGCCGGTATCCTTTGCCTGAGCTGGTTCTGGCGACACTCTTCTTCGGCCAGCAGACTTTCAGTTTGGCTGTTCTTTCTATTGTGGCTGGTGTGGGGGTCACTGATGTTTACCCCACAACATTTGCAGGCCTTACAGGAGCCCATTCGCCCCTATTTGAACCATATTACGACGGACAGTATTTTTACTTACTGCAGCCAATCGGCCTCTTACCGGCATCAACCACCACCGCTGAGCTTTTTGCCCTCGGTTGGCTGGACCTTATTGGTCTTTGGTCTGTGGGTAGTGCTGGCCAGCGGAAAATATTATTTTCACTGGCGAAAACGCCAGCGTTACATCAACATCGCCATGAACGCGACTCCGGTTGAGGACTCCGTCAGTCTGAACCATATTCAACATTGGCGCGCAGTGTTTAAGCTCAAACGACCACTGCAGCTTCGCACATCTGATGAGTGTGACCAGGCCTTTACCTTCGGTATACGTCGACCCATTATTTTTGTGCCTACGTTTATGCTGAAACAACTACAAGCGGATGAACTCAATGCGGTTATCGGGCATGAACTCGCCCATATAAAGCGCTGGGACGATCTGACCATGCACGTCCAAAACCTGCTGCGAGCCGTGTTTTTTTTCAACCCGGTATTCTCATTCGTAAACAATCGAATTGCTGAACTGCGCGAACATTGCTGTGATCGGCTTGCGATCGAACACGGTAATCTCACCACCAGACAGTTTGGAGAAAGTCTGTTACGGGTCTTGGCACTGAAGCAAAGCAAAAACTTCCCACAGGATGTGATTGCCGGCCTCGGCACCACCTCGCTGAAACGGCGTATAGAATCCCTCACCAATCAGCAACAGCGCTTTTCCCGTACGCCACTGATCATGACAGCACTGATGCTCGCCACCCTCTCAATCCTGTTGGGACAAACCGGCCCCGCCCCCAAAGATTCACGGCAAAGCTCACAACTTTTAGCCAGTATCGGAGCCACAGCTTCGGTACCCAATGGCCAGATAACCACAAAGCCTTTTCTCTGGCCGGAGTCCTGCGTGCTTGGTAAGGTAGACAGGAGTGCATACCACCCTGGCATCGATTTCTCGACGCCGGCAGGGAGGCACACCAACATCCGGGCCATTGCCGATGGTGAAGTCACTCAGGTTTTTGAAAGGCAATCCAACTGGAGGGTCTACATACAGCATTCAAGCGGCATCATTTCCACCTACCTGCATCTGGACAAACCCGCCGTCCGCGCCGGAGATAAGATCAAAACCGGCGATGTTATCGCCATCAATGACGGCAAGAACCACGCCTATATGCACCTTGAAGTGCATCAGTACGGCCAAGTGCTTGACCCGACCTATCTGACCAACAGCAACCGCCTGTCAGTCTCGCAGACACTGACCCATTGAGCCTCAAGACGCGGCTAAAAACAGGGCTTGAAACCTGACTTGTCTGGTGATCGCTGCAACCGTGTTCGCCGCGCATCGCAACCTGAAACGTCGAACCGAACCTCGCCTCCGGCCACGGGACTTGAACATTCCCCTGCCTGATGGGTAAACCAGCCACAACAACCAAGAAGGGAACTACCCCAGCACACGATCAATATCGTCCAGTGTCTTCTGCTCTGCCGCTGACACCTTTTCTCCGCCAAAACCCAAAAAACCACCTTCGGTAGCGGACTCCGCTACTTTTTGGGCGATGGCACGTATAAAGGTTTTATAGGCCTCAACCTGCTCGGGCGCCTTGGCTGCCACGATGGCGCACACATCGCCGAGACGAGTGACCGCGATATCAGCTGCTTGCGCAGGTTTCTTTCCTTTAAACTGTTCTTTGAGATTTTCCTGCGCAAGCTTGCGCCCTTCCGCGTGATCAAACGCCGAACTGATCATCCCTGGCAGGGAATCACCGGGACTGGCTTTTGCCTGCTGCAACGAGCTCGCCACCCCAAAACCCTCTTTGAGCATGCCCCACAGGCCACTCGGGTCAGCTGCCGTGATCGCAATCCCCGTTAACATGGGAGACTGCAAAACGAGCTTCCATTCGTCGTCGGTAAACTTGTCTTTGATACTCATCGATTGGCCCTCTGTAGAACCACACTCAGGTTAGACCTGAATGTTTGAAACGTCCAACCAAACGCAGTAAAGGACACAACAAGCACACAAAAGGCGAGGACACCGCGTTCATCGTTTACTGAAAATAAACATAGAACCCCGTGTCGTCCGTCTAGAAAACTTTTTTATTTCACCGTTTTAGGGGGGCGGAGTAGATCTCTTTTTTCAGGCCAGCCAGTGCTTTTCTGAGGTATGGATCCCCCCAGAAGTTTTATCTGACGACACCCAGCTGCTATTGCACCATGGCAGCGACACAAAAAAGCCGACGTTCGGGTCGGCTTTTTTAATCACTTACTATTCTCGTCTCTAGTCTCTAGTTTCTAGTTTCTAGTTTCTAGAACATTATCTACGTGGTGATGAACTCCGGCGCCCACTGCTATGACCACTGCCGCTGCGCCCGCCACTGCGGCTGCGGTTTTGACCACCGCTGCGCTGACGGTCGTCGCGATCATCATCAGCGGATTTCTTGCGCGGCCCCATGGCTGGTGTTTCCAGCAACAACTCTTCAGGGGGCTGTTCACAACGCAAGTGTTTACCCACCATCTCCTGAATGGGCATCAGGCGGAAAGCGTCGTCTTCACAGGCAAAGCTGATTGACGTACCGGTTTTACCCGCTCGACCGGTGCGGCCGATGCGGTGGATATAATCTTCCGGTTCTTCTGGCAGAGTGAAGTTAACCACATGACTGATGCCATCAATGTGGATGCCACGTCCAGCCACGTCGGTGGCCACCAGCACTTTCAGTTGGCCTGACTTGAAACCGTCGAGGGTTTTAACACGGCGGTTTTGCGCGATCTCGCCGGACAAAAGCCCAGCCGCAAAGCCGTGCCGTTCCAGCTTCTCGTGCAGTCTACGGCACTCGTCCCGACGGTTGGCAAAGACAATCAGGTTGTCAACGTTGTCCTGTTTTAGGATGTTGTACAACAAGGTGTATTTTTCTTCGGTCGAGGACAGATACACATGCTGAGTCACCGTATCAGTGGCAACACTTTCCGGTTCGATTTCAATGCGCTTGGGGTCTTCGGTCCACTGATCCGCCAGCGTGAGGACGTCGTCAGTAAAGGTGGCCGAAAACAGTAATGTCTGGCGATGGGTTTTCTTGGGGGTTTGACGAATGATGCGCTTCACTTGCGGGATAAACCCCATGTCCAGCATGCGATCGGCTTCATCGATAATCAGCACTTCCACCTGGTCAAGGTAGACATCCTGATTGCCGCAGAAATCCAGCAGACGGCCGGGGGTGGCCACCAGAATATCCACCAGATCTTCCTGCAAATGGCGTTGTTGCTTGCCATAATCCATGCCACCGACCAGGGTGTGGACCTTGAGGTCGGTGTACTTGGTCAGCAGTTTGGCATCGTCGGCAATTTGAATCACCAGCTCCCGGGTTGGGGCAATGATCAGCGCACGAGCCTCACCGGCATAGCGTTCCCCTTCAATCGGGTTCTTCATGAGGTCGTCAATGGTCGACAGCAGGAAGGCCGCCGTTTTACCGGTACCTGTCTGAGCTTTACCCACCATATCGTGACCATTGAGGGTCAGTGGCAATGATTGCGCCTGAATGGGAGAGCAGTACTCAAAGCCCAGGTCGGCAATGCCGTGCATCAGCTCCAGCGGCAAACCCAAATCGTGGAAGCGGGTTTTGCCCTCCATGGGAGGCACCTTAAAATCATCCAGTGTCCAGGGAGCCTGTTCGACTTTGGGGGATTGTTTCTGGCGCTGATGATGGCGCTTTCCGCCGTGTGGGTGCTGATCTTTACCGCCCGACTTTTTAGCGGCATTTTGACCGCGATTGGAGGCTTTGCCTGCGGAGGCCGGCTTAACTGCTGCCGAATTGTTGCGTGATGCGTTCGAGCGGGTATCAGATTTACCCCCCCCTGGTCCGGCGCCCTGCCTGGACTTAGCCGAAGCCTTCGAGGTGTTCTGGTCAGCGGATCTGTCACCGCCGGTGATTTTACGGAAAAAGTTACCGATCAAGGTTAGGTCTCATTCTGGCTGTTCAAATTTGCGCCAGTATAACACCCAATGGACACAGATGTCGCTTACGTCAATGGGACTCCTGATATAGCCCTAATCACGGGCAACGAGCCCAATGACAAGCGATGCGCCTTTGCCCTTTTACCCCCCGCTGGCGCGCTAGGACGTGCGGCCGGCACGCAGCCGGCGAGCGATCCAATAATCTGCACTGACGTAGCGCCCCCCGCCGGTAAACAACAGAGCCAGTAGCATGACGAAATAGGTGATGGAAAACTCAATGCCATTGTTTAGAATCACAAAGTTCCCCCTCGCAGTGAGCCAGGCGTAGTTACCATACTCCTGGAGGATTTCCTTGGCGCGAGCCAGGCGTACCGCCGATTCGTTCACTCGCTCATTGGCGTACAGCCACGAAGGATCGGCAATGGCCTGCCAGCCATAGGGCCAGTGAACCGTCACCGCTGCAACTATCATGGTCACCATCAGCGGCACACTGAAAAATCGTACCCCCAACCCCAACAGCAGCGCCAGGCCTCCGACAAACTCCGATAGCGAGGCCAGCCATGCCAGCAGCTCGGGCATCGGCAAACCCAGCCCCCAATCCGGGTTGGCAAACCATTGAATGGTGCTGTCGATATCGGTGAGCTTTTTCCAACCGGCGAGTACGAAGATGGGACCGAGATACAAACGTAAGGCCAGAGGGCCCAGACCGTCAAAATGTTTTAACGCGGACAGCCCGCGTTCATACCCCGCAGTCAATCTTTTTGCAACGGTTTCGGTCTTTGCTGACGCAAATTCAGCCACACTCATTATCCCTTGCAGTGCCTCAGTGTACTTTATGACTGTGGGAGACAAGAAGAGTTCCGACAGCCAATGTCAGTAACAACCCAAGGAGCTTCAAGCGGATCATCTACATCGCGGTGTAGCCGCCATCCAGCACTTGTACACTGCCGGTAATGTTGGTGCTGGCAGGGCCGCACAAAAACACCGCCATGGCGGCGATGTCTTCAACGGACGTAAACCGCTTGGTGGGCTGAGAGCCCAACAAAACATCCTCCATCACCTGCTGTTCCGTTAACCCCCGTGCTCGGGCGGTGTCTGCAATTTGATTTTCCACCAGTGGCGTGAGCACATAACCGGGACAAATTGCGTTGCAGGTCACCCCCGCTTTTGCCGTTTCCAGGGCGACGGTTTTGGTTAAACCAATGACGCCGTGCTTGGCGGCAACATAAGCACTTTTGTAAGGTGATGCCACCAGGCCGTGAATGGACGCTACATTGATGATGCGCCCCCAACCTCGCGCTTTCATGCCGGGCAAAACCTGCTGAATGGCATGAAACGCACTGCTTAAATTCACCGCAATGATTTTATCCCACTGTTGAGCCGGAAAGTCTTCCACCGCTGCAACATGTTGCACGCCGGCATTATTCACCAGGATATCCACACCACCGAACTGCTCTTGGGTGTCGCGAATCATCATGGCCACGGCCTCGGGGCAGGCAACATCAGCCGGGGAATAGCCCACCGCCACCCCATACTGCTCGGACAAGCGCGACTGCAATTGTTGTATCGCGGCTTCTTCACCAAAGCCATTTAACATCACCTGGCAGCCAGCCTGCGCCAAAGATTCAGCCACCGCCAACCCAATACCACTGGTAGACCCGGTAACAACCGCCACTTTTGATTTCAATTCAGTCTGCAACACAATACCACTCCGGCCTCTCGTTTCTCTTTCGCTCATCTCTCGCAAACACCTTTCTCAACCCAGTCTTCTGCTCACTCAGGGAGCTAATCAGCGCCCCCTCGGCAAGAAACAACCGAGGCGCGCCGGGCTGATGAGATTTACTGCTGAGAACAAGTTGCAATAAATTGTTGTATGGCCTTGAGGGCCTCTTTTTCATCCAGCGCCGGTGCGTGCCCCACTCCGGGCACCTCTACGGCAACACAGTCGGGAACTTCTTGCTGCATGCGCAGAAAACACTGTCGCGACAACAAATCCGATAAAGCACCGCGCAACACCAGCAACGGCGTGTCTTTTAATGTGCGAAAAACGGGCCATAAATCTGCTGGCACCGCATGCTCCACACTGCTGGCAATAGGCGCAGAGATCATCGGGTCGTAAGCCACCACCGGTACGCCCGCATCATTTTCACGATACAAACGCTGCGCCATGGTCAGCCACTGTGAACGGTTGTAGTCAGGAAAACAGACGGTGTTTAAAGCGCGCGTGTGTTCAACCGCATCATCCCAGCACGTAATCTCTCCACCTTTACCGACATAACTCATGATTCTCGACAGGCCCGCAGGATCGACTTCCGGACCCACATCGTTGATGGCCAGGCCGGCAATACGATCAGGGCGCTGGCCGGCCATCACCATGCCCATCAAACCGCCCATTGAGGTGCCCACAATCAGCACTTTTTCGATCTGCAAATGGTCCAGCAGCTGCCACATATCCTGCACATAGGTAAGCAAGTGATAGCGGTTACTGTCGCTGTCCCAGTCTGATAACCCGCGCCCCCGCTGATCGGGTACTACGATACGGTAGCCATCCCCCAGCCCTTCACAGAGGGGTTCAAAATCCGCAGAATTTCGGCTCAAACCGTGCAGGCACAACAGCGTAAAGCCGGGCTCTGGCACTCCCTCAGCCAGCGGATAATCGCGGGCGTAAAGCCTCAAACCATCGCTGACAGGATAATAGACGTCGGAATACACAGCCATAATCAAACTCTCACAGGCACAACAATCGGGAACACGTGAGATACATCACGCATCAAAACGATCCAAGATGCAGACCCGCCGCGCCCACCATCATGCCCGGGCAGCACCAGATCTGCTTGTCACTCACTGATTAAAAGCGATAGCCGAAGTTCAGGCTAACCGTTCTTGGATTACCGTAATAGCCGACCACGACTTCATCGCCACCCAGGTTGGCAAAGTTGTAGCCACCGACCCGGTACTCTTCATCCGTCAGGTTTTTACCGTGCAAACCGACCGTCCAATGCTCATCACTGGAGTACCAGACCGCACTGGCGTCCCACAGGGTATAACTGTCTTCATCAATCGCCGAGGCCACCTGAAAAATCTGGGTTTCGCTGCGATAAGAAGCGCCTGCAGAGACCGCAATATCGCCCCAATTGCCGAGACTGGAGGCATAATTCAGCTTGAAGCTGGCCACCTTTTCCGGTGTGTTGGCAAAGCTCCAGTCATCGGCGATATTCTCCACCCCATTGGGCGTTTCGTTATCGACCGTAATGTATTCCGCATCAATGTAACCCACCATCAAGTTCGCCGATAAGCCTTCTGTAATCTGGGCAATGGCTTCCAATTCAAAGCCGCGGATTTCAGATTCCCCAGCATTCAGTACCGAGCTGACATAATTGGTGCCACCGGCAACCCCCTCCTGCACCGTTACCTGCATATCGGTGTATTCAGAATAGAAAGTCGCGGCGTTCATGCGCACGCGTCCATCCCACAATTCGGCTTTCACCCCAAATTCAACCGTATCCACAATTTCCGGATCGAAGCCATTCACGGTACCCGGGTTGGCTGTCGCATCACCCCGCATGTCAAAGCCACCGCTCTTGAAACCCTGGCTGTAAGAGGCGTACATCATGATGTCGTCATTGAGGGAGAAGTCGACACTGACGCGAGGCGAGAACTGGCTCCAGCTGTTGTCATTCTGATAATCGGTCAACACCGCCAACGAGAACAAGTCTTCACCGCCGACCGCAGCAGACGTGCCGTCTACAAACAGTTGTTCTTTATAAACATCAGCGTCTTTTTCATCCTGGGTGTAGCGACCACCCAAAGTTAAGGCCCAGGAATCGTTAAAGGTATAAGTCGCATGCATATAAGCCGCGTAACTAGTCGTATCCACCGAACCGGCTGACAGCGCATCAAAGATACCCAGTGACGGATCAAACGGCCCAGCAACGTTGTAAGCGCCTAACAGCACATCAAACGCACCAGCGGCGCTACCCTCGTAGTAATACAAGCCACCCACCATAGCCAGCTTGTCACCGGTGTAACTCAACTGAAATTCCTGAGTGGTCTGATCATCGGCGTACACGGCTGGCACATGCGCAGAAGGCAATGAGGTATTGTCGAAATCAATGTTGGTGAAGGTATCGCCTTCACGATAGGCAGTAATCGATTTCAGCGTCAGAGCTTCATTGATGTCCCAGCTGACCGTCAGCGAAGCACCGGAACTTTCCACGCTGTTGTAGGTTGGCATATCCGCGTAGGTATCAAACACGCTGGAAGGCGGCGTTTCGGCAGGAATCAACAGGCTCGGTGTCATCCGGTAACCGCCTTTTGCATTAGAATCATCTTCGGTTTTATCGGCACTGAAAAGCAATGACAGATTGTCCGTTGGCAAAAACTCCAGACTGACACGCGCGGCCGTCACATCCTTGTTGTAGTTGTCATCGCCGTTCAACAAAAACTCGCCAAAGCCATCCCGCTTGAATTGAGCGACGGAGGCCCCAAACAACAGCTTGTCTTCGATCAGTGGTAACTGGCCAGCTATCTTAAGGTCACGCTGATTGTAAGAACCCAGGGACCCGTTAATGCTCAGTTCAGGTTCACCGGTCAGACGCTTGGTCACATACTTGACTGCACCACCGATGGTGTTTTTACCGTACAAGGTGCCCTGAGGGCCTCGCAACACTTCAATGCGCTCGACGTCAAACACATCCAGTACCCCACCTTGAGGACGTGCCAGATACACATCATCCACGTACAACCCAACACCCGGCTCAAACCCCCACAGCGGATCCGCCTGGCCAATGCCGCGAACGTAAGCCGTCAGGGTGGTGTTGGTGCCGCGGCTGACCTGCATGGTGACGTTCGGTGCTGAGCGTTGAACTTCGGTGACGTCCTGTACGCCTGCGTTATTCAAGTCTGCGGCGGAGAAAGCGGTAACCGCCACCGGCACATCCTGTATGTTTTGTTCGCGCTTTTGCGCGGTCACGATGACTTCTTCCAGGACAATCTTGCTGTCTTGAGCAAAGACGGCATGGCTGCCGGATAAGGCAATGGTCACGGCGATCACGCCGGCGAGGGGGTGTTTGGCTAAGTATGGTTTTTTCATTGCTCTGAACCTGCTCTGTTTGATTTTTATTATTGGTATTCTCCCGAAGGGTAACACCAGATTTAGGACATTCAGTTTTCGAGATATTTAATAGCCGCTGGGTTTTCTAAAACTTTTCCCGGCATTCTAAAAATGTGACAGGTCGTACCCGTTATTTTTATTCACTTAAAATTTATTGTCTTAACTTTTTATTGCCTTGACTCGGCAATGGATAACACCCAGGCAGCGTTAATCCTTAGCCTCCATTTAAATTCAACACATGATGAATTGTCAATGACTTTCTTCAACGGTTGTTGAATAAAACTTCTTGCGATGCTTTTTTCTTGTTTTTCAATGAGTTAACCAACATCAACACAACAGCCACCAAACTGGACAACAAAATCGCGTAGGTCGCAGCGACTGCAGGGTTGGCAATCCCCAACACCAGAATGCCGATCACGTGCGCCACCAAACCCACTGCGGCTGCACTCCAGGCCACCACGACCGGCGGTCTTTGGGTCAGCAGGGTGCCCAGTACGATGGGTACCAAAGAGGCCGCCGCCAGACCATAGACCCCTTTCTGCGCAAACAGCCCCACCAATGCCGGAGGATTGAGGGCCACCGCATACGCCAACAAACCCACACCGACAAGCACCAACCGCGACAGCAACAGACCGCGACCTTCATCAAATTCCTGCTTGCCGCTGAACGGCAGGTAAAGATCCTTGACCACCATCGCCGACAGCGACACCAGAATCCCATCCAGGGTGCTCATCCCGGCCGCCAGCAAGGTGATGGAAATAAACACCAACGCGTAAGGGCCCCACACAAAGCCTGAAAATTCAGAGGTGATGTAACTCACCACCACCCCGTCCTGACGGGGAATGTCGAGACCTTTTAAGCGCGCGTAAAACCCCACCGCCAGCATCAGCATAAAACAGCTGCCCGCCAGAAACGTGGTCCACAGAAAGCGGTTCACGTCGCGATCGTTTTTCAGATACAGCATTTTGGTCAGGATGTGAGGCTGCATCATCAGCGCAAAAGTAATGACAAATCCGCTGAAAAAGACCGAGAAAAAGTCGTAATACAGGTTACTCTCCGCGTTGAATACGTGAACATAGTGATCACCGAGCGAGCGCAGACTGCCGATCACATCCCCCTGAAAATACTGGAAGCCCTGCACGAAGATGAAGATCGACACGCCAATCATCATCACCCCCTGAAAGGTATTCGTGTAGGCGTGGGCATAGCTGCCGCCCATGAGTACATAGGAAAACACAAACAGCAAAATCAGGGTCAGAGACCAGGTTTGGGAAATCGGAAACAGCTGACTGAGCAACAGGCTGCAACCCACCAGAATCAGTACCACAAAGGCAATGGACAGCAGGTTTATCAAGGCGAAGAACGTGCTGAGTGACCGGCTTTGATAACGCTTATAGATCCAGTCGGGAATGGTAATGGCCCCACTGTCATCGCCGAGCTTGCGGAAGCGTCGGGTCAGTAATAAAAACGCCGTCATGATGCCGCCACTACCGGCCACGGCGTAATGCACGAACGCCGACATACCGTGGACATAGACAAAACCCGGATTGATCACGAAGGTGGCGGTAGACGACACCGACGCGGCCATGGTGATGCCAATGACCCAGGGGCTCATGTCCTTGTTGCCAATGGAAAACCCTTTGATGTCTTTGGTCTTGCGCATCCCCACCCAGGATAACCACAGGGTCAGCACCACATAGAAGCCCACACACACAACCTTGAACAGCTCGGCCGACATAGATTTCTCTCTTATTATTTTCGTTAGGATGAACGCATTTAAATTCATCGCTTGTTGAATTGTCAAGCCTTGCGTAGAATCATCGTCCTAACCCAGTGAGTGAAATTCCATGCCCAGCCCTCCTAAACAAGTGAAAGTGGGTCGTCCACGCAGCTCAGACAAGGATAAATCCGAGCGTGGAGAGCGTATCCTCAATGCCGCCGAAGAACTTTTTGCCCTCCACGGTTATGACGGCGTCACCCTGCGCACGCTGGCCAATGCCGCGGGGGTCGATGTTGCCCTGATCAATTATTACTTTGGCCCCAAGCAACAGCTGTTCGATACGGTGTTCAAACGTCGGGCTAAAATTCTGAATGAACAGCGCCTCACGGCACTGCAATCGGCCCAACAGGCCGCAGCTCCCGAGGTGGTTTCCGTAGAAAAAATCATTGAGGCCTTCCTGCGCCCGCTGGAAGTCGCCCAGGAAAGTGACGATGAAGGCTGGAAGAATTACTGTGCTTTGCTGGCCTACGTCAACAACTCGGCCGTGTGGGGACCGGTATTGATGAGCAAACACTACAACGACCTGGTGGATATCTTTGTAGATGCCCTGCGGGCAGCCCTACCCGGCTCCGACGATGCGGATCTTTACTGGTGCTATCACTATATGTCGGGCGCCATGTCGCTGACCTTTGCCAATACCGGCCGTATCGATAAGATGTCCCGCGGCCTTTGCCGCTCCGATGATTTCCGGGCCGCTTATGATCGTATGATTCCTTTCATTGCGGCGGGCTTTCGGGAAGTGTGTGAGGGATGATGCCTACACAAAGCCAGCACAGTGCACCGTCAAGGCTACTCACGATCACGGCATGATCAAGACCCGAACCCCAAACACAAAAAAAGCGCTCTGGTGAGCGCTTTTTTTGTTGTCGGCCTAAGCTCAAGGTTATCGAGTCATCGCCTGTGCAATCTTTTTGTCGGTTTTATATTGACTTAAGGCGTAGACAGACCAAATGGCAGCAGGAATCCAGCCTATCAAGGTGAGCTGTAATATCAGGCAGATAATTCCGGCAAAGGGCCGCCCAATCGTAAAAAACTGTAGCCACGGCAAAATTAACGCTAGTAATAAACGCATTACTACATTCCTTTTTTATTTGTTAAGTTAAAGAAGACGCATCTTTGGTGACTTTTAAATCCCGAACCAGGCCATCTTCCAGGCTGTAAACCCAGCCGTGCAAGGTTAAGTCCTGCCCGGCGCGCCAGGCGTTGCGCACCGTCGTTGTCTGCGCCACGTTGCCTACCTGCGAAATCACATTGAGCTCGCAGAGACGATTTACCCGCTCTTTTTCACTGGGAGCGCTGTCTACGGCAGCTTGATGATCGTGATAGACATCGCGGATATGTTCCAGCCAATTGTCGATCAAGCCGTTATTGGCCTCGCCCAAAGCCGCCTGCACACCACCACAACCGTAGTGCCCAACCACCACAATGTGCTTCACTTTCAAGACTTCGACAGCGTACTGAATCACCGACAGGCAATTCAGATCGGTGTGCACCACCACATTGGCGATGTTGCGATGGACAAAGACACTGCCGGGCTCCATGGCCACAATCTGGTTAGCCGCGATGCGGCTGTCGGAGCAGCCTATCCACAAGTACTCAGGCGTCTGCTGTTGTGACAGGCGATTGAAATATTCGGGGTCTTCGATCTTTACCGCTTTCGCCCACAGGCGATTATTTTCAAGAAGGTCTTCCGGCTTGCTCATATCATCTCCAGTTCCTACCCGCTGCAGTGTCTCTGGGAGGAATCCCCCGCATCTTCACCCGGCATTCCTGCTCAGGAAAACCCCTATACTTCAGGAAGATAGACCTACCGGACACAGCAGCTAAAATCACCATGTCTGCAGCCGTATTTATACCGTAAAAAGACCGGCTTAACTAGCTGGGAAGACTTGCGAAACCGTGCAGGGTTACTATTATCGCTATAACAATGGCCGATTTCGAGTCCGCCCTGAAACTGACGCGATCCGTTTTTACATCACAGGCCGTCTCATGAGCCGCAAACAACCCTTAACGGCCCGAGGACAAGGCCCTGCGGCGTTGGTAAAGAACATTAGTTGTTTTAGAAATAGACCGGGTGATTTTAGAAACGCTTCAACGTTGAGCAATACACAGCAACAGGGTATTGCGTAAATTATAGAGCACACGATGCAACAACCGACGCTCAGCAACATCAACCAGCTCTTCGAGTCTGCCTTAACACGATACCCTTCCGGCATGCCTCATATTTGGCAGATACGGGATTTCACTGCGGTTCACGGAGGAGACACACATCAGGGCTTTCTGTTACACAGCGATGGACCCAGCTTTTTTCTCAAACTGAATGAACCTGCCAAGCGCCCCCTCTTCACAGCTGAACTGCAGGGCCTGAGGGCGCTGGCCGAACATCATGCCGCCAACCCAAGCAGCATTCGCACCTGTCGGCCCCTGTGCAGCGGACACTGTCAGCAATTCAGTTATTTGCTGCTGGAAGGGTTGGAGCTGCAAGCTGACGGCAACTGGCGACAAGCCGGACGAGCGCTTGCGGAACTCCACCGGGCCAGGGTCGGAGACCACTTTGGGTTTGAAGACGCCAGTTACTGCGGCCTCAGTTTTCAACCGAACCAATGGGACCGCGATTGGGCCAATTTTTTTGCCGTACAACGTATCGGGCATCAGCTAAGCCTGCTATACAAACGCCCCCTGGATCACCCCGACATTGAGTTTTACATTGAGCGCACCCGGCAGTATCTGCAACACCATCGGCCAATACCGGCGCTCGTACACGGTGACCTGTGGAGCGGCAATATCGGCTTTCACCACGATGAGCCCGTAATTTTTGATCCCGCTTGCTATTACGGTGATCCGGAAACGGATCTGGCCATGACCGAATTATTTGGCCGGCTTCCCGAGCCCTTTTACCAGGGTTATCAGGACATCGCCCCAATCCATCAGGACTACCCCCGACGCCGTCCGCTGTATCAACTTTATCATCTTCTCAATCACGCCAATTTATTTGGCGGCAGCTATAGACAGCAAGCCGAGCAACAGTTAAAAAGCTTACTCGACCACTAATGCATTTGTGGTATGTGAAAGGCACACGGCTTTTCAGTTAAACCCACCACACGATCAACTGCTTCACCAGACTCAAAGAGGCGCCGTTCATGGCCAGATCTGTTCCCTCTTCCCCGCTCTTGTGCATCGCCCACCGAGGCGGCAGCCAGCTATTTTCCGAGAATACCCTTGCCGCATTTACCGAGAGTCTGGCACTGGGCGTGGACGCCATTGAATTGGACATCTGGAACATAGGTGGAGAATTACTGGTCACCCACGACCGCCGACTGGGAAAAACACTGCCCGGTCAGGGGCGCCTGATCGACCATCACCCGCAACAGCTGAAAGAATTAATTTTGGAGTGCGGCAACCGCTTGACCACCCTGCCAGAAGTATTGGAACTGGTCGGCAATCAAGTCATGCTGAACATTGAACTCAAGGGCCCGAATTGTGTTGACGGCGTCGCCAGCGCGCTGGAAAGTTACGCGCGCGATCATCAGGCCGGCTTTGATCACTATGTGATTTCAAGCTTTGATCATCGCCAGCTGTATGATTTTAAACAGTGTTTACCACAAGTAAAACGCGGCGTGTTGGTCGAAGGAGTTCCTCTGGACTACGCCGCGTGCGCAGACGCGCTGGAAGCCTACTCTTTTCACCCCAGCATTAATTTCATCAATCAGGAGTTGGTCAACGATGCCAAAGTTCGAGGCCTTCAGGTGTGGGTATACACGGTCAATGAAGAAGAGGATATGCAGTGGATGGTAGAACTGGGCGTGGACGGTGTCTTTACCGATTTCCCCAGACGTTTACTGGCCTTTAACCACGAAAACACGATTCAAGACCGATAAAATTTTGGCGCTGTGAATCCTCAGCATTGAGACTTGAGATAAAGCCTCACCGCTCCAGCGCAGTCTTATTATGATCGCTGCAACAATTCCGTCAGTTGGTGAATGATGCCATTACAACTTCGCTGTACCTCAAGACAATGATCCCCCGTACACACCAGCGCGTCACCAACGTCCATACTGAGGGCTTCTGTAGGGTATAGCTCAGCGCTTTCGGGAATCCGGTAACACAAGATCTGTTCACAAAAATTTTGACGCACGTCTTGTTCCCACACCGCCATAGAGCCATTATCCAGCAACAGTACCTGGGGCATTGGATGCTGGCTTTCCATCTGCGCCTGCAGCAACGTCAGATGCGTTTCCGGAGATTGCTGGACAGAAGGTAAAGCTGCAGACAATAGTTTTTGCACAGACTGCAGATAGCGGGGCTCCGCGGTTAAATGTCCCAGGCGCAGCAATACTTTAGCTGCCACACCGTTCGCAGCTGGCAAAGCAGAGTCCATAAACGGCTTGCTGCGATAAATCAGTGTTTCGGCATCGTGCGCGGTGTAAAAGAAGCCACCCTGATCGGTATCTTCATACAAACGCAGCAAAGACTCAGCCAGTGCGATCACAAACTGGTAATCCACATCGCGCCACTGAGTTTGCAAGCTCTCCAGCAGCGCATCCATCAGGTAGACGTAATCATCCAAATAGGCGTGTCTTGTTGGCCGTTCACCCTGCCAGGCCGCAAACAAGCGGTTATTCAACCACAGGTTGTTGCGGATAAAGTCCAGCGTGCCCTGAGCCAGAGCAAGCTCCCGCAGCTCATTATTTTTACGGGCCAGAACCAACAACCCTTTCACGGCCAGCGCATTCCATCCCGTCAAAACCTTCTCGTCAATCAGCGGCAATGGCCTTTGTATCCGCAGACTTTCAATTTTTTCACGTCCCGCCCGATACAGCTCCAGCGCCGTCTCCCGAGTCATTGATAATTGCCTGGCGGCGGTATTCAGATCTTGTTGCTGTGACAAATGCCAGCGCCCGAAAAAGTTAGGCTGACCTCGCAGCGCAAACATTTGCTGGAACAACAGAAATTCTTCAACGCTTAACTGAGCTTTAATATCAGCCTCAGATAAAGTGTAATAATCCCCTTCACGACCTGCCGTTTCGGCGTCCATTGCACTAAAAAATGCTCCGTGCGGGGTAAGCATATGCTGCCGCAACCAACGGACAATACCGATAGCGGCGCTTTTATACAGCGGGTTATCTGTCGTCAGCCAGGCCCGGGCATATACATCCAGCAACAACCCATTGTCGTAAAGCATTTTTTCAAAATGAGGGATATTCCAGCCGCTATCGGTGCTGTAACGATAAAACCCGCCGCCGATTCGGTCATTAATACCGCGCTGTGCAATTTGATTCAGGGTCTGTAGCAAATGCTCACGCGCCGATACCGGCAATCCCTGTCGGGCCTGCAGTTGCAACAGAAACGCCAGGTTCACCGGCAAGGGGAATTTAGGGCTCGAGCCAAATCCGCCGTCTTGCAGATCATGACCGGCAGCCAAACGCGTTAAGGCTTCATCCAGCAAGGAGACCTCTGGTGTATGCGCCACACTCGCAGCCGGTGGCGTCAGCTGCTGAAAGCTGCTCTCTACCTGTCCCCGCAAGCGTAAAAAATCCGCCTGTTGCTGGCCGTAATAGTGCTGTACCCGGTTGAGCAGATCATCGAATCCCAGTTGATTTTCCTGTCCGATTTTTGGAAAAAAAGTGCCGGCAAAAAACGGCAATTGTGTTTGCGGACACAAAAAGACGGTCAAAGGCCAACCGCCACTGCGGCCGGTCAACAAGTGGTGCGCGGTTTGGTAAACCCCATCCAGATCCGGACGCTCTTCACGGTCCACTTTAACGTTGATGAAAAACTCGTTCATCAGCGCTGCGGTCTCCGGGTCTTGAAACGATTCACGAGCCATCAGGTGGCACCATCGACACGCGGAAAAGCCAATCGACAACAGAATCGGCTTGTTGTGTTGTTTGGCCAGGGCCAGCGTTTCCGGTCTCCAGGTTTGCCACTGGACCGGCTGGGTACTGTGCGACTGTAAATGAGGGCTGGTCTCGCCGGACAAGGTATTGGTGAGTGCTGTCATCTGGCCGGGACCTCGGATAAAGTAAGTAACGATTGAGTCCGTATCACATGACGCTTAGTCGTACATTGCACTCAATTCAACATCCCCATTTAATAACAAATGACTGTGCCTGTCAGTATTTGCGGCGTTTTTAAACCGGATCCGCCAGCGCCAGACCGGCAGGTCGCACTCCCGGCCGTAACCCGCAATGCTTGAGCAATCCTTGCCACATACGAGTATGGCCCGCAATGGCCTGCCTGAATTGTCCCCATTCACTCTCCGGCGCATCGTCCCATACCTGTCGCCAATACCCCTCTGTCACAACTGCCGGACCGCGGCTAAGGGATCCCTGCAATTGTGAACGTAACCTGTCGACCCGCTGGCTGGTCAGACTGAGTACCGGCTGTACCTGACCAATGTAATAGCGATAAAACACCCGCTCCATGATGCGTCCCGCTGGCGTCACCCGACCCTGCAGACAAATGGCCCGGGTATTTTGAGCCTCCTCGACGATGACCTTGACTTGCGCCAAAACGTGACGAGCATGCCACATGGACAATCGCATTTGCCCCAGATAGCGGTCACTGCCCACCACCGCCAAAGCCTGCTCAAAGGCTGCCTCACGCTCTTCCAGCAGTTGCTGGCGCCAGTGCTCTGATCCCGCCAACAACGCTTCCAGAGACGCCTCCAGCGCCGCCGGCTGCCTCTGTAAAAACGACAAGCCGGGAAGAGGCGCAGCGGTTGAAAACAGTTTCTGGAACTCTTCACTGCCCCAGGTAGCGTTCCAGTAGTAGGCGTCCAGGTGCTTTTGCTTTTCAACCACCGCCGCCGTCAGCGTGTCCACCAAATCCGCCGCTGCGCTCTTAGGTTGCAAACTTGCTATGCACGTCTGCGCCAGCTCAAGAAAAGAAAGCTCATACAGAAACCGCTGACTGGAAGGCATCACGTTGCCCAGGCTGCTGTTGCGCTGCCCCAGCAATCGCTGCAGGTCACAGGACGATAAACGCAGAAATTCCAACAGGTTAATATTGATCGCCGGAGTCGGCTGTAAAAGTTCCCGTCGCCTGGGAAAGCGGATGGAAGGTAATGGCGGTACGCTCAACTCCTTATTCGTGCCGGAGTCAAAAACGTTGTTCATGCGATAATGATAGTCATCCAGCAACACATCAACCCGATCTCGGGGAGAACACGCTATTAGCAATACGACCAGACAAGACAGCACAAACGGGAGGCGAACACTGCTGACTCGCAACCCGTTGCGCACAAGAGGATTATTTTACTTCTTCGCCGTGAGCTTGTTTATCCGCATGATAAGACGATCTTACCAGCGGGCCACAAGCGGCGCGCTTAAAGCCCAGCTCTTTAGCCATGGCGGTGTACTCGTCAAACTCATCCGGGTGCACATAGCGATCAACCGGCAGATGATCACGTGAGGGCTGCAGGTACTGACCGATCGTAATCATGTCAATGTCATGGGCACGCATATCTCTCATGACGTCAAAAATTTCTTCTTTGGTTTCACCCAAGCCCACCATCAACCCGGACTTGGTTAACACATCCGGGCGACGCTTTTTGAATTCCTGCAATAATTTGAGTGACCACTTATAGTTGGCCCCCGGCCGTGAGGTGCGATACATGCGCGGCACGGTTTCCAGGTTGTGGTTAAAGACATCCGGCGCATCTTTTTCCAGAATGTCCAGAGCCACGTCCATACGGCCGCGGAAGTCGGGTGTCAGGATTTCCACTTCCAGCTTCGGCGAACGCTCACGCGCTTCACGAATACAATCAGCAAAGTGCTGTGCACCACCGTCACGCAGGTCATCTCGGTCCACAGAGGTGATCACCACGTAATTCAGGCTCATCTCGGCAATAGCTTCCGCCAGCTGTACGGGCTCGTTGTCATCCAGCGGGTTCGGCTTGCCATGACCCACATCGCAGAATGGACAGCGGCGGGTACAGATTTCACCCATAATCATAAAGGTGGCCGTCCCCCCACTGAAACACTCACTGAGGTTTGGGCAGTTCGCTTCTTCGCACACGGTTGCGAGAGAATTCTTACGCAGAATCTTTTTGATGCGATCAACTTCCGGCGAATTACCCACCCGCACACGGATCCAGTCCGGCTTGCGCTTGAGTTCGTCGGTGGCGATCACTTTGACTGGAATCCGTTCCACCTTATCCGCATCCCGCAGTTTTTCACCTTGTTGCAGGCGACGTGTGCGTTTTACTGGTTCCATATCGGTTTCAGTGGTCATAGTATTTCAATCTCGGGGTCGGAATAATCAATGAGGGCCTGGGCCGGGTTTGCAGCAACCTCGGTTGTACTGTAGCCCAGGTGCTTTACGAAGTACTTGACGATCAGCGGCTCTAAAGCCGACACAGAAGCAGCCCGCTCGTCAGTGGATAAATCCATGGTGCGAACCATTTTCAATCCCTGGTACCCACAGGGGTTAATGCGAGAGAAACCGCCCATGTCCATGTTTACGTTCAAACTGAGGCCGTGATAACTGCACCCTTTGCGAATACGAAACCCCAGCGAGGCCACCTTGTCATCGTTCACATAGACGCCGGGAGCATCGGGTTTGGGGTAGGCCGCAACCCCAAGCTCAGCCAGGGTATCAACGATGGTGTTTTCCGTATGAGTCACCAGATCCCGAACCCCAACACCACGTCGGCGAAGGTCCACCAACGGGTAAGCCACCAGCTGCCCAGGGCAGTGGTAGGTGACCTGGCCGCCGCGGTCCACTTGCACCACCGGTATATCGCCCGGCATCAATAAATGCTCTTCTTTGCCCGCCTGCCCCTGGGTGAAGACCGGCGGGTGCTCCACCAACCACAACTCGTCTGTGGTGGAGCCATCACGCTGATCGGTAAAATTCGACATGGCACGCCAAACCGGCCGGTAATCCTGCAGGCCAAGGTAACGTATTACCAATTTACCGTCTTGGGTCTCGCTCTGTGGTGCCATGTCGTTAACAACCTAGTTATGTGCCGTCTTATTCTCGGGCTCTCTGGCGACTGACCGGATGGTCCGGGCTGGATGATCGCTCCCTGCCACGCAGGCTGCCGGGGCTTGGATCCGGTTTCTGTTATCCAACCTATGTCGTCTGTGCCTATGCCGCCTGGGCGGTTACTCGCCTTGATTTACGATCACGCTCACGCTCACGCCGGGGGCTTACAGAACCATCTTGGTTTTTGAACTGCTTTTCAGCTCTTCGTGCAAAGCCTGCAGCTGGTCGATACCCGTTGCGGTGATGAAGAACGTAATCGACTGAAAGGTGCCGTTGCGACTGTCTCTCACGGTTATGCGGGTACGATCGAGGCCCGGCGCATGGCGTTCCATAATCTCTACCGCAAATTCGTGATATTCGGCGCCAGCTTCCCCCATGACTTTGACGGGGTAGTCTTCACAGGGGAACTCAATTTTTGGAGGTTCTTGACCAGAATGGGTTTTAGGGTCAGTCATAACAGCACTTCAGAGATAAAACAAAGTGGCCATTATACCTTGAGAATGTGTTGTGTGCGAGATTGGCCGCAGGTGACCTGTGCGCCACCTGCGGCCCCTGACATCATAAAAACTTGATGGTTTGGGCAATATCAGGCTTTTCTGCCGGAGAAAAGCCTTGGAATCAGCCGCAACGGTCTGTTTACCGGATCAATGACCCGACTGACATCAGGAGAATAAGCCGAGAATGAACAGTTTGATGCTATCCCATAAGCGAGCAAAGAAACCGGCCTGCTCGACCGCCTCAATGGCCACCAGCGGCACATCCACCAGGGTTTCATCATCCAGAACGACGGTGAGGTTGCCCAGTTCCTGCCCTTGAGTAACCGGCGCCTTGATCACTTCATCAATGTGCATTTGAGCATCCAGCTCTTCTGCCGAGCCACGGGGGATGGTCAAAAACAGGTCATCTTTAACCCCGATGGAGACTTCTTTTTGCCGCCCCCCCCAAATACGGCTTTTGCTCAGCTCATTACCGGCGTCATACAGTTTGTGGGTTTCAAAATAACGGAAGCCATAAGACAGCAGTTTTTGAGACTCTACCGCACGCGCATTCATCGAGCGAGTACCCATCACAACGGAAATTAAGCGCATACCGTCTTTCTTAGCGGAGGCCACCAGGCAATACCCCGCCTCGTTGGTATGACCGGTTTTTAAACCGTCAACACTGCTGTCGCGGAACAACAACTTATTGCGGTTGGCCTGATTGTGACCGTTGTATTCATAGTATTTTTCAGAGTAAAGCTTATAGTGATCGGGGAAATCATTGATTAAGGCTTTCGCCAGTATCGACAGGTCCCGGGCTGTAGTCAGGTGCCCTTCCTGTGGCCAGCCGGTGGCGTTTTTAAACGTGGTGTGGTTCATGCCCAGCAAGGTCGCCTGCTGGTTCATCACGTCCGCGAACGCCGACTCATCACCGGCAACATGCTCGGCCAACGCAATAGAGGCATCGTTGCCCGACTGGATAATGACGCCGCGCATCAAATCGATGACCGGCACTTCGGTTCTGGGGTTCAGAAACATGGTCGAACTGCCGCTGGCGGATCCGCCTTTGCGCCAGGCGTTGTCACTGATGCGCACCAGATCTTCATCTTGCAGGCGCCCTTCTTCAATTTCCGAAGACACGATGTAACTGGTCATCATCTTGGTCAAGCTCGCCGGAGGCAGCTGCTCATCCGCGTTGTGCTCAATAATGACTTTCCCGGTATCGGCATCAATTAACAGATAGGCCGTCGCAGCCACCTGGGGAGGTGCCGGAATGATCGCCTGGCGGGCCTGGGCTGTCCCGGACACGGATACCAGTGTCAACAAAAACAATGCTACGAAAGATTTTATAACTGAATGTGTTCTCATGGATCTCAACTGATTGATGGTATGAAATGGAATCCCTTCGCCAGAGATACTCACTGGGTGGAATATTTTCGACACTGCGTGTGACCGTTGTGGCGCCGAAAAATTCCTTGAATGAGGCCGGACCAGTGTAACAGTCCCGTCTTTTGAGTCCAACGGACCACGGCACAGTTTTATCAACCGCTGCCAACTGACCGCTAGCCCCCCTGTTCGCAACGCTTCAACATCCAGCAATGATCTGACTGTATTGAACGATCGTGTCACTCCAATCATCATATCTCCTTGTCTGAACACATTAATCGTACACCAGGTGTGGTGATGGCAATTGGTGCCGCTCCAACACACTGCGAAGATCCATCAACATCAGGTTATCGGCGATCGGCCCGACACGGACACGATACAAAGGACTGCTTTTGGTTTGCGTCACGGTCACCGGCAATGCCGTTAGCCGGGCAATACGCTGCCGTAACTTTTCGGCGGCGGTTGAGGTAGAAAACGCCCCCGCCTGCAAAAACGTATTGGTGGGCAACTCATAACCCGCTGAATGGCGGGGCGCAGGTGCCTTGACCGTGGCGGCGGACTCAACAACCGATGTCGACTGCGCCGTGGCAACCAGTGCCTGCTGCACACCTGCGGAGGGCGCCACCGGGTAACTCACGGCGACTGAAGCCCCCGTTTGCGCTCCGGCCGGCTCGACCGTTTCAACCCTGACCCTTGCCGTGCCTTTGTTAAGATAGCCCAGCTTGCTGGCCGCTGCGTACGTCAAGTCAATAATCCGGCCGCCGTGAAATGGCCCCCGGTCGTTGACTCTCACCACCACCTGGCGACCATTTTCAAGATTGGTCACCCGCACATAGGATGGGATCGGCAGGGTTTTATGCGCAGCCGTCATGCCGTACATACTGTACACCTCACCATTTGACGTTCGGCGACCGTGAAATTTATTGCCGTACCAGGAGGCCTCCCCTTCCTGAACAAAACCCCGGCTGTCAGGCAGCACTCGGTAGCTCTTGCCCAGCACGGTATACGGACTTTTATTGCCGGCTTTGGTGCGCACCTCGTGGCGAGGCACCGCATCCGGAATGTGCGCCACATCCACCGGCGTTTGCGGACCACTGTCTTTGATATGCCAATCCGGTGGAAAATCTGACGGGGCTGTCTGGGTCGTCTTGCTGATCGGACTGCAGGCTGATAACAGCATGATCAACGCACACGCGGCCGCAGGCAGACGGTACGAAAAGCACGCCGCCCGGGTCACATTTACCACGTCCTGATTCAGCCCTGCAGTCTTCGCCAACTTATTGCCCCTTTGCTTTTTTATTTCCACTGGGTTTGTAACCTGCCCATTTATAACCTGCCGCTTGACGCTGCGCAGACTTGCACCGCGTTGCAACAATTGCCCTGAACATCACGCTGCTGAATTGTCCGCCGACAATAACCCGAGCGGCTAAGTCTGTTTTTCTTGAAGGATTTCCTGGCTCAACTGATACACCGCCATCGCGTAGAGTCGACTGTGGTTGTAACGGGTGATGACATAAAAATTATTCAGCCCCATCCAGAATTCCACACCGTGCTCGCCCTCCAGCTTCATCGCATTTGCCTTGGCCGCGCCCGGTAATTGAGTCACCGGCTCGAAGCCCTCAGCTTTGAGGGAAGCCACCGTATGCTTGGGTTTGAGCGAATCATTCAACAATTTCTGATCGAAATCGGAGGCGGCCCGGGCTCGGGATACCACCGGTGCACCTGTTTTCCAGCCGTGTCGAACAAAATAATTAGCCACACTGCCAATGGCATCCTGTTGATTGTTCCAGATATCCACAAACCCATCGTCATCAAAGTCAGCGGCGTACGCGCGATAACTTGACGGCATAAACTGACCATACCCCATGGCGCCGGCGTATGAGCCCTTCAGGCTCAGGGGATCACGCTGCTGTTCTCGCGCCAACAGTAAAAACTGTTTCAGCTCTTTGGTAAAGAAGTCACTGCGCTTGGGGTAATCAAACGCAAGGGTCGATAGTGCATCCAGGACCCGATAATTCCCCATGTGCTGACCATAACGGGTTTCAACGCCGATGATGGCCACGATGATTTCTGCCGGCACACCATACTGCTCTTGCGCACGAGCCAGCGCCGCCTCATTTTTTTGCCAGAATTCTACACCCTTGCCGATCCGTGACGCGGTGACAAAGATCTTGCGATACTCGGCCCACGTCAAGGTTTTTTCCGCAGGTCTGGCAATCGCCTCCAAAATGGATTGCTGCTTTTTGGCTTGGGACAACCAGCCCTTTAATTCTGCCTCGGTAAACTCGTGCTCAGACACCATTTCAGCGATCAGGGCTTTGCCGGCAACGCTGTCTTCATACCCCTGAGCTGTCACAGTGGCACACCCCAGCATGGCGGAGGTAAGGGCAGCCGTCACAGCAGCTGTCGCCACAGAATGCGCAGATGCTGCCCTCGCCCATTGCTTTAATCGGGACATTGTCTTCACTGGGATGTTATATGATCTCACTCGCCTCTCCCTATCATATTGCTACCTGGCCTGTTTTCAGCCCAGAAAGTGGGTAAATCAATTTGAATGGCAGCCTGCCCTGTCGGCAATCGCTCGTTTGCTAATAACCCTGAATCCTAAACACCAGATCGTATGGGCACTTTAGTTTTAAAATCAGTTTAGCCGATACTCACCCGGCGACGCTCGGTACTGATCGCCATTAATAATCCAAAGCCCATCATAAGCGTCACAATTGAGGTGCCACCGTGACTCACCAGCGGCAGAGGCACCCCCACCACGGGCAGCAACCCCGAGACCATGCCGATGTTCACAAACACGTAAATAAAGAAAGTGAAGGTAATGCTGCCCGCCAACAACCGGCCAAAAGTGTTTTGTGCCATGACGGCGATTCTCAGCCCGCAGAAAATGACCCAAACGTACAGCGCCAGCAGCATCAGCACCCCCACCAAACCAAACTCTTCAGCCAGTACCGCAATAATAAAATCGGTGTGACTTTCCGGCAGAAAATCCAGTTGTGACTGGGTCCCGTTGAGCCAGCCTTTGCCGTAGACCCCCCCGGAGCCAATGGCTGTTTTTGACTGAATAATATTCCAGCCGGCGCCCAATTTATCCGCCTCCGGGTTCAACATGGTCAGGATCCGCTGTCGCTGATAGCCGTGCAGAACAAACATCCAGATGGGCCAGGCACTGGCGGCCAAAATAGCCAACGCCGAGACGATGTAGGACCAGCGCAAGCCGGCAAAAAACATCACCAGCAACCCAGAAGCGGCAATCAACAGAGCCGTCCCCAGATCCGGTTGCTTCATAATCAGTAAGGTCGGGACCCCAATCAAAGCCAGGGAAAAAAAGACGTGTTTCAAACCTGGTGGCAACAGCCGTCGGGAAAGGTATGCCGCGACCATCACCGGTACGGCCAATTTCAAAATCTCCGCCGGCTGAAACCTGAATCCCCCCAGGCTTAACCAGCGCTGCGCGCCTTTGGCTCCCACCCCCATGACCAGCACCAGAATCAGTAAGATCACCCCGCCGCTGTAGATCCAGGGCGCCCAATACTCCAGGGTGTGCAGGCGTATCTGGGCAACCGTAAACATCACACAATAAGCCAGGCCGATGAACACACTCTGGCGGCGCACATAGTGGAGGTTTTCGCCGCTGGCGCTGTAGAGGACCACCAGGCCGTAGATGGTGATGATCATCACCCCCAGCAGCAACGGCAAATCAATGTGCCATTTTTGCCACACACTTACCGGCCGGCGTAAATCCCGACTGGCTTCTGGCATCCTGCGTTGAAAATCACCAAAGCTGCTCATGTGTCTTGCTGCCCTTGTGAGCCAGGGTATGACCGGCGGGGGTTAATGGGGGCCGGCGCTGTCGGGGTGTTCACCAAACGGCCAACCGTCGCCGCCTGCCCGGTGACCTCCTGTTTAAGCTCCTGCTTGAGTTCCAGCTCGGCTTCAATGGCCAGATAGCGATCGATAACACGACGTGCGACCCGGGCAGCTTTCGAGCTTTTTTCCCCGTTTTCAACAATCACCGCCACGGCTATTTTCGGGTCTTCAACCGGAGCAAACGCCACAAACAGGGCATGGTCTCGCTGCCGCTCAAGCAGCGCTTCAGAGTCGTACTTTTCGCCCTGCGCAATCCCCACGACCTGAGCGGTACCAGTCTTGCCCGCCATGTGGTAAGTGAGGCCTGTTGAAATGCTCTTCGCCGTTCCTCGCACACCGTGCACAACGTTCTTCATCGTGGCAAAGATAAAATCCCAGTTTTTCTGAGACACCGTTGATAACTCATTGATTGAGCTCGGCACCTTCTCCTCACCCATGGTATGCACCAGATGTGGCTCGATAAAGCGGCCACGGCTGGCAATCGTGGCCGTCATGGCCGCCATCTGCAACGGCGTCGTCAGCACAGCCCCCTGACCAATACCCACGTTCACGGTATCACCCGGGTACCAGGCTCGCCCCCGGGCCTCTCGCTTCCACTGTTTGGATGGCCAGATTCCCCGTCGCTCACTGGGAATATCGATACCGGTTCGCTCCCCCAGAGCAAAATGAGAACCAAACTCGTGAATGGCATCAATACCCATTCGATAGGCGGTATCGTAAAAGTAGGTATCACAGGATTCTGTGACGGCCTGCAACAAGTCCACATGGCGGCCATGCCCCTGTCGCTTCCAGTCCCGATAGAGTCGCTTTTCTCCCTCGATCTGATAAAAACCCGGATCGCGCACAAAAGACTCTGGGGTCACAACCCCGTTGTGCAATGCCGCCAACCCCAGCATCGGTTTCACCGTCGAGCCCGGCGGGTATTGCCCCTGGATCGCGCGGTTGTAGAGAGGCAGATCCAGAGACTCGTTGAGCGCCCGATAATCTTTGTAGCTGATGCCTGTGACAAACAGATTGGGGTCGTAACTGGGTGTGCTGGCCATCGCCAGCACCCCACCGGTTTTCACATCCAGCGCCACAACCGCGCCGCGATAATCCCCCAGCGCCTCAATCGCTTCTCGCTGTATATCAATATCCAGATACAACTGCAGGTTTTTTCCGGGCACCGGCGCAATGCTCTCAAGCACCCGCAACACCCGACCGCGGGCATTGGTTTCTACGTACTGATACCCGACTTCCCCCAGCAAGGTACTCTCATATTCCCGCTCCAGACCGACCTTACCGACGGTATGGGTGCCGCTGTACAAGCGATACTCCTGCTCATCAAAGGCCGCCAGCTCCCGGTCATTAATACGCCCGACATAACCGACCGTATGGGCCAACAGGCTTTTCATGGGGTAATCGCGAACCAACTGCGCAGACACTTTTACCCCTGGCAAGCGGTATTCGTTCACCGCCAGTCGGGCAATTTCCTCTTCTGTAAGACGGTAACTCAACGGAACAGCTTCAAAAGGCCGGCGGCGTTGTTTCAGGCGTTTTTCAAATTCTTCAACGTCCCCTTCCTTGAGATCAACCAGCTGACCGAGCAGCTCGAGTGTTGCCGGCAGGTCGGTAATCTGTTCTTTAATCAAGGTAAGGTTGTAACTGGGGCGATTATCGGCCAATAACCTGCCCTGCCGGTCATAGATCAGGCCCCGGGTGGGCGGCAGAGGCTGAACCTGAACCCGATTGCGGTCAGACTGGGTGACATAATCCTGATAGTTCACCACCTGCAGGTTATACAGGCGTGCCAGCAACACGCCAAGTAGCATCACGATGGCCAAAGCGGCGACCACCATACGGCGAGCAAAAATCCGGGCTTCCTGATAATGATCTTTAAGGTGTTGCTGTTCCGGCATGAAAGCTCTGTTTGAAGTTGCAGGTTGCAGCCCGAAGCTGCAGGTATAAATGAATTAATTGAGTACGCTGACCCAAACACATCACCCCTAGTACCCGAGCGGGGTAAAAATCAATGATTGTATGGACATTGACTGCGAGTTGGAAGTTCAACCCGACAAGAATTGAACAAGCGCCCTTTTTTATTATCATGTCGTGATTTTTTACCACTTTTTGGGCATTTTATTAAGGAAAAACTCACCTGCTGGCTCACCGTCAAACGCCGTCACTGGCGGCACAACGCCGATAGGCATCGCAGAGGTGTCACCCCAACTCAGAAAACCAGTGACTCAAGCTTTGTGGTAGGGGTGATTGTTGAGGATTGACCAGGCGCGATACAGTTGCTCTATCAGGACAATGCGTACCAAGGGGTGGGGCAAGGTCAACGCTGACAGGGACCACTTGGCATCTGCGCGAGCCAGGCAATCAGCGGCCAAGCCATCCGGCCCACCGATCAACACGCTGTAATTGCTGTTTTCCATTGACCAGCTGGCCAGATTGCTGGCCAGCTTTTCCGTACTCCAGGGCTTTCCCAGCACATCCAGCGCAATGACTTTATCGCCTTTCGGGATCGCGGCCAGCATCTGCTGTCCTTCCTTGGCCATAGCCTTCTCAATGGAAGAGCTTTTACCTCTGGGGCCTAAGGGCAACTCCACCACCTCTACGGCAAAGTCCCGCGGCAGACGCTTCGCGTAATCCTTATAGCCCTCTTCTACCCATGCGGGCATACGGGTGCCAACCGCAATAATTTTAAAGCGCATAACCAGCTTACCCTAGCGTATCACTAACCGCGGTCAACCCAAGAGGTCTTCACTCGCGGCTGCTCGTACCCACGATTATTCGTAGCCTGTAAATCACTCGCTGTCTTTACGGTCAGCGTCTTTGGTGCGGGTGCTGGGCTCCATACTCCAAAGCTTTTCCAGGTCATAAAAATCACGGGTTGCCGGCATCATCACATGCAAGACGGTATCGCCAAAGTCAGCCAACACCCATTCGCCGGAATCCAGACCTTCGACCCCAATCGCTTGAATGCCACGATCTTTGGCTTCCTGCACGGCGTTAGAAGCCAGGGACTTCACATGGCGATTGGAGGTACCGCTGGCAATCACGAGCGTGTCCATCACATCCGTCAACTCGCTCACGTCCAGACTGACAATGTCTTTACCTTTCAGGTCTTCGAGAGCGTTGATAATAATTTCGTTTAATTCTTTGGACATTAGTTAAGGGTTTCCTTTTATTAAGCTGATGCTTTGTTTTCACGTCCAACCGCAAGTGGCTAAACATTAAATATCGATGATTGTGGTCCGGGTTAATGCCCCTCAGGGCTCTGTACTAAGACCCCACGCCTGGATCCTGATACAACTTCGCCTTTTCAATATAGTGCCAAACCGCCGAAGGCAGCAGAAATTCCGGTGATTGCCCCACACTGATAATATGCCGGATCTCCGTCGCCGAGATATCCAACAAGCTTTGTTCAGTCACCACGACGCCCCCGTGGGGCTTCAGGTGCAACTCTTCGGCAGCCATTTTGTGCTCGGCAACCCAATCCGGGATTTCCCCCGTCAAGGGCAGCCCCCAGCCTGGTCGCGCCGCCACGACCAGGTGCGCCAGCCCCAGCAAATCCCTCCAGCGGTACCATTGATTCAAGGTCACCAGTGAATCCATGCCCACACACCAGCAAAGGGACACATCCGCACCGACCTCCTGGCGTATCTCCTGCAAGGTCTCCACGGTATAAGAGGGCTTATCGCGCCTGAGCTCCCGCTCATCGACCGTCAGTTCCGAACACTCCTCGACGGCCAGGCGCACCATGGCCGCCCGATCTTCGCTGCTGCGGCCGGGCTTATCCCGGTGCGGGGGCTGATGACAGGGCAACAGGCGCATTTCATCCAGGCCCAACTGCTGCTTCCACTCCAGCGCCATACGCAAATGGCCATTATGGATGGGGTCGAAGGTGCCGCCGAACAGGCCCAGGGTCTTTAACGTGTTCAAGGTATTCTATTTACTCAAAAGGCACTTTAATTACTGAATGGCGCAGTTTCAGGCACGCTTCAAAACGTCAGCCGAGGCTCCGAAGCGGATGTCAGTACCTGCCACTGATGTGTCGGTAAGTACGGGCGAGCAACGGCGAAATGTCCCACTCTCGGAAAACCGGGCTTTTGCAAACCGGGTTGCGACCGAGCGGGCCATGACAGTCTATGCGTCGAGGATGCGGGATTGGCATGAGCATCTACGTGCGGATGTGCCCATCGCCAAACACCACATATTTCTGACTCGTCAACCCCTCGAGACCGACAGGGCCCCGAGCGTGGATTTTGTCCGTGGAAATGCCAATCTCGGCACCCAGGCCGTACTCAAAACCATCGGCAAACCGGGTCGAGGCATTGACCATCACGGAACTGGAATCCACCTGGGCCAGGAAGCGGCGGGCGCGGGTGTAATCTTCGGTCACAATAGATTCAGTATGACCGGAGCTGTAGCGGGCAATATGGTCCATCGCCTGAGCCATATCCTCCACCACCCGAATCGACAATACAGGTGCCAGATATTCTGTCGCCCAGTCCTCTTCGGTGGCCACGGCAGCGGCAATAATGGCCCGGGTGCGCTCACACCCCCGCAGCTCGACGCCTTTTTCTCCATAGGCTACCGCCAAACGAGGCAAGATGGCCTCCGCCACGCCAGCGTGAACCAGCAGGGTCTCCATAGCGTTACAGACCCCATAGCGGTGAGTTTTGGCATTAATCGCAATTTCAAAGGCTTTTTCAAGATCGGCCTTATCATCAATATAAACGTGACAGATACCGTCCAGGTGCTTGATCACCGGCACTCGGGCATCGCGACTGATGCGCTCAATCAGGCCTTTCCCCCCCCGGGGCACAATCACATCCACAAATTCAGGCATAGTGATCAGTTCACCCACGGCGGCGCGATCGGTGGTTTCGATAATCTGCACGGCGGTCTCAGGCAAGCCAGCCTCGGCCAGACCCCGGGCAATACAGCGAGCAATGGCCTGGTTCGAACGGAAAGCCTCGCTACCACCGCGAAGAATAGTGGCATTACCAGACTTCAGACACAGGCTCGCCGCATCGATGGTCACATTGGGGCGCGACTCATAAATAATGCCAACCACCCCCAGAGGTACCCGCATTTTACCCACCTGAATTCCGCTGGGACGATAGCTCATGTCGGTAATGGCCCCACAGGGGTCCGGCAAAGCGGCCACCTGGCGCAAACCTTCAAGCATGCCCTCAAAGCTCGCGGGGGTAATTTCCAACCGATCGAGCAGGGCGGCATCGAGACCATTCTCGCGCCCTTGCTGTAAATCTTCGGCGTTGGCCGCCATCAGTTCCGCCCGGGATGCCTGCAAAGCATCTGCCACGGCCAACAAGGCGCGATTTTTATCTCCGGTGGTGGCTGCGGCTACCGCTCTGGATGCTTCCCGAGCTTGGCGCCCAACCTGGGCCATATAGGCTTGTACATTCATGGATCAGTCCAGTATGGGGTATTTCTATCAAATCGAAGGGCATTATACAGGAAAGGCGCGGCGGGATGTGAGGCACAACTTGCGCCAATATCATCCAGTCATCAACCTGAGTGAGCTCAGACACGTTTGCCGGGGGTAAAACCGCCTGCGATGGCAACGATCGCTACTCATAAGTTGAGCGGGTAGAGACTGAACGTGTGGCTAATCTCAAACACCGAAGTGGCAAGCACCTGCCCATCCAGAACCAGATCCACTCGGTAATAGCCATCCAGAAACCCCTGAGCCGGACTGTCGATGCTGAAAAATTGCACTCCGTCATTGCGCGGGATATCCACCGAGACCTCTGCCACCTCTACCGGCTCAAGCCCTTCGCCGCCAAACAAGCGAGCCTGCACCTGGGAATAGGTGGGCCCGAAGTTTTCATAGGAAAAGCCCACGTACAGCTGATTACTGGCTGGTAAATACGCCGGTTTTGGCTGATTAATGCCGGTCAGCTCCTGATGACTGACCAGCACCTGACCGATGGTGGGGCCGATGTTTAAGGCCTCCCGTTCATTCAGTTTTTTTAAGTTCAGCAAGCGCTCACTCTCCGGGAAGTAGGCCAAAGAGCGGGCAATTTCAGCTCGGGCATCTTCTTTGCGTCGCTCACTCACCAACTCACTCACCCGACTGACCAGACTGTCTTCAATGGCATTCTGTGCCTTCATGGCCTCTTCGTTGGCGGGATCAATCGCCAGGATTTGACGTAAGATGAACAGCTCACTGGCATTGGCCGGCTCAAAAATATTATTTTCGAGGTGCTGTTGCTGTGCCTCATTGAGCATGCTGGCAATTAATCGTTGCTGCTGGATCTTGGTTCGAAATTCAATCAGTTGCGGATCGCCGGGTGAAATAACCAGGGCCTCGCCGATGGCTTGTGTGGCACTTTCCCACTGCCCCGCCGCCACACTCTGTGCTGCCTGATGGGTAAGCTGAGACAACATTTCCCGAACACCTTCCCGAGCGAGCTGATTGTCAGGCTCTACGGCCAGTACCTGGCGATATTTCGCCAAAGCAGTCTGCGATCCAGGCAGGACTTCCGGCTCGGGCTCCGCCAGAGCCCCGGACTCAACAACTGCGCCTGTTTGCTTGCCCGTACCGGCACGAGACTGCACCCAGGCTCCGGTACGCATATACTGATCAGCCTCGTCCAGCCATCGGGCAACATCCTCCTCCCGCCGGGCTTGATTGACTATTTGGTTGAGCCTGACATCTTCGCTTTCAGGGAACAACTGCCCCAACACACCCGCCACCGACTCGAGGGCTTGATCGTCACCCCCATCGTAAGCCGCTTGAGCCGCGTCCAACAACAACTCGTGCAACAACTGCAATCCCTGGATCGCTTCATTGTCCGAAGCGTTCATTTTCAGCAGCTTGCGATAGTGACTGGCCGCAGGTACTGCCAATGACACATCTTCTGGTACACGACTGAGAAGTCCCGCCACCTTTTCCAAAATTTGCAGTCGAGTTTCTTCCGCCACAATGGCCACCGCCTCCAGCCCGGCCTGACCGGTGGAATTGATCTCGAGATGGGCGGCCGGATTGTGTTCCCGCTCTGGTGTTGCCGCCGCCCCAAGGGCGGGGCTGCCCTGTCCGGCAACGTCATCCCGGTTCACCGTACCCGACATTGAGGGACCTGCCGAAGCCTGTCCCCCCGTGTCCGGGCTTACCGCAGTGCCGGGCGACAACATATCCGGCAAGCTGTCGGTTAAGTGATCTACAGCCTTGAGCCTCTCCTCAATTGGCAGCTGCTGCTGAAAATAGACCGCAAAGGCAAGGCCGGCCGCAAACAACGTGCCCACCACCCAGGGCCAGGCTGAATGACGCTGGTGCACCACGCTGACAGTGGCTCGACGATCGTGATGGGGTAACGCATCATAATAAGCCGCAGTCCCTCGACCGGCTGCGGCAGGCCTCCGCGGATCCCCCCAATCATCATCGACCGGTTCATAATATGGATCGTCCGCCGACAGATAAATACTGGGCATGCCCACTTGAGGAGTACTGTCGGTATCGCTTAAATCCACGGGCTCTGTCAGTGTCGGCGCCCTGGAACTGGAATTGGAAGCCGGTATGGTTGACGCGGGAGTGGTTGATGCCCAGTCTGCAGTGGACAAGTCCCATCGGGCTTCTACGGCTCTCTGAATCGCCGACACGGAAGGCGGAGTCCCCACCTCGGTAATGTCATGATCAGAAGCTTCATCCCCCGGGATTCGTGTCTCCTGCCTGGCTGCGACATAGACAGCCTTGCTGCTATTGAGCAGCGTGGATTCCTGAAAATAGCGGAGGTCGAGATCCGCAATCTCGCCGGGTGGCAAATCATCCAGCGCCCGAATAAAGGCTTTTCCGGTTTGATAGCGAGAATCGGGGTCTTTCGCCAGGGCTTTATTGATGATGGGCTGAAACAGTTTTAACTCGGCCCGCAGGCGCGGCACGGGTTCAGCAACGTGTTTGATACCAACGGCTACCGCAGAGTCCGCATCATAGGGCACGCGCCCTTCCAGCAACAAATACAGCACCACCCCCAAGCTGTAGAGGTCCGAACGCGGGTCAATCTCGAGCCCCCTTGCCTGCTCCGGACTCATATAGTGCGGAGTGCCAATAGCTGTGCCGGTCTGCGTCATTCCCAACGGCCAGCCCGCCGGGCGAGCGATACCGAAATCCATCAACACCGCCCGCCCGTCATCAGCGTGCAACATGATGTTGTCCGGTTTGACATCGCGGTGTATGTAGCCTTTTTTCCCGGCAAAATGCAAAGCGCCGGCAATATCCTTAATCACGTCCAGGCGTCTGGTCAGGGATAAGCTGTAGCGGGCCTGTTTAAGATCCAGACCCGGAATGTACTCCATAGACAGGAAGTGGTACTCGCCCTCAATACCCACGTCGTAAACCGTGACGATGTTCGGGTGAACCAAACGACTGACGATGCGCGCTTCACTCAAAAAGCGCTCACTAAACGTCGCATCGCCAGTGAGGTTGGGCGCCAGCACTTTCAGCGCCACTTCCCGTTCAAAGCTTTGCTGAATTGCCAGATACACCTCGGCCATGCCTCCCTTTCCCAAGGGCCGAACTATTGTATAGCCAGGTATATTTATCATGAGCACACAATCAAAATGATCATATTAGAGAAATAACTTTATGCCGCTTACAAACAGCTTAGTCAATCTCAGCAAATTAAAGCGATAAGAATGCGCAGAGGACAGGTTTTGAGGTGAATCCATCAAGCCAAATCGGTATAAAACGGACAGGTACTTGGTTAGAGGCCATGAGTGAGGACGGATAATTAGTCCAGAAACTCCATCAACCAGAAAAAGTGACCACCATTCGCACGGCAAACAGAGGTTACCTCCCCGGAGATAACGACTAAAGACTGGCACCGGGCGGCACGGGTCACTTTATACAACGCCTCAAATGACGGTGTCTCGCATTGCACCGGACGTCAATGTTGGCACGTAAATGCTGTCAAAGGGGGCAACGAACAGGAAAGAAGTCAGACAAGCCAGCTAGCAGGGAGGGCCTCAAGCGGCTGTTGTCACGTGTCTGACAACACCTCACCAACTTGAAACCGCCCCTCAGTGCCAGGCTTTTACTTATTCAGCCGCCGGAGAGGCCGCATCAATCATTTGCTTTAACTCACCCGTTTCATGCAGCTCAGCCACGATATCGCAACCACCGACCAATTCACCTTTGACCCACAACTGTGGAAACGTTGGCCAATTGGCATATTTCGGCAAATGCGTACGAATATCAGGGTTGGACAACACGTCCACATACGCAAAGCGCTGGCCACAGGCCATGACCGCCTGTGAGGTACGGCTGGAAAACCCGCACTGTGGCGCATTTGGAGAGCCTTTCATGTATAAAATGATGTCATTTTCTTCAATTTGTTGCTTGATGGTATCCAGGATATCCATAGAAAGTACTACCTCTTTCGGTTCTGTGTTCAATATTCCGACAGTTCCGCTACCCGGCAATGGCCGAATCAACGTCACCCAAAATGATTTTTCGCCCCCAGGTGTCTGGCTGTATAGAAAAGCCTCTGAGTTCGGATCTTTGCATGTCTGACTTTCGACACGTCTAGCTCGCGCTATCTCTAACCCCTGCAGGTCCATCTTGAGGAGTGAGCTAGCGACAAAACCCAGCGTGACGGTCAAGTATTGGGGTTATTCTACCTCAGTCTCACCCGGACAGCCATCCACGGCCGGCCAAATCCCCGCCGACCTCCAATCTCGGCCAATAAGGCTTCCACCCCATGGCCCAACGCAGACCCGGCCGCCACGCCAGAGGTGTTAATGAGCGCAGTCAGTACCTTTGACAGGCATTGCCAACCCGCGCAATTGCTTATAGTATTTCTGGTTCATCTCAGGCAGCTCGCGGCTGCCTGTTTTTATTTTAGCCTGGCAATTTTTGCCTTGGAGGAGTTTCGGTCATGACCACCACAGCCCTGATGAATACCTACGGCGAGCGCAAGCTCACGCTGGTAAAAGGTGAAGGAATCTACCTGTGGGATGATCAGGGCCGACGTTATCTGGACGCGCTGAGTGGCATCGCTGTCTGTGGACTAGGCCACAGTCATGCGGGCCTGGCCCAGGCCATCAGCGAACAGGCCAATACCCTGATGCACGTCTCGAACCTGTTCAATACCGAGCCGTCGGAAAAACTGGCCGAGCTGTTGTGCTCACAGACCGGCATGGAAAACGTATTTTTTTCCAATTCCGGCGCTGAAGCCAATGAAGCTGCCATAAAAATTGCCCGTAAATACGGTAACGACAAAGGTGTAAAGACACCAACGATCATCACCATGAATGGCAGTTTTCACGGCAGAACCATGGCCACCCTGTCGGCGACCGGCAACCCTAAAGTCAAGCAGGGGTTTGCTCCTCTACTGGAAGGTTTTGTGCACGTTGATTACAACAACGTAGAGGCCGTTAAAGCCCTAGCCAATGACCCCGCCATGGCTGAGAACATCGTCGCCATTCTGGTCGAGCCGGTACAGGGAGAAGGTGGTGTCATCGTTCCCGACGAGGATTACCTGGCGCAGCTGCGTGAGGTGTGTAACCAGAGTGACTGGTTGCTGATGCTGGACGAGATTCAAACGGGTAATGGCCGCACCGGCGAGCTGTTCGCCTTTCAACACACAGACCTCATGCCGGACGTACTGACGACGGCAAAGGGCCTGGGCAATGGCCTGCCCATCGGTGCCTGCATGGCACGCGGCAAGGCCGCAACCGTGCTCCAGCCCGGCAACCACGGTTCGACCTATGGCGGAAACCCCCTGGTTTGCCAGGGCGCGCTGACGGTGATTCGCACCTTAATCGATGAGCAGCTCATCGCCAATGCCAAACACATTGGGGCTTATTTACTGAGCGGCTTTAACGAAACCCTGAAGGACGACGCAAAGGTCAAGAACATACGCGGCAAAGGCTTGATGGTGGGTATTGAATTAACTCAGGACTGTCCCGAACTGGTTGCATTAGCCGCCCAAGCCGGACTGATCCTGAACGTTACAGCGGGCAGTACCATTCGCTTACTGCCGCCATTGATCACTCAGGAAGCCGACGCAGATCAGATCATTAACATTGTCAGCCAGCTGATCCGCGAGCTGTAAGCCGTAACGTTGCAAAACCATCGCTTTATACGTTGCCTGATTTCGAAATTGCTATACACGCCGCAATCTTAAAGATTGTTACATAACCCAATTAAGAGGGACCCAGCATGTCAGTCAGACATTTTTTGACATTGCGTGACCTGTCGCCCGATGAGCTGATGCAAATCATCGACCGCGCCATCGAAATGAAAGCTCTGCACAAACAGGGCGGTGTCGGTGAGCCATTTAAGAACAAAGTCCTGGCCATGATTTTTGAAAAATCATCGACCCGTACCCGAGTATCCTTTGAGGCCGGCATGAGCCAGCTGGGTGGTTCGGCATTATTTCTTTCATCCCGAGACACCCAACTGGGTCGCGGCGAGCCCATCGAAGATTCCGCCCGCGTTTTATCGCGGATGGTCGACCTGGTGATGATCCGAACGTTTGAGCATGAAAAAATTGAACGCTTTGCGCAATTTTCCCGCGTACCGGTGATCAATGCCCTCACTGACGACTACCACCCCTGTCAGTTATTGGCCGACATTCAAACCTACGTTGAACATCGCGGCAGCCCCAAAGGCAAAACCGTGGCCTGGATTGGTGATGGCAATAACATGTGCCACTCCTACATCAACGCTGCCGCCATGTGCGATTTCAAACTGAACATCGCCTGCCCGGAAGGGTTTGATCCAAACTCGCAACTGGTTGCCGAGCATTCCGACCGGGTCATGGTAACCCGTGACCCCAAAGAAGCGGTCAAAAACGCAGACTGGGTAGTGACGGATGTCTGGGCCTCCATGGGTCAGGAAGCCGAACAAAAAGAGCGGGAAGCTCAGTTTGCCGGTTACCAGGTCAACCATGAGATGATGGCTTGGGCTAACAAAGACGCCATCTTCATGCACTGCCTGCCAGCGCACCGAGAAGAAGAAGTCAGTGCTGACCTACTGGAAGATGAGAAAATTTCCGTGGTTTGGGACGAGGCAGAAAATCGCCTGCACGCCCAAAAAGCTCTGATGGAGTTTCTGTTAAGCTGTTGAAGTGATGACACGTTGAGCTGAGGATCAACCGCAGCTCACTGGCAGTGGCCCGTTGTAAAACGGGCTCACCGCCAAAAAGAATCAAAACCCCCGCTCCTCACAGGCTACTTCCCGGCTACCGGTACAGCACTGGCATCCGGCTTACGGGGATCGGCCGCGCCAAACAACAAGCCTTGTCGAGCGACCACTGAATTGGCACTGCCCATGGTTGAAACCTGTTTCACCGTGTGTCCCTGCTGTTCAAGGATCGTCTGGGTGTCCGGGCTAAAGCCGGGCTCCATGAATAATATATCGGGCTGCCACTGGTGATGAAAGCGCGGTGCACTGACTGCGGCCGAAACATTCATACCGTAATCAACCACATTCACAATGGTCTCCAACACCGTGGTAATAATACGGCTGCCACCGGGGCTGCCAGTCACCATCACCGGCTTGCCGTCTTTAAACACCAACGTAGGCGTCATGGAACTGAGCGGTCGTTTACCAGCTTCAATTTTGTTAGCTTCTGCTCCAATCAAACCGTAGGCATTGGGCACACCCGGTTTGGACGAAAAATCGTCCATTTCGTTGTTCAGCAGAATCCCGGTACCCGCTACGGTAATACCGGAGCCGAAGGAAAAGTTCAGGGTATAGGTATTGGCGACCGCGTTCCCCTCTGCGTCCATAATGGAAAAATGAGTGGTGTCTCGGCTCTCATCAAAGTAAATGGCCCCCGGCAGAATGTCACTGGAGGGGCGGGATTTTTCACTGGAAATTTGCTTCGCCTGCCGCTGTGCGTACGCCTTATTGGTCAGCTCTGCAACGGGCACATCCACATAATCCGGATCACCCAGATATTTGCTGCGATCGGCATAGGCCCACTTCATAGACTCAACCATATGGTGAATCGATGCAGCACTGCCCGCCCCGTAATTTTTCATGGGGAAGGTTTCCAGCATGTTGAGCATTTGAATCACATGCACACCACCAGAACTGGGAGGCGGCATGGAAGCAATCTGATAGCCACGGTAACTGCCCATCACCGGTTCGCGTTCAACTACCCGATAATTGGCCAGGTCATCACGGCTAATCAGCCCACCGTGCGCCGCCATTTCATCCACGATCTTGTCGGCGATACGGCCCGAGTAAAATGCCTTTTCACCGTGAATCAGAATCTGCTTTAAGGACCAGGCCAAGTCCGGTTGCTTAAGCACTTCACCGGGTAGGTAACTGGAACCATCTGGTTTGTAATAAGCTGCGACAGTGGCCGGGTTTCTTTTCAGGTGTTTGTAGCTCGCCAGCTTGTCAGCCAGATCGTGGGTAACGGCAAAGCCCTTCTCGGCCTGACGAATGGCTGGCATCATCACTTGCTTGAGAGACAAACGACCGTACTGTTTCTGCGCGTGCAGCAAACCGGCAACCGTGCCGGGAACACCGGCAGAGGCATGACTGAATTGTGCTTTTTGTTGATCAAAGTCGCCATTGCTGTCCAGAAACATATCCCGGTGCGCCGCTGCCGGAGCCATTTCCCGATAATCCAGAGCCAGAGTTTTATTTTCCTCCGCCAGGTAGATCATCATAAAACCGCCGCCGCCGAGATTTCCCGCCCGGGGCAACACCACCGCCAGAGAAAAACCCACCGCGACCGCTGCATCAACCGCATTACCACCGGCAGCAATGATGTCAGCGCCTACCTGGCTGGCCAAATCATGCTGCGTGGCTACCATGCCACGCTCACCGATCATTGGGTGGTGAATGCTGTCATAACGGATGATAGGCTCAACCTCAGCAGCCATCACCGATCCGTACACACACCACACCAGCACCCCACACACAAAACGACTCAAACGTGCAGCTGAACGCCGGTTTTCCATCACTAATTTTCTCATCACTCAATACCCCAGAGACTATCCATTTCAGCTCCACAACACCTGATTAAAGGCACCTTCATCACCGCGCACCATGCCGGCCTGATTTTATAAAAGCCGTCACAGAATGCCCTCTGGTTTTGTAAACGTCAAACCCTGACATTAACGCCGCGGCCTTTACCCCCCGCTGCTCTACGCCAACATCGTCACCCGCACCGTTAGAGGGCATCTAGGGCATCTAGGGCATCTATAGACATTTTCGTATTTGCAGCCCGAGCTATGATAACCTGTATACCGCAAACACCCGTCAACCCAAGTCAGCGCCTGAGTCTAAGCCTGCAGTTCCCTCTTATCGCAACAACTCATTGAGACATAACGCCCCCATTAAGTGCACGAACAACTTATGATTCCATTTTCTTTTCGCCGTATAACCCACTTCCTGTTGCTCGCCGCCGTTTGCCTGTTAACCGCCTGTGAACCCGAAACGAGAGAGCGAGGACTGGAAGCCGTGTACGATGCAAAGCGTTACCGCATCAGTCTGGAAAATCAGCAGATCCGTGTCTTTGACCACCAACGGCAACAAGACATCTTCAGTTCGTCAGTGGCCACGTTACTCAGTGCACGCAAAACTCAATTGGCGTTTACCGAAGCACAGGGCATTTTTAAACATCAGGCCACGCCTCAACACGCCTGCACCGACATAAACATCGATAAAGCGGAACCCTCCAGCCACTTCTTGCTGCTGGCCGGAGAATTTCAATCGCCTGGATGTACGCTTCGTTTCAGTCTGCGTTTTGAGCAAAAAGACGGCCAACTCCTGATCAACGCCGCCACCACCGATCCCAGCTACAATCACCTGGTGCTGGGTTTTGACGCCGCCATCCATGAATCCATTTCCGGCTTTGGCGCCCAGGTCAGTCATCAGGACTTTAAAGGCTTGAATGTCCCCGTCTGGATTCAGGCCCAGGGTATTGGTCGTGGCAGCCAGCCCCTTTCCACGCTGGTGAACGCCGCACGACCCGGTGCCAGTGGCAACGATCTGAGCAGTGATTTCACCGTTCCGTATTTTTTGAGCTCTGAAGGGTATGGCTTGTTTTTGGAAACCAGTGAACTCAGCCGCTTTGATTTCCGCAACCCCCACCGCACCCGAATTCACAGCTACAGTCATACACTCAAGGCGCGTTTAATCAGTTGCAATCGACTGCTGGCATGCATCAGCAGCTATAGCCAATTTACTGGCCGCATGGCGAACCTGCCCGCCTGGACTCAACAGGGCGCCATTGTTGGTTTGCAAGGCGGCCACGCGCTCACTCTGCAACGCTACAACCAGCTCAAGGCACTGGACACTCCCATCAGTGGCGTGATGATAGCGGATTGGATAGAACCTCAAGCGACACAAGGCGCCACCGCCCTCCCGGCCTGGTCACTCAGTCCGAAAGACTCTCCTCAATGGGAGGCGCTGATCGCGCAACTGAAAAGTGATGAGGTACGGCTTCTGGGTTATTACACCCCCTATTTGGCTGAACCAGAGCCGGCAATAAGCGGACCCACAGAAAACGGACCGATTGAAACCGATCAGCCAGCAACACAGCTTGTCGCAACAAGTCCAGCTGCCATCAAAACGGCAGCGTCAATACCCTCCGAAGCAACCCGCATGACACTCTTTCAGGAAGCTTTGGAGCAAAACTACTTCGTCCTAAACCCACAGGGAAAACCTTACCGAGTCACAGTCTCCGGCGTATCCGCCAGACTCATCGACTTAAGCAACCCTGACGCCTTTACGTGGCTCAAAAACCTCATCAAAGCCAGCGTCACCACTCACCAATTTTCCGGCTGGCTAGCCGACTACGGTGAACGCTTGCCAACGGACGCCGTATTGCACAATGGTCAAAGCCCGCTGAGTTTTCACAACCTTTACGCCCAGGAATGGGCACGTTTAAATGCCGAGGTCATTACCGAGCTGGAGCTGCAGCAGGAAGCCGTATTCTTTATGCGGTCTGGTTTCAGCCAGAGCCCGGCCTTTACGCCATTGTTTTTACTGAGCCGGCAAAATACCAGCTGGGACGCCGAGGATGGCCTGCAGAGTGTGATTGTCGGTTTGTTCAACAGCGGCATGAGCGGGCAAAGCCTGAGCCATGCCACGATTGGAGGGGATACCTCACTGCGTCAACCAGTATCCGGCCTGTCGCGCTGGTTACTGCCTGAACATTTGACCCTCACCGAAACGGCAAACACGGACCAGTCACCAGGCAAACTGACCACTTACTTCACCCTGCGCCGCACCCCCGACCTGTTACAACGCTGGATCGAAATCAGTGCTTTCACCGGACTGTTCAGGACGGCGCAAGGGCTGACACCGGCAATCAACGCCCAGGTCTTCGACAGCGAAGAGCTGGGACAGCACTTTGCCCACAACGCCCGGTTGTTCAAAGCTCTGGCCCCCTATCGAAAGCTGCTGATTGAAGAAGCGGAAGAACAAGGCTGGCCACTGGTACGCAACCCTCGGTTGCATTTTCCCGACGAGCTTTATTTTCAGCGCATGTCCAATGCCGATTTACAATTTATGCTGGGCGACAGCATCATGGTCGCGCCGATGCTAACGCCCAGAAATCAACGCACTCAACGGCAGGTCTTCCTCCCTCAGGGCGAATGGATAGAGTTGGCATCAGGCCAGACAATCACCGCGGGTCCCAAAGGTACAAGATTGTATCTGACGCCGGCAGTCGGGCAGGCTCCCGCCTACCTTCGCAACAATAAACGAACCCGGGAGGTCATCATCCCCGCCTTGCAGGAAGCCCAACTTTTGCAGCCATAAGCCGCAAGCAACCCACATCATCAACTCAAGACCGCCGCTGCCTTTGCCTCTGAGATCGATTTATGAGCTGATAGCGGCAGCGAATAGTAGGCTTGCCACACGCCCTCATAGCGATTGACTTCCCTCGCCCAACGCTCCTCAGACCAGCAGACTTCCTGCTGGCACAGCTCTTTCAAACGCGGCAGTATCGACGCGCCACCGTTGCGCAACAACAACCCCAAGCGGGTGCGTCTAAGCAATAGATCGTCCAGATGAAGCACCGCCTCTTCCCTTAAAGCCCAGCGGCATTCCGCCAAACAAAAGCGAGTCCCCTCCAAAGATTGCAATTCCTGTTGCTTCGCCATTGCCACAATTCGCACCGCCGCTTCGCCGTAGCGCCCCAGCAGCGCCTCCGCCATGGCGCGCGACAGCTTTGAACCCATCGACAGCCCAGAGCGGCCTTTAGATTCAGGGCTGCCTTTTCGTTCAGGACTGTTTTTTGGTTCATGGCGGCCTTCTGGCTCATGGCTGCCTTTTGGTTCATGGCTGCCTTTTGGTTCAGGACTGTTTTCTGGCTCATGGCTGTCCGCCATCTCGACCAGCTTGTCGACGCTCGTCTGGCACGGTGCAAAAACCGGATCATCCTTCAGGGCCTGAGGTAAATTGAGGTCTTCTGAAGCCGCTGTTAAGACATCCTGTGCGATCAGCCGAAAGGTGGTTAACTTACCACCACTGACCGTAATCAAACGTCCATCTTTCCACACCGCGTGATCGCGGCGCTCTCTGGAAGGATCTTTGCTTTGTTCAGAAGCAATGATCGGGCGCACTCCCGCCCAGGAAGAAATAATGTGCCCTTTGCTCAAATGACTTGCCGGAAACAAGGTGTTGGCCGCAGACAGTAAATAATCCACTTCGGCCATGGAGATAGACGCCTCCACGTCAAGATCAGCGCGATGATCAAGATCCGTGGTACCGATCACCGTGCGATTTTCCCAGGGAAAGAAGAACATGGTGCGATGATCCTCTGGGTGCGTGAGTGTCATGGCATCCGGCATCGGGAAATCATCTTGTGACACCACGATGTGACTGCCCCGCAGTGGCCGCACCCGCTTCTCAGAATTAACCTGATTACGCAGCCGGTCGGCCCAGGCCCCAGTGGCATTCACCACCACCTTGGAGCGCGCAATCATGGTGGCGTGGGTTTCCGAGTCCTGCAGAACAACCCCGGTAACTTCGCCACCACTGATCAACAATTCCGAGACCTGCACATAATTCAGGGCCACACCACCACTGTCCAGGGATTCCTGTAACACTCTTTGCACCAGACGTGCATCATCGGTCACCGCGTCCGTATAGTAATAGGCACTCTTAAGATATGGGGCATTAATCCCCGGAAATTTGTCCGCCAACGCCGACAGCGAGACTCTGCAATGATCCCGAATACCCGCGATACGATCATACAACCATAAAACAGCCCACACGCCCAAAGCGGGTGGGGACTTTTTTTGGCTCAGCGCCAGGTAATACCCCATACGCTCCACCAGCCCTGGGGCTTCGCGCAACAATCGTTCGCGCTCTAGCAGCGAATGTCGAGTCAAGGCAAAGTCTCCCTGTGCCAAATAACGCAGCCCACCGTGCACCATTTTTGACGAGCGGCTGGAGGTTCCCCAGGCAAAGTCCTTTTGCTCAACCAGCAGCACCTTCAACCCATAGCGAACCGCCTCCCGCAGCACACCAGCACCGGTGATCCCACCACCGACGACAATCAGATCCCACTGCTGGGCAGAAACCGGTACCTTGTCTTGCTGCGCGTCTGCGGATGTATCATAGACCCGTTCAGCCTGGAGGCTGCGCAACAGCTCAGCCCGTTTACTTAAAGCGCCGCTGCGAGTCGCGTTGGGTTTCTTGTCATTAACATTTGCCATTCCATCATCCATGTTATTGATCGCGGGTTGTGAAGAATTCGCCTGCTGCAGAACACCGTGCCCACCGACCAGAGTCCCGCAACACAAATAGACGTTGCTTTTGCCCTGTTCAGGGATCGCGGCAATGGATGTCCGCCGCCTTGATTGATACAGTTTATCGAATAAAAATGGGGTTATTGTCTAAAAGTGTAGCTAATCCAGCTCCACCCATAGGTAATCTGGAAAAAACAGGTCACAATTCCCACTCAATTGTCGCCTTTAAGACGTTCTGCCCGAAACAAGTCTGATAGCTTCACCGGCTCAGAAATTTGGCCGCTTGTTCCGTCAACGTAACGCGAAACAGTTAACAATAATTACAAATACTCACCTAAATAAGAGAGAACACCATGGAATATATGGGATTGCTTTTGGGCTTGGCTTTATTAATCTGGCTGGCGCTTAAGGGCGTTAATATTGTGTTTGCCTCCCTGCTCTGCTCTCTGATCATCATTGTGAGTAACGACCTGCCACTGGCGGCCGGTCTGACGGAATACTATGCCTTTGGCCCTCTGGGGGCTTTTACCTTTGCCGGTAAATTTTTTCTGCTATTTGCCAGCGGTGCTATTTTTGGACGTCTGATGGGGGACAGTCATGCCGCCTCAAGCATCGCCATGGCCCTGGTTCGTCTATGGGGGGCCGAAAGGGCTCTGTGGATCTCAACACTGGCCTGCGCCATGTTAACCTACGGTGGCGTGGTCGTATTTGTCGTTATTTTTGCCATGTATCCCCTGGGCTTGCGCCTGCTGCAGGAAGCCAACGTCCCCAAGCGCCTGTTTGTAAGCGCACTGGCTTTGGGTGCCGGAACCTTTACCCTGACGGCGTTGCCCGGCACCCCTTCGATTAACAATGTGATTCCCGCAGTGCGACTGGGCACAGACCTCTATGCCGGCGGTTGGCTGGGTTTGTTCGGTGGCGCCATCATGTTTTTTGCCGGCATGTGGTATCTCGAAAAGCAACGCTTGCGCGCCAAGGCCGCTGGTGAAGGTTTCGTGCCGGGTCCCCTGGACAACATTCCTCAACCAGGAGATGAGCCACAGGCCCAGCCTCACTGGTGGCCAGCGCTCATTCCCCTGCTGCTGGTACTGCTGACGATCTTGGCACCACGACTGCTGGGCATGGTACTCGGTGATAGCGCCTCTGATGGACAAGGGGTATTGTATGACCTCTTTAGATTCGCTTCGGCCCAGCCCATTTTGTGGCCTTCGATTGCACTGATTTTCGGCAGCTGTGTTGCCGTGCTGCTGTTCCCCTCATTGCGGAAACAGCCGTTAGAGGCGTTTGGCCGTGGCACCCACGATTCGATTTTGCCGCTGTTTAATACCGCAGCCGTGATTGGCTTCGGTGGGGTGGTAACACACACAGCTGGTTTTCAACAGTTTACCCAGCTGATGACGGACTCGGCTCTGCCCCCCATGTTGTCGATGTTCGCTTCAATCAGTCTGGTCTCCGGCATAACCGGCTCTTCCACCGGCGGGCTGCAGATTTTCATGGAAACCATGGCCCCCAGTTATCTGGCAATGGGCATCGACCCCAGTGTCATGCACCGTATTGTTACCATGGCCAGCGGAGGGTTTGATTCGTTACCACACTGCGGTGCAGTGGTTGCCATGCTGACCATCACAGGGCTCACTCACCGGGAGGCCTACAAAGACATCGCCGTTATCACCGTCCTGATCCCGACCATCGCGACGCTGCTCACCATTGGTTTGTCCTTCCTCATCGCCTAGTCCCACATCATCTCTGACGCCAGGCATAGCCTGGCAATAATGCACCTTAAGCCCGGCGACTCACAGAGCCATTGCACTACCACAAGAGCCCCTGACTCAAAGGCTCCTGTGGTACTTGAACGCAGGCACCGTCGCCAGACGGTGCAGAGGGTATACAAAGGAGCAGGCAGGGCTTTACGCCGCCTGAGCTTGCAGGGGGTCATGGTCCAGTTGGGGCTTTCCCAAGGGTTTTACCAGCAATATCAATCGCGGCAATAACGTTAAGGCTGCCAAGATCGCCGCCAGCATGGCGAAGCTGGTTAACAAGCCAAAATAGATCGTGGGAATAAAATTGGACAAGGCCAGGATGGAAAAGCCCACCACAATAATCACGGAGGTATAAAACATCGCCCGCCCGATGGAAGCGTGAGAGCGATGCATCGCCGCAATGTAATCGCCATCCACGGCAAATTCTTTCTTGTAACGATGAATGTAGTGAATGGTATCGTCTACCCCAATGCCCACGGTAATTGCCGCGATGGTAATGGTCATCATATCCAGTGGCACGCCCGCCAACCCCATGCCGCCCAGCACAGTAGCCGCCGCCAGCAAATTAGGCACAATCGCGATTATCGCCATCACAATAGAGCGAAACAACACGACAAACATAAGCACGATGCCGATGAACACGGCCCCTAGAGTGACGATCTGGGACTTGTACAGACTTTGCAGCATATTGTTGTACAGCACCAGCAAACCAGAAAAGTGCACCTTATCCGCATCAAAACCCAGTTCATTTATCGTGTACTGCCTGATTTTTTCCAGCAACTCGGCGCGGCGTAAGCCTGGGTAGGTTTCTTTAACCCGAAGTGTAATCCGCGTTTGCTCAATGTCCTCGGCCAAATACGGATCGAACATGACACTGCTGACTTCTTCAGGTAACGACTTCTGAATCAGCGCCATTTCAAAATCATTCAAGGGCGCGCCATTGATGTCACTGGCCACCTCATAGGCCGTTGCCAAAGACTGCACCTTGCCGACTTCAGGCAGGGCATCCAGATAGTTTTGCAGTTTGCTGATTTCAGCTACTCCGGCGCTGGTAAACCAGTAATCCTGACGACTATGTTGATCCGGTGACTGCTCATTAAAAGGATCCGCTTCGCCGAAAGGGTCTTCCTCATCAAAGCTGTCCGCAGACGCAAAAGGATCCAGTTCAGCACCAGTTTCCGCAAAGGGGTCATCCTCTCCGGCCGCGCTGGCAGTATACAAAGGCTCTTCGTCTGGCGCATCGAGAGTGATATCAAGGGTGATGGTGCCCCCCAGGTTCTTATCGATGACGTACATGCCCTGATAAATTTCGGTGCTTTCATGGAAGTAATCAATGAACTTATTTTCCACTTCCAAGCGACTGACCCCATACACACTGACGATAGCAATCAGGACACTCAGCCACAGCACCAGATTACTGTGTCGCTGTGTAAAACGGGAAAAGAGCAGCGTGAACGCGGCTGAGTTATCCCCTTTATCCTTCGGTTCACCTTTGGGCAGTATCATCAGGCCCGCCGGGATAATCACAAACGACAGAATCAAAGACACGGCCAAACCGATGGACATCATCCAGCCAAAATCGATCACAGGGCGGATGTTACTGACAACCAGAGACGCAAACGCCACCATAGTGGTCAGGGTGGTATACAGGCAAGGGAGAGCCATAAAGGCGACAGTATTCATGACCAGCTCGGCCTGTGGAGCGTCCGGCGTGGCTTTGTGGAACTCGCGGTAGCGCACCAGTAAATGAATTGTGATCGCCAGGGAAATGATCAATAGCAGGGCTACAAAGTTGGACGAGATAACGGTCAAACGCCAATCAATCCAACTCAGAAACCCCAGCATGATCAATACCGCCGTCATGCTGCTGAGAATCGGCAGAATGACAAAACGCTTTTGCCTGAAAATGATGGCCATCACAATGATCATGAAGGCCAGCACTCCGATCCCGAATATACGCAGATCGCTCTTGATAAAGTCGATCATGTCCGCTGTGATCATGGTGGCACCGCCCACAAACAACTGTGCTCGATCCTGATAGCCGGCGACCACGTCTCGCACCAACTGTACCCGCTGGTGATCCCGTGCGGCCACTTCAGTCCGGTAATCGCGGAATTCCCGGGTCACCCGCTCCAGCTCAATCACTTCGGCTGAACTGAGACCGTCTTGGCTACGTTTCAAGCGCAAGGCATCACGATGGCGAACCATCTCCAAATAACGGTTATCAACCTGCAGGTTGAGCATCAACGCCGTCGTTTGACCGTCGGGGCCCAGCAACAAATTTTTGTACAGCGGGCTGTTCAGATATTCTTTTTTAGCCGCTTGTCGGTCTACTCCCGGTGTCAGTAGGGTTCTTGCCTCATCAATATCACCCAGAGAGATTTTTGGGCTGTACAGCAAGGGGGCATCCAGCATTGAGAGAATACTGACAACCCCGGGCACTTGACTCAGGTCATCAGACAGCTGCTTCATCAGGTCAATGGAGGCGTCAGAAAAAAGGTCCTGCTCCGGCCGGAAAGTAACGATTAAAAAATCACCACTTTGATAGCGCTGGTTCATTTCCCGAAAATAATCCAGATCTGAATCATGCTCCAACGTCAAGGAGTCAGAGGACGCGTCCAGCTTTAAATGGGTAAGCCCCGACGCCATCCCCAAAGCCAAAAGACAAACCAGCATCAGTGTCAGTTTGGGGCGCGCTATAACCCACGAACGGTAAATGGTAACCAGATGTTCGAACATGTATTCGCCTTGAAAGTAAAATCAGTCGTCATCCTGACAGCCGTACTAAAATCCCAGTATTATGAGTAAATCTCCCTCAAAAGGGAAACCAGAAAACCAAAACAGCCATGGCAATTGAGAAAAGAGCCCCTACCCACTTCACAATACGTTAGTTTTCACTAACTCGGATCACATAAACACAAAAGAGTCCCACTCATCGCCTCTGAACAGCCGCCCACACGTGATCACTTTTTGTACTGACACAAAACCTCAACTTTATTCCAGCCCCCATCAAGGCTAACATGTCTTGAGTCAGCACCATTAGGAATGGTCATATACTGATCAAGTCACCGCCTCCGGAAACAATTGAAACTGAAGAGGCGCTCCAATAATTTGGCGCCCAAAAATTTTGTACGCTGAATCTCGCCATACCGTGAGCCGCGCACACCTGCCGGTAACCAACAGATGAGCCCATGTTAAAGATTCAATTTAAAGATAAGCGACAAGACCCGATCTGGATTGTTGAGCGTCGCTACACCATCGGAAGCTCTGGTGACAATCATTTGGCAGTCAGCGATGCCAGCTTATCCCCATTACACGCTCGACTGCTCACAAAAGACAATAAACTGTTCCTAAAAGACAACAACACCCAAACCGGTAGCTACGTTAATGAGCGTCGGGTGACTGAAAAGCAATTATTACCCGGAGACACCATCCGTCTGGGTCAGGTAGAATTCAACATTCTCGATTCACGCTCGCCTTCGAGCGACAGCACCAGCCCTCAGTCAATTCGCCCCCACTGGTCTCTCGTAGCCAAAAGCGGCAGCTTGTCGGGGCGAGAGTTCTTGATCACTTCGACACCGTCCACTTTGGGCCGGAGCAGCCAATGCGATATTTGCATTCCCGGCTCCCACCTTTCAAGACAACATCTTCAACTGACACTCATAGAACAAGAACTGCACCTTCGTGATCTGGGATCGGTCAATGGCACCTATCTGAATGATCAACGCATTGTGGAAGCGATTGCCAAGCCCGGCGATCAACTTCGCCTGGATGTCCATTGCTTCCACATTATTGGGCCCGGCGACGCTAGCGACAACCAGCGAACCGCGCGCTCTTGCACTGGAGTGCCAGGCCCGGTTAAACGAAAAGCCGTAACCACGGCGCCGAAACAATGGAAAACCAAACCCACATCACCTGGCAATCGAATCACGCCAGAGCTTGAAGCTGCGGCCCCCATGCCAAAATGGGTGTCAAGTTTAAGTGTGTTGCTCTGCGGTACCCTGCTGGCAACTTTAATATATTTGTTCGTTCTCGGGCATTAGCGGCCACCCATCCTGGATGATTGGTGCCTAATCGTGCAGCCGAGTTCAATAGAAGGTTAATCAACGATTAAAACCAGTACCGAAGCAACATCTCAGATCCACTGCACCAAGTTATCCGCACTCGTCCCGACAAAGAATTACTCGGTAAGGTAAAGCTGCTTTAAGCGTAGCAGGTCTTCTCCGGACAACCCCATTCCTTCATTCAGGTAACCCATAACGCTGCCATATCGCGACTCCACCCCGTCAAAGAAAGCCTCGATATTATCGCGATGAACTCCGCAGTAAGGCATCAACCAGCTGCGCTCCCAGTACTCAACCTTGGCATCGCGAAGATGCTGCTCAACCAGTTGTATCAAACCCGCAGAATCAAAGTATTCCTGTGTCAGCAGATAATCGTCGACCACGACATCCCTTGGAACACCCAGCGCTGACAGAATCAATGCTGCGGCCAGCCCCGTTCGGTCTTTACCGGCCGAACAGTGAAAAACACTGGCTGCGCCATCATTTGTTAACAACCCCTGAAATAAACGAGCGTAGTGAGGCGCGACGTCATCAATGCAGGAACGGTAAGAGCTCACGACAAGCTGGTGTGCGCTGTCGGAACTGAGCTTCTCGGCAGCCATGTATTCCCAGAACTTGGACATGCTGCCGATGGACATTTCGTAGTCGTCATAAATACTGGCTCTGACTGGCTGGCTGGGACTGCGCCGCTGCTCATCCTGTCGGCGAAAGTCGTGCACCGCCGTGACGTTCAGTGCAGCCAAAGTATCAAGATCCTCTGTCGTCAAGTTCGCCAAGTGCCCACAGCGAAAGATCTTACGCCAAACAACCTGACGATCATCTTCGGTGATATACCCGCCCAGATCTCGAAAGTTAATACCGCCGTCCAACGGCAGCTCCCTTGTCGGAAGGTTTACTGCATCACTCATAGTTTTTCCCATTTACGCCTGACCGGGCAACAGCTTAACCCGATCTCAGTCTTCACCCCAACGAGGCATGATGTCCTGATCAATGCCACACTGGTCCAGAATACGTGCCACAACAAAGTCGACTAAATCTTCAATGGTTTGGGGACGGTGATAAAAGCCAGGACTGGCAGGAATAATCATTGCCCCCATTCGGGTTAATTTGAGCATATTTTCCAAATGAATCTCTGAGTACGGCGCTTCGCGAGGCACTAAAATTAACTGCCGTCGCTCTTTCAGCGCGACGTCGGCGGCACGCTCAATCAAATTGTTACTCGCTCCGCACGCAATCGCTGAGAGAGTACCACCACTGGCAGGGCAGACAATCATCTTGGAAGGAGAGCTGGAACCTGAGGCGACCGGCGAGAACCAGTCCTTCTTGCCCAACACAATTAACTGATCGTCTTCAGCCCCATACCGCTCAGACAAAAAGGCCTGCTGCTCTTCGATACCATCCGGCAATGTGAGCTTGGTTTCCGTGTCAATTACCACTTGAGCAGCATTGGACACCATCAAGTACACCCGGCATTCGGCCGCCAACAAACATTGCAATAAGCGCAATGCGTATTGAGCGCCGGAGGCCCCGGTAATGGCCAGAGTGACGGTTTGTGCAAAAAGACTCATGCCTTGACCCTCGCATCGTCAGTCGCCTGTATGCGCGCCAACAATTTTTGATGAATCCCGCCGAATCCACCGTTCGACATCACCACCACATGACTGCCAGGTTCAATCAGCTGCAAACACTGATCAATCATGTCATCCACACTGCTAACCAGCTGGGCAGCTGCACTACTGGCATCGACCACATCCTGCAGCGACCACTCCACGTCCTCGGGCTGCAACCACAAAACACAATCGGCGTTCGCCGTTGCCGCCGCCAGCTGGGACTTGTGCATTCCCATACGCATCGTGTTGGACCGGGGCTCAATCAAAGCAATGATCTTGTCTTCCGCAACACGCGCTCGCAGCCCCGCCAAGGTCGTCTCAATCGCCGTAGGATGGTGCGCAAAGTCATCGTATAACCGCACCCCTGCGGCCTCACCCAGACACTCCATCCGACGTTTGACACCCTCAAATAAACTCAGAGCCTGCACGGCAATACCGGGGGTAACCCCCACATTTCGCGCAGCAGCGGCAGCGGCTAACCCGTTGCGAACGCTATGCAGACCGGTCTGCGACCAGGTCACTTCACCCGCGCATTCACCGTCGTACCACAACTCAAAATGCGAACCGTCATCGCTCAGTAGTCGCGCCTGCCACTCACAATCTTGCTTCTCTTCCTGACCCTTGATGGTGGTATGTACCACGGGTGTCCAACACCCTTTAGCCAGTACATCATCCAACGCCGGCTCATTATCCGGTGCGACAATCAGGCCATTGCCAGGCACTGTGCGAATCAAATGGTGAAACTGTGTTTGAATTGCGGCCAAATCTGCAAAAATATCAGCGTGATCAAACTCCAGGTTATTCAAGATCACGGTTCTGGGCCGATAGTGTACAAATTTTGAGCGCTTATCGAAAAAGGCACTGTCGTACTCATCGGCCTCCACCACAAAGAATGGACTTTCCCCAAGACGCGCTGATGTCGCAAAATTTTTGGGCACACCTCCGATCAGATATCCCGGGGACATATTTGCGTATTCCAGCACCCAGGTCAGCATAGAGGCAGTTGTGGTCTTACCGTGTGTGCCCGCGACCGCCAAAACCCACTTATCCTGTAACAGGTGATCACACAGCCACTGAGGACCCGAAGTATATGCTAAGCCTTTGTTTAACACGGCCTCAACCACTGGATTACCACGGCTCATGGCATTCCCGATGACGACCAGGTCTGGCTCGGGGTTTAGCTGTGCCGGGTCAAAGCCTTCGATAAGCTCAATACCCGCCGCTTCCAGCTGTGTACTCATGGGGGGGTATACGTTGGCATCGGAGCCGGTTACCTTGTGACCAAGTGACTTGGCCAGTTGTGCCAGGCTGCCCATAAATGTGCCGCAGATACCTAGGATATGAATGTGCATAATCATCACTCTGAGGGTTTTTGATAGCTTATCACGGCTGTTAAGAATCGTTCCAACCACAAGCACCCAACTTTCTCTGGGCAACCAGGCTGCGGGCCGCAAATCACCTTATTCCGCCTTCAAAACGATGAATTTTCGATCAAATTAACGTATGATGCGCGCCTTTCAATATTGCTGTACTCAATCGCCAGTCACGGCTCATCAGCACTCTCAACTGACGATTTAGACGATTAACACTGCCGATGCCTTCACCGGCACTCTACCAAGGTATCTTTCATGGCCAAGAAAAACGCTTTCTACGCACAATCCGGCGGCGTCACAGCTGTCATTAATGCCTCTGCCTGCGGGGTAATTGAAACAGCTCGCAAGCATAAGAAAGACATAGGCAAAGTCTATGCCGGCCATAACGGCATCATTGGCGCTCTGCGTGAAGAGCTGATTGATACCAGTAAAGAGACTGCTAAAACCATCGCAGCACTTCGCCACACTCCTTCCGGCGCCTTTGGCTCTTGCCGTTACAAGCTCAAGAGCCTGGAAGAAAACCGAGCTGAGTACGAACGACTGATTGAAGTATTTAAGGCACACAACATAGGCTATTTCTTTTATAACGGCGGCGGTGACTCCGCCGACACGTGTTTAAAGATTTCACAATTGTCGGAAACCATGGGCTATCCGATCCAGGCCATTCATGTCCCCAAAACCGTGGACAATGACCTGCCCTTCACCGATAACTGCCCAGGTTTTGGTTCCGTCGCCAAGTACGTTTCAGTCTCCATCAAAGAAGCCGCGCTGGATGTCGCCTCAATGTGCGACAGCTCTACCAAGGTTTTCATTCTGGAGGTCATGGGACGTCATGCAGGCTGGATTGCCGGCGCCAGCGGGCTGGCCGCCCAGGAAGAAGGCGATGCTCCACACATCATCCTTTTCCCTGAGATTGCCTTCGATAAGGCTAAATTCCTAAAGAAGGTCAAAGCGACCGTTAAGAAGCACGGCTATTGTGCCATCGTCGCGTCAGAGGGCGCACAATACAAAGACGGCCGCTTCCTTGCCGACTCGGGTCAGGTGGATGCCTTTGGTCACACCCAGCTTGGTGGCGTCGCTCCCACTCTGGCGACCATGATCAAAGATGAACTGGGTTACAAGTACCACTGGGCAGTTGCAGATTACTTGCAGCGAGCAGCCCGTCACATCGCTTCTGCCACCGATGTTGAGCAGGCTTACGCCGTTGGCCAGGCTGCCGTTGAAATGGCCCTGGCAGGAAAAAATGCTGTCATGCCAGGTATCGTCCGCGGCAAGGGTAAGAGATACTCCTGGACTATTCAGGAATCCCCATTGGAAAAGATCGCCAACGTTGAAAAAATGATGCCTCGCGATTACATTTCTCGTGATGGCTTTAGTATTACAGAAAAAGGCCGAGCCTATTTTGAGCCCTTGATTCAGGGTGAAGACTACCCTCCATATAAAAACGGCATCCCCCAGTATGCAAGGCTGAAAAAAGTGATGGTGCCCAAACAATTGAAAATTCCCTTTAAGGTTTAAACCCGAGCACTCAAATAATGCCAGGAAGTTATAACGTTAAGGAGTAATGAGTTAAACAGCTAAAGAAGGATGACTCCTTTGCGTTACATAACTAAGTTGGCCCTGTCCGCTGTTTGGCTGCTTCCTTTGCAGCCATCGGCCTGTACAGACAGCACCTTGCCAGCCAACCACATCAGCGTCGCGGCCCCTTATTACCCAACCTTTAGCGAGCCAGAAGGCAAGGGTGTCTTCTTTGATATCATCAGGGAAGTGTTTCTCCCGGAAGGATACCAGGTGATCAGTTGTATCCTGCCGATTCGCCGCAGCATTCGCGACCTACAACTTGGCAAAGTCGACCTCTACCTCACGGATTGGGATAAGAGCTATTTGACCGAGTCCCCGCTGTATCAACCTGAAAAACTGCACACACCTCGCACACCGATCTCAACGGAATTAGTTAGCGCAACCGTCTTAGCAAACAGTCCATGGCACGACCAGATTGAAGTTAAAAACCTTATCCCGGAATCTTTGTTGCGTAATGAACAGCATCTAATTGCCTGGGACAAAGGGTTTGATTATCAGCGCCTTATAGGCTTGGACAAATCCAGTTACCAAATCGTCGACAGTGTGAAACAAGGACTGAACATGCTGAAAGCAGGTCGCATCAAGTTGTATTTGAATGATGACGACAACATTAGAATTGTGCTGCAAGGCCGCGATGAATTTAAGGCCTCGGACTTCAGGATTGTCCCCTTGATGGAGCAACAACTCTATCCCGTTTTTCAAAACAACGAGCGCGGACTCAAACTGGCCGAACTCTATGACCGCAGAATGCGTGTGCTGCTCTTGCAAAATCGCATTCTCGAACTCTATCGCCACTCAGGCTACGACTACCAACCCGAATTACCATCTGAGTAATAGTGCTTTTCAATACAGCTCGACTTCACGCTGCGTGGAGCCTCTATACGCTCTTCACTGAACCTTACAGCGGCCTCTCCAGCCGTACGATCGACTGACAGGTGGTCTACTTCACGCCCCTATAGTTCATCCCACAGATTCACCAGTAAACACTAAATAACCTCACAGAATCTCAGAGGGGCCCTCAGCGGCCGCCAATAGCCTAAGTCCTAAAGTGCCAAGCCCTAAAACAGAAAAACCCCTGACCGTTACCGATCAGGGGTTTTAAATTAAAGGCTGACGATGACCTACTCTCACATGGGGAAACCCCACACTACCATCGGCGATACTTCGTTTCACTTCTGAGTTCGGGATGGGATCAGGTGGTACCAAAGCTCTATGGTCGTCAGCCAAACTGGTTTGGGTTCGTGGTTGGTCTTATTGCTTGTCTTAAGCAGGCCGCACGCACTCCAAATAGGGTGGCGGATTGTTCAGTTGTTTATCTACACTGCTGTTCAAGTGTGTATCTTCATTCGTCTGTAGTTTATCTACAGTCACATACCCATCCGGTGCACTGTC
>NZ_JAAONZ010000020.1 GCF_011602365.1 Pseudomaricurvus hydrocarbonicus
TAAAGTTCGCGCAATGAGTGATTATGTTAAGTGGATATGGTTGAATGGTGAGCATCAAAATTAAAAGGAATGGGCTGTGGATAAGCAATCTTTAGAAAACGTTTTTCTACAGTCTCGTTAGGCATCATATGAAGTATTTAATTGGCTTTATAACAACACCGCTCTTAGGCGGCTTACTCCTGACGCTCACAGATTATATTTCCTCTGGCTCATTCGGCCTCACCCTTGCAAACTTTGTTGCATGCTTCGTTTTTTCTGCATTCCCTGGGACGTTAATTGCTTACGTTTTAGCTAAGCAACAGGAGACTTCGATTGTTTGGTATTTTATCTCAGGCTGTCTTTTGGCATTAATATCTGTTTCAACCATCCTACAGATCGTACCCTTTCTTAACATTGGCCCATATAACTGGTTAAGTTACATGGCTCAATACTGGGCAATTCTTTTAGTTGGGGTAATATGTGGTGGTTACTATTTCTTTATTACAAGGCGCTGGCTTAATGCCTAACAAGGCCAAGCACATCGCGCCGTTGGCGCTGGACTCACAACAAGTTGCTCGCCTGTGTTGGCGGCGTTAGGTTTAATCAAGGTTTAGAATGAAGAGATTTCTTATAGTAACTGTGGCGATATTCTTGTCAGCTTGCAGTACGATTAAAAATAAATACGATGCACCAACATATGAAGGCCATCCGATTGTGGGTACCTGGATATACTCGAAAAATGGGTGCAATGAACAGTATGAATTTACCGCAACAGGTTCTCGCTTAGTGCATTCGAATCAGGAAGTGGTAAAAGCGATATATGAAGTAACAAACGTAGATAAAGAGCGCGGCGTCTACCTGTTAAAGGATACTGTTATAGAAGACAACGGAAAACCGGATTGTTCTGGCTCAACCAGTGATATGAGTGGAGATGTTGTTGAGGTTCTTTTGTTTATCCAGAATTTTCCTGACCGATTTAGTTTTTGCTTCAATCAGCAATTAACCAATTGTGTAGGACCATTTGTTAAACAACGGTAGAAACCTAACAAGCGCATGTTGTTCGCCCCTGCGGGGCTGGGACCTCCGTTCCGGCGTTTCACGCCTACACTGCGGCCCCAAATGCGGGCGTTATGTGAAAGCAATACATTGGAATAAATTTCATGAGTGAAAAAAATCAAATAAAGTTCGCTTTGCACCTGAAAGATTGGAGTTACGAGACTGGGGACAAAAAATTACTCAGAAAAAAGTCCAAAGAAATAACAACAACAGAATATCTAAAAGAAATGAAAGGCAGTATCTTTTGCCCAGAATGCTGCGTTGGACTATTTAAGTCCCCTGAGGATAAAGATTTTGACACAAATGGTAGAAAGGCGTTCTTTGCTCACACTAGCAAACACTCCCCTGACTGCGGACTGCGAGTGAAAAAGGCTGAGGGCAAAAGGTATGACAATGAGGAGCTTGCTAAAAAGGCCATAGAGGATGAAGAGCTTGTTGTTATTAAAGGGTTTATGAAAGAAAAGCCCATTCCCCCAAATATAGACGAGCCGCAAGAATATAAAGGGCATCCGAATGAAGACAAAAATGGAGGGATATCTAAAGTTCCCATTGGTCGGCATAATGGAGAGAATCTAAATCTTCCTTCTACTATCACAACTATTAGAGGCCTTTGTCGAAACTTTAATAAAAATATACATAAGTATTTTTACCTTCCGGGCCGAAATAATGCCGTTCATCTTCAAGACTTGCTAGTTGATATTAGAGCTGTAAAGGACGTCGATGATGTCCCGAAATTGTACTTTGGTAGGGTCACTAGGTCATGGAATTGCGGGCCAACACCACAGAATATTCGCCAGACCATGCTTGAATACAAACAAATTGGTGAATATAAAGATTTTTGCCTAAAAGCAACGGATGCTAGTTCACAAGAGCATGGTATTGATGATGATTCAAAAGGGAAAATGGCAATCATGTATGGTGTTGTTACCGTTAGCGGAATAGGGCTTTGCATTGAAAATGTAGGATGGGGAGAGTTCGCAGTGCTTTCAAAAAAATATGAAGACCTCCTTTAGCTCATCACATAACAAGACAATGGTTCGGATTTTTGTAAGCTCCGGCTTCGCCTCTACTTACAAAAACCGCACATTTCGGCGTTAGAAATCAATCGGGATTAGCATGGACATCAATTGGCAGGGCTTAATCACGGGCGCAATATCAGTTTTTGTGATTACGTACTTTATTAAAAGAGCTACCTACGCTGCGCAAGAAGGTGAATTAAAATTCGGGCTATTTATGAAGGGCTTGGGCTTGGCCTGCTTGTTATTTTCGGTAGTTCCATTCCTTGTATTTATAACTGGAAATTATCAAATAGATAAACCTGGAGAAACAACAGCTCTTATTGGTTTAACCATTGGTTTTGGCGTTGGTGCTATTTATACCTTGGTTGAAGGGTTCTTTGTAAAAGGCACTTATGATGACACTGAAATTTTCTTCTCAACTCCTTGGTCTGGCAAGAAAATCGAGAAATGGAATGATCTTGATTCAGTAAGTTTTAACGGCTGGTGTTATTGGTATGTGCTCAAATTCAAGAGCGGAAAAGTAATTCGGTTATCGTCATATTTAGGCGGTCATGGCTATTTATTAGAGTTTTTGCAGGATCGTGGCTATGATTTCTAACAATACGTGTCAGTCGGACAGTTTGTTCCGTGGCTCTTTTTGTGCTGGTCGCTACGCTAGCACAAAACGCCACTCCACAAACTGCCGCTGCACTTTGCGTTAGATTTATATGAACTCCGAACTAGATATCATCAATAAGTTAAAAGAATCCATGAGGACTTCATGTGATGATGCATTCTATTTCTCTGATAATGAAACACAGCTGATTGACGCTGAATACCTTCTAACAGTGAATGCAGCAAAGGCAATTAAGGAGCTCAACCACTATTTTGGCACTCCATACAAAATATGCCTTGAAAATAACACGAAGAAATTCGCTTCAGCTTGTACACCTCTAATGGCCAATGTAAAGGCGGACAATTTTCTAGGCTACAAATCTGTTATTCGAACTCCCAGCAATACACTGAGGTCTGGGAAAATTGATATTGCTATTTACACCGATCGAAACAGTATAGATATCCCGCTATGTGCGATTGAGGTCAAAGGGTTTAATCCGTGTAAAACCCTAGTAATTGAAGATCTAGAGAGAAATGCAGAATATTTTTCTTTAAGCTCTCGAACTGGCGATTCGATTTTACCTTTTACTGTTTTTATAGCGCTCCACAGTTATAAGGGAGTTTGGAATGATGAAAAAGAGCAGTTAAACCTTTCAAAGGTTAAGAAGCGCTATCAAAGCTACATTGATGGCAATGAGAAATTAAATAGCCTGTCACAGAGTGTAGAGGTCTTTACAATTCGGCGAGGGATTCTTCCAGATCCAGAAGATCCTCATATCCAAAAATATGGATTGCAAGGAGATGAAGACTATCTTTTCATAGGCGCGGTAGTAACAACGAAGAAAAATCTAACAAGTCAAAGCACTCGGACGCAGCAAAACTGCGCCGGTGTTTGAAGCGTTATGCGAAAAAGACAAGGAGCAGAAAGTGCCACTGAAGGTATTAACAATTCTATTATTTTCGATTTCTCTTTTTGGGTGTAACGCAGGGAATATAAAACCCAAGACACCTGGTGTCGGTTCCGTAAAGGTAATACCTGATGAAAAGGTATATCTGACAGTAGATATTCAAAGTGGAAACGTTTTAAGTGTTTCACGGGGTGAGTCATCCGGAAATATCACTTTTGAGCTTTCGAAAATGTCATCAGGAATGATGTTGTCAGCCTCAAACACGCTAGATCAGATTGTCAAATATGACATTTACATGATTGATTATAATGGCAATAAGCATTACACCAGTAGTTGTCCAATGATGGCTGGGGCAGGTGTCTTTGAAAGTTGGCCACACAATATCCCACAGTTATCCATTGAGAACTTTAGAGTTCTTGCTGCCAGTGACGAGCTCGCATGTCAGTAACATCGCATAACAAGGCCAAGCACAATCGTGCAATGCAAAAGACGCATTGCACTGGACGGCCTACACTACGTTTCGGCCGCCCGTGTTGGCGGCGTTGAAATTGTAGAAAAACTCCTAAAAATAGGTGTTTTTTGATAAAATTAGGCATCGGAAAAAGGACTACCGCCATGCCAAACTTCAAAAAGTACAACTACAGCCAGTCAACGATGGTTGTCATCAATTTCTAAGAGCAGCTTCAACCCAACACCTTCGAATTTACCTTGCATCAACTGATCGACAATCACATTGATCTGTCAGCGTTTTACGACAAGTACAACAACGATACCGGGGGCCGATCTGCCTATGATCCTGCCATTCTCTTGAAAATTATTCTTTTTGCCTATTACAAAGGCATCACCTCCAGCCGCGAAATTCAGTGGCAATGTGAGCACAACGTAGACAGTGCCTGTCCTCTTCAGTTCGATGGTGGAAGGTTCCGCAAATTTGATGTGGATGTGCCACAGTTACCACGCCGTCAATCAGTGGGATATGCGCAAGCGCGGTACCAACTTGTTGGATGGCGGTGCGTTTTTCTATGACACCTACGAGACAGCCGATGGTCGTTATGTGGCTATTGGTGCGATTGAGCCTCAGTTTTTCACAACCTTGGTGGAGAAAGCTGGCCTTGATTCGTCACGTTTCAATCTGAAGGATCAAATGCAAGAGCAATTGTGGCCTGAGCTAAAACAGGAGTTGGCGGCGGTGATCCGCAGCAAATCCCGAGACGAGTGGTGTGAACTACTGGAGGGATCCGAAGCCTGTTTTACCCCGGTTCTGGACGCAGTCGAAGCGCCACAGCATCCACACAACCAGGCTCGCCATAATTATTTGGACATTGATGGATATTTACAGCCTGCACCGGCACCACGCTTTAGCCGAACCCAGTCGCAGGTGAAACACGGCTTGCATCAACCCGGTGCTGATAACAGCAGTGTGCTGACGAGCCTGGGATTTTCTGCCAGCGATATAGCAGGCTTATGCGAGTCCGGCATTATCAAAAGCCGGACTTGAGGCTAGCCGAGGATTTCTGGTATTAAAAAAAGGGTGGGCCATAAGCCCACCCTTTTTAGTGAATAATATAAATAGAGCCTCTAGGTCCGCCGATCTAACTAGCTCTATATAACACCGAAGATTCCGGCGCGGGTCAGGGGGCGTGCGATTGCATTGATGCTGGCGCATCACAACCCGGGTGGGTTGCGGTCAATGATTATGTACTGGAGCGGGCAGAAATCGTAGCGGCCGAGATCCGCGAGCTGGGTGTGCCTGCCTGTGCCGTGCAGGCCGACGTCGGTGATCTGATGTCGGTGAACACAGCCGTGACTCAGGTTGAAGAGGCGTTGGGGCCGATCAGTCTTCGCAATAACGCAAATCGGGGTCCTTGCTGTAGGAATAGCCCAACGCCGTGGTCTTGCTGCCCAGCGCTGGGGCGGTGAAGCTCAGTGTCATTGCCCCGTGGCGTGCACGGGTAGGCAGATACGGGGACAGTTCACTGAACTTCCCCGCTCACCACCGGGATAAGTAGACTGTCCCCTAAATTCAGTGAATTCCAGAGACATTTGACAGCCAACACGGTTGCTGCTTAGCTCATAGAAGAACCTATGGCGCTCACGGGGAGAACCGTGGGCACTATTTCCCCCACTCGTTCCCCCACTCGGTTTGCCAATACGCGCTGCTTTGGCGGTACTGCGGCCACAGCGGAGATCATCGCATGAGATCCAACCTTCAGTTTTTTTTCGCTCTCGCTACAGTTCTTTTTGCCGCAGTAGCCAGCGGCCAGGATCACGACCTCGTGATCAAGAACGGTCGCGTCATGGACCCTGAGACCGGATTCGACCAGGTCGCGAACGTCGGCATAGACAAAGGCGTGATTACGAAGATCACGGAGGAACCGATATCCGGTAAAGAAACCATCGATGCCACGGGACATGTGGTGGCGCCGGGGTTTATTGATTTCCACAACCATATCGCAAATACCCCATTCGGTCAGAGGCTGGCCTTACGCGATGGCGTTACGACCCCTTTGGAGATGGAAGCAGGCGGTTACCCGATTGACATGTGGTACAAGCAATTGGAAGGGCGTTCGCAAACCAATTATGGCGCCACAGTTTCAACAGCCGGAATTCGGGAAAAGATTGCACATCCGGATTACGATACCAATTCAGGTTCATTCATTATGGATATCACAAATCCTGATACAGAAAGTAACCCTGATCTTCAGTTTGCAACCCTGTTGGCTACTCCTGAACAGTTAGAAGAAATGCGGCAGATGTTTATTGAAGGTGTTGAACAGGGTGGTCTTGGTATCGGAGGCCTGCCCGGTTATATGACAGATGGAACGAAAAGTGAAGAAACGATTATGTGGCAACAGGTGGCCGGGAAATATGGTCTGGCGGTTTATATTCACGGACGTTTCTCCAGCCAGATGCCGCCAACCTCCGGCATCCTGGGGACTCAGGAGTTCCTTGCCAGTGTCGGTATCTATGGTGGTGGCTTATATGTCCACCATGTCCATCAGCAAACCCTGGATCTCACACCCACTGTATTGGATTTGATCGAAGATGCCCAAAATAAAGGAATGAAGGTTCTTGCCGAGATCTACCCGTACTATCAGGGACAGACCATCGTATCAGCTGATTATTTAAAGCCGGAAACGTATGAGCGCAACATGGGTCGTGACTACGGTGACCTATTGGAAATTTCGAACATGCAGCCATTGACGAAGGAACGATACGAGGAAATGATAAAAACGAGCCCGCAAGACCAAGTTATTTTTGGTGGAATCTCAGAAGAGGGCATGCTCAGTGCATTGGCCGACCCCAGAACGGTGGTAGGAAGCGATGCACCGCCCATGGTAATCCCGGCAACAGGCAAATCGGCCATGGATTTTGATGTACCCTTCGAGTCGGTATCGGGGCACCCCCGAGCTGCCGGAACCCATGCCAAGGTGTTGAAACTTGTACGCGAAAAAGAGCTGATGCCACTGATGCTGGCTATTAAAAAAATGACCATCATGCACGCTAATTGGCTGGAAGAGAATGGCGCAAAATCGATGTCCCAGAAAGGTAGACTGCAAGTAGGAAAAGATGCCGATATCACGATCTTCAATCCGGTAACCGTGACCGACAATTCCACCTATAAACAAGGGGCATTGCCGTCAACCGGCATACCCTATGTGGTGGTCAATGGTACTGTAGTAGTCAAAGATTCAAAAGTACTGGAGGGTGTCTATCCCGGTAAAGCCATCAAGAATGATGTTGTAAAACAATAGCTTATGATAGTCTTCAATGAGTTTATGAAAAACTTCAAAATAATGAAAAAGACAATTAACATAGTCTGGCTAAGCAACTTTGCCTGATGTGCGTGACGCTATTTACCGGGTGCAGCGATAAGGCTGACGATACACCTACAAAATCCAAAGTAAATTCGAATACTGAGTTCGACCTAGTCATTTTAAATAGCTGGGTGATGGATCCAGAATCGGGCTTGGATGCCATCAGAAATGCTGGTGTAAAAGATGGTGTCATTGGGTTGATCACTAAAGAGAAAATATCAGGAAAAGAAACCATTGATGCCACGGGACATGTGGTGGATCCTGGGTTTATCGATATTCATTCACATATTTCAGATTTCCCTTTTGGGCAAAAATTAAGCTTGCGAGATGGGGTGGCTACCCCACTCGACATGGAAGCAGGTGCCTATCCGGTAGATGCATGGTATGCCAAATTGGAAGGTAAATCACAGACCAACTATGGAGTCGCTGTGTCTGCCGCAGCTATTCGCGAAACCCTATCAAACCCTGATTACAACACAAGTACGGCATCAATCCTTTTGGATGCATTTGATCCACATAATTGCAGTGATTTCAACATGTCCCTCACTGAATTTCTTCCTTCTCCAGAACAAATAGATGAAATGGAAGCGATGCTTGAAAAAGGCATTCAACAGGGAGCATTAGGCCTGGGGGCAGTTCCAGGGTACATGACGCGCGGCACGACCAGTCGGGAAACGATCATTTGGCAAAAATTGATGGGAGAACATGGTCTTAGCACCGTGCTTCATGGTAGGTTTTCCGGGATAAGTAGACTGTCCCCTAAATTCAGTGAATTCCAGAGACATTTGACAGCCAACACGGTTGCTGCTTAGCTCATAGAAGTACCTATGGCGCTCACGGGGAGAACCGTGGGCACTATTTCCCCCACTCGTTCCCCCACTCGTTCCCCCACTCGGTTTGCCAATACGCGCTGCTTTGGCGGTACTGCGGCCACAGCGGAGATCATCGCATGAGATCCAACCTTCAGTTTTTTTTCGCTCTCGCTACAGTTCTTTTTGCCGCAGTAGCCAGCGGCCAGGATCACGACCTCGTGATCAAGAACGGTCGCGTCATGGACCCTGAGACCGGATTCGACCAGGTCGCGAACGTCGGCATAGACAAAGGCGTGATTACGAAGATCACGGAGGAACCGATATCCGGAAAAGAAACCATCGATGCCACGGGACATGTGGTGGCCCCGGGATTTATTGATTTCCATAACCATATCGCAAATACCCCATTCGGTCAGAGGCTGGCCTTACGCGATGGTGTTACGACCCCTTTGGATATGGAAGGTGGCGGGTACCCGATTGACATGTGGTACAAGCAATTGGAAGGGCGTTCGCAAACCAACTATGGCGCCACAGTTTCTACAGCTGGTGTCCGCGAAAAGATTGCTAATCCGGATTACGATACCAATTCAGGTTCATTTATCAAGGATGTTACTAATCCTGATACACATAGTAACCCTGATCTTCAGTTTGCAACCCTTTTGGCAACTCCTGAACAGTTAGAAGAAATGAGGCAAATGTTTACTGAGGGTGTAGAACAGGGAGGTCTTGGTATCGGAGGCCTGCCTGGCTATATGACCAATGGAACGAAAAGTGAAGAAACGATCATGTGGCAACAGGTAGCTGGAAAGTATGGCCTGGCGGTTTATATTCACGGACGTTTCTCCAGCCAAATGCCTCCAACTTCCGGTATCTTAGGGACTCAAGAGTTCCTGGCTAGTCAAAGTATCTATGGTGGTGGCTTATTTGTCCACCATGTCCATCAGCAAACCTTAGATCTCACACCCGCTGTTTTGGATCTGATTGAAGATGCCCAAAATAAAGGAATGAAGGTACTTGCCGAGATCTATCCTTATTACCAGGGACAAACAATCGTATCAGCTGATTTTTTAAAGCCTGAAAACTATAAACGCAACATGGGGCGTGACTACGGTGACCTGTTGGAAATTTCGAACATGAAGCCATTGACGAAGGAACGATACGAGGAAATGATAAAAACGAGTCCGCAAGAGCAGGTCATTATGGCTGGGATCACAGAAGAAGGTATGCTTAGTGCATTAGCTGATCCCAGAACAGTAGTAGGAAGTGATGCACCGCCCATGGTAATCCCGGCAACAGGCAAATCGGCCATGGATTTTGATGTACCATTTGAATCAGTATCGGGGCACCCTCGTGCTGCTGGAACCCATGCCAAGGTGCTGAAACTTGTACGCGAAAAAGAGCTGATGCCACTGATGCTGGCTATTAAAAAAATGACCATCATGCACGCTAATTGGTTGGAAGAGAATGGCGCAAAATCGATGTCCCAGAAAGGTAGGCTGCAAGTAGGAAAAGATGCCGATATCACGATCTTCAATCCCGAATCTGTGACCGACAATTCCACCTATAAACAAGGGGCATTGCCGTCAACCGGTATACCCTATGTGGTGGTCAATGGTACTGTAGTAGTCAAAGATTCAAAAGTACTGGAGGGTGTCTATCCCGGTAAAGCCATCAAGAATGATGTTGAAAAAAATAGCTTATGATAGTCTTCAATGAGTTTATGAGAAACTTCAAAACAATGAAAAAGACAATTAACATAGTCTGGCTAAGCATACTTTGCCTGATGTGCGTGACGCTATTTACCGGGTGCAGCGATAAGGCTGACGATACACCTACAAAATCCAAAGTAAATTCGAATACTGAGTTCGACCTAGTCATTTTAAATGGCAGGGTGATGGATCCAGAATCGGGCTTGGATGCCATCAGAAATGTTGGTGTAAAAGATGGTGTCATTGGGTTGATCACTAAAGAGAAAATATCAGGAAAAGAAACCATTGATGCCACGGGGCATGTGGTGGCTCCTGGGTTTATCGATATTCATTCACATATTTCAGATTTCCCTTTTGGGCAAAAATTAAGCTTGCGTGATGGGGTGGCTACCCCACTCGACATGGAAGCAGGTGCCTATCCGGTAGATGCATGGTATGCCAAATTGGAAGGTAAATCACAGACCAACTATGGAGTCGCTGTGTCTGCCGCAGCTATTCGCGAAACCCTATCAAACCCTGATTACAACACAAGTACGGCATCAATCCTTTTGGATGCATTTGATCCACATAATTGCAGTGATTTCAACATGTCCCTCACTGAATTTCTTCCTTCTCCAGAACAAATAGATGAAATGGAAGCAATGCTTGAAAAAGGCATTCAACAGGGAGCATTAGGCCTGGGGGCAGTTCCAGGGTACATGACGCGCGGCACGACCAGTCGGGAAACGATCATGTGGCAAAAATTGATGGGAGAACATGGTCTTAGCACCGTGCTTCATGGTAGGTTTTCTAGTCAGATGCCCCCAACAACTGGGATTTTGGGAACTCAGGAGATGCTGGCAAGTGTCGCTGCCTATGGCGGAGGGCTATATGTGAGCCACATTCACCAACAGGCATTGAATTATACCTCAACAGCAATTGACATGTTGGATGCTGCCAAAAAGAATGGGCTAAATACCGTTGCTGCCATTTATCCCTATTGGCAGGGGGCAACGGTAGCAGGGGCCGACTACTTGGCACCTGATAATTATCAACGGAATATGGGGAGAAGCTATGAAGACATCATAGAAGTGGCGACCATGAAGCCATTGACCAAAGAACGATATGAAGAGCTGTTGAAAACACAGCCCGGGGCATCTGTCATTTTTGGTGGTGTAGAGGAGGAAGTCATGCTGCAGTCACTAGCCGACCCCAGAACCATGGTCGAGTCTGATGCCGCTCCCCTGTCTGTGACAGAAACCGGAGAACTGGCGCTTGATTGGTCTATTCCTTATGAGTCCACCCAAGGCCACCCACGTGGGGCTGGTTCGCATGCCAAAGCCTTACGCTTGGTCAGAGAAGAAAAACTGATGCCACTCATGTTGGCCATATCAAAAATGAGCTATATGCAAGCCAAATTCTTGCAGGAAAACGGTGTGGAACAAATGGCTCGAAAAGGACGGGTTAAGGAAGGGACAGATGCCGACATCACCATTTTCAACCCAGAAACGGTTACTGACAATGCCACTATGGCAAAAGGAGGACTACCATCTACAGGCATCCCCTATGTCATTGTCAATGGAACCATTGTAGTGAAAGAGTCTAAAGTTCTTGAAAGTGTTTATCCTGGTCAGCCAATACGAAATAAAGTCATTGATTAATATATACGTGGGTGTAAGCGGACAAGGTGTTTGCTCTTCACTTTCTAACTATACAGAATAATACAGGACAGGCACTGCTAAAAAAGATCTATCTCTATCCCGTCTGATCGATCACAAATCCTGCTAACTATTCAAGAATAATCACAATGTGTGGTGCAAAGGCGCCTAAACGCCAAATTTTCAAATTCCGGACACAGATACTTCTCGCAAAATGCGATCAACCAAAAGAGAAGGGAAAATCTGTTCAATTTACGCCGATTTTCGAAATCGTCGATGCACGATCTTTTCAAAGTGCTGGCTGTTGGTCAGCCAAAGCTCAGCGCGAATATTGAGTCGTTTCAGAATCGGTGGCAGGTGTTCGGGGATCGAACCCCGCTTGTCATTGCGAACGGCACGACCTGTCCAATCCACCAGTTGCAGATAATCACTCAGCGAATAGGCAATACCCGTTTGGCAGGTTGAACGGATAACATCTTCAAAAGGCAAGAGAGGCTTGATCGATAGGTCAAATTCGTTGGCTAATGCCTGATCCTTGATGGCGCTCTCCAGAGTAATCACAGGGTTGATACGTTCCCGAATGCTGGTGTGCTCAGAGGTCTCCGGTGTTTTGGCCATTCCCGCGCGGATGGGGTTGAGATCCACATACGCCATACACGACAGTAAGGCTTCGTCGGTGAGCAATGCCTGGGATTTAAAACGGGATTCCCAAAAGTGACCCGTGCAATTGTCCTCGGCATTGGCGAGTCGGGCAATGGGTTCGTTCAGGCACTTCACTTGTGCCCTATGGGTATGAACCAGCTTAGGTTTTGAAGTCGCTGTCGCCAGACGTTGATGATTTGTGAAACAGCCTCTTGTTCTACCTTGGACAAGGTCTCGCCTTTGTAATAACGCTGGACCAGTAGAGGGCCTTTATAGAGAATCAACCAGCGATCCAGCACCATCTGATCGGACCACTCATCAGAGGCGTTTAGCTTAACCACTAGATGGTAGTGATTAATCATCACTGAATAAGCACAAATATCGATGGCAAAGATGGCACTGAGCAGGTGAATTCGGTCTTCCAGCCACTGCCGACGATGCTCATAACTTTGTCCGGTGACCGTATCCGTACCACACAAAAAGGCACGCCTGACGCTGCGGGAGACACAGTGGTAGTAGGGCGTATCCGCCGTTGATATGAGTTGTTTACGAGGTTGGGTCATAAGGAGGACTCTGACATTGTGAGCCGGAAGTTTATTATTGCTGTGACTATAAGGGACTGTCCTGGATGCAAGACCGGAGAAGATGAATTGTTGTTGAATTGGAATGATATTGGGGTGTGTTTCACACTTAAGTGTTGGTTTTAATGCGTAGGTAGCGCCTGTCCTCTTCAGTTTCTTCAGTTCGTCACGATTTGAACGATGGGTTTATGGCCGAGCTGAATCGGGCAGATACGGATCGGGCGTGCCTAACTTGATGGGAGGCTCGTCAATTAGGGTTTGCTCGTGCTCCAATACCAGCTTCATGACGGCGGGCGTCACCCACATACTGTCTTCGCCATGCACGGCGCCGTATTGATAGATGTTGTACTGCTCTTTGGGATCGCTGAGCAGGTTGAAAACCTGGGGCATGCCCGGTCGATTGATGTCTCCCAGCATGGAGTCCTGCGTCAGGAAATGCACTTTCCAGTTTCTCCACTTGTAGGCCTGCAGTTGATCACCGTTGTAAACAGGAAACCCATCTCGCAGGCCCGTCGTGGTGTGGCCGGTGAGCAGGGCAGACTGGTCCAGGCCATCGATGTATCGGTCATCAGGAACCGTGGCACCGACAATTTTCGCGAGAGTCGGATAAACGTCAGTAATATGCATGATTTCGTTGTGGACGGTGCCCGCCTTTATTTTTCCGGGCCAGCGGATGATGAAGGGTGCCCGCAGCGAGCCCTCGAGTGCTGTGAAGTAGGTGCCCCTCCAGGGACCCGCAGTACCGTTGTACGGATAGACTTGTTCAGGTCCGTTTTCACTCATGAAGATAATGATGGTATTGTCGCGGATGCCCAGACGATCCATTGCGTCGATAACCTGTCCGGACCGATGATCGACCTCGGCCAGGACATCGGCCCAGCGGCCATTGCCCGTGCTGCCCTCGAAATCCTCGTTTGGCAATGCCGGCACGTGGACTTGCGTCAAGGGAAGGTAGGCAAAGAAAGGCTTACCTGCCTTGACGCTCTTTTCCACGAAACGAATTGAGCGCTGCACGAGTTCGGCGTCGATCTGACGCCGCGCGGCACGGTCATACAGTTTAATTTTGCGGGGTTTCTCGCCCCGAATGCTCTCGAAAATGTAGGGAGGCGTCACGCTTTCGGGATCGAACTGTAATCCCGACGCGTATACCGATTCATCCGTCGTGTTCGGTATGCCGTAAAACTCGTCAAACCCCTGATCTGTGGGGAATCTTCCGACCGTATCGCCGAGATGCCATTTACCGTAAATCGCGGTGGCATAGCCTGCGTCAGATAACGCCTCCGCAATCGTGTATTCCCACTGGGTCAGCCCGTAAAGCTGGCCCCAAACCACCTTGGTGGTTCCCGAGCGTATTGGATGTCGACCTGTCATCAATGCCGACCGGCTCGGCGTGCACTGGGATTCGACGTTAAAATTGAGAAAACGCATACCTTCAGCGGCCAACCGGTCTAGGCGAGGTGTTTCTGCACCACGGAGGATGCCGCCGCCGTAGGCACCCAGCTCACCCCAACCAAGGTTGTCCATCACGATCAGAACGATATTGGGTTTATCGTCTCGCGCAGAGGCGTTACCAGCAATGAATATGCCGGACAGCACTAGGGCTGCAACGAACAATTTTCCAGCCCTGAATGGATGAATTTTATCGATCACTTAACCTTCCTCTAAAACCAATAGCTATCCGTCCCCACAGCTGACGCCCACATGCTGGCACTTCCAATATAAACAATACTTCCTTTCATGCTGGTTCCTTCGATGCCAAAAGTAACTGCATACCCGACAATAGTAAACGAAGAATTTTAGCCGTTGTTAGCTATTGCGGTATCAGGCCGCAGAGCGATTCCTCTACCGCGATTAAACACCTGAATTATGACGGCAAGGCGAAAAAACTGCCTAAGACCCATTGTAAGGGCATGCCCCATAAACACTGCCAGCAAATCGCTCCTATCGGCCACTGGACGCCGCTTACGCTGCACACCTGTTACAGACGTCCGGGCTTCAATGACGCTTCTATTTCTGGTTTGATTATTCCATTATTTCATGGAGGCTCGGTGACCTATCCAGTAGAGAATACTGAGTCGGCTGCCCAGCGAACTTTCAAACCCCTCCGAAGAACCAAAGGACCGCCACGTGAGCACGCCGCTATTAGTTAGTGACTCGACGTCGACATCGAATGCCGTAATCAGTTATCGAGAAGGTCCAGCGCCTCGTCGTACTTCATTAGGGCATTCTCATAATGCGACACTGCCACACTGTCCTTGCCGTCGGCCCACGCCTCAATAGCCTTTTCCAGTTGCTCATTGCCCTGATCAAAATCCTTTGCAGCTTTGGCATAGGTATCAGCCTCGGCTTTCACCAGGTGGTCCAGCGCCGTGCTAAATTTCTCCAGGCCTTTGTTGAGGTGCTTGACCGCAGTATCATCATTACCTTTTGCAAGCGCGTTATCGGCTCTTTGGAATTCACGAATGCCCTTGGCAGCATTGACAGACGCTCGATGCAGTTGAAAATTAATACCCATTATATTCTCCGGTTATCGACATAGATCACGGGAAGTGATCTGATTTTTCTCGCAAATTAACTGGCGCTCTCAATAGCGGCGCGCAATGCATCTTCGCTATCTTTGGTCAGCGAGGTCTGCAGCACTTTGCCCTCACCGGTAAACTCCTTTAATTCTTCCAGAACCTTGTCGCCTGTCACTTTTCGTACCAGTACAAACAACGCGGAAGAACCTGGCGTAAAATTGGCCGCGACACCTTTCATCATGTCATCGCTGATGCCAATGTCAGACAAGGCACCAGACAGCGCACCGGCACCAGCGCCAACAGCAGCGCCAAGCAGAGGGTTCAGAAAAATCATGCCGATGAGCATGCCCCAAAACCCGCCACCGGCAACGCCGGCCGCCGTGAGATTCTGGGCTTGGTGTAGCTTCACCTTCCCCTTGTCGTTCTTTGTAACGATGACAATGTCTTCCATATCAATAAGGTATTCCCGTTGCATTTTTGCCAATTCACTGCGCAGAGCAAAGGCTTTTTCTTCATCAGGGAACGCAATTACAATGAGGTCTGACATAAATTATTCTCTCTATGTTTATGATTCTGAAAAAGTCGAACACCGGCCTGCATAATACGTGTGTATGCAAGCTGGAAGCCTGAGATTATGATGATGTGTCCGAACCGGACAAGAACCTAACCGAATAGTGTAGTCAAAGACATGGCAATCGCCAGTCTTCCCTATGGCGACAACTAAAGTAACGGCACCGGATTCATCTAGCTCGGTGAGCTGCTGAAGATCTTTTCGTCTTTACGATCTATACGGAACTCTGGTTAGAATCTGCAACGGAAATTCGATACCCAGTTGATTGACGTCACGATAAGCAGATAAGTCCCGGTAGCCTTCCCACTTACATCCGGAGGATCCTCCGGGAAGAGCTGGCACGCACCTGACAGCTCCATGATAATACAGGACAGGCACTCCTAAAAAAGATCTATATGCATCCCGCATGATCCAACATCAACCCCGCTAGCTATTCAAGAAGAATCAGATTGGGTGGTTTAAAAACAACTTAAGCGCCACTATCTCAAATCCCGGCACAGATACTCATCAGCAAATAAAGATCGGCTGGAAAGAGAAGGGAAAATCTGTGTAATCTACGCCGATTTTCGAAATCGTCGATGCACGATCTTTTCAAAGTGCTGGCTGTTGGTCAGCCAAAGCTCAGCGCGAATATTGAGTCGTTTCAGAATCGGTGGCAGGTGTTCGGGGATCGAACCACGCTGGTCATCGCGGATGGCACGACTCGTCCAATCCACAAGTTGCAAAATAATACAGGACAAAAAAATAATACAGGACAGGCACTCCCAGAAAAGATCTATACGCATCCCGCATGAACCAGCATCAACCCCGCTAGCTATTCAACGCAGGCAGTGCCTTTCCTCTTCAGTTCCCGAGGCACTTCTCAATACTTGCCGCATAATTATAATTAAGGCGTCAACTTTTAAATGGGTAGCACCAGTGTCGCAAGCCTGAGAAATCGTTTGACTTTGCCTGGTAAGACCTATAGTGTGGTTAAAGCTTGAAAGTAAGTCTATTTTTATTACCTCCATTTCGTCGTGTTCTTTGTAGTTCTTCGTCCTGTAGTTTCTAAATCTCAATTTATATTTCCCGCTTTTTCGTGCCTCACGAAGGCATTTTTATACTTTTTAATTACAGGATATTTATCATGTCTAATGCAACTACTGGTACCGTAAAATGGTTCAACGAATCTAAAGGTTTTGGTTTTATCGAGCAAAAGTCTGGCCCAGACGTATTTGCACACTTCAGTGCAATTGTTAGCTCGGGTTTTAAAACATTAACTGAAGGTCAACTGGTTGAGTTCATTGTTACTCAAGGCCAAAAAGGACCTCAGGCTGAGAATATCGTAGCTATCTAATAGCTCGGTAATTCATAAAAAGGCAAGCTGTAATGGCTTGCCTTTTTTTGTGCCTCAAATATAGCAAGTCTCTAAATCAATAAAAACACGTAATTAGCAGAAGTAATACAGGACAGGCACTCCTTAAAAAGATCTATATGAATCCTGCATGGTGGCAGTCGTGACTGTCCTGTTCTGCATTAGTTTACAAAGCTTCAACCGTCACCGGAATACCATTGAAGACAGCATTGCCTGAAAGTTCATCAATTAATTGATCATCGGTAAGATCGTTTTTGTTAACACCAGGATTGGTTTTCGCAACGCGCAACTCAACCCCTTCAAGGTCGTGACCCCAACCGTGTGGTAAACAGACTGCTCCCGGCATCACCGTGTCTGTCACTTCAACCACCACGCTAAGTTGTCCAACGCGTGAAGAAATTTTCGCTTTTTGGCCGTGGCTTAAATTGTATTTTTCTGCATCCTTTGGGTGCATGAATAAGCCGCAGCGGTCTTTACCTTTTACAAGACGTTGGCTGTTGTGCATCCAAGAGTTATTGGTGCGCAAATCACGACGTCCAATGAGGTTCAGTTCGGATTTGTTTTTCAGCTCGCTGGCAAAGATTTTTAAACGCTTTAAATCAGAGATGAATGGCTCAGGCAGCATGTGGATTTTCTTATCTTCAGTGAATAAAAAGTCCGGGAAGCAAGGCTGTAGTGGGCCAAGGTTTAAACCATTCGGGAATTCTTTGAGTTTTTCAAGGCTTAAGCCTTCGCTGTGGTGTTTGACCACTTCATCCCCTTGGTATTCATCAAAGCCTTGCCCGTATGGACCTGCTTTTAATGCGTAATCCAACATTTGTACCAAGGTCATGGCTTGAGGTTTTGGCTCTAGGCCGGTTTTGATTTGTTCTAGGCGGCCGATTAAACCGTTCATGATGTCCCAATCAGAAAGGGTGCCCGGTGCATGTGGGAATAACGGCTCAGAAAATTTCGCCACGTTATGAACCGAAAGAAGATTAAATACGAGGTCGTATTGTTCGTGCTCCAGTGGACCCGTTGGCGGCAAAATAATATCCGCATGGCGAGAGGTTTCGTTGAGATAAAAATCTAATGACACCATGAAGTCTAATTCACTGAGGCTTTTTTCCAGTAAGCGGCTGTTCGGGGTAGAAAGCCCTGGGTTACCAGCAATACAAATAAAGCCTTTGATTTGACCTTCACCCGGGGTGGTCATTTCTTCGGCCATGGCAGAGGATGGGAATTCACGGTTAAATTCCGGCAGGCCACGTACGCGGCTTTGGTAGGTGTTAAAGCTACCGGCTTGATGTGGTTTTACCGCAGAATCCACCGCTGGTTTGGTAAACATCATGCCGCCTCGACGATCTAGGTTACCGGTTAAAATGTTTAACGTGTTGATTAAGTAATGATTCAATGCACCGAATGTTTGTGCCGAAATACCCATGCGGCCATAACAAATGGCTTTGTCAGCGGCGGAAAACTCTTCTGCAATGCGTTCAATTTCCGATTGAGGGATACCCGTTAGTTGAGCAATTTCTGACATTGGTAACAAGTCGAAGGTGTCTAATAACTCACCCCAGTGATCCATCATGTCTTTTAAACGGCCCGGCTTATAAAGCTCTTTGCGAATCACATGTTGAATTAGGCCCACTAAGAAAATGGCATCGGTAGCTGGTTGAATAAAGTGGTGCTCTTGTGCGTAGATGGCGGTTTCGTTTTTACGCGGGTCGATCAACACGAGTTTTCCGCCTCGTTCGTGAATGCCTTCGATGCGTTTTAAAATATCACCACCGGACATCAAACTGCCGTTTGAGGCCGCTGGGTTGGCTCCTAACATCAACATGTAATCGGTGTGGTCTATATCTGGAATGGTAAACACTTGACCATGACCAAACATTAAGTATGAACATAGCTGGTGTGGCATTTGGTCAAGCGACGCCGCCGTATACATGTTTTTACTTTTTAAAACTTTACGAAGTTTGTTGGTGGCCATTAATAAACCAAGGTTATGTGAGGTTGGATTACCCCAGTAACCACCTACAGCATCGTTACCGTATTGTGCTTGTACTTTAGCAAGACCCTGGGCCGCGTAATCTAGGGCTTCGTCCCATTCAACTTCTAACCATTGGCCATCCACTTTGCGTAATGGTTTTTTCAAGCGGTCTGGGTCGTTGTGTAAGTCTTGTAATGAATAACCTTTCGGGCAAATGTGACCCCAGCTGTGTTGGTCTTTTTCATCGCCGGCCACGGCGATGATTTTGTCCCCTTGATATTGAATTTGCACACCACACATGGCTTCACACAACGTGCAGCTGCGGTAATGGGTTTCTACTGGCAATTTAGCTTGTGCCTCGGCCTCGGCCATGGCAGTGGCGCGCGCATCTTTGATGATGCTGAGCATTTTGGTCACGTTAGTTTCTTTGCGACGTGGGCGACCTTGCTTGGCCCCTTCCGCTTGTTCGTGTTGATCCAGTAATTGCCAATCGCTATAGGTAATGAAGTCCACTTGGTTCTGTTCAAGTAGGGCTTGAACGTCGGCTTCTATGGTGTCGAGCGTTTCTGGTAGGGCAGAAACCAATTGGCTGACCGTATCTGTAGCACAGTTTTTGTTACTGCCGATGACACCGCTGGCACCGCGTTTAATCCAACCGGCCACATAGGATTTTTCTTGCACTAATGATTTGTCGTTGGCGATGACGCCTCGGCGATCATCAAATGGTAGACCTTCAATGGGTGTGCCTTGATAACCAGTGGCGTTAATAATTAAACTCACTTCCAGAACGGATTTTTCATTGGTGGCAACAGCGGATACGTCGCCATCGTCGGCGCGCTCTAAACGGTTACGCACAATGTGCAATCGTTTCTCACCGTTTGTTTCAGTAATGGATTCTGGGCTGGTTAAAAACATAAAACGAATGCGCTTGGCGTTGTCGTCTTTTTTAAGTGGACGTTTTGCCACTTCACGTAACAAGGTTATGTTTTGACAGGCTTCGCTAAATTCAGGTAGGGCCAGTACTGCTTCGCTTTGTGTGTCCAGTTCAAGGTCGGCTGGGTTAATGACCAGGTCTAAATTTTCAATGGCAATTAATTGCTCTAACTCTTTGGGTGTGAACGCCGCTTGCACCGCACCGCGGCGCGCAAGTAAGCAAACTTCTTGAATGTTGCTGTCTTTCAGAGCCAACAGGGAAGGGTCGGCAATGTCGGTTTTGGCTAGTTCATCGTGTGGCAAAATTAAAATACGGGCAATATCCAACGCCACATTACCAATACCAATGACTGCTGCACGTTCGCCATTTAATGTTGGCGTGAGTGTTTGGTTTTCTGGATGGCCGTTGTACCAACCTACAAATTCAGATGAGCCAAAAATGTTATCCAAGTCAGCGCCAGGAATGGTTAGCGCGCGGCTTTTTGAGCCGCCCGTGGCATACACAACAGAATGATAAAGGGTGTTTAAGTCATCGATGCTGATGTCTTCACCAATTTTCACGTTACCCAAAAAACGCACTTGTGGATTTTCGGCAATACGTTCAAAACTGGCACTCACTGATTTAATGCGTGGATGATCTGGCGCTACGCCGTAACGCACCAAACCAAATGGGGTGGGCAGTTTTTCAAAAATATCCACTTTGGCCGATGGCATTTTTTTCAAAATGGCTTCGGCGGCATAAAACCCGGAAGGGCCAGCCCCCACAACGGCAAAACGACCAGATAATGCAGAGTGTGCACTGGCTGCCGTTTGTTGGGACACGCTTTGACGAATGGCTGGTAAGACTTTGGCTTGTTCAGCGTTTAGGGCGATGTAGTGCTGTTGATCTTCAGGCACTGCCGATTGAGGGAAGATGGCACGCTCAGGGCACTCCGTTAAACAGGCGTTACATTCAATACACACTTCTGGGTCGATATACAGCATGTCTTCGCCAGCGCGAAAGGCTTCAACTGGACACACATCCACACAGTTAGTGTGCTTATGGTTTACGCAAGACTCGGTTACAACGTAGGACATGGGGAAACTCCCTCATTCTCATCATGTGGTTGTGAGGCTTTGAAACTTTCTTCAAGCCTCATTTATCCTGGTTTTACTAATGAGGGAATATTAGGTATTTCAGGATCAGAAGTATTGACAGTTTCTCGCTCATTGACATTTTGTGCCAAATCTAGAATACTGGCCAAATGTCAGAGCAAGCCGTTATTCCCACCAGTTTTATTGCCGTATTACAGCGCTATGTTGCTCAGCGCGATTTACATTGCCCTGAGTTTTCAAAAAAGCTAGAGGACTTCCAGTCCCAAACTAAAATGGCCAACCGTGAATACGATGCACTGATTCACGAGCTGTATGCTATGGAGCCGGTGCCGGCCTTAGGGGTCAAGTTAGGGCAAATCATTCAGCCTAAAGATTTTGGCATCGTGGGTTATTTATTAACCGCGTGCAGTACACTTGGGCAAGCCTTAACCCGTTACGGCCGATTTCAAACCTTGGTACTTTCTGAGCTCAGCACACAGGTAGAAGTGAGCAGTGATGTGATTCGCCACCGCTGGCATTTACACGGTGTCGACACCCAACTTTCAGCACAGTTTGGCGTGTCTGTGTTTATCACGCTTTACCAAAGTTTGATCGGAAAAAAAATCGCGCCCATTAAAGTGGGTTTGCCTTTTGACGCGCCTGAAAATCCAGAATTGTACGACGAGTTATTTGCTTGTCCGGTGGAATTCAATACCGATTGTTTAATGGTGGATGTACCCGCTAATGTCATGTGGATGACGATTACCAGTAGTGATCCTTACATGCGCAAGATTTTTGATGGTCAAGCAGAAGCCATGCTGAAGGCTGAAGTTGAAAAACCATCAGATCCGTTTGAAGCTTTTTTCGAAAATCTACAGCAGCATATATTAATGGCCATGAAAGATGGTGATACAAAAGCTGCCACCGTGGCAAAGCAAATGGGTTATTCCACTCGCAGCTTTTACCGAATTTTAGAAGAAGCGGGTTACAGCTACCGCAGTATTATTTCCGGCTTGCGGCGCCGGCTGGCAAAAAAATATTTATTAGATGATTCCTTATCGTATTCTGATATTTCCATGCTGTTGGGGTATTCAGAACAGAGCGCCTTTTCTCGCGCGTTTAAAGATTGGATGGGGATGACACCGGGAGAATATCGAATGGGAAAAACTGGCAGCAAAAACCAGAATAGGCACTCTCTATAGTGGCCTAATGACTCGTTCAACATACTTTCTCATTCTCTCTGATAGCCAGAGTAATACAGCACCGAAATTCGGGGACAGAGAAAAGCCATGACGTCAGAGTGGTCATACGTTGACCTCGAATAGTTAGACCCCAAATAGTTTCTCCACCTCTCTATTGTTAGTTCTCCTGATTTTGAAAAATCTGTCTTACAGGCGGCTTTTTTGTGTCTGCCTATTCGGTGATGCTTGCTGGCGTTGCATTTCTTGATTAAAAGCTGACCGATTGGTTAGTTTTGGTGCGAAAAGAAGGGGCAACGCCGGGTGATCTTTTTTCAGTTGGTACGTCAAAGCCCCCGCCGTTACTGACTTTGTCCGTTATTTTTGTATGAAATATCATGATGGGCACAGTTTCTGCTATGACCTCCGTTTCTGTGTTCAGAGACACATCCTGAATAGGCGCTGGTATCAGCGCTATTTTTAGTTTAGATGAGGCATAATGATGATTCGATTACCTGTCCACGCTGTGAACAATATGAAACACATGGCACTAGGTTTAGCCTTGAGCTGTGTTGCTGCGCATGTGGTGGCTGCAGAAAAGCGCAAAGTGATTCTTGATGACGATGGATTTGCAGTAGCGCAGTGGATGGTCATTCAAGACCCCGGTGTTGACGTTTTGGGTGTCACTCAGGTCAGTGGTAACCGTTGGTTAGGTTGGAATGTCCAATGGGCTTTGCGTGCGTTAGAGTTGGCTAACCGCAGCGATATTCCCGTGTATGCCGGTGCGACCTTTCCCTTGCTCAATACCGAAAAATCCACGGAGTTATGGGAACAGCGCTACGGCAAGCTCATTTGGAAAGGCGCCTGGCAAAAAGAGTGGGTGGAAGAAACCGAGCAGTCCACACCTACCTATCACGCCTGGAACGAGATTCCCGATCTGGTGGAGGGTAATCCGACTCACACGGCTAAAGCAGAGCATGCCGCCAACTTTATGATTCGCATGGTACGTACCTATCCGGGAGAAGTATCGATCATAGCAACGGGGCCATTAACGAACATTGCGCTGGCACAATCGCTGGATCCAGAGTTTGCCAGCTTGGCTAAAGAGCTGGTTTACATGGGTGGCAGTTTGAATCCACGTCAGCGGTTGGATAACAAAATTGCGGGGGAATTTGCTCGCGAATTTGTCAATTCGCCACGTCGTGAATTTAATTGGCTTTGGGACCCTGAAGCGGTGCGCATGGCTTTGCGTGCACCCTGGAAGAAAATTGTGATGGTCCCCGTTGATCCTTCCACCACCACCCAATTGACACCGAAATTACTTAAGGCAATGGCGAAGCAAGATAATGCTGTCGCAAAGGTAGTCAGCACGCGCGAAGCCAATTTTCCGTTGTGGGATGATATTGCCTCGGGCGTTTGGTTGGATCCAACTCTCATAACAGAGTCCACCGATCTTTACGTGGATGCGGTGGTGGAATTTGGCCCAAACTATGGTGACACACTCTCATGGGCGCCGGGTTATCAGCCTGAGCAAGGGGAAACCTTGCAACAAGTGGTGCAAACGGTCGACACCAAAGGTTTAGAGAAACTCATGGTGCAATTGATGAATCGTCCACTGCCGGAATAACGGAAGCATTCATTGTTTTAACCCCCCAAAGCCCTTTGATGAAGCTCAATTAAAGGCTTTCCCTGAGGAAAATGGGGGTTGAATGCGGAGAGTTTCATAACAATCGTGGTGCTCAAGGCATGGAGCGTTCGATTTATTTAACAGACATTGCGGATAACAACATTGAGCTGAGGGCTGTTGTCGAAGAAAATTAAATGACGTATTTGATCTACAGTGGGTGTTATCGGCACGAACGATAGTCGTGCCAAGATCACAGTTACCAGCCCATCTGTTGATGAAAACGTGATATCAGTACTGCCAGCTGAGGCTGGCCTGAATTACGTCGGATTCCAGGTCAAAAACTCGCGAAAAACTGGCGCCCAGAGACAAGTGGTTGGTGAAATGAAAGCGCGCACCTACGCCTAGGGAAAAATCGCTGCTGTCATCGGTGTCGCTGGCATCTTCCAGCCAGATGAGGCTGCCGGTAGCATTTAATTCAAAACGAGGCGCGACTAAAACCCGACCACCGGTGGTCAATCGATACACGCCGCTTTCAACTTTACCCACTGGCGTATCGAGTGTTTCTCGGTCGTAACCTATACCTGCCAGCATACGGTATTTAACGCTCGGAGCCGACACCGCGCCGATAAAAATCGATTTTTGTGAAATGTCTATATCGTCGACATCCATATCAAAAACTTCGTCGACCTCGCCGTCCAGATACGATATTTGCATTAAAAAACCGCTGGTGAATTCATGTGACCACTCTATACCAAAACCACTTGCCTCTATATCCACAACGTCAACTTTTTGAACGAAGCCACCTGCTCGTATATAGCTCCAGTTCAGCAGATTTTCATCCGCATAGACACCCGGAGCTGCAGCCAACGCCATCAATCCGATAATACAACCTCCTGCTTTCAACATAACACTCTCCTTATGATTTCCGTGTTTGAATACATCCTTAAGCTCTACAGCCCCTGTAGGTATAACATATGCCCGGATCAAAACAACAAGCCTCAGTTGAAAATAAGATAAATGAACTTTAAATGTCAGGAAGGTGCTATTTTTTTGCAAAAAAGTTCCAGAGGCACAGGCGGAAATGTTCCCAGTACTACCTCCTGATCTATTACTCAGTGCTCTGTTCTTTATTCAGCGATTACCGAATCGATGCTTTGCAGAATTGGAGTTGTCATTGTTGGCCGCGGGCTCGCACGGTGCCTACTGGTACCGATGTTGCCCTTGCCCTGCCTGGATGTTTGTCTTGGTGTTTAACCGTATGACGAGGTCGATCAGTCCTTTTGATGCGCGCCAGCCCTTTTGCTGCCCGGTGTGGGCAATACACAGGCACGCCGAACCGGTCAGTACCCGTGTGCCTGCCATGCCCCAGTACTGGCCCTGCAGGGCTGTGGCCTGTTCGGTGAGTACGGTGCTGTCGATGGCATGCTTGTGAACCGGCCAGGCTTCGCCGGTCAGTGCCGATTCGTCCACCTGTAGCTGGTCGGTGAGCAAGAGGATACCGTCGGCGGGAAAGGCATCACCCTGTGTTACCAGCACCAGATCACCGGGCACCAACTCATGGGCTGGCAACGTCTGTTGTTTGCCGGCCCGAATCACCTGCGCATTACTGGCGAGCCGAGAACGCAGTCCGGCGGTGGAGGCCGCGGTGCGGTGGTGGAGGTAGAAATCCATGCCCACCAGTGGCAAGACGGCGATCAGCAGGATCACGGCTTCGTCGATGTCTTTGAGAAAAGCAAACAGAAGACTGGTGATGAGCAGAAACCAGAGCATCGGGTCGCGCGCGGTATCGGCGAGCAGTTGCCAGCCACCGCCCGGAGCTTTTTCGAGGATATCGTTACGACCAAAAGACGCACGTCGTGCGCTAACCTCTGTGTCGCAGAGGCCCCGCTCGTGGTCGGATAGAAAATCTTGAATGGTGTCGGGAATCGGGCGTCGCAATCATGATGCTCCAGCGGCAATCTGATCTCATTATAGGAGACCTGACGCAAGCATTGGGGAAATACAATAAACCTGAGCCGTTACGGGGACAGCGACTGCTATCGGTCTGGCACTCCTGTCAGCCTGCTTGCCATAACAGCGGAGTAATTGAAGTCCTTACGGAGCCAAGGCCAAGGCGCAGTTACCGCAAGACGTTGAATTCATGCCAAAGTAAGGTATCTTGAAGTAACAGGTATAGCTGCTGTCAGTATGGCTTTTAATGCCGGTGCCGTTGCTTTTAATACCAGTGCGATTGCTGACAAAGTAGCGCCCTTTTATTCGCGCTGCCCGGATTCCGGCCCTGGCTATAGATCACCAGCTGAATTTACGAGTAAAATCGCTGCTCACCATAAAGTGTGAGCAAAAGGGGACTGGGTTTCGACGTTTTTGTAGAACATTAAAAACAATCAAGGAAGGTTAGCCTGAATGATTTTTTCCAGACGCTCAATAGCCACATTCGGTTTGATAGGTATCATCGCTTCACTGGTTATCATTTATAGCGAGACGATTGTGGGGGCAGTGGATCGTTTATTTCCCCCAAACATTGAGGACACAGCACTTCTTCAGTGCATAACAGATGCGATGCGAGACAATACCGCGTCCGATCAAAACGTGATTACTCACTTGAAATGCAATGACAGAGGGATTAAAAGCCTGGCCGGGATTGAGCACTACGGAGAACTGAAATCTCTGGAATTACTCAAAAATCCTATAGCCGATATACAGCCCGTGACAAATTTGACGTTGCTTGAAGAGTTATCCGTGAGCGAGGCTGAATTTAATGATCTGAGTGCGATAGGCAAGCTGTCAAAGTTGAAAAAATTAACCTTATCGCAGTTTAAACCCAAGCTCAGCGAACTCTCTGAGCTGTCAACGCTGATAGAATTGCAGGAGCTGTATGTTGCGGCAAACAACATTACCGATTTATCGTTCCTGACTGACATGCAGCGCTTGGAAAAGCTCAATGTCTCTTTTAATAAACATATAAATCTCGAGACGCTACCGCAACTGCCAGCTCTGATTGAATTTAATTGTACCTTCTGCGCGATAGCTGATTTGTCGCCAATGACTCGCATCAAGAGCGTTAAGCGTATTGGCCTGTTCAGTAACGACATTGTCGACATCTCTCCACTCAGTGAGTTGCTGAGCCTCGAAGACGTTTCTCTGGTAAAAAATCAGGTTTCAGACATTAAACCGTTAACTCATTCTGTGAACATCAAAAGTTTAAACCTGGCCAACAACAGGGTTGAAGATTTAGAACCTTTAAGTGGATTAAGCGACCTTCAATATATTCAATTGGTCGGTAATCAAATCACCAGCTTAACGGCACTGGGTGGATTGGATAAGATCGTTTCGTTACAACTTGAAGGCAATGCAGGCCTAAGTTGTGAGGATTATCGCTGGGCGAAAAAGAATATTGGTGGCTCTATTTACTTTGACAAAAATTGCGGTTAACGAAATTTGGTGTTGCGGGTGTCTGCATTCCAGGCAGCTGAACCATTTAGACGGTACCACGAAATACTCACCATTTTGCTGTGGCGGCCTGATTGACCTTTGCACGCCATAAAGGAGGCGACTGCTTTTGAACAGCACGAATTGTCCGATGAAAACCAGAGAGCTCCATAATCATCATATCGACTCCACGATCTGGAACGATTTTACGTTTCGAGACGACGATATCATCATTTCGACTTATGCCAAGTCGGGCACCACCTGGATGCAACAAATCATTGCCCAGTTGTTGTTTAACGGTGCCGAGGGGTTGGAGGTTGCGGAAATGTCGCCCTGGGTTGACCTTCGGGTACCTCCCAAAGCCATAAAACTGCCTGCGATTGAGGCACAGTCACATCGACGGTTTTTAAAAACGCATCTGCCTGTGGATGCGTTGGTCTTTTCCGAAAAAGCAAAATACATCTACATCGGCCGGGATGGTCGTGATGTGTGCTGGAGCTTATATAACCATCATTTAAACGCGAATAAGTCTTGGTACCAAGCGTTAAACGATACGCCGGGCAGGGTCGGCCCGGCAATCGAACCTCCACCGTCTTCGGTCGTGCAGTATTTCAATGACTGGCTTGAAAAAGATGGCTTCCCGTTTTGGTCTCTTTGGGAAAACGCTCGTAGCTGGTGGGCCATTCGAGACTTGCCGAATGTGCATTTCGTTCACTTTTCTGCGTTAAAGGCAGATTTACCGGGTGAAGTGCGCCGCATAGCCGAGTTTATTGAAACCCCCATAGACGAGTCCCGGTATGGGGAACTGTTGCACCACTGCAGTTTCGATTATATGAAAGCCAATGCGACCAAAAGCGTTCCCTTGGGCGGTGCTTTTTGGGACGGCGGTGCTGAAACCTTTATTCATAAAGGCACAAATGGCCGCTGGCGGGAACTTCTCTCAGCGGAAGATGTAGCCAGATACGAGCAGCGTGCGGAAGCGGAACTTGGCCGCGCGTGTGCACACTGGCTGGCCACCGGTGAGATTGCCGAGACCGACTATAGTTAGGTGTCCCTGTATGGAGAGCGTTACTATGGCACGATATTTAGGCTTGTTTTTCTTGCTGGTGTCAGCGGCAGGCTCGGCGGACGATCGCTATATACAGGGCAAAGTAGTGTCTCTGAGCGGGAGTGATTTGGGCATACATGTTCGTTTGAATACGGGCAAACCTCTGGATTGTAAAAATTCACCCGGCGACAGTATTCTGGTGAAGCCCGATTATATTGGGGCGCTGTATCTTGCGCCCGCTTCACTGGGTAAACAGGTTGGCATTTTTGCGGATTTTGATCCCCTCCACAGGGAGTGTGTGGCAAAAGATTTTCAAATAAAAAGCCCTTAAGTAAGGCGCGGTGATGGCTTTCATTTGTACCCTCATTTCTGAAGTCGCTGCATAACACCATCCAACATCCTCATTGGCGAATATCATTTGTCTAAAATGACCAGGTTACCAGACCCCAAATGGACAGTCCTGAACGTGTGTGGAGTGAGGCTGACATACGCTTAATAGTTGAATTTTGCGTCAAATAATTGTCAATTTTTTTTACAATACATGCCTTTCTGATGTTTTTCTTGGTCAAACACTGACACTTTTTAAAAATAAATACTTACAAAACAGGCAGTTCCATTTGCGGGAACGCTAATTGCTTGTCACGTATTTCTTTGCTGTCATCCATTTACACAGCGCAATTATCTAAAGGTTCCCTCAGACCAGACAGGCACCTGAAGGGATTTCGGCCACGCCAAGCCGATGATGTAAGCAGGTTATGTAAAAATTTCGATTGATCACTCGCCCAATGCCCGAAACGGCTGTGAGGTGAGTTTCTTTTCAATACTGCTATCGATGTATAGCTGCGAAGTGCCTGAGTTGATAAAGGACGGTGTCCGACGATAGTGTCATGCAGCCTGACATACCTGACGTTGATAAATGGCTACGCATGAGTCGTTGTTCATCGATGTCCTCAGTTACCACGGATAAGGGTGAAAAATGGGTACTTCAATCACGTCGAAAATAAAGCGTTTCAGTCAGCGCAAATTGCCAGCGATTATCACCAGCATTAATCAACGCATTGGAGCACTCGGCGCGGGATTGGCCGCCTCGCAATCGGGTGCAACGCTCAAAAACAAGGCCTTGTTTTTTGAGACGCTGGAAACGCGATTGCTGTTGAACGCCGACCTTCCCGGTGTGGATTTGCTGGTCGCTGTTGATGCAGACCGGGACCATGATTTGCTGGTGCGGATGATTGAAGACCAGAAAACCACGGCGAGCGGATCAACCAGCGTGACCCGCCTGGAAGTGGTGGATCTGTCCAATGGCAATGAGATTCTGGGCCGAGCGAACGTCAATACTCTGAGCTCGCTGACGCTCGATTTGTCTGGTGGTGATGACCGTATCACGGTTGATACCCTGTCATTTGCCGATCACAGCCTTCCAGCCATCACGCTCTTGGGCGGCGGCGGCAACGATCAGCTGGTGGTCGAGGCGCTGTCGGACACGGTGTGGGAGATTAATGGCGACAACGCCGGCAGGGTCTCCGGCCCGCTCAACATTGACTTCGACAGTATCGAGACGCTGACCGGAAGCGCCAATAATCAGGACACCTTTATTCTCGGGGTCGACGGAGCCCTTACGGGGGCGGTGGACGGCGGCGATGCCGGCTACGATGTGCTGGAGATAGAGGGCTCTTACGCGTCGGTCACTTCCACTGTCTTTGATGCTGCCTCTGGGGTGATTGACCTGGATGGCAAGTTAATCACTTATGCCGGACTGGAGCCGGTCACCATCCAGAATGCGTTGCAATTTGTGCTGCTGGGCACCAGCGGTGACGATGCCGTGGTTTTGGAAGAAACCAACAACGGCAGTTTCCAGCTCAGAAGCGACAACGGTACCTTTGAAACCCATATATTCACCGGAGATGTGCAGACCATTGTGCTGGGCTTGTCGACGGGCAACGATTCCTTTACCTCGACGCTGACCAGTGACAACGCGTTTGACGGCAACCTTCTTATTCAGGAAACGGCCAATCTCACCCTGGGTGATATCAGCGGCCTGGCCGGTAACCTCACCATCGATACTCTGTCGGCCTTAAACGAGGCCGAGCCCGGACAGCTGGATTGGGACGGCTCGTCGGTCACCATTGCTGACAATGCCGTCATTAATCTCGGCGGGGATTTATCGATCACGGTCAATGCCAATACTGTGCAGAACGCCTCCACCATCCAGGAGTTTATCAGCGCGCCAATCGTCAAAGGCACTCTGGTGGTGGGTGATAATGTCAGCATCAATGCGGGCAATATCGATCTGCTGGTCAACAGCAACAATGAACGGCAGATGTTCCTGGGCATTGATACCCAGGCCTTGATCCAGCTGGCGCTGGATGACGCCAAAGTCGCTGAGCTGGCTGACGGTTGGGGGGCATTAACCTTCGCCAGTAACGGCGTGATTACCCGTGCCCAGGGCAGTTGGCTGGACGACGGCTTCGCCATTGGCCAGGACATTCAAATCAGTCTGGCGGACAATGCCAGTCATCAAACCTATAACATCACTGACGTCACCGCGACCACCGTGAGCGTTGCCCTGAGTCACGGCGCAACCATGCCCGCTGCCACGGAAACAGAAGCCGACTCCGGCATCCAGGTTACGGGCTATGGGTTTGATCGCGTGTCCGGTACCGATACGTTGGTGTTTGGTCTGGTGGAGGGCAGCGGCCTGTCCGGCATTGCCCGTCAGGTGCCAAGCGTTAATCCGGATGCGACCTTAACGGGCAATCCGGGTTTGGATTTTGTGCACAGTGACAGTGGCCCCGACAGCATCGTGCGGGCTGCGGGAACCTGGCTGGGGGATGGCTTCAAGGTGGGACAAACCATTGCCATTACCAACGCCGGTGCCAACAACGGCACCTATACCATAGCCGCGACCAACGGCACAGTACTTACCCTGGCGACAGGGGAAGTCTTGCAGGGTCAGCTCGGTGTCAGCGACGCGGCCATTAGAGGCCATCAGCTGGGCAATTTTATCGATGACGGGTTTGCCGCCGGTGACCTGATCGTGGTGCAGAATGCCGAGTTGAACAACGGCACTTACACCATCTCGGCGGTTACCGATACGCTCATTACCCTGTCGACCAGTGATGTGACGTCAGCGGAAACTGTTGACCTGAGTGCAGACGACGCCCCGAACCTCATCGTGCAGGTGGTGAAAAATGATTTGGCTCTGGCCAATGTGCCACTGGTGCTGATGGACGCCAATGGCAATGTGGTGCAAACCAGTGCCGGCGATGCCCTCAGTTTTACCCAGCAAGAATTGGAAGCGGCTTACGCGGCGTCTGCCGACAACGCTGCGATCAGCGAAGCCGATGTGCTGGCGTTCCTGGCGGACAACCCGATAACCGATATGCTCGGCGGCTTTGGCCTCAAAGTCTGGTGGAGTGACGTATCGGGTAGCATCACTTTGGGCCAGAATGTATCGCTGCAAGCCAGTGGCGATGTGAATATTCTGTCGACGGTACAGGTGGAGGTGGCGGCGTCGACGCCCAGTATCGTGGCCGGTGCCAGTGTCGTCGGTTCCGTGGTGGATGCTTCCGTAACTTTGCAAGAGGGGGTTGTCATCAATGCCGCGGGTCACGTTACGGTGGATGCCACGGCGGAAAATACCATGGAATCCAAGGTCTCGGTGACCTCCGGTTCCATTCAAAATCCCGGCCAGAGTGTGATCAGTGGCATCACCGGCTCGGCCACCGAGTCGGATCCCACGGGCTTTTCCAGTTTTACCGCGCCGCTGGTCTCCCAGTCTTTTCTCGGACCTTTGGGTTTTATCCGCGTACCTGGGCCCTCCCTGTCTGTGGCCGTGGGTATTGCCGATACCGACAGCTCAGTGCATCAGGCTGCCGGTGGCAAAATCCTGGCGAGCAGTGTCGATATTGCCGCCAACAATACCAATAACTATGCGGTGGAAGCGTCTTCCACCGTGTTTCAACCCGGGGCCAACATGGGGGTTGGGATCGGCGTGGCGGTCAGCGTCAATGATTCGGACAGTACTGTCACCATTGATGGCGACGTCATTACCCACGTCGGTCAGGAAGGGGATATCACCATCAGCGCCAGCTCGGTGAATGAGACCAATTCCGTCAGCTCGGCGGCCTGGGTGCGGGATGTGCCCCAGTCCGGGGGCGGTGCTGCGTCGCTGTTGGGTGGTTTTAGTGACAGCGTCAAAAATTTCCAAAATAACCTGCGCAACAACACTGCTCTCTCCGATTTGACCAATGAAAACCCTGGCAAGTTTGAGATGGCGGCGGCCATTTCGGTGCTGGTCAGTGCCAACACGGTCGACGTGATCATTTCGACAAAACCGGACGCCACCGGCAATGGCGGTGTGGTGGCCGATGGCAATCTCACGATCAGCAGTTACGCCGAACAAAACCCCGGTGTCGGGGCCGGTGGCTGTGCTGAGTCCGGTGGCGAAGTGGCACTGGCGGGCGGCATTGCCTTTGCCCGGTATGACAATACCGCCAACGTCACTGTCGCCGAGGGCGCACAGTTGCAAGCCGGTGGCGCCATGTCGCTGGCGGCCGAAGCGCAGGTGCCCAACCAAATTACCCTGGACGATACCTTTGTCACTGCTTTTACCGATGCCGAAAAGAAACGCGATCTCGCCATTGTCGCCGCCAATGGCGACGCGGATGCCATTGCCGAAGCCAATGTGGCGTTTAATGAAGAAATTGCGGCCGCCTCGCAAAGCCTGATTAAAACCCTCTTTGATGCGGTGGGGTTACGCAAGTGGGGGCTGGCGGGTCTGGAAGGCAGCTTGTTTACTACCTACATTAACTCCGGTGCCGGCGGCGAATACGCTTCCAATGCCCAGGGCGATCAACAGACGGTACTGGACGCCAACGGGCGTGCCGTCCTGAATGGCGATGGTACGGCAAAAACCACCACCCGGGCCGACGCCAAGCAGGCAAGCGACTACGCCCTGGCCGGCAACATCAATATTTTTGAAGTGCACAATCAGGCCGAGGTGGTGATTCAGGGTGCGGCGATTTTGGACGCGGACGATGATCTGACGATTGCCAGTAAGGCCGAAGCGGAAAGCGTCAATGTCACCGGTTTGACCAGTGTCTGGGATATTTTCTGGTCTCGCTTTGGCACCAGCAGTAACGACGGCGCATCCACCAGCGGAGCCAAAGCCGGTGTGGGTGCCAGTGTGGCCGTACGGGTATTTGATAACACCGCCCGCAGCACTGTTCTGGGTGACAGCGAGCTCAGTTCTTCGTCGGGCAGTGTGGCTATTTCAAGTAACACACGGGATTTGGCGGTTAACCTGAACGAAATGGGTTCCGATGGCGGCGAAGTCGGCATTGCCGGCAGCGTTGCGGTGGATGTCATCAGCACCACCACCGAAACCCTGGTGGATGAGTCGGCCCGTCTGTCGGCCTGGAACGATGTTTCCCTGACCGCCGACAGTGACTTTCTGCAAATCAATGTCGGCCTGGCGGGCACCCGGGTCGACGGTGGTGTGGCCATCGGTGCCGCCATCAGTGTGGATGTGATCGACACCACCACCCAGGCCATGGTGATGGATCTGGATGGCAGTGTGATTGATAACGCGGCGGCGATGACCGACGCGGACCTGGCGAACATCCAGGCGGGCCACGATGTGTTTGTCACCGCCGCCGCTCAACAGGTGATTGTCGGCGCTCAACTGGCAGGCGCCATGCAGGCAGACCCTGCCTCCGACAGCGGATCGGGTTCGAGTGGACCTCAGTGGGATTATGAGTGGTCAGGTACCAGCAATCTGATCAACAACAACAGCAGTGCCGCCACCCGCGGCGGTAGCGCGACCTCCACCGATAACGGCAAGGAAATCGGCGCCGCCGGTGCGGCCAGCGCCGTCATTTCTTCGGCGTCGGTGCATGCGGCTATGGGCTCTGGCAGTTCCGTCAGCGCGGGCAACGCGATCGACATCAGCGCCGACTTCGACGCCGACACCATTCTGGTGGAAGGCGGGGGCTTGCTGGATTTAACCGCCGAGGGCACCGACCTGGCCATTGCTGGCGCGGTGGGAGTGACGGTGTTTACCCGCGACGTTGACGCCAGCGTGCAAAACGCAATCGTTTACGGCAATGACCTGACTGTGGCGGCCGCCCAGCGAGATCTGTTGGTCGTGGTCTCGGCCGGTGGCGCCGGTGGTGCCAAGACCGATACCGCGGTGGGGATCTCGGGCAACATCCATGTGCTGGATAACCAGATTGATGCCGAGATCAATGGCGGTTTCATTCGCCTCGATCACGATGCCTGGGTGGGGGCGGAATCCGATACCTTGTTGGTCAGCGTGGCCGGCGCCCTGGGCTTTACCCTGGATGGCACCGGTGTGGGGGCGGCGATTGGTATCTCCCACGCCAACAGCGATGTGTCGGCCCTGATCAACGATGCCGATATTGAGGTCGGTCACGATGTGATCGTTTATGCCCACCATGGGCATCAGGTGGTGTCGGTCGTCGCCAGCGCCGGTATCGGTTTGGAAAACGCCGGTGCAGGACAGCTGTCGTTACACTTGTTGACCGGTGATACGGATGCCCGCATTGGCGGTGATTCCCAGATTCAGGCGGACAACAACATCGGTGTGATTGCCGATGGCCAGGTGCAAATGACCACGGTCACCGGCGGCCTGGCGCTGGGTGGTGATCTGGCAGTGGGAGTTTCCCTGTCGAGCTCGGATATTTACCAGCGTCGCGTGACGGCCACGGTGGGGGACGGGGTGAACTTGTTGTCCGGCAGTCAGGGGGACACCACGACGCTGGGCAAGGCGCAACTGGGGAGCGGGTATGCCGGTGATACCCTGATCCTGAACGGGGTGCTGGTCAGCGCCAACGCCGATGACGACATCATCAATATCGTCGTCGGGGTGGCTCTGTCGGAAGATCAGGCCTTACAGGGCTCGGTGTTGGTGGATACCAATGAAACCTATGTCTACAGCGGTATCGGCACCGAGCTTTATACCAATGGCCAGGGTATGGCGATGTATCGCGCCGCCGGCAGCAGTGACCGTCACGCGATTGTTACCACCAACAACGGTGGTGATATTCAGGTGCAATCGAGCTACGACTATCTGGGGGTGAATATCGTCGGTGGGGTCGCGGGCAGCATCAGCAAGTTTGCCGTCGGTGCCTCGCTGGATGTGTCGGTGCACTGGCGTGAGGTGGCGGCCGAAATTGGTGGATACAGCGTTCTGGATGCCGATGGCTCGGTACGGGTAGATGCCCAATTGCATGCGACCCATGTCTATGTGATTTTCAATGCGGGCTTGTCCGGTGGGGGTTCGGCGGGCGCCGGGGCGGTCTCTGTGCCGATTTATAACGATACGGTAAACGCCTTCGTGGGTGGTCATGCCCATCTGGTTGCGGGTGATGACGTGGCGGTTATCGCCGGGCATGAGTTCGAGCATACGGCGGTGAACGTTGCGTTAGCGGCAGCGGGCGGAAATTTTGCCGGCGGGGTTTCACTGGGAGTGGTGGTACAAAACGATACGGTCCATGCGAGTGTTGGCACTGATGCGGTGCTAGAGGCCGGCGATACCATTTTGGTGGCGGCGAGCAGTGACGCGAAGCTGGCGGATGCCTCCGGTGGTATTGCGGTGGGTGGCAAAGCCGGTGCTGGTGCCAGCGCCTTCCTGCTGGTGCGCAATGATGACGTGCGCGCTGAAGTGGCCACCGGGGCTGCCTTGACCGGGCTGGCACTTGGCAGCGGCTTGAGCCGCACCACCGCGGCTGGAACCACCACCTACCGCGGCGTCGGCGTGGTCGCCGAGTCCAGGGAAAAACTGGTGGGTGTTGCCATTCAGGGCAGTGGTGGGGGCACGGCCGGTGTTGCCGGTGCCGTGCCGGTGTCTGTTATTACGGAAACCACGCTGGCGCATGTGCACGATGGTGTGTCGATCAACGCCGGTCACAATATTTACGTCATCGCCAAGGATGACACCGAGCTTTATAACATCGCCGGTAACGTCGCCGGGGGCGGCACTGCGGCGGTAGGGGCGAGTATTGATATTGCCAGTGTCACCAAAACCACCCGGGCCAGTCTTGGCGATCCTGACGATGGTAGCGCCTACGTCGCGACCGATATCGGGGTGACGGCAGAAGCCGGTGGCAACATTGTGGTCGAAGCCTTCGCTAAAGAGCAAATCGTGTCGGTGGCGGTGGGTATCGCCGGTGCGGGCACCGCAGCGATAGGTATAAACGGCAGTGTCTATGTGTTGGGTCTGAATACCCACGCCTCCATTGGTGAGAATGCCGATGTGCTGGCCGAAGGTTCGGTGGTGGTCGACGCCCTGCAGGACACCGAAATCGATATGATTGGTGCTTCCCTGGCCGGGGCCGGTACCGCGGCCATTGTTGGTACTTTCGATATCCCCATCGTCACCAAGGCGGTAACGGCCACGGTGCTCGACGGCGCCGAGGTGGTGGCCCGGGGTAATCTCACCGGCATCACCACCCACACTGGTACCGTCAGTTCCAATGCCAGTGGTGCAGGCTCCAATTTCATCAATACCGAGTCCGGCTCGGTCAGTACCCCCACCGATGTGATCGATGGCAGTTTGAATTTGTCCATCCCCCAGGTGGATCAATCGGAAGCCGGTATGTACCTGGCGCGGGATTACTCGGCGGATACGGCAGTTGTCACCGGTGTGTCGGTGACGGCCACAAGCCTTGACGATCTGCAAGCCATCACCGGCGGTATCGCCATCGCCGGTAATGCCGGGATCGCGGTGGTCGCCGGGGTAGATGTCGCGGATATCACGACCTACGCCACGGTCGCCGACGGTGTGACCATTAACCTCAATAGCGACGGTCTGGCCAGTGAGAATCAATCGGTGACCATTGCCGCCGGCAGTGCACTGGATCATATGGGGGTACTGGCAGCTATCGCTTTGTCCGGTGGTGGCAGCGTCAGTCTGGTGGGCGATGTGAAAGCCTTGACCACCGATACCCGCGCCAGCGTCGGTGACGCCGATGTCTATGCCAACAACGATATTGTGATTACGGCGGACACCGAGGAGGATTTGCAGTCCCTGGTGCTGTCCATTGCCGGCGGTTACATCGCGGTCTCTCCGGCGGTCACGGTCATTTCGCTGGACGCCACCACCACTGCCTCGGTGGCGGCGGGCGCGATGCTGGATGCCGATAACAATGTGCTGATCGTGGCGAGTCATGACACCAATATCGATACCCTCAATGGCGGTGTGGCCGGGGGCGTCGGGGCGGTCAGTCCGGGGGTGGGTGTGATGGTGGTGGAGAAAACCACCACCGCCACGGTCGGCGACAATGCCCAGGTTGATGCCAGGGCACTGTACAACAGTACCGACGGTATTCAGGGCCTGGCGGTGAAGGCCACTTCCAGCGAAAACCTGGATCAGGTTGCTTTTGGTGCCGCCGCTGGCATCGTCGCCGTGGGCGGTTCGGCGGCCGTGCTGGAAGTGGATTCTGACACCATTGCCGGGATTAACGGCGGTGCACGCATCAATCAAAAAGGCTATTCAGCGGATGCGGCCCCCTTGGATCAACAGAACGTTGAGGTGAGCGCTCACAATGTTCTTGAGGTCGATGTGGTGTCCGGCGGCATGGGCATTGGCCTGATTGGTGCCGGTGTCGGTGTCGGGGTGCTGACCGTGAACAACGATACCGCCGCGTACCTCAATGGCAGCGTCAGTGCCGAGGACGATGTCTCGGTGACGGCGTTGTCTGACCAAAATGTCCACGGTGTGATTTTTGGGGGTGCCGGTGGCGCCGGTGCACTGGCCGTCGCAGTGGGTATTTTTGACATCGGTGGGGATAAAAGCGGCAGCGGTTACACCTACACCGACGGCAATGGTGAACAGGTGCAGAGTGAAGCGACCACCGCACCCAGTGGTCAGGATGAGAATGACAACTCCACGTCCAGCATCGACCCTTCGACGGATTCCAAAAATGCCATCAACTCGGGTGTCGGCGAACTTCTATCCAATTTGGGCCCCGGCGCTGGCAGCAGCGGCGATGACAATCTGGATAAACTCAATACCAGCTCTTCCACCATCACCACCCAGGTGGAGGCGCCGCCGACAGCGAATATCAGCACCACCAACAGCATCCCAACCGGCACCAGCGCGCTCATCGGTGCCAATGCGGTGATCACATCGACCGGTGGCAATGTCACCGTTCTGGCTTACCAGAACGCCGAGTTTGAAGCGGTGGTGGGTGGGGCCGCCATCGGTGGTGTTGCTGCATCTGGGGGTGTTGGGGTGGCGACTTTGGACAATGACGTGCTGGCCAGAATCAGCGCTGGCGGCATTATTTACGCCGTCGGTGATGTGTCGGTGAACGCGGTGCTCAATGAGCAGGCAGAATTCACCGGCTTCGCCGGCGCCGGCGCCATTGGCGTGGCACTGTCGGCAACGGTGGTGTCCTTGTCGGACTACAGCTCAGTCACCGCTGAGTTGGGCGGCACCATTCTCCAGGCCGGCGATGTGTCGGTGCTGGCCAGTTCCAACATTGGGCTCTACGCCGAAACCATCCAAATCTCGGCTGCCGCGTTTGGGGCCGGGGGTGGCGCAGCCACCATCGTGTCCAGTGACGGTCATACCAGCGCCGCGCTGCTGGATGGCACCGTCATTGGCAATGTTGACACACCCACAGCGGTCGAGAATGTCACGGTGCAGGCCATCGGCCTGCTGGAAATTGCCGACATTGATCGCGGCAGTGGCGATAACAATGCCATGGCCACCGGCGGCAGCGCCGGTGGCATTGCCGTGTCCGTCGGCTATTCAGGCGCGACGGACAAGCGCGATACCCTGGCTTACATCGGTGCGAACGCCGATGTCACCGCCTACAGTAAAGTCGAGGTGCAGGCGGACAGTTCGAGTAACCTGGACATCGTCACCAAAGGCGGCGCTGGCGGCGCCGTGGCAACCGGATTGATGTTCGCCAATGCGCTGATCACCGATTCCTACACTTCGGCCACCATCAAGAGCAACAGCCGGGTTCGTGCCACCGATATCACCGTGGCGGCCAAGGGCGACAAACTGGCCAATGCGCAAACCCTGGCGGTGGCGATTGGTGGTGTGGCGGTAGGTGGAACCAATGCAACGACAGAGGTGGTGGCGAACGTCGATGCCGCAGTGGACACCGCTGTCGAGATGATCGCCGATCAAAGCATCACCGTTAAAGCCGAGAGCGATATTGAGGGCGATGCGTTTGTTGAAGCGGTCAGTGTTGGGATCGTATCCGCCGGTGGCACCGACGGTATTGTGACCGTCACGCCTACCACCACAGTTGCGATAAACGACAACGCCCGTTTGTCTTCCGGTGGCGGGATTGCGGTGTACACCAAAGCCGGTCAGGCAGAAGTACTGGTGTCGACGGAAGTCAATAATGATTACCTGCTGAACGATAACTTGGTCAAGATCAACCGCCGCGACGTGAATACCGAACAGTTACTGGGTTACCAGATTGACCCGGCAACGGGCGAACCCGAGTATGAACTGGATGAAAATGGCGAGCCAACCGACACCGTAATTCTGGTTTACGGCAACAGTGACGGCAGCTGGAGAACCGCTGCAAATGATCCGGTGGCGGCTGATGCGGTGCAAATGCTGTATGAAATTTTAAATCTGCAAACCGGGGATGTGATTCAGTTGCATGAGGTGGGAACGCCTTCTGCTGACCCGATAGCAGAGCCCGTGGGTGGGGAATATCTGGATCGAAACCTGTCGGTGATTCGCATAGATCGTGAGACCGTTTCCATCGGTACTGTCATCCTGGGGCAGGATTTCGATGTTGACCGGGATACCATCACCGTGCAGCAGCCTCACAATTTTGTCACCGGTGATGTGGCCACTATTACCGATCCGCAAGCCTTGGTGTTTGATGGCAACAGCATCAATTATGACAATGAGGGCACCATTCGTGTCCCTGCCAATGCCATTTATATCCCCAATCATGGTTTGCAAAATGGCGATGCGTTTGTGTATTCCGCCGGTGATGTGGCCATTAAGGGGCTGGTGGATGGCGAAACCTACTACGCCATTACCCGCGGCAGTGATTACCTCGCGTTTGCCGCGAGTGTTGAAGATACCTACTCCGGAGTGCAAAGGCCAATTGACCTGACTCGCTGGGGCGATCAGGACGGCAGCATTGCTGTCTCTGGAAACCTTGTCTATGGTGCCGGTGATGTTCGCTACGCTGACTGGGTGTCGCAGGACAGCGGACAACCGGGCAACAGCTTTTACATTCCCGAACACAGCCTGGCGACCGGCGACACGGTCACGTTCGCCGGTGTGGAAGGAGTGGGCAGTAACTGGGCCGGAAAAACCTTTTATGTCATTGCCCAGGGCAGTGATTTTATCCAGTTGGCACAAACCCGGGGCGATGCCCTGATGGGCCAGGTCTTCGATCTGGAAGTAACCTTTGAGCCCGCGCTGTATTACTTCACACAATCCCAGTTCGACAGCAGCCAGGTGAATGTGACAGACAACAGTATTTTGCTGGAAAATTTCACGTTTGCGATTGGCGATCAGGTCCGCTATTTACCCGGTGATGACAGTGTCGGAGGCCTTTCAGGTGAAGACAGCTATCGGGTCGCGTCGGTCGATGGTCAATGGGTCACGTTCGAGACACTGGATAGTACCCCGGTGGATATTACTTCCGTCGGCAACGGCAGCATTGCCATCTCCAACGTGGTGGATTTTCACCCGCAGTGGATCACGGGGGATGACTATAATCTCGATGACAACCATCTCGATGACAACAACCTGGATAACGACGGACGGGAGATACCCCCGAACAGTCTCTACGACCCAAGACATAGTTTACAGACGGGTGATCAGGTTCGGGTCAGTGTTCCTGCTCAGTCGGGTATCTCTGGACTGACGCACAACGCATTTTACTTCGTTATCGTTACCGGTGATTACCTGCAGTTTTCATCTTCATTGGACAACGCCCTGGCAGGTATTGAAATTGATTTGTCAGCATCTACGGCCACAACAGCAACTTACGTTCAGCAGCAAGCCTTTGACTATAACGATGTGCAATTTGATGCGGGCGTTGATCAAGATGCAACCTTCAATAACAGTATCCGCGTTGCCGGCCACAGTTACACAACCGGCATGTTGGTTGAAATCAATACCGGCGATGTACCCGTAGCGGGTTTGTCTTCCGGCGCTTATTACGCGATGGTTATTGATGAAAACCACATTCGCCTGGCCACCTCACAGCTCAATGCGGACACTGGTGTCGGAATTGAGCTTGAGTCTCTGGGAACGCCGTTTATCAATGCATCCGGGGTCTTGGAAATCAACCTGGGTGAACAGCGAATCACACCCTTGCTGGATGATGGTTTGTCTGGGCAATACCGCGTAACCGTCATCGATAACTTTACCTTCAAACTGCAGCAACTCAGTATTAACAATGCCAGTGACACGCTTAATAACACAGACTTCGATCAGGTGGGGGTGAATAAAAATCCGGGCGATATCCTATGGGATGGCGGTTTTCGTTCAAACGCATTCCAGGTGGGTGATTACATTACCTACTACGAAGACGGTTTGGTGGAAACCGTGTCGGCCTCCATGTTGGGACTGGTGGCGGTAGAGATCGATTTTGAGCGGGGTAATGGCAATACAACGATCACCCAGTACCAATTCGAAGAAGGCTCCAACAACCTGTATGTACCAGCACATGGTTACATCACCGGTGACATTGTGGAGTACCAATCTGCCAATGGAAATGCCGGAGGTTTAACCGCGATCAATCCCGGTCGCTATTCCGTGGTGGTGGTGGATGAGAATCTGTTCACCCTGCATTATCTGGTAGCCGACGGAACCCATAATGTCGGCGATGAAGTCAATGTCTGGGAAAACATTGAATGGTACGAATTCAATCCGAGCTTCTACGGTATTGACGAAGACATAAACCCACTGCTCGATCTGGGCTCCATCCATAAGATCGTTAATGATCAGGTTGTTGGGGTGGATGGCTTGATTCACGGTCACGGCTATTACGTCATTGATAAGGTCGGCGACGATGGCTATCTCAATCTCTCACTGACCCGGGGCGGTGAAGCGCTGGTGTTTGTTGCCCGTGAAGGCAGTGTCACCTTCAGCCGTGAAGGTTTGGACTTATCGCGGTCGTGGGGTGAATTTCAAGCCTTGCTGGATTTCAGCGATCTGGCCGGTAAAAACATTGAGTTGATGGGCGCCGACGGTATTGACCTCAGCGAGGTGTTGAACGATGTCGGTGACAGCAAGTCTTCCCTGACACTGCGTAACACCAGCGGTGGTGCGATTAATGCTGGAACCAGCGTCGGTCAACTGGATATCAATGTCACCTTGGATACTACCATTGAGGGAGAGCTACTGGCTGACGGTTCCATCAGAGTCGACTCTGAAAACAAAACCTTTGGCTCCATTGATAACCAGCTCGTCGGTATCGGTGTGCTGGGCGGTGGCAAGCGCACCGAGTCGTTTCTTGATTACACCGAAAACCAGACGATTCACATTACCAATGCGGTACTTGATGCCGGTTATAGCATGGTCATCAAGTCTGAAACCGCGCCCAACATGACCACCGTCGCTAACGGGCGCGGGGGCGGTCTGGTGGACCTGAACTTTGCCAACGCCGATACCACGGTGAATATTGAGCAGAATAAAATTTTTATAGACGGTACTTCGCAATTACTGGCGGGCGGCCGCGAGGTTACGGATTTTGACGGGGAACCTCTGCCGGGTATGAGCATTCAGGCAATTACCGGTGGGCTGGCAAGTAATTCTTCCACCGCCTCTAACGGCGGCGTGGTTGCGGGTTTGCAAATTAATGCTCGCGGTGCCTACAAAACTTCCTTTACCGCCAATACTGGCGTGTCGATCGTCGACCAGGCCAGTCTGGAAGCCTATGAGCTTTTGATCGAATCGAAAAATACCGGCATTGACCTGGATTCTACGGCGCACTTGAGTATGGGCGGGCTCTTTGCTGGCGGTACCGCGGCGGCCATGATTTCCAGTAACCTTACGGCAGATATCACCCTGGCTGGTGCGGCGTCTCTGACTGGTCGCGATGGGGTTAAACTCAATGCCTTAAATTATGATAACAGCTTCAATACCAACACCACTATGTACATTATTGCCTTGGGGGGTGGCGAGGGCTGGTCGAAGTCAGACGTGATTACAGTTTCCAAAATAACCGCTGAGGCTGGTACCCGTGTGTATGCCGGCGCGGATGCAAGTAACCCTGCGGGCCTGGAAGTTCGTGCCGAGGATTTTGGTAACAATATTGACAGCAGCGCTTTTCAGGCAATGATTGGTTCCATTCATAAAAATAATACCCGTACGCCGACTTCGTCCGTCAACTGGGATGCCGATGTCCACATCTTCGCCAGAAATACTGGTTTCGGTTTGGAGGTGGACGCCAGCGGCAAAATTATTTCTACCAATGGCGTGACAATCAGTGATTACACCGTGGGTGATACGATTGCTGAGGATTACTTTTTCATTAACGATATCGCAGGCACACGAAATACTGATTTAGCTGAAATTTGGATTTATGCAACTGGATTAGGGACAAATTCAGTGAGTGGTAGCGAGGGCACTTTTTACTATAGCGCTTCATCGGATCCTCTTCAGATTGTTAATCATTCCGACAAAATAATGTATGTAGGAAATATTGATGTTCTTGGAAATCCACAGTGGGGCGAATATGACTCAGATGTGACAATTTATGTGCAGGGAGAAGAGTCAAACACCAGTTCGCGAGCACTGGCGTTTGGTATCGAATTCGAGGATTCAGGCACTGACATTGAAATTCTAAGCAGCGGTGCCGCTGTTGTGACGGGCGTGATAGAGAACCGCAAAGGAAGCACCAGTATTACCTCACTCAACAGTAGCGTGTTATTCAGCTCGTTGTTTGGTAATCCCGTTTTGCGCAGCAAGGACGTGTACCTGTCTGCGGAAGAAGGTAGTATTTTTGCGAACATAGATCTGATTGACGACGGCACAGGAAACAAATTTGAGATCAAGGCGCTGGATCAAGTTGATTTAACCCTGCAGTCATGGGTGATCAACGGCAATGCTGATGAAATGTATTATATGGTTTTGCCGGAGCTTAGCGTGGAGGCAGATGTTGATATCACTATTGAAGCTGCTCAAGTGGTCAATCCCACCAGCGTTAGTGGTGGGACCATCAAAGTCTATAGCTTTGCTAACGATGGTGCACCGATAGAGTCGGAGTCTGGACTCTATAGTGGCAGTTATCGGCAAGGGAAAACAGACATTCCAGTGTCCATATCAAGTGGTGGTGGAACTCTGGGGGGGGGTTACACAACGACTTATGCCTACATGGATATTAGCGCAGCCAGCATCTCAATATTGGGAGATTCTATAGACGATTTCGAACATGCCATTCAAATCGGTTTACGTTCAAACATTGCAGACAGTGGGCGAGTTGATGTACTTTCAGACTCTTACGTCATTGTTGAAGAAACCGACGGTGATCTTCAGGTAGGTCGCATCGAGTCGACCGAAGACAATGTCGATTTAATTACTTGGCGTGGTTCTATCCTGGATGCTGATAACAGTAATGAGCCTAACGTCATTGCAAAAAACAAAATCAGCCTGGGAAGCAGCGACACGATTGGACGTTTTGATAACGCTCTCGATATAGACGGCAGTACCATTAATTTTTCGGCAACGGGTGATGTGGCGTTGGTGGAAGTGGATGGAGATATAGTTCTCAATCTGAATTATTATGATAACACTACTGCCAGCGGCAATATCTTTTTAGAAGCCCTTAGCGGCAGTATCCGAAGTTCAAATTTCATTAACGATACTGCCTTTTTAGTGGGTGGTTCTATTGAATTGATCGCCAGGAATGGGAGTATTGGTTCAGAAAACGTAAGTCTGTCAATAGACAGCAGTTTAAACGAACCAAAAAGTGTGACGCTCTACGCCAGAGATGATGTTTACGTTAATGAAAACAGTGGCACATTAACGATTGCTTCGGCGGTATCGGAATCAGGAACGGTGTCTGTTTCAGCGCTCAACACGTCGATCTATATAAATGCCCACCTAAACAAACTGTATGACGATCTCGTTACCTATTGGGGTTCAGAGGATCAGTTTGGCCAGTCACGTCTCAATGCCAGTGGTTGGGAAATACGTGCTTATTATAATACCGGTGATGGTAAATTCTTTGACTTCCTTGGTGAATCTGTTGAGGGCATTAATAGTGTCCAGCGTTTGATTGATGTCGCAGGTGATTTACTTGCCAATGCTTTAGAGCCTGAGGCGGAAAACTCTTCCGTCATTTTACTCAGCGATGTAGGCATTATTGAGGCTGCCCAGCAGGTGTTTGTTGAGGCAATAGACGATATTCACCTCATGCAGGGAAGCCGGATCTATGCCGGTGACACCTTAAGCATTAAAGCGGATCAGAGCGTTTGGTTGCCAGTGACAGATAGCTTTTATGCGACAAGCGCTATTGGAACTCCACCATCTTATATCGAGATCGAGGACAACCCAACTCAAAGGCTTGAGCGTTTTGCTGAGGCTTATGAGAACGTTTCCGTTCAACAAATATTCCGGGGAAGCTATATAGAGTATATCCAGACGGGTGAGTACGAAGTCATTCCTTCATCGGGTGCCGGTGTTGAGATTCTGGTTGAGGGATCCATCTCCACCGAGAATGGTGCCTTTATTCATACGGGTGTCGATGCAGATACCATTCATTTCCTCAGGGCGACCTTGGCCGGTGAGGTAACGGCGTACGGTCATGGTGGTGACGATGCCCTGCGAGTCACCGAGCTTGTGGCTATGGCTGACCCCATCGCCAGCCAGGTCGACGGCAGCATCACCGGCCGCGATGTACTCAATCTGGTGGGCGGTGAGGGTGTCGATGACGTCACTGTCTTTACCCACGGTTCCGGTGATACCACCAACGAGTATGTGATCAACGTCGACAGCGACGCGGTGGATAGTGTGGTGATCCACGGCGCCGATGACAGTGACGATATCTTCCTGATGCGTGAAACGCTCGGCGTTGCCAGTTACCCCGGCAGTTTCAACATGGTTTCCGTGATCAACGGCACGCTGGCAGAGGCGACCACCAGCGGTGGTCCCGAGAGTGTGCAACGCATCAATATCAGCACCAACCTCGATCGTCTGTGGGTCTCCGGTGGCAGTGGTGAGGACTACTTCGCGGTAGACAGTTTTATCCACACCGAACTGGTGTTTGCCGGCGGTGACGGTGCGGATACCTACGCCTTGGGTCAATTCTTTGGCAGCAAACGCGATGCCGGAGCCCAGGTCGCGGCGCTGGATCATTTTGGCACGACCACCCAAACGCTTAACAGCAGCGCTGTGGAAGTCAGTCCGTCCAGCGAACAGCCGGTACTGATCCTTGATGGCTACAATGCGATGACTGGCGAGTTTGAGGATAAGGTCATCGTCAGTGAGGCACAACATGTGCCGCTGGGTGTGAACCGCGCTGAATTGAAAATGGTGGGCGCGGTGCTGATGCCGGGCGAGCTGAACGAGATCACGTTTGAAACGCTACCCGACGGTGGCGAGATACTCATCGATCAGGATGCCCTGCTGATCGTGCAGGATACATTGACCAGCGATCAGGCCAGTATCGAGTTGGAATTCACCGCCGGCGACAGTGACATTACCGGCTTTGCCTTCGGCACAGACTTGAATGCCATTGAGATGATTGGGCTCGACAGTGCGGCCAGTGTGACCTGGTCTCTCGTTAACGGGGCCCTGATTGCCAGCAACGGGGAAGACGATGTTCTTCGACTCGACATCGTCGCAGATCCTATTGTGGCCAATACCAGCGGTACTGTCCGGGTGACGGCTACCATGATGGGGGCTTTCCGCCATGAGAGCATCGTCAATGTGGATTCGCTGGCGATCACGGGCATTACCCTGGTGGCGACGGATACCGCCGCCAATCAAACCAGCAACAGCCTGCGGGTCATTGTGGGTGATGTTTCGCCTACGTTAACGGTCTCGGGGGGTGGCGTTAACGGGCTGGCCAATGAGGTGTTGAGTGGCAGCTGGAATGCCGAGGTGGGTGCCGATGGCCTGGGGGCCTACACCGTGACCGTTGATGGGGCTGACTATGGTTTGGATGAGGCCATTGCGATCTTCCGAGAGGGGGGGCAGATAGCGACGCTGAAGGTGATGTCCAACGGGGTCTGGGAAATCACCGCCACCGACCTGCTGCAGGATCTGTACATTAATCGTCACTACGACATCCGCTTCGGGCTGACGCTGGCCGACAGCGATCGGGACAGTGCGAGCGCCTTTGCCACCGTGACCCTGTCAGGATCGAAAGTGCCTGATATCGCTGCGATCGGCGAAGACGCCTTCCTGAGTGTCACTGACACGGCCAGCACGGATGTGAACAGTGTGGAGTTGACTTACACCGCCGGTGGCCTTGATCTGGTGGCGGTGGCCTTTGACAGCGACTTGTCCACCATTGTCATTGAGGGTCTGGACGATAATGCCGTGATGACCTGGTCGATCATCGATGGCGCCCTGATAGGCAATAACGGTAGCGCCGATGTGATCAAGCTGGAGATCACTGCAGACCGGATAGCCGCTCTCAGCAGTGGCACCGTCAGTGTGACAGTAACTCTGCTGGGTGCTCTGGCCCACGAAGACAACGTCAACGTAGACGTGTTGACGATCAGCGGCATTGGCCTGGTGGCGACCGATAGCGAAGGCTTTGAGTTGCAGCAGAGTGCTGCGGTTACCGTCTATGACAGCTTGCCGGCCATCGACGCCGAAGCGCTGATTCCCCAGGTACTGCAAGGTGAAACTATTCGCGGCACCTGGACCTTTGACGCGGGCGCCGACGGTTTGGGACGATTTGGCGTCAGTGTCGACGGAGTGGACTATACTCTGGATTCACCCATCGCACTTTATGGCGATGGCCGCCAGATCGGTGCATTGACGGTGGCGTCTGATGGCACATGGCAGCTCGTCGCCCTGACGGATTTGTGGACCGTTGACGGCGCGGCGACGCGGTATGATCTAAGTGTTGAGATCAGGGTCATAGACCGTGATCAGGATACGGCGGCGGTACAGTTTGATTTGGCTGTTGAGGTACCGGCTGTCGTCTTTGCCCAGATTGACACTGGCGTTGTTGTGGTCGATGAAGACCTGATTATCGACGAGACGTCTATTGATCTGACGGTTAAGACCGGCACTTTTGCGCTGGCGACGGTCGCGTTCGATACCGATACGTCGTCCATACAGATAGATGGATTGGATGATGCGGCGGCGATCAGCTGGCGCATTGATGCCACGGGTGCGTTGATTGGCCATGACGGGACAGAGGATGTGATTCAGCTGACTCTGACCTACGACAATCTGATTCAGGCCGAGTCTGAAGGCGTGGTGAGATTAACCGCTACCTTGTTAGGGGCCATGTCTCACGAAGATTTCGTCAACGTAGACAGTTTGTCGATCAGCGGGGTAGCACTGATTCTCAAGGATGGCTGGGGTTACACCGTCACACAAACGGTAGGGGTTACGGTGCTGGATGACCAGCCGGTAGTCGGCTTATCGAGCAGTGACCACATTGGCAATGACAGAGGTGGTGAAGTTCACAGCGGCAGCTGGAATGTGGATATGGGAGCCGATGCTGGCGGTACCATCATGGTGCTGGTCAATGGTCAGGAATTTGCCATTGGTGAAACCATTGAGTGGGTCGTGGGTACGGATTATGTCGGCGACCTAACGCTGCACGAGGATGGCTCCTGGACTTTTGTGGCTCAGAAGAAAACGTACGACGAGACCGCGCTGGTCATGGATATGAGCTTTGAACTGGTCGCAATTGATGCCGACGGTGATCGGGTATCCGCCCAGACAACGTTCACCGTGACGCGGAATCTGGGTCGGGCGAATAACGGCGTAGGCAACGGCCTGGATTCACAGCCACCGGGTAACCCGCCGGAAAATGATACTAACGATGCGGTCCCGGGTAGCCCGGGGAATCAAGGTGGAGCGGATTACGACAGTGATCTGGTGGTCTCGACTTTGGAATTGGACAGTAGCGAAACACAAACACTCATCATGGTGACTGCGGCCGGCGCAACACCATCGGTTGCACCGCAAGAAGAAACGGATGAAATCTGGATTGTGGATGACGTCAGCACAGCGCTGGAGAGGTTGCTCGATGCCGAGTCTGCACCCTTAAACCTGGTATCTCAATCGTCAATGACGGCCGTGGGCGAAGAGTGGACGGTCCTGTAATCGGGTCGCTTTTACATTCGGTGTCTTTGCAAGGGCTGTGATCATCACGATCGGGCCCGCACAACGTACCCTTGAAAAACGTTAACTAAGGAAAGTAGCATGTCAACAGAAGCCGCCATGAAACAAGATAATGCCTCACCCGAAACTGCCCTGGAAGGTAAGACTGCCTCAGAAGGTAAACCAGCCCCGCAAGCTAAGCCGGCCCAGGTGGTCTGGAATGACAAAGGGATGGTGTCGCATTTCGCCAACGTGGTGAATATTCAAAGCACCAAAGATCAAATCGATCTGCTCTTTGGGACCAACCAAACCTGGAACCTGAGCCAGGAAAATGATGTCACGATTGATCTTTCCAGCCGCATTATGTTGACTCCTTTGGTTGCCAAACGTCTCAGCCAATCGTTGATCAAATTGTTGCAAGAACACGAAGCCCGTCATGGTGCCTTGACGGAGTAGCTGTTTGTCTGGACACAGCCCCAGACGACAGCGTCGGTTCAGGGGGCATGTTGTGTTTAAGCATGTTGTTTTTAAAGAGCTGGCACCGTGAACCAATCTCTTGATCGGCAAATTTCAAACACATTATCTGCTGACACGGAAAATGCCGATGTACAGTGGACGCAACTTCTTCATGCCACCTCATGTGAGGCTGCGGCACAGCCATGGCTGACTTTAACCTGTGCAGACATCAATCACATCGACGCCGGTATTCTGCTGCTCGGAGAGATGCAGAGCCAGTCCCCCCCCGCAGCCCAGTGGCCTGAGGAGATTTTGGTGTCCAGGTCTTTGTTGCAGCTGGCAGAGGTTGCCAGGGAATCGGGCAAAGGCACCATCAGAAAAATCGATAAAGGCACGTTGATTGCCTACCCCATCAAGTTGGATGACACGGTTTATGGAGCGGTGTGCTTGTCCATGAATACCGTTGACATGGTCTTCATCCGGGCAGCGATGCGCCAGTTACAGTGGGGCTGTGCCTGGCTGCGCGATATTGTTCGTCGTGAACACAGTCTTGGTGTGCAGGACCAACATCAATTTACCCAACTGGCCCTGGATATTATCGGTGATGTGATTGAGGCCGAAGGTGCCAGTGCGGCTGAACATGACCTTGTGCATCATCTGGTGTCAGAATTTTCCCTGGAGCGGGCCTGTCTGGGTTTTCTGGATAATGGCGCTTTGAACATTACCACCATTTCTCACAGCGCCAGTTTTGGTGAAGAGATGAATCTGGTGCGCCTGTTGGGTGAGGCGATGGAAGAGGCCATTGAGCAGTACACCATCATTCATTACCCCATGGATGACAGTGACATCCCCACCCTGGTGAGAGCCCATGAATCCTTGCACCTTGCCAATCGTACAGGTGTTATCTTAACCGTTCCGCTGTTAAAAAAAGGCGAGCCCATTGGGGCTTTATTGTGCGAATGCAGCAGGGATAAAACTCTGGCTCCCGCACACATAGATTTGATTTCGGGTATAGCGGCCTATGCTGGTGGCTTGTTGTTTGAAAAACGACAGAATGATAAATCACTGATCGGAAAAATCCGTGATTCGGCGATGCGCCAATATGACCGTATGGTTGGCAGAGGCTATACCGGGCGCAAGCTGACGGTACTCGGTCTGGCAGCCTTGGTGCTTTTTTTCACTTTTGCCCAGGGAGAATATCAGGTCAAGGCGGACGGTGTGTTAAAGGGAGAAATTCAACGCTCCATGGTGACGCCGTTTGATGGTTTTATTTTGTCGAGCCCGGTGAGAGCAGGTGACCGTGTGAAACAAGGCGATCTTCTGGTGGCCTTTGACGATAAAGACCTGGTGCTGGAAAGACTGAACTGGGTCTCCCAAAAACAGGAATACCTGTTCGAGTACAACCGGGCTTTGGGCAGCCGAAAACGGGCGGAAGTGAACATTTTTGAAGCCAGAATTGCCCAGGCAGATATCCAGCTGGAATTACTGGATCAGCAGTTGCAGCGCACCCAATTAACGGCCCCGTTTGATGGTTTGGTGGTGTCTGGCGACCTCAGTCAATCGATTGGCAGTAGCAGCAGGCGGGGGGACATCCTGTTTGAAATTGCGCCGCTGGAGGCTTATCGGCTAACACTGTCGGTAGATGAATCGCAAATCGCCGATGTTGAAGTGGGTCAGAAAGGCATCTTTCTCACCGGCTCTTTACCCGACTCACCGTTTAATTTTTCGGTGACAAAAATTACCCCTGTGGCCAAAGCGGTTGACGGGGAAACCGTTTTTGAGATTGAAGCGACGGTGACCGACCCGGTCGATGTGTTACGTCCGGGTATGGAAGGCCTGGGTAAGATTGACTCGGGTCAACGCAATCTGTTGTGGATCTGGACACGCAGCCTGACGCATCGTCTGCGCCTTGTGTTCTGGTCTGTTTTTGCCTAGGGTCGACGATGAAAAGTTCGCATTTTTCACAGAATTGGTATCGGGTTGCAAATCTGAAGCTGTGTCTGCGAAACCATGTGGACATTCATCGCCAGATCATGCGCGGTAAAACCTGGTATGTCATACAGGATGCCCAATCCGGAAAATACTTCCGGGTTTCCCCTTCCTCCAGAGCCATGATTGTGCGTTTGGATGGCCGCCAGACGGTGGACCAGATCTGGCAAGAAGAAGGAAAAAAGCTCGGTAAGTTACAGCCGAGCCAGGGGGAAATGATTGAGCTGATTGCTCAACTGTATCGCGCTGACCTGATTCGTGGTGACGTTCCTCCGTACATTGAGGAAATGGTTTATCGTGCCGGCAAAGAGAGTCGCCAGCGCCTGTTGATGCGCTATAAAAATCCGCTGGCTTTGCGTTTTCCCCTCATCGATCCAGATCGCTTTCTTGACAAGGTCATGCCGTTGTTCCGACCGCTGTTTAATCCCTGGGGCATGCTGCTGGGATTCGGGATCATTGCAGCGGCCATTGTGCTTGCCGCAATGCATTGGGGGGCGCTGACGTCGAATCTCTCTGACCGGGTGTTCTCCCAAAATAATTTGATTTTATTGGTGCTCTTGTATCCGCTCATCAAGGGGATACATGAACTGGGTCATGCCATCACGGCAAAAGCTTTTGGCGGCGAAGTGCATGAAATTGGACTGATGTTACTGGTGTTTATGCCGGTGCCCTATGTGGATGCCAGTTGCTCTGCCGCCTTTAAAAATCACTGGCAACGAGCCGCCGTCGGGGCCGCGGGCATACTGGTTGAATGCCTGTTGGCCGCACTGGCGCTGTTTGTGTGGTTGGAGGCTGAGCCGGGTCTGCTGCGGGCCGCTGCGTTCAATGTCATGATGATTGGCGGGGTGTCTACTCTGCTGTTTAACGGTAACCCGCTGCTGCGCTTTGATGGTTATTATGTGTTGTCGGACATCCTCAATATCCCCAATCTGGCCGGCAGATCCAGCAAATACCTGATTTATCTGATTCAAAAAAAAATGTTCTCACTGCCCGATCTGGAGAATCCTGCCCACTCTGCAGGGGAGGCGCGTTGGTTCGTATTTTATGGCATTGCCTCTTTTTGTTATCGCCTGGTGATCATGATGACGATTGCGCTGTTCATCGCCAGCAAATTCTTTTTTATTGGCGTCATACTGGCGTGCCTGAGCCTTTATATGTCTCTGCTGCTGCCACTGCTAAAGGGCTTGCGCTATGTCCTGCAGTCGCCGTCACTGGGCTCTCATCGGCCGAGGGTTCAGCTCATTAGCGCGTCGGTATTGTTGGTGTTGTTGGGCGTCCTGTTTGTTCTTCCGGCGCCCTATGATACCAAAACAGAAGGCATCGTCTCTTTGGGAAGCCACAGTCGAGTCGTGAGCGGCACCTCGGGTTTTGTGTCTGAAATATTGTATGACACCGGCTCAACCATAAAAGCAGGTGATGTCCTGGTCGTTCTGGAAGACCGAGAACTGGCATTCTCCATTCGCTTGCTCGAGGCCGAGTTACAGGAATACAAGGCCAGTTACAGAGCAGTCAACCTGTATGACCGGGTACAGGCGGATATTCTCAAACAACAAATTGCCCGTACCGAAGCCCGTTTGTCCTTCATTCGCCAGCGGCAATCCAGACTCTCAATCCGGGCCGGGGCCGATGGTCATTTTGTGTTGCTCTCCAGCCCGGATTTACAGGGCCGATATATTTCGGAAGGTACGGTTGTCGGCTACGTCATGCCCAGTGCCATTATGGACGTCAATGTGCTGGTGCAGGGCAATCGCGCTTCACTGGTGAGTGACGATACGGTGGCCGTTGAAGTGAGGTTGGAGGGCGCCATCGACAAGGTCATTGGAGCCAGCATCATTCGCCAGGCGCCCTCGGCGCTGGTCAGCCTTCCCAGTTCGGTACTGGCGGCTGAAGGCGGTGGTTTGATTGCGGTCAATCCAAACTCCGGCAGCAGGCTGGAACCTCTCGATAATTACTATCAATTTGAACTCGCGTTGAGCCAGTCGGTGACTGACGTGCTGGTGGACAATCGTGTCTACGTGCGGTTTGTGCACTCGGCGATGCCTTTGGGATTGCAGTGGTTCCGACTCGCGAGGCAAACCTTTCTGAGTATGTTAAATGTCTGACGCCCCCTGTGTGACAGAAGACCGGATAAGGGTGCCGGCCCTGATCACGGCTTTTGAAAAGCAGTGGCGGAAAGAGGGCGCGCTGGAACTTTGGTTGACGCGCCTGGAAGGTCTGTTTTTGGGATGGTGTCGCGGTCGATATCTGCGGGACAGCTTTGGCCTGGTGTCAGGCTCGAGATCACAGCAGTCCGCAGTGGCGTCTTTAAGTGATCACGAGCTGCGTGCGCGCACTCGAACCGTTGGCGGGCAGTTGCGGCACGCCGGCCTGTCGGATCGTGAATCCCTGACCGCATTACTGGGCCTGTTAAGTGAGGTTTCGGTACGCAGCCTGGGACTTAAACCCCACGCGGTGCAATTGGTCGGAGTGCGGGTGTTGCTGGATGGGCATTTGGCGGAGATGGCAACCGGGGAGGGGAAAACTCTGGTGGCCGGTCTGGCGGCGGCGGCGGCGGCCTTGTGTGGGATGTCTGTGCATGTCGTGACCGTGAATGATTACCTGGCCGAGCGCGATGCGGCGTATGTGATGCCGTTAATGCGCTTCTTGCGCCTGTCGGTCGGTGTGGTGGTGCAGGAAACCTCGCTTGAGGACAGGGTCCGGGCCTATGCGCTGCCGGTGTGTTATTGCACCAACAAGGAACTGGCGTTCGATTACCTCAGGGATGCCAGCCTGAACCAACGCCACAAGCGCTTATCGAGAATGGCTTTTTCCCGGTTTCAAGCGGGACAATCGGCCACTCGCAGGGTTCAATCGCTGGGCTTTGCGATAGTTGATGAAGCCGACAGTATTTTAATTGATGAGGCTCGCACACCGCTGATTCTGTCTGCCGGGGTGGAAGCCAATCTTGATGCAGAGGTGATCCGGCAAATCATGCGCTACGCCCAAACTCTGCAGGAGGGACATCACTACCGCATCAACAAACTGCAGTCACTGATTGTGTTATTGGAGCCTGGCAGGCAGGCCTTGCATGAAAGGTTTGCTGCAGTCAGCGCTGGCCCCTTGTTTCTGGAGGTGCTGCGCGAAGAGTTATTGCTGCAGGCGCTGAGTGCACTCTACCTCTATCACGTGGATCAGCATTATTTAATCGTCGATGACAAGGTTTCCATGATTGATGAGTACACCGGACGGGTAATGCCTGATCGGGTCTGGAGTGAGGGTTTACACCAGATGATAGAGTTTAAAGAAGGGTGCCCCTTATCCGATCCGCAACGCACCATGGCCAGAATGACCTACCAGCGTTTTTTTCGCCGCTACCAAAAACTGGCAGGGATGACAGGCACGGCTGCGGAAGTCAGTGGCGAGTTCTGGAATGTCTACGGCCTGCAAGTTCACTCGGTGCCTACCCACAAACCCTGTGCCCGGGTGGTTTTAAAAGATAAGGTGTTTCTGACCAAAGCACTGAAATGGCAGTATCTCGTGCAGCGGGTACAGGCGATACACGAGACGCAAGCCCCGGTCTTGATTGGTGTGCGCAGTGTTTCGGCCATCAAGGAGGTCGCCGGGCAACTGACGCAAGCCGGGTTGGAATTTGAAACCTTGCATGCGGCCGACGATCAGCGTGAAGCGGAGATTATCGTATCCGCCGGTGAACTGGGAAAAATCACGGTGGCAACCAACATGGCCGGACGCGGTACGGATATTGCCCTGGGCCAGGGTGTTGCGGCGGTTGGCGGGTTGCATGTCATTATGACTGCGCGCCACGACTCGGGTCGCATTGACCGGCAGTTGATGGGACGCTGCGCCCGGCAGGGTAATCCAGGCTGCTTTCAAACGCTGCAATCGCTTGAAGATGATCTTGCATTGGTGGTCAGGCCGTCATTTTTTTTGACGTGTGCGCAATCGCGGTTGAAAAAAAGTAAAGACACGGCGGCGGGCTGGATTTTGGCGTGGGGTCAGAAAAAGCTGGAGCAGGAGCATTCCAGAGCGCGTGAGCGATTGTTGAAAAATGATCATTCAGAAAGTGAATTGCTGGCCTTCAGTGGCCATCCGGAATAGGGACACACCATGTTTGACGGCTTGAATCGCTTGAAACGGACTCTGCAGTCTACCGGCAGGTATCTGCTTTGGGGGCTTGTCTGTTTATCCTCTCAGATGGCTTTTTCTCAAATGGACAGCCGGTCAGAGTTTGACTGCCTGATTGATCCTGCTCAGGTACTGGATCTTGGCAGTCCGATTATTGGTGTGTTGGATCAAGTGCTGGTGTCGCGGGGGGATACGGTAAAAAAAGGCCAGTTGGTTGCCCAGGTGGAATCCAGCATCGAAGAGTCGGACCTGAAAATTGCCAGCTTAATGGCCTCCAGCGAAGCAACGATCAAGGCTCGGGAAGCCCAGGTGAACTACGCGCGCAAACAGTGGGAGCGGGCGATTGAGCTGCAACAAAAAGGCGCAATATCCAGCCAAAGCTTTGATGAACTGAAAGCCAATTACATCATCGCCGTGCAGGATTTGGAAGTGGCCAATTTTGAGCGTCAGCGTATGTCGTTGGCGAAGGAGAAAGCGCAGGCGATACTGGCGCAAAGAAAAATACGCAGTACCATCAACGGGGTTGTACAAAAAGTAGATCGCGGGCCCGGTGAATACGTGTTCCAGGAGGCCTCCATTATGACGGTGGTGCAACTGGATCCCCTTTTTATTGAGACTTTTATTCCGGTAGATCGCTATAAAGACGTTAAATTAGGTATGATGGGCAGTGTCTCCATTTCAGAGCCGGAAGAAAAAACCGTCAAAGCGGAAGTTATCGTTGTTGATAAAGTATTTGATACCACCAGCGGAACCATTGGTGTGCGCTTAAAGCTGGATAATCCCGAGGGGTTAATACCCGCTGGTCAGCGCTGTCAGGTTCAATTTCAAGGTGCCGACACGATTCCTACTGTGACAACGATTTCGGACTGATACCATTCCATTAAACTAGAGAAAAATCGTTGATCTCAAAATTACCCAAGTGGATTGAATACGGCGCATTTGTTCTTGCGTTTGTGGCTGGCAGTATCAATGCTATAGGCCTTTTGGGCTTTGATCATCAGTCTGTTTCTCACCTTTCGGGCACCGCCACGCTGCTGGGCTCCAGCTTCCATGATTCTTCTTTTGAACAGACGGCTCATTTGGCGGGGATATTGGGTGCCTTCCTGATAGGTGCCTCAATATCAGGGCTCTTGCTGCATGGCAGCAGGTTGAAACTGGGTCGTCACTACGACACGACTTTGCTGCTGGAAGCGGCATTAATTTTTGTGTCCCTGTATTTATTATCAAACGGTTCGTTTTATGGCCACTATACGGCGTCAGCCGCTTGCGGCATACAGAACGCATTGGCGACGACTTACAGTGGCGCGGTGATTCGAACCACCCATCTCACCGGAATTTTTACTGACCTGGGTATTATGATGGGTGAGGCCATGCGGGGCAGGTCGTTTGATAAACGTAAAGCCATCCTGTTCCTGCTCATCATTAGCGGTTTTATTACCGGAGCAACCGTTGGTACCTTTGCTTTTGATCTTTACCAATTTAACGCTTTGTTGGCTCCCGGTGTTATTTGCATTATGTTGGCGGGAATCTATCGTTTTTACTCATTAGTAACTAGTAACTAGTAACTAGTAACTAGAGACTCAGGTTCCGGTTATCTACATCGGTGAATATTGATATAGTTTTTTATAACTGTAACAAAGTATCTTTTTCGAACGACAATCGGAGCCTTAAATTACGATTGAGAAAAGGGTAACTTTGGCACTATAGTTAGGGTCTCTATTTGTTTGTGGGGGAGCACTACTTTCCTGACAAAGAACGGAGGAGGCTTAGATCATGTTCAATAAGGATCAGTTCATCCGCGATTGCACAAAGGCTGTGGCTGAAGGGAAGGAGGCTGTCCGCGAGGTTGTGGCAGAAGCTGTTTCTGATACAAAAAATGTCCTGTCTGCCCTTGGTGAGCAAGAGCATGCTGGCATCTACCCACTGTACCGGTCAGCGGATCTTACCATCATCAACTTTACGTGGGCACCGTGTATGAGTTTGATGCCACATAACCACCAGATGTTTTCAGTAGTTGGTATATATTCCGGCAGAGAAGACAATATTTTCTGGCGAAGAACTGATACCAGTATTGAAGCGGCTGGAGCGAAATCGCTTGGCGCAGGCGACGTGACCACACTTGATCGAACGATCATCCATTCAGTCCTTAATCCCATTGGGAAAATGACCGGTGCCATTCATGTGTATGGTGGGGATTTTTTCGCACCTCTTGAGCCAAGAAGTGAGTGGGATCACGAAACATTAATCGAACGTCCCTGGGACATAGATCGCGTTAAATCTCTGTTTCAAGAGGCAGAAGCAAGATTTTACACCCCTTTAAAGGGTAAGAGCTGAAAATGTCGAGAATTGGGAAAAGGCAATAATATCGGGGGCAGGCACTCTCCCCCTTTCTCCCCCCAAGTCTGTTCAGTGGGAGTGATTGCTCGTTTGAGGGTCGATGGCAGCTGTTCGGTAAGCGAATCAGCAAGCAAATCAGGGGTGTCACCACCTACCGGACGGTGTGACCAATTCACCCTCGGCAGGCAATCATTCTATGAATACTCCATGCCCGCCTGGTAGTTTGAGCGAATGGCATCCTCAAAAGGGAGAAAGGCATAGGCGGTCTGTCATTGCTGATCTATGGAATCTTTTTTTGTCGCTTTAAGATCGATATGCTCTTTGTCAGGAACTACTGCTCGATAGCTGGAGCGAAATCGGGTATCTTTGCCGATATCGAAATATTGTCTAACCTTATCGAAAGTAAACTTCTTACGACATCAACCCTGTCGGTCGGGCGAGAGCAACTTTGGTTGCATCGTCAGGCGTATATTGTTGTCGATTACCCCATGAGTTGAGTGATGAGGAAATAATGTAATGTCAACCACGAGAGTCATTTTTCATGGCAAGTAAAGAATTTATCCTACAGAGAATTTGTATTTATGCGGGTAGAGAGTTTGATCCATTAGTGGATACACAAGTGGCCGAAGTTTTGCGATCAAAATTTAATATCCACTTGCCACAAAGGGCGTCGGTGAATGCATCGCTGACATCATCGATAAGCGACCATGAAATCATCAGTCTTATATTGCAATACCGTACAATGGACTAGTGCTAGGGCAATCATGTTGTCTATGAATTTACAATGTAACCGCTCTGATATGTCGGCAAAAAACCTCAAATTGGAGTACCATGTTGCAATTGCGTTGATGGTACCTATTCGTGACGATACCTATAAAAGATGTAACCACTGCTGAAATTTCTTGCTCAAATTGTCAGGCGTGTTGCTGCCGTTTGGAAGTGATGATTATTTCTGACACAGGCGTGCCTGAACAACACATTGCGTTCGACGAATGGGGGGGTGAAACCATGTTGCGTTTGGCGGATGGTTGGTGCTCAGCTTTGGACCGGGAAACGTTCCTCTGTACGATTTATGAAAACCGGCCCTGGATTTGTCGAGAATTCGAAATGGGTTCCTACGAATGTCGCAGTGAAAGGTCTGAGTTAATTTAAACTTGGGGTCTTATTTTTTGGGTGTAAGAAAATGGTTAAAAATTGCGCGGCAAAGCTACCTGAAGATACATTACAGCCACGGCTAAAATGCGCTTTGAACGTCCCGCGATACATTTATGCGCATGTGAAAAGAGTCTGTAGGCCGCGCGATCGATTTTCCTTTACCTCATCAATAGCTCATGCCAGCAGAAGACGAGTGTGAGGAAAAAGACCACAAGGTATTGTACTATGACCTGATCAATCGTTCAGGCTTTAAAATTCAAAAATTCAAAAATTCAAAAATTCAAAAATTCAAAAATTCAAAAATTCAAAAATTCAAAAATTCAAAAATTCAACAGGAACTATCATATGTCTAAAGTGGCCATCATCACCGGCGCCAGTTCCGGCATCGGCGCTGCGACTGCAGAACTCTTTCACGCTGAGGGTTATAAGGTTGTACTGGCCGGTCGCAATAAAGACCGACTCACAGCCGCTGCGTCTAACCTGCACGATGCCATTACCTGGGCTGGGGATTTAACCAGCAGCAAAGCCTGCAACGAGTTGATCGAATTTACTCTTTCACACTACGGTCGTGTGGATGTGTTGATCAATTGTGCCGGGGTGATCCACCGTTATACTGCGGAAGAGACTACCGATGAGCATTGGGAAAACACCATGGCGGTGAATTTAAACGCGCCATTTTTTCTTTCAAGGTCGGCCATCCCACACATGAAAACGTCAGGCGGTGTTATTTTAAACATTGCCTCAGACTGGGGTTTACAAGGTGGACAATTGGCAGCAGCTTATTGCGCCAGTAAAGGGGGGCTTGTCTTAATGACCAAAGCCATGGCCCTGGATCATGCGAAAGAGAACATTCGCGTCAATGCCATTTGCCCGGGAGATGTGGATACACCCATGCTCAAAGTGGAATCCGAGCAGCGTGGCATGGATTATCAAACAGCCATGATTCAAAATAACGCAGACAGCCCAACCGGGCGAATTACCTTGCCAGCCGAAGTCGCCGCATTATGTTTGTATTTAGCCTCCGATGCCGCCGCACAAATTACCGGCACAGCCATTCCGATTGACGGTGGCAATACGGCGTAATTTGTTAAGTGAGTTCAATCCGTGACGACAATGGGCTGAGTTGCTGAGTTGCTGAGTGGCTAAGATATAAACTGTGTTCCACCTCTGACGGTCAACCGGTCAACCGGTCAACCGGTCAATGGTCCGATGGGATACGCAACCTTGAACAAGGGCGGCAAGGGTATGGGGGGCTGACTTTGTAACCCCTGCCGCCTTAATGTAAACATTGTTGTCTGTTCTTGTTGCTATCCCTGGATATTGGATCAGACGTCTTTTGTATTGACTAGGCGGCCACAACCCTGCGCACCCTTTCAACAGAGACCGGTACAGGGCGGCACACGGTATTACACACCGGAGAGTGATCGCGAGCAAAACTGATCAGATCGTCCAGCTCTTCGTCGCTGCAATCCGCTTCGATGTGCATCCGGATCTGAATCGACTCATAGCCCACAGGCACCCGATCATCCATCGCTAACAATCCTTGTACATCGATTTTTCCTTTCAGCTCGGTGGCTAGCTTGTGAATTTTTATGCCGCGTGCTGTTGCGTGTAAAACGGTTGTGGTGGTCACACAACCGGCCAGAGCATGTAATAAAAACTCGACCGGGTTGGCGCCTTCATTGTTGCCCAGCAGTACAGGCGGTTCGCCGTTGGTAAATTCAAAGGCCTTGTCGCGTGAATTATCTTCCGCTTTGGCACCATAGAAATCCTTGATCGTGGAGCGATTTTCACCGCCATTGATCCACTGATTGCGCGCACGAAATTCGAACAGCGCAATACCGGGATCTTGTTGAATGGCGCCGATGGTTTGCTGCATCTGTGCCAGGTCTAGGCCGTTACGAGTCAGGTTGTCGTGGTTGGTCATGATGTTATCCTCACTAAAGGTTGGGTCAGGCCTGGGTTGTCCATGCGGGGCTATCCATCCAGGTTTTTCAGCCAGGGTATCCAGGCAGGGGAGTAGTGTAGGACTTGGGCTGCTAAGCTATAAGATGCAATAGCGTCAAAAGCGTGTCATTTGTGCCACAGGTTGGGCAAGGGTATGGCAGAAAAAACGACTGATTCAGGTTCAGGTCAACTTAGAGTGCTGATTCTGGCGATTCCTGAGACCGCAGGCTCGGCCCTCTACGGTATGGTCGACGTGCTCAACGCCGCCGGCAATCTCTGGCAAACACTGGTGCGCAGTGACGCTGGTTTTAACCCGTTTGAGGTGAATATTGTCTCGTCGCAAAAGCAGGTGTTTAGCTGTGGTAACCGCATTCCGGTTATGCCCGATTGCGCCATTGACACGGCTGCTGATGCCGACATTATTATTTTGCCTGAGTTGTGGCTTGGCCCCGACCAATCCATAAAAGGCCGCTATCCTCAAATTATGGATTGGTTGCGGCAGCACTATCAGCAAGGCGGTTTTATTTACAGCGCTTGCTCGGGGTCCATCATGTTGGCCGAATCCGGATTGCTGGATGGCTGCTCGGCCACCTCGCATTGGGGATACCAGGATTTGTTTAAGCAACAATACCCTCTAGTCAAGTTTACTCCAGGGCCTAATTTGGTGTTTGCCGATGCGAATGGCCGGATTGTAACGGCAGGTGGGACGACGTCCTGGCATGATCTGGCGATACACATTATTTCTCGCCATGTCAGTACGGGTGAAGCTGTGCGCATCGCCAAAGTGTATTTGTTGAAGTGGCATGGCGAAGGGCAGCTGCCCTATGCCAGCCTCAACCTGAATGTGCTTCACAACGATTCGGTTGTGAAAAAATGCGAACAGTGGTTAAAAGATCATTATCGTGAAAAGGACGCCTTGCCGAAGGTACTCCTCTACGCCAAACTTCCAGAGCGCACGCTCAAGCGCCGGTTTAAGGCGGCTACGGGACATTCGCTGGTGACCTATATTCAGAACTTACGCATTGAAGAAGCCAAACAGTTACTGGAATCCACACAGTTGACCACGGACGACATCAGCGTCCAAATCAGTTACGAAGATACCTCTTTTTTCAGGCGGTTGTTTAAGCGATTAACGGGGTTATCACCCAGCCAGTATCGAAGAATGTTTCAACCTTTGAGCGCGTTGGGAAAGGATCAGGGAAAGTAAATCATGAAATTTCTCCACAACAAAATTCCTCCTCCGCTGGTTGCGGCTTTATGTGGCGCCTGCATGTGGGGCGTGAGCTTGATCAGTTCAACCTTGGATTTTCCTGCTGTTGCGAAGTACCTGCTGATGGGACTGTTGCTGATCACAGGGTTGGTTTTTCTGGTTTTGGGAGCCATGGCCTTTCGCAAGGCCAAGACCACCGTCAACCCATTAAAGCCGGATACGGCTACTGAGCTGGTGACCAACGGCGTGTATGCGGTTTCCAGAAACCCGATGTATGTGGGTTTTGTGTTTTTGATGTTGGCGTGGGCGGTGTATTTGGCATCCGCCTGGTCTTTGATGTTCGTCGCTCTTTATATAATCTACATTCACTGTTTTCAAATCAAGCCAGAAGAGCAGGCGCTTGAGCGGTTATTTGGCCAGCAGTTTGTGAATTACAAAGGCCGCGTTCGACCCTGGTTATAACTTTCCGAGGCGATATTATTCAGTGGTTATTACTGGAAGGGTAATTAAAACGGATTTTACTGTTTGGGTAGCCAGGCTTAATGTTCAGGACTATTACTTAACGATCAAGACAAGTCTTTAACGATCAAAGTGACACCGAAAAGGTTATTGTGATGACCCCTAAAACAGTGATGGCGTTGTCTCTCATCGCATTATCAATACCATTATTCACCGTGATGTCAGCCTATGCCGAAGACAGTGGCAAGGGTTTGGATGGCGCCGAAATTATTTCAAGGTTTAAAGTTGAGTTGCAGACGGCGCTCCGTTCAGGCTTGAAAGAGGGGCCTTTGCACGCGATGTCCGTCTGTAAAATGACGGCGCCAGGTATCGCTCAGAAACTGTCCGTGAATGGAATCCGGGTTGGGCGTACCAGTGATCGATTGAGAAATCCCAATAATGTTGCTCCTGACTGGGTGCAACCCATCTTAAATGACTTCCTTGAAAACAAGACGGACAGATGGGCTAAAGAAGTCTTACTCCCGGATGCTCGTATCGGCTATGTGGAACCTATTACGGTTCAACCCTTGTGTACGACTTGTCACGGGGACGTGCTTGCGGATGAAGTCTCTGAGCAACTCCAGTTGCTGTATCCACAAGACCGTGCAACCGGCTATAGAATTGGTGAGTTCCGCGGTTTGTTTTGGGTAGAGTATCCGGTGAGCGGAGTGAGGTCGGCAGAATGAGAAGGTGCTGATACCGGTTCACCTCTGAACCGGGTTGCCTTTTAAAGCGGCCATTAAACAGAGTAGAACGCCTCTTCTTTGTTGGTCATCTCACGGTCTATTGTGCAGCCGCTGTCGCGCGCTCCCAGTTGATGACGTTCTCATTTTTTGTCCGTACAATTTCGCCTCCAATAATTTCTGCGCGCGCTAAATTTCCGATAATGCGGTAAACCCGTCAATAAATTCTAACTGCTTGGAACGTTGGGGAGTGATGCGTTAAGTAACGTCCTCTCATCACCGTTATTGGTTGTTGTGGATATGGATACTGATGTTTCCGTTTGACAGAGTAAAAGAAAACACTGCACACTGTAGTTGAACAGTGCTGTACAGCAATAAGATTGGCAATTTCGCTGTTGAACACATCTTTTTACAACACTGGTTCAGCAGCCCGTTTGTTCGAAATATAAAATAATAAACTCGGGGAAACTCAGGATGAAAATCAATAAAAGTGTGTTGGCCATTGTTATAAGCATTATGGTGGGTCCCACCGTTCAGGCGCAAACGGTGCCTGATACTTCAACTTCAGCCAGAATTACCTCCTTGGAAGAGATTGTTGTGACCGCGCGTCGGCGACAGGAAACCGCGCAGGATTCTCCTGTGGCTTTAACCGTATTGAATGATGCCCTACTGGATCGTTACAGCATCACGGGTATAGACAGTATTGCCAGTTTGACGCCGGGATTGGTCACTGGTGAATCCGGTGGTGCGGTAGGTGGCAGTATTTCCCTGCGTGGTGTGGGCTCTGGTGAGTCGCAGGCGTTCATCGATCAGGCCGTGTCGATTAATATTGATGGTATCCCGATCAGTACGGCACAAATTCTGCGCGTTGCTCAAATGGATCTACAACAGATTGAAATCCTGCGCGGTCCCCAGGCCTTGTTTTTCGGTAAAAACAGCCCCGGTGGCATCATCTCACTGACTACGGCCAGTCCTGGCGACGAATTTGAAATGAAATTACGCACGGGGTATGAATTCGATGCGAAAGAGTGGTTTGTCGATGCCGCCATCTCGGGGCCGATCACGGAAAAAGCCGGTTTTCGATTGGCAGCCTACTACTCGGATATGGATGGCTATATTGATGTTGACTCACCGGTGCATTTAATTCCTGAGGATAATGACCCCTATGCGATTAAGGCGTCCCACCTTGACGCTTTTCCCCAGCAGGAAGACATGTTTTTGCGGGGCACCTTTACCCTCGACCCCATTGACGAATTGAGAATTTCTCTTAAGGGCACCTATGCCGACACCGAAATTGATGGTGCGACTTCGTATTTCAGTGACATTACACACTGCCCTTACGGCAATCCGCAGGAACTCTACCCGGTTGCTGGGAACTGTAAAAACGATGGTGAGATTATAACCTCCCAGATTCCTGGAGAAGTGCTTGCCCTTAACCCTCAGCTGAAAAGCAATGGCCACCGTGACAGTGAACAGACTTTGATATCGGCAACGGTAGAATTTGACCTGACTGAATCGTTAACCCTGACGTCCGTGACGGGCTATTACGATGCGGAAGAGGAACTGTCTTCCAATGGTGGCTACGGTCTCGCCCCGAGTAATGTCTATGCCGTGAATTATGAAAATGAACAGATTTCTGAAGAGCTGCGCCTGGCGTCTAACTTTTCGGGCCCGTTCAATTTTTTAATGGGTGGTTTTTATGAGGAACGGGAGCTCTACACCGATACCTATATTGTCATTCCCACGGTTGCCGCACCGACGTGTCCACTGTGTTTCGAACTGCCGTTTGAGACGACCAGTCAGGATCAGGAAAGTTACTCTTTCTTTGCGCAACTGCTTTTCGACTTCACGGAGCAAATTGAGCTTTCAGTCGGTGGCCGATACACCCATGAAACGAAGGAAGTCACCGAGTATACGATCATCGCAGAATCTCCCTTTGATCCGGCACCGGTTCTCAAAGGAACGCCAATCGATGTGCTGGGGCTGCCCACCTATCCGGGTGACACAAAACTGGATTTTAGCAATTTTTCTCCGGAGGTCACCCTGACCTACAAACCCTTCGAGAACATGATGTATTTTGCATCCTATAAAGAAGGCTATAAATCTGGAGGGTTTGACGGCTCCTACACGGCAGGCGCTGTGCTCACCAAAGGGGTCAACTCTTTCGACCCTGAAGAGGTCTCCGGCTTTGAGTTGGGCCTTAAATCCAGTCTGATGGATAAGCAGGTCATCTTTAACGCCACAGCTTATTGGTACGACTATCAAGACCTTCAGGTAGCAACCTATGATACCGCTGCTCGCTCTTTCGGAACCGGTAATGCGGCAGAAGCGACGGTAAGAGGCATTGAGCTCGAAACCAAATACTACCCTCAAGCGGCACCGGGCCTGGAACTACACGCGACTGCCAACTTTAACGACGCGGAGTTCGATGAGTTTTTTGCCCAATGTTATAAATCCCAGTCGCAGGCGCTAGGCTGTGACAATGACATCGATCCCAGTACCGGATTTGGCAATACGCAGGATCTGTCGGGAGTACAATTGCGCAAGGCACCGGAATTCACCGCTACGGTGGGGGGATACTACGAAACATCATTGGCATCGGGCCTTATGATGAGCTTTTCATCAGACCTTTTCTATTCCGGAAAGTATAACTATGGTACCGATTACCAGCCTTACACTGAGCAGCAAAGCTTCTTTAAACTGGATGCCTCAATGCGGATTTTTTCAGAAGATAATCATTGGGAACTGGCACTGATCGGCCGCAACCTGAGTGACGAGCGGAATCTGGTCAATGGTATCGACCGTACGGGTACCGGTGGCGCTTACGGCACCACATCACCGGTATGCAGCTCTCTGCCAGCGACGGGAGGCTGTATTGCGGCGGCAGACGTTATTGGTACACCGACCCGAGGTCGGACGTTAACCCTGCAAGCGACATACCGATACTGAGCCACCCTCAGCCAATGGCCCGCCTTGATCATCATTGCGGGCCATTATAGCCCCTATAACCCCTATAACCCCTCCCCAAGAGCCGATACACGGAGCGTCCTGATAGTGCCCGCTCATGGTATCTGGACGTGTTGAGGTTGTCGCTGGAAGGTCTGGAGTCGTCTGGCCTCTGATTCTACAGGTCTTGCCTGTTATGGGTATTTAATGGCTATCCAGGCACAGACTTTGATCTGGCGCATTGTCTTACTCTCAGCTGTTTCCTAAGCTCAATAAGTAGAATAGCTGAGGGAGTACAGGGTTATGGGGCTTGCTATCGCCAGTGAGGAGTTTACCGCTGAGGACTACAGACGTTTCTCTGCGCGCCTCGGGGGATGCCTTAAAGCCCTCAAAGAGATGTTGAGAGACCCGCAATTTGGCGGCAATGTGACGTCCTGGGGGGCGGAGCTGGAGCTCTATCTGGTCAATAGCCAGGGCCGGGTGGTGGACTGCAACGAAGAAGTGCTTGAGCTGGCCGCAGACCCCCATTTCACCCCGGAGCTGAATCGATTTAACCTGGAATACAACTCCGATCCGGTGATCAGTTCTGCGTCACCGTTCACCAGGTTGCAGAATGATTTTGAAGACGCCCTGGCACGCCTGGACGGCTTCACTCAGGCTTTTGGTGCGCGGCCGGTGGCCATTGGCATACTGCCTACCCTGCAGCGGGACAATTTCGGCCCAGCCCACATGACCGACCTGCCGCGTTACCGGGCGCTGACCAATGCTTTGCAAAACCTGGGGTCAGGGCAGTTCAACATTGATCTTGATGGCAATCCGCCGCTGCAGATTAAGGTCGGTGATGTCACCTACGAAGGCGCCAATACGTCCTTTCAATTGCATTACCGGGTCAGTCCGGCGCGTTTTGCCGATCTCTATAATGGACTGCTTTTGGCGACCCCGATTGTACTGGGGATGTCGGCTAATTCGCCCTCCCTATTTGGTCACCGTCTCTGGCACGAGACCCGAATTCCGCTGTTCAAGCACAGCGTCGACTGGCGCCCTGCCGCCGGTGAGTGGCGGCAACCGGCGCGGGTCAGTCTGGGGCAGGGGTATCTGAGGCGTTCGGCCTATGAGTTGTTTGCGGAGTCTGTGTCTACCCAGCCGCTGGTGTTACCGGTGTGTGGCAACGATGACTACCTGAGCCAATGGCGGGCAGGGCAGCCCCCGGGACTGGATGAGCTGCGCATGCATCAGAACACTGTCTGGTCGTGGTTAAGGCCAGTGTATGACACTGCCGATGGCGGGCATCTGCGCATTGAATTGCGGGTGTTGCCTGCCGGTCCATCCGTCACCGATATGCTGGCCAGTGCGGCTTTTTACATTGGGTTGGGGGAGGCGTTTGCCGACCGGATTGATGATTTGTTGCCGACTCTGCCGTTCAATTACGCCAAGTATAATTTTTACCGTGCGGCCCAATTTGGGCCAGAGGCCAAGCTGGTGTGGCCCAATCCGTTGCGCCATTGTCTGGAGGAGCAGACTTTGCAGCAGGTCGCGCAGTTACTGCTGCCGTTGGCGGAAGAGGGATTGCAAAAAACCGGTCTGGCAACTCAGGAGATTAGTCGTTATCTGTCGGTCATTGCGGAGCGAGTGGCGAATGGACAGACGGGGGCGGTGTGGCAATTACGTCAAATGGATCGTCTGGATAAATCGGCGCCGGTAGGACTTGAGGCTGCGCGGACCATGCTACTGGGGTATATGCACAATCAAAGATCGGGCTGCCCTGTCGCCCAGTGGGGGGATCTATGACACCGCTGCCGATAATTTCAATTCCCGAACAGCTGGGTAATCACCTCCTGGAATTTCTGCAGGGATTGCCTGGACCTTGTTGTATTCATGTCCCTGGTGCAGATCGCTCTCGTTGTCGCTTTGTGGTCACCCTGCTGCACGGTAACGAGCCTTCTGGGGTGGATGCCATCTACCGCTTGTTGCAACAGCCTCTGCAGCCAGTGTGTGATATGTACCTTGCCATTATGAATATCAGTGCGGCCCTGACGGAACCCTTTTTCCGTTATCGGCAATTGCCGGGCAAGCGTGATCTTAACCGCTGTTTCAAAGCGCCGTATGACGATGCGGAAGGCCAGTTGGCGCGCTCCTTGATGCAATTGATTCAAACTAAAAAGCCGGAAGCTTTAATTGATCTTCACAATACATCAGGCAACGGGCCGGCCTTCGGGGTGGCCGTGCATCTGGACAGTCGCCACGATGCTTTGGTCTCCCTGTTTACAGAGCGTCTGATCATCACCGATTTGCAGCTGGGCGCATTGATGGAACTGAGTGAAGAGGCTGTACCGACGGTCACGGTAGAGTGTGGGGGGGCTCAGGAAGAAGAAGCCCACAAAATCGCTTTTGATGGTTTACAGCGATACTTCACGACATCCAATCTGTTTGACCTGAGTGCCGCGCCTTGGCCCATTGAGGTGCTGCACAATCCGGTGAGGCTGGAGTTGGCAGCAGACCTCACTTTCAGCTACGCCGAGAGCCTGCAAGCCAGGGATGATTTGAGTTTGAGGGCCGACATTGAGCAATTCAATTTTGGGGTGGTGACACCTGATACCTTGCTGGGGTGGTGCACCGCCACCGCGGCAACTAAATTGCACATACGTAATGCATCGGCGGCGGATGAAGCATTACAGGCCTGGTTTTCTACTGACAACGGAGAGCTGCGACCTATCAGGCCATTAAAGTTGTTTATGATTACCGCCAGAGCCGATATTGCTCGCAGTGATTGCCTTTTGTATGCCGTTCGCTGTCGTGAATAGGTCTTAACAACAGTGAGAGACGTTGGTAATTGGGTTTACCTGGAGTCATTTGACTGAAATCATAGATTACCTGCAGTGAGTGGCTATAGTTCATACGGGGAGCAGCGGTAATGGCGCTGTCGTTTTACTGGACTTATAGTTTTACGGAGACTGGATTTGTAGTTTTACGGACACTGGATTTGTAGTTTTACGGGATCTCTAGTGTTACTGGATCTGTAGTTTTATGGAGCTGCAGTTGTAATCGTGTTAATCCCTATGTGGAGACGCTGACCATGAACGATAAAATGAAAGATATTATTGAAAAGTCCCAGGAATACCTCAAAGAGATTGCCGACAAACTGGAAGACCAGTACGAAGATTTGTCGGAGGAGGCGGCGGAGGTTTGGCAAACAGCAAAGCCGAAATTAAAAGCATTGAATGAATCATTAGCCAAAGCGACAGCGGCTCTGAAGACCCAGACCGACGAGGCACGTTTGCAAGCACACTTAGCCATTATGGATGCCAGTGATCAATGGATGTATCTGAACAAAACGGTCAGCGAGCTTACGCGCAATGCCCGAGCCAAGGGCTCGGGTGAATTCGAGCGTGCTGAGTTACAGGCCCACCTTGCGAAAATGGAGGCTCGGGATTTTATCAATACACACAGCAAGGAAATCAGCCGTGAATATCAGGAGGCTAAGGACAAAATTGAAAAGAACAGTCTCAAAGCCGCTCAAGAGATAGAGCACGGTCTGGAAACCATTGGTAAAAATTGGGTGAACAAATAGTACATGGCTTAATACTGCGTATCTGGGTGAATACAACGTAGACGGGGTAATCAAGGGAGCACGGGTGAACAACTCCTGGCTGGAAGCGGGGAGCCGGTTAAATCGTTGGTTAACTGCAAACAATGAATACGAAGAATCTATTAATCGGTGTCTTGTTGCTGCTCTCGCTGGGGGTGGGCGCCGTAGAGGCGGTGCTCAGCTGTCAGGGTGAGTGGATTTCCGAGTCCACACACGTGTTATGGGCCTTGATCTTTTTTTTGCTGACGATTCTTTGGGTCGTTGAAGATGCTAAATCGACGCACTTCGAAAAACCGTTTGATTTTGATTTTCTGATGTATGTTTTTTGGCCAATTGCCTTTCCATATTACCTGTTGTCAACCCGAGGGATAAAGGGGTTGAGGCTGCTAGTCGGATTCCTCCTGATTTTAGTCCTGCCCTGGTTGGCAGGGCTGATTGCCCATGTCTTGATCTGTACTGCCTGATCGATAGCACTTGGTGTAAATAAATAGACGCTTAGGGTATGGTGCACGGTACTTGGTGGAGAATATGGTATGTACGATTGGACCTGGAAGAGATTTGAAGAGCTCACGCTGGATGAACTCTATGAGATGTTAAAAATACGGCAACAAGTTTTTACCGTAGAGCAGAACTGTGCGTACCAGGATGTCGATGAACTGGACAAGGTGTCATGGCATTTGTTTGCCCTGAAACAAGGTTCGGGCACCGTCACGGAAATTCAGGCGTATTTACGTATTGTGGACCCAGGCTTTAAATACCTGGAACCCTCCATTGGTCGAGTATTGACCACACTGGAAGCAAGGGGAAAAGGCATTGGAAAGCAGTTGTTAAATAAAGCGATTGAATTTTCTGACGTTGAGTTTCCTGGTTTATCGATACGTATTTCAGCTCAGCAACATCTTGAGAAGTTTTACCGGGAATTTGGCTTTGAACCGGTATCAGCCCCATACGATGAAGATGGTATCCCGCATTTGGAGATGCTCACCTCCTGAGGTCTTTTCCGACATTGAAATTCTGGCTCCTGTATTACATCGCTTAAACTCTGTCTTTTAAATCACATCTGTTAAGCCTGGCCTCTTAAGACAAGTTACTTAAGACAAGTCTCTTAAGCGAACCCAATACAGACCCTGCTGGAAAGCTGCGGCATTGTCAGTGAGCATTCGTTGCTTGTCATGTGGGGTGTCCCACACTTGTCACTTTTGGCACAGAATCAACGGCTGTGCAATGACAGGCTTTATCGTAAGCGTTGGATATGAATAGTCATTTATGTCAATCAATTGCGAGCGATGCCACGCACGGCCGAGTCCACCCCAGGTACGTCAAGATCGAAGCCGGCGGCCTGAAGAAACGGGAGAGTGCTGGGTTGCGATTCGGCGAGTGGAAAGTTTTGGTGCCAAAATTATGAAATAATTGATTGGCTGGTCCTACCAGAAGGGACAACAGTAGTACCGTTTTTCGGTAGCAGGCCAGAGCTTATTAAGCCGTAGCGTTTCGAGCCGGGTGGCTCTCAAGGGTAACCGGTGTTACTGTAAGCGGAAGAACTCAACCTGTTAAGCGATATGTCCGTGATGAACCCAGCAGTGAAAATTCCATTTGATAATACCTATCTCAACGTGGCGGATGCTCTGTTTTCAAAGCAGTTGCCGACAGCGGTCGAGCACCCCGGTTTGATTCGCATCAATGAGGCGTTAGCGGAGTTATTGTTTATAGACCCTGAGCAATTGCGCGGTGCTGAGGGTGTTGCCGTACTGGCGGGTAACGCAATCCCTGCAGGCGCGGAGCCTATCGCCACGGTGTATGCAGGGCATCAGTTTGGCAATTGGAATCCCCAACTTGGCGATGGCAGGGCCATTTTGTTGGGCGAAGTCGTGGCTAAAGATGGCTATCGTTATGACCTGCAATTAAAAGGTGCTGGCCAGACACCCTATTCCCGAATGGGGGATGGTCGCTCTCCGCTGGGGCCGGTGTTGCGAGAGTACATTGTCAGTGAAGCCATGGCTGTCCTGGGCGTGCCGACCACGCGTAGCCTGGCCGCCGTCACGACGGGGGAAAAGGTGGCTCGTGATCAATTTTTACCCGGTGCGATTCTGACCCGGGTTGCGCGCAGTCATATACGGGTGGGAACCTTTCAATATTTTTCCGCGCGGCAGGATCTCGATTCGTTAACACGTTTGGCCGATCACGTGATTTCCCGTCACTACCCTGAGGCTGGCCAGGCCGCTAATCCTTACGTGTCGTTGCTGTCACAGGTTGTTGAGGCACAGGCAAAATTAATCGCACAGTGGCAGTCTATCGGGTTTATCCACGGTGTCATGAACACGGATAATATGCTGGTCAGTGGCGAAACCGTGGATTATGGGCCTTGTGCGTTTATGGAAAACTATGATCCGGAGACCGTGTTTAGCTCCATTGATCACGCTGGGCGCTACGCTTACAGCAACCAACCCCCGATTGCGCACTGGAATCTGGCCTGGCTGGCGCAATCCCTGTTACCACTGGTCGACAGTGACGAGACCAAAGCGATTCAATTGGTGCAGGAGGCGCTGGACAATTTCAAAGAGCAATTTCTCTACCACTACAATCAACGTATGTGCGCAAAGATTGGCGTTGCTCAGGTCAGTGAGGAAGCCAATGAACTGGTGGCGGAGCTTTTGGCAATCATGGCCAAACACCAAGTCGACTTTACCCTGGGATTTCGGGTATTGGCTGAGTGGTTATTCTGGGATCGAACGGAACAGGGGAAAAGCGCTATTGACGCTGCCAGTCTCTACACTCTTCCGGATGAAATGCAGGGCTGGGTGCGGCGCTGGCATGAGTTACTGGCACTGACGCAGCGAACGGCAGAAGATATTGCGGCCATTGCCCGCGGTATGCATGCTTGCAACCCGGTATTCATACCCCGTAACCACCAGATTGAATTTGCAATTCAGGCGGGCAACGCTGGGGATCTTGAACCTTTTCACCGGCTGGTAGAGGTTTTGTCTACCCCGTTCGAGTTTGACGCGCAGAAGTTGGATTATGCCATGCCTGCGACCCCTGATCAGCGCGTACTCAGGACCTTTTGTGGGACGTAATTTCACAAGTTGGGTTACGAAATGTGTTCTAATCCGGGACTGCCTTCCGGTTGATTGAAGGTCAACCGAAAGGCGCAATGACATGCTTGGGTGTGGCGAAACAATCCGCAGAGCTGTGTGGTCAGGAAAAACCGCGCTGGCAGTAAGTTCAGGGATAGCTGGGCCCAATGGCTCTAACTTCAACCCGTGGAAAGAAGCCAGAGCGCGGCTAGTCCACTGGTCATTTTCAATCGATGATGCCCACTACGGTGCCAACACTGGCGCCGATGGCTGCACCCTTACTGGCATCACCCGCTACGGCACCGATGCCTGCGCCGACCGCGGCCCCCTTGGTTGCGGCGCAACCGGATACGATAGCCAGAGCGAGTATTAACATGACCGCTTTCATTGAGTTATTCATCTTCCAGGCCTCATTTATGTGTCGTTGGGTATCATTGCATTGCTTTGACAAGACCCAGCCAAACTACGCCGAGTACCGGGACGTCGAGCTTTGAGTCGTTCGATCTGTACCATGAATCAATTCGACTAATGGCGGCATCAATTGTACTGGCGTCCATGGCAGCGGCGATATGGTTTACAGCCGCATCGGGGTCAAGGTCATTATGTTTGATCTGAATGGCGCGATTGACGGCCACGACATTGGATACGCCCATCAGATAGGCACGTTTTTCATTAAGAGAAGACGCCTGCCAAATGTGACCATCGATCTGGCCAACCTCAGCACTTGCTATCGTTGAAATACCAAGCGTGCCAGATAAGATCAGCAAAAAAAGGGGCAGCTTCATACACCGGTACCAATTGATTCGTTTCATAGTTTTCTCCAGTGACGCAATGGATATGGACCACAAATGATTAAGGGTGCCAGAGCCAGATGCGGCCCCGAACTCCGGAAAATTATAGTTCAATAATTTAGAAATACAGCGAATAGTGTGCAGGCTCCTTGGGGTTTCAACACGGTAAAAGATATACCCTATTATTTTTTATAGGGTTTATTGATTTCAGAAATTGTGAGAATAATATTTAATCAGCGCATTGTGTCTTCGCAAAACATATTTTATGTGCCGATAAAAATTCCCGTGGCGCATTTTTGGGGTGTTGTTGATGTTATTACTTGAGCTAACCGCTTTTCAAAAAATGGGGGGTAGACAGCTGAGTGTTTATGACCAGGGTGAACTGAGCGTGCGATCAGGCTCTCGCATCAATGTTTGACTCTTCAAGACAGGTGTTGGAGTAAAGCAGGAAAACAGCAGGTGCCGATGCAGAGTTATCCGCTTAACCCATTCATCATTGGGTTTTACAGCGGATTGTTTGCGAAGGATGATCCGTCACGGCCAAACAATCAATGCTCGCGATTCGACGTGCCAAATAACCGGTCACCAGCATCCCCAATGCCGGGCAGGATGTAGCCTTTGTCATTGCAGGCCCTGTCGATGCAGGCCGTGTAAACTTTCACATCAGGGTGTTGGTCGGCCAAGGTCTGCAGTCCCTCGGGGGATGCTAGCAGGCAAATAAAACGGATGTGTTTGCCTCCGTGATCTTTCACCTTTTGGATTGCCGCCGAGGCGGAGTGGCCAGTGGCTAGCATGGGGTCCACCACCAGACACAGCCGTTCATTGAGTTGCTTGGGTGCCTTAAAAAAATATTCCACTGCTTCCAGGGTTTTGGGGTCGCGGTATAAACCTATGTGCCCGACTCTCGCTGAAGGAACCAATTCCAGTAAGCCCGAGAGCAAACCGTCACCTGCACGCAATACCGAAAACAGGCACATCTTTTTTCCCGAAAGTACCGGGGCGTCCATGGCTTCCATGGGCGTTTCAATAGATCGGTAAGTTGTTGGCAGATCCCTCGTGGCCTCGTATCCCATCAGTAAGCTGATTTCTTTTAACAGATGCCGAAATTTCCCCGAAGCGGTGCCGCGGTTACGCATAATGCTTAACTTGTGCTGAATCAATGGATGATCTATGACGACAACGTTATCTTTCATGGGTATCTGTCTGTGAAATTAAAACTGCGTTTAAAAAAAATGTCTTTATAACTTGATGACTTTTCTAAAGCGTTTTTCAAATTTAAGTAAAGTCAGGAGGCGTCTTCAGGTCAAGTTTTCAAAAATAGAGCTTTAATCTGACAATAGGGGGTTAAGTCCGGTGGAATGGGCGTGTTTGTATTAAGGTTAAAAGCATTGAGGTTGAAAGTATTTGTGGGTAATGACGGGTAACGGGATGATTGCCGAGGTGGCAGATGAAAATAGGAACACTGAATCACGCTTTCTCAGAATAGATACGCTAAACCGGAAACGCTTTCATCCTATGGCGAGACGCAGACAGTAAAAAGCCCTTTCATACATTGAGATCGGTCATGATTCACACTCCTGAACATCAAACGTTGGTAGCCTCGCATCAGCCGGATGACGCTTTGTGGAATCCCGACCTTGAGCCGGCCCACGTGGAGAGACGCACCTGGAACTGGTTGAATATCTTCTCACTCTGGGTGGGGATGGTTATTTCGGTACCGGCGTACTTGTTGGCATCGGGCCTGATGCAGGAGGGGATGTCGCCCATACAAGCGATTTTAACGTTGTTGCTTGGCAATGTGGTGGTGTTAATACCCATGGTATTGATTGGCCATGCCGGAACCCGCTATGGGATCCCGTTTCCGGTGCTATTGCGTTCCTCGTTTGGCACAGTGGGTGCCCGTTTGCCGGGGGTGTTACGCAGTCTGGTGGCGTGTGGATGGTTTGGTATCCAGACCTGGGTGGGTGGTTTTGCGATTTATCAGATTCTCAACGGTTTGTTTAGAGGCGCATTTATTGGTGAACCGCTGCCTTTGTTGGATATCGATTTGGCACAGTTGATCTGTTTTTTGGCGTTTTGGTTGTTGCAGGTGTACTTCGTGGCCAAAGGCATGGAGTCGATCAAGTGGCTGGAAACGTTGGCGGCTCCATTACTAATACTGGTGGGTGTAGCGTTGTTCTGGTGGGCTTATGTCAATACCGATGGCTTGCAAGGTACGTTCAGTCAACCGTCGGAATTTGTTCAAGGCGGGGCAAAAGAAGGGCAGTTTTGGAGTGTGTTTTGGCCAGGCTTGACCGCGATGGTGGGCTACTGGGCCACTCTGTCTTTGAATATTCCCGATTTTACCCGTTTCGCCCGAAGCCAAACGGACCAGATCGTCGGCCAGGCCACCGGTTTGCCGTTGCCTATGGCCTTGCTGGGCTTCGTCAGTGTGTCAGTGACATCGGCCACGATGGTCATCTATGGTGAGCAAATTTGGGACCCGGTGGATATTGCCGGACGCATGGGCGGCTTTACCGCTCTGGTGGGACTGTTACTGCTCATCGTCGCGACCATCACCACCAATCTTGCGGCCAATGTGGTAGCGCCGGCCAATGGTTTTTCAAATTTGGCTCCCAGTCTGATTTCATTTCGCACCGGAGGTTTTATCACCGCGGTGTTGGGTATCGCTATAATGCCGTGGAAATTGATGGAGACCGCAGGTGCGTATTTGTTTGTTTGGCTCGTCGGCTACTCATCGTTACTGGGGCCAATTGCCGGTATTTTGATTGCGGATTATTTTCTCGTGCGCAAATGCATTCTGGAGTTGGAGAGTTTGTATCAACGAACCGGACCTTATGAATACTCTCGTGGCTGGAATGTGATGGCTTTGGTGGCATTTGTGATTTCAGTAATGCCGAATATCCCCGGGTTTCTGGTGGCGGGTGGCATTATTGAGACGGCTCCTGCATTTTTTATCGACCTGTATCAGTACGCCTGGTTTATCGGTGCTTTTCTCGGTGGAGGGTTGTATTATCTACTGATGCGAGGCCGGGCGCCCATTCATAAATAGGAGTTGAACATGTTGAAATGGTGTTTGTTTGGATTGACGATGGTGATGATGATGTCTTGCTCAGATGAATCTGGAAAATCGTTGGATACGGCTAAACAGGAAGCCGATAATTCTTTGATGCGGGTGATATCGGGAACGGTCTGGTATCGCGAACGTATAGCACTGCCACCGGGTGCCGAAGTAAAGGTTTACCTGGAAGATCAATCGAAGATGGATGCGCCGGCACAAAGGATTACCGAATATACGCACATCGTTGATGGCTCTGGCCCCTATAAATACCGATTGGTTTACAATCCTCGTGCCATCCAGGAAAAGATGCGATATGGCCTGCGAGCCAGAATTGAATATGATGGCAAATTGATATTCACAAGCACAGAGCATATTGATCCATTTGCGTCTGAGCCGGGTACAGAGATAGAGATCATGGTGTCGAAAGTTGGCCGGTCTGCCGAGTGATTGCTTGCCCTGCTGATTCAGCCTGAAATGATCGCTGGGGCCGGTTCACTCCGGCCAGGATCTCAGGGCGCTCTCCATACATTCTCAGCTCCCATGGGTTCTTGTCCCAGCTCCCATGCCTTCTCGCGGAGCCTGTTGAGCGAGGCTAGAGGCTGACAAATCATCGTCAATGGGGGATTGATGGGTGCTATCTTTGGGTTCTGAATGATGATGACGGAGTAACTCAGGTATACTCTGCTGAACGACATCAATGCTGTGTCCACACAGTGATCAGAACCGACAACATACGGTGATTATGGCCTCAATATTATCCTCCAAAGCAGTACTGCAATTCTTTTTTAGAGATGGGGCGACCGCTGCACTGTTTCGCTGGTTAAATTTCCGGCTGTTTGTGGGGCAACAACAACTGAAATTGGCGGCCTCAGAACACACCGACAGTCAGCCAACCTCGGCCACGACTTACTTAATTCAATGGGAACAGCAGGCAGCGAGTACTTTTTCAGTGCTCAAAACGACTCGCTGGGTATTGCTGATGCTCAGCCTGCTGATGGCTTTCATCGGTTTTGGGGCTATGGCGGGGGTATTGAATTATTCCGGCAATCAGCCAATTAATGTATGGATACCGTTGGCTTTGTTTGCCTTTATACCTTTTGGTTTGACCTTAAGCAGCTTCTATTTCTCCGTGTTGTCACCTGCAGAGCAGAGTGAACATGGGCATCCTTTCTTAATGATGTTGGTGAAAAAGCTTAAGTTGCGGGCTTTTTTGCCCTATAAGAATTTGCTATTCCCATGGTTGTTTTGGCAGGCACAGAAAGTGGCCATATTCTTCTCGCTCGCCGCGTTATTGTCCTTCTTTTTACTGGCTACTTTCCAGGATTATCAATTTGGGTGGTCGTCAACCCTGATTACCGATAACGCAACCATGACCCGGATCATGCGGGTGATCACCTGGCCCTGGCACTGGTTCATTGCGTCGCCGTCAGCTGAACTGATCAGTGATACCCGTTTCAGTGCGCTGAATGCAACGCTTTCTGGCGTGAACGAAAACTGGTGGTTAACCTTGGTTATGGCGATCATGGTTTATGGCATCCTGCCGCGTTTTCTGCTGACACTTTTTTTACGCAAGCGATTTGTCAATAAACTCAAGAGAAACATTTCAGGCAGCGGTGATATTGAGCAGTTCGTTGTGGCTCAAACACATCAAGCCAGTCATAATCCCATACAATTCGATGGCCAATTAGAGTTGCCTGACCGGGTCAGCATTGACGATTCCAAGGTCGATCTTATCAGCTGGCAGCAACCTGGATTTCCCCTGCCCGTTGTGAAAAATCTGGGTACCTGTGACTGGCATGAAGACGAACAATGGTTAATGTCTGCCGCCAGTCATCTTGTTAAACCTGTTTTAGTGATCGTCGATCCCGTGCAAACGCCCACCGGAGAGTTGGCCGATTGTATTGATTTGCTGAAGCAAAATAATGTTTCAGTTAGCTTGGTGTTATACACCAATGAGATCGAGGAAAAACGTTTTGTTCAGCAGCTGAAATCCTGGCAGTACTTTGCACAACGTCATCACATTGATCTGAAGAGAGGTGGTTGACGTGTCCAGATCCGTATCGACACCGGTTTTTGCTGTAGTGGGACACCCAAACAAGGGAAAATCCAGTATTGTGTCGACATTGACCCGACAGGATGCGGTAAAGATATCCGAGATTTCTGGTACCACGACCTCGGCACAAACCTTTGATCTTAGTATTGATGGCGTCACCCAATACACATTGGTGGACACTCCCGGATTTCAGCGGCCCAGACAGGTGATGTCCTGGTTGCAGCAGCATTCACCCAACGCGGCAGAACGTAAACACACCGTACAGGCATTTGTGACCCAACAGCTGGAGGCGGCACAGACCAAATACCATGATGAAATAGAACTGCTGCAACCCATTTTGAACGGTGCGGGTATTATTTATGTGGTGGATGGTTCTTTACCCTATACCCCGGAATTCGAGGCGGAAATGAACATCCTGCAATGGACTGGACAGCCTCGTATGGCACTGATTAATCCCATTGGTGGTGAAGCTTATGTGGAAGAATGGCAGAGCGCATTAAGTCAGTTTTTCAGTGTGGTACGGGTGTTTAATCCGATGACGGCGGACCATCAAAAGCAATTTACGGTGTTGTCTGCCTTCGCTGAATTGTATGAACCCTGGCGACCCACAATAGAGTCAACCATCAATCTTTTAAGGCAGTATTATCAGCGTCTTGAGGAACAGGGATCCTTGATTGTGGCAGAACACATCGTGTCCATGCTCAGCCATGTAAGCACAATAAAAGTACCTGCCGAATTTACCCAGGCCTTACTGCAGGACAGGTTAAAAAACGAGTATCAAAATACCTTGCGACAGATTGAATCTGATATGCAGATACAATTGCAGGCATTATTCTCTCACCCGCAAATGCACACCCAAGCAACCCAGCTCATTGCGGATTACCCGGATTTGTTTGATAACAGTCACTGGTATTTATACGGGCTCGATCGTCAAAAGATCGTTGCTTTATCTGCTTCGGCGGGTGCTGCAGCGGGGGCTGTCATTGATATTGGTGTCGGTGGTGCATCCTTAATGACCGGGGCTCTAACCGGGGGGCTGATTTCCGGATTGGCGTCATTGGCGGCAACCTGGAAACCGGATAAGTTAAACATCAAAGGCGTGCCTTTAGCCGGCAAGAGCTTGACGGCAGGACCCGTCAAAGAATTAACCTTTGCCTTTGTGCTACTCGGGCGAGCGGTTGATTTTTTAAAGATGATATTGACCCGAACCCATGCTGACCGCTCGGTGGCTGAACTGAACGATAACAAACTTACCCAGAACATAAACCAGTTATCCAAAGTTGAACAAGTCCAGCTGACGCGACTTTTACAAAAGGCACATAAGGGGTTGAATGAGAAGGAATTGCTGAAATTAAGAGACGCTATATTAACACTGTCCGTGTGAACCCCATTTTTAATATCAATTAGCTGTTTTAAATATTTTTTTGACTACCAATTCTGATATCATAACGTCCCAATGTCATTGGGACGCGACACTTCAGCGAGGTTTTGGCATTCAATTCTTTGAAGAGGCGTTGCTGTTCGGCCGTAACGGCTAATCTGGATTGCAACAGGTGAATGGAATAAGAACAGCCAGTCGGTCTCACCGCCCGTCGGTCGTCACAAAACACGGCTGCTGAGAAAGCTTGCCACTGTGCGATGGCATATTCTCAGGACAATGACGTGCCTTCCCCGTCCCGCCAACGCCATTTTACGAACCATCCCCGATTATTTAGATCAATGGACGGCAATTGGGTCTATGCTTGGTCTGAAGGGTAGCTCGTCAATTTTTCCTAACTTATAGAATAAAATGTATGGAGGCAGCATGACTCCTAAGATTTATGCGGTGTTGTTTATTTCCCTGCTGTCATTGGCCGGTTGCGACACGGGCCCGAAATCCGGAAAAGGTTTTACGCTGCCCGAGGGTGATCCTCAAATGGGGAGACAGGTATTCATCGGCATGCAGTGTACCGATTGCCACTTTTTGGCCAATGATTCAACGGTCAAGCAACCCGACAACCCTCAGTTCAGCATTCCGTTGGGCGGTGAGGTCAGGCGGATTCAAACCTATGGAGAGTTGGTGACGTCCGTCATTAACCCCTCCCACAGCCTGCCCAGTGGTTACCAGAAAGAGGCGATCTCCGACAACGGGCAGTCGAGAATGAGAAATTACAACGACATCATGACGGTGACTCAGCTCACCCATTTAATCACTTTTTTGCAGGACCAGTACGAGTTGCAACCGTTTGAACCCTCGATGTACCCCAGTTTTCATTAACGCTCGATACAGTCTCCTGTTACACCAGGGAATCACACCGACAGGAGTGTAGCGACTGTGGGATTCTGTGTTCTTAGAGTTTGTCCTGGCTCACCATGTGAATATTGGCCTTAAGGATAGTATTGCCCTTCAGCATAGTATTGCTCTTAAGGATAGTACTGTCCTTAAGGATAGACTTTCTCTGTGGCATTCATGAAGACGTCAAGACGGACTTCAGCATCACCGGCAAAGTATTCATTCAGCTAAGCCTTTCATCATTCAACCAATACTTTTCGAGAATGCTCCAGGCCTGCTCGGCGTTATCGACTATGTGAAACAGCTCCAGATCCTTCTCATCAATGGCTCCCTGTTCCACCAAAAACTCAAAATTGATCAACTGGGACCAGTAATGGCTGCCAATCAGAATGACTGGCAGGGGTTTGATTTTGTGGGTTTGTATCAGCGTCAGAGTCTCAAACAGTTCATCCAGCGTGCCAAAACCACCCGGGCAGGCAATCAAGCCCCGGGAGCGCTTTAAAAAATGCATTTTGCGGATGGCGAAATAGTGAAATTGAAAGCTCAGCTCTGGGGGAACATAAGGATTGGGAACTTGTTCGAAAGGCAGCACAATGTTTAAGCCAATGCTTTTGCCTCCCGCATCGGCGGCACCACGGTTGGCGGCCTCCATGACTCCGGGGCCGCCACCAGTAACAATCACAAAATCTTTTCCCCCGCAGGCCAGTGATGTGAGAGTAATTTGATGGGCCAATTTGCGGGCTTCGTCATAGTAACGACTGTTGCGGACCCGATTGTGGGCAATGCGGGATTGTTTAATGTTGTGAGGATCATTCGGGTTCTGGGCTAAGGCGTTCTCGGCCACCTTGAGCAGTTGTTGAGCGACATTGAGTTCCGGAAAACGCGCCCCGCCAAAGATCACAACCGTGGACTCTATCTCCAACTCCTCTTGAATCAAATCGGGTTTTAACCATTCGAGTTGCAGCCGCACTGCTCGTAAATCATCGCGCAGCAGGAAGTTTGCATCACTATAGGCTAACCGATAAGAATCCCCTGTTTCGGGTGTCAGCGTAGCGGCTTCGGCATCGTCTGCGGCGGTTGGAAAAATACAGCTTTTGGGTATGTGTTTTTTCATAGAAGATCTATTGTTAGAGGGTTGGTGAGTTAGAAGTTGATGGTTTCATTCAGCGTCGGTATCTGCGCCGACCAGCCCTGGTTTTTGAGGGCTTTTTGCAGTGCGCACTTGGCTTCTTTTTCCCCGTGTACCAGATAAAGTTTCAGCTTTTTATTTTGGAACGCATTCAACCAGTCTATAAGCTGGGCTTGACTCGCGTGCGCAGAAAACCCGCCCATGGTGTGGATGGAAGCTTTTACCGCAATTTCTTCGCCACCGATGCGGTAGGTTTTGGCTCCGTCCACCAACGAGCGCCCAGGGGTGCCGATCGCCTGAAAACCGACGAAGATAACATGGGATTGTCTGCGCCACAAATTGTGCTTGAGGTGATGGCGAATACGTCCACCATTGCACATCCCACTGCCCGCGATGATGATGCAGCCGCGATCGATGTTATTCAACTGCATGGATTCATCGGTACTCATGGAATATCGCAGTATTGGTAAAAAAGTATGCAGGCTGCTCTGGCTGGCCTGGTGTCTGATCAAGGCTTTGTCTTCGATATTGTAGACATCCTGATAGCGGTGATATATTTCTGTGACTGCTATGGCCATTGGACTGTCCAAATAAACGATCTGGTGTTTCAGCTTGCCTTTTTGATACAGTTCCCCCAGTCGGAAAATGATTTCCTGCGTGCGCCCGACGGCAAACGAGGGTATTAAAATGTTACCTCCATTTTGGGACGCTTCGTCCAACACGGTTTCAAACTCCTGCAGTGTGTCTTCCATCGAACGATGCTCTCTGTCACCGTAGGTGGATTCCATTAGCACCACGTCGGCCTCTGAGACCTGTTGAGGGTCACGGAGTAACGCCGCTTGAGAATTCCCCAGATCACCGGAAAACACCAGCTTCTTTTTGACTCCGGATTCGGTAATGAAAACTTCGACTATGGCTGAGCCTAAAATGTGCCCGGCATCCAGAAAATTAATGTCAATACCCGGCGCGATGTTCAGACGATGATTGTAGGCGACCCCTTTGCAGTAGCTTAGGGTATCGTCAACATCTTCTAAAGTATACAGCGGCGAAATATCTTCCTTACCGGCTCGGCGGCGGTGTTTGTTCTCCCATTCGGCGTCTCTCTCCTGCAGCGAGGCGGCATCTTTGAGTAACACGGCCACCAGTTCACTGGTTGGGTCGGTCATGTACATTGGGCCACGGTAGCCTTGCGACACCAGTAGCGGCAAGCGCCCGGAATGATCCAGGTGCGCGTGGGAGAGAACGACGGCATCAATATCATCAACGGCATAGGGTAGCGGTTTTAAGTTGCCTGCCTCTTCTTCACGACGGCCCTGAAACAGTCCGCAGTCGAGCAGTATGCGAGAATCGTTTACGGATAAGAGATAGTTGGATCCAGTGACGCCCTCAATAGCGCCTAAAAAAGTTAATGTTGCCATAGTGCCTCCAGTTAAAGGTTTTCAACGTGCGGGCTGAGGGGTTGATTTTGGGGCGGTGGAGTATCGGAGTCTTTGCTGTCCTGGAGCTGTGCTTCTTTGCCCAGGTGTTGCTGAGTGGTACCGGACTCTGTGTATAACCGGCGTAAATTGTTGGTGGCCTTGTGCCATTGCTCGCTGATTTTCTGCAAGTTTTCGAGTGCATCAATCACTTCCAGCATCTGCTCAATGGACAATTGTGATTGTGCCCCGGCCAATAATAACTGGGCCTTTGTCTCGTTGTGCAGTTTATGAATATGAGAAAACTGTGTTTTTGAGTGTTTTTTGGCGGCTTCGCTTTTGATAAAGTCCTGCTGTAGGTAAAGATCCACGGTTCGGTAAAATGTTTCGACATCACCGTAAATTCTGTTATCACGAATCAGGTTTAACAGTTGTCGGTACTCCAACAGGTGCGAGGACAGGCCGGTGCATGAGAGAAGGTACTGATCGATTCTCAATAGTGTGGCCAGTTGTTTGATCGTTTCTTCTGACAGGGCGTGTCTGTCTAGGCTGACAATAAAGCGAGAAACTTCGGCCAACAGGCGTTTAATATTGTTGGTTTCGGCATGAAAATCCTGTTCGGTTTGAGGCCGGGATGAAAGCCCTTCGGTAACCATCTGCCGCACCCGTTGACTGACGTCGATCAGTTCCAGCGTGATGGCATTGACTGCCAGTATCGGTGTTTTGGCAATGGCCTTATCCAGGTATTTGGGCAGTGATTGTTTTTGTTGACGGCTGATAAAGCAGCGCTCCAGAAAGTTGGCCAGGCGGTTATTGAGTGGGTAAATCATCATGACCCCGATCACGTTAAACACGGTATGAAACAGCGCCAGCGTGACACTCGGCAGGGCTGCTAGACCCAGAAACCGGCTCAGCCCCTCGATCACCAAAAACATCAGCGGTAATATCAGCAAGGCGACCAGTCCCGTACCCACATTAAAGATCACTTGAGCCAGTGCCACACGTTTTGCATGTGAGGTGGCGGCAATGGAGGCAAGAGCTGCGGTTGAGGTTGTGCCGACGTTCGCGCCAATGATCATCGCTGCCGCCGCGTTAAGGCCAACCATGCCCGAGGTACCAGCGGTAATGGTTAAGGCGATAGAGGCGCTGGAGGACTGGGTGAGAACGGTAAGGGTGATGCCAAGCAACAGGTAAATCAAGACGCCGGAGATACCTTCAGCGTTAAATTGTGTCAAATCGAAAGTCTGGATCACCCCTTCAAACGCTGTTTTCAGCACATCAATGCCGATAAAGAACAAACCAAATCCGACCAGCGCCATGCCAAAGGCCGCCGCCTGGCCCTCCTGCTTAATCAGTTTAATTAACATGCCGATGCCCACCAGCGGCAGGGCAAAGGCGGGAATGTTGAGGTTGAACCCCAGCAGCGCTACCAGCCAGGCTGTCATGGCGGTCCCAATATTGGAGCCGTAAACGATACCCAGTGCCTGCCGCATGCTGATCAGGCCGGCGTTGACAAAACCGATGGCCGCGACGGTAACGGCACTGGAAGACTGCACAATGGCGGTCATGAAAAAGCCGGAGGCAATCCCTTTCAGCGGTGTGTTTGTCCAGTTTGCCAAAATGGATCTTAAAGATTTTCCCGCAGCTTGCTTGAGGCCATCGGTGATCATGTTGACGGCCAGTAAAAACAGTCCCAGTCCACCCAGGACGGCGCCTATCGTGGTGACGTAATTGTCCAAACGGATGCCCTCCTCATGTTGATCAGCTTACCCGGATGGTCACTGGGGAGTGTGATCATGTGTCCAAAGCCAATGGTCTTCTTCTGGCAGGTCAACGCCAAATTCATGGGCATATTCTATACACTCGATCTGTCGATCCCTGAATGCCTGTTTTGCATGAGCACCGCGGTTTTGTAACCCGGGAACCCGGTCAATAACATCAATGGCCAGACTAAAGCGGTCGATCTGGTTAACGATGGCGAGCTCCAGCGGGGTGTTGATGTTGCCATCCTCGCGATAACCGCGCACGTGCAGGTTATCGTGGTTGGTTCTCTGGTAAGCCAGGCGATGGATGAGCCAGGGGTAACCGTGAAAATTGAAAATGATGGGTTTATTTATGGTAAACAGACTGTCAAAGTCACGGTGAGAAAGGCCATGTTCATGTTCGGGTGACAAACGAAATAAATCCACCACGTTGATAAAACGTATTTTCAAATCCGGAAAGCGGTCGCGCAATAATGCGGTGGCTGCCAGAGCTTCCTTGGTGGGTATGTCGCCGCAACCCACCATGACCACATCCGGTTCGGCATCCTGATCGCTGCTGGCCCAAGGCCATATGCCTAATCCCTTGGTGCAGTGTTTGATGGCGTCATCCATCGACAGGTATTGTATGTGCTCCTGTTTGTCACAGACGATGATGTTGATGTCGTTGTGGCTGCGCAGGCAGTGATTGGCCGTTGACAGCAGGCAGTTGACGTCCGGGGGTAAATAGATGCGCGTGACCGCTGGACTTTTGTTGACCACAATGTCGAGAAAACCGGGGTCCTGATGGGTAAAACCATTGTGATCCTGTCGCCATACGGTGGAGGTAATCAGCAGATTGATGGAGGCAATGGGCAGGCGCCAGGGCAGCGTGTCGGCGATGGCCAGCCACTTGGCGTGTTGGTTAAACATGGAGTCTATGACGTGGACGAAGGCTTCATAGGTGGCAAAAAAGCCGTGACGGCCCGTGAGGACATAGCCTTCCAGCCAGCCTTGTAAGGTGTGTTCCGACAACATTTCCAGCACCCGGCCATCGGGCGACAGCTCGCCACCATTGTCATCTTCAGGCAAGTATTGGGCTAGCCACAGTTTTTTGCTGACTTCGTAGATGGCATCCAGTTTGTTGGAGGTGGTTTCATCGGGCCCGAAGACGCGGAAGTTTTCGGGGTTGGACTGCATGATGTCCCGCAGCATCGCACCCAGGGGTTTGGTGTTGTAGGCGCGAGTTGTCGCGGGTAGCGCCACCGCAGCGGCATAGTCTTGAAAGTCAGGTATGCGCAACTCGCGTTTTAACAGGCCACCATTGGCGTGGGGGTTGGCGCTCATGCGCCGGTTACCCTGCGGTGCTACGGCCCTCAGGCTCGTGATCAACTGTCCATCGGGGTCAAACAGTTCTTCAGGTCGATAGCTGCGCAGCCAGGTTTCCAGCATCTTGAACTGCTCTTCGCTGTCATGCACTCCTGGCAGGGGGACCTGATGGGCTCGCCAGGAGCCTTCGATCTTATTGCCGCCTATGGCTTCAGGCCCAGTCCACCCTTTGGGGGAGCGCAAAATAATCATGGGCCAGATGACCCGCTGCGGCTGATTTTTAAGGCGTGCCTGTGCCTGCTGAGACTGTATCTCCTTGAGGCAGGCGTCGAGGGTTGTGGCCATCCGTTCGTGCATGGTGTTGGGGTCCTCGCCCTCGACAAAGTACGGCTTCCAGCCGTAGCCCCGGAACAGGGAAGCGAGTTCATCGTGGGGAATGCGTGACAGCAGTGTGGGATTATTGATTTTGTATCCGTTGAGGTGCAGCACGGGTAGTACGGCACCGTCGCGCACTGGGTTGAGAAATTTGTTGGAATGCCAGGCGGTGGCCAACGGTCCGGTTTCGGCTTCTCCGTCTCCCACCACCACTGTCACGATCAGATCGGGGTTGTCGAAGGCAGCACCAAACGCGTGGGAGAGGCTGTATCCGAGTTCCCCTCCTTCGTGGATGGAACCCGGCAACTCGGGGGTGCAATGACTGCCGATTCCGCCGGGAAACGAGAAACGCCTGAATAACTGGCGCAGGCCTTCGAGGTCCTGGCTCACTTCCGGGTAGACTTCTGAATAGGTGCCTTCCAGATAGACCGGCGCCAGCACTCCGGGAGCGCCGTGACCAGGGCCGGCCAGAAAGATGGCATTGATGTCGAATGTCGTGATCAATCGGTTGATATGGGTATAAATAAACGACAGTCCGGGACTCGAGCCCCAGTGGCCTAGCAGCCGCTGCTTGAGGTGCATTCGTTCCAGTGGCTGGGTTAACAGCACATTGTCTCGCAGGTAGATCATACCCGCGGCCAGATAATTACAGGCGCGCCAGAAGGCATCCAGTTTGTGAAGCTCATCAGGCGTTAGCGTCGTCTGAGGCTGCGCGGCGGTGTCATTGGTGTCGGTGTTGTGATTCGTATCGGTGTCATTGGTATCGGTGTTGTCATTCGCGCCGGTACTGTTGTTGCTCATGGTATAAATCCAATTGATGTGTGAGAGTAATAACCCGTGTAGTTAATGTCCGTAACAATCGGGTAAAGGTAAAAGTTACGGCGTCGGCGAATTTTGCGGAGTGACATGTCATGGCTCTGGCTTGTCCAGGGTATTCAGCAAAATAATTTCCAGCTCTTCGGTAATGGTTTCTTGCCGCAAATGGTTGTGTTTTTTGGCCAATTCCAGATGCTGATTGTCGATCTGGTCGAGAGCGTTTCGCAAGTGCTCCACGCGCTGTTCGTTCTCGGCGACGAAGGAGGTGGTCAACAGGTAATTGAGGTGAGAATACACATATTGGCCCATCAGCTCTGTCAGTAACTCGGCGGGCGCAAGATTGGTTAGCGGGGGGTAAGACGTTGTGGTTGATTGAGACCGAGGATTTTCCATAAACCCTTCGAGCAACTTTACCTGGCGAACTTGTTTGTGTCTGTCATCGTGAAATACCACGGTTACCGACTCAAAACCTCCTGCGGGAGGAGCCGTGGATAATAACTCAACCACAGCAGCCAGGGTGGTCTTAATTTCGGCCGCTACGTTAGCTCCCGACAATGGCGTGAGTGCATGGGAGAGATGCTGAAGCTTGTTCCATAATCGATAACCCACTACGATCAACTGACACTGTTCAAGCACGTGCGTGTCGATGGATTGTGTCAGTGTATCGACCACTCGTGCATTGAAATCGCCACAGAAACCACGCTCGCTGCCAATTAAAATAAGCACATTGGGGCAGTTTGAAAATGGTTGGTCCGTGGCAGAATGAACAGCATCAAATGTGGTCATGAAATCACTCACGGCTGATTGCATGGCGCTGATGCCCTGGCGTTGATTGTCGAGCGTGTGGCGAGACTGTTGCATTTCAATCAGGGCAATGGTTTTAATGCTGTCCATAATCTTTCCAATTTCATCCAGCAATTTCCTCTGTTGGCGGATAGCTTGCAGGTTACTCATAACACGGAACCTGGATCGTTGACGTTGCATGACGCTGATTGAGGCAGTTGCTCCTGATACCAGGGCCGCAAGGCTACTACCCAATTCTGTCGGGGCGAATCCAGGGTCAGGTTAAGCGTCTTGACGTGGTCGCGCAGGCTATTCAACGTGTCGACGCTTGTATCCATCGATAACTCGTCAAACCAGTGTTCATTGAAGGCAATCAGCCAGGCCAAATTAAACGTCGGCGATACCGGCTCGAGACGATGCTGGATCAGCAGTTTTCGCAGTATCTGTCCACGTTTCAGGATCTGTTCCATGCCGGCTTCAAGGCGGGCGCCAAAACGCGTGAAAACTTCCAGTTCCAAAAATTGTAAATAGTCGAGTTTGGTCCTCCCGGCCTCTTCCTTAATAGCGGCGGATTGGCCTTTACCACCAATTCGCGATACCGATTTGGAGATGTCGATAGCGGGGCGAAAACCCGAATTGAACAATTGCGCATCCAGATAAATCTGGCCATCGGTAATGGATATCAAGTTGGTGGGAATGTACGCAGAGATTTCACCTTGCTGTGTTTCCACAATCGGCAGTGCCGTCATGCTGCCACCACCAAATTCTGCATTGAGATGAGTGGCGCGCTCCAGCAAGCGTGCGTGTAAAAAGAAAATGTCACCGGGATAGGCTTCGCGACCCGGTGGACGACGCAACAGCAGGGACAGCTCTCTATAGGCGTGGGCGTGAGTGGTCAGATCGTCATAGACGATCAGGGTATCTTTACCTTGCTGCATCCAGGCTTCGGCGATCGCACAGCCGGCAAAAGGAGCAATGTATTTTTCTCCGGCCAAGGCACTGGCTTCACTCACGACCACACAGGTGTAGTCCATGGCGCCGTGTTCACGCAGATACCTCAGGGTACTGGTAACGGCTGATCGACGTTGCCCAATGAGTACGTAGACACAGCGCGTGTGGTGGTTTTTTTGGCTGATGACGGCATCTATGGCCAGTGAACTGCGTCCCAACCCCTCGTCACCGATAATCAACTGCCGCTGGCCTTTGCCAATGGGAATCAGGGTGTCGATGATTTTGTTACCGCTGTATAACGGCTGTTTCACAAAGTCACGTTGGTAGATGGTGGGGGCACGGGTATCGAGCAATTGCCGTTGTGTGCACTGCGCTGCGTCCTGGCCGTCCAGCGGGTCCCCCAGTGGAGTAATGACCCGGCCCAGTAACCCATCGTCGACCGGTATACTTAGTTGTCTTTTGCTCAGGTGAACCGAGGTGCCGGACGCAAGGGCCGGCGTTTCTTTAAGGAGTATGGCCCCCAATGTTGATGGACTTAAATGAAAGACAAGACCCTGGCTGCCATCTTCAAACCACAGCAACTCATCCATGGCTGCCGAGGGCAGGCCATTTACCCAGGCAATGCCGTCGCCAACGGCGGTTACTTCACCCACTTCCCCAAATCGAGGGCTGAACTGATAGTCGTCCACATGCTCCGTTAAACGTGACAGAGGAGAGTTTTTACGGTTAGCCGGGGTCTCTGTCATTGACAAGCTCCGCCATCATTAACCAACACCTCGGTAAAAAAATGCAGCTCGTTGGCCAGGCTGGCCTGTATGAACAAGGGCCCAGCGAGGATATGGACACCACTGATCAGTGCGGCATCCTCAATATATTGAAGTTGTAAATCCACATTGCCAGTGATGTCTGACAGGGTCTGTGCCAGTCGTTGACGCTGTGGATCGCACATGGGGTAGGCTGACCGGATGGCAACCGAATCTCCGGGGTGAGCCAGCGACGCTTTGAGCTCATCTTTACGCTCAGAGGGTAGCCGGTTAAGCTCTTCACAGGTGACCTGAATAATCAAGCTCTCAAGTTCGGCTCCGCTAAAGCGCGACAGCAGCCGTGCACAAAACTTCGCACTGACCTCAATCGCTTGTTGCTCCAGTCGCTTAAGTGCTTCTGCCCGCTGATGCTGGTCGGCTATTTTGCGTCGTTCACGTTCACCATCCAGTTCCTTATCCAGTGCGGCTAGACGTAATTTACGTTCGCTGTCGATGCTTTTTTGCAGTAACAGTTTTGCCTGCTGCTGTTCATGCTCACGCTCGGCCAGTTGTCTTTGCTGTTGTTGCAGCAGCGCTTCGGCCTGTTGTTTTTGTTCATTGGCACTGGCGAGATCCTGTTCAATGGCCGCGCGTCGTTTTTCTACTGCGCCCATTACGGGTTTGTACAGAAACCGTTTGAGAAGCCAAAGCAGCACCAAAAAATTCAGGATTTCCAGCGCGAAAGTGGTCCAGTTCAGTTCCAAGAGTGTGGCCTACTGTATGAGCGCAATTAAAGGGTTGCGAAAGAGCACGATTAAGGCGATGACCAAAACATAAATAGCCAGTGATTCAATCATGGCGAGACCGATAAACAGAGTCCGCATAATGGCCTTTTCACTTTCCGGCTGACGGGCCAGGGCTTCCAGTGCCTGACTGATGGCTCGTCCCATTGCCAGAGCGGGACCAATCACACCCAGGGCGATGGCCAGTAACACCATCGCCGTTGTAACAATGGTCAGTAATGATAAATCACTCATGGGCATTTCCTTTTTCAGTTTGAGACTTGTCGAGGTGACGTTGTTGCGATTGCAGCGCGCTGGCGATATAGATCAGTGCGAGTATTCCAAAAATATAGGCCTGGACCAGGGCTTCTACGATGTGCAGCATCAACAGCGGAACGGGTGCGAGAAAGCCGGCGACCAGCAGTACCAGCAGTGCGGCTATTTCCAGACTCATCATATTGCCAAACAGTCTTACTGCCAGAGCCAGGGTACGGGTCAGCTCACTGATCACGTGAAACGGTAACATCAGGGGAGTTGGGGTAAGGTAGTGGTTAAAATAGGCGCGCCAGCCCTGGCTGCGGATGCCAAACCAATGGACGGAGAAAAAGACAATCATCGCCAGAGCGCTGGTGATGGATAAGTCCCGGGTAGGGGATTCAAACCCGGGGATGATGCCAATTAAATTGGCAATGACCAGAAATATCCAAAGAGTTCCGATCAACGGCATTAATTGCCGGGTGTGCTCGGGCTGTACTGCGTGAACCGCATCTTCAATAGAGCCGACGATGCCTTCCAGCATAACTTGAGTGCCGCTGGGGTGAAGGGCTGACTTGCGGGTTAATAGCAGGGAAATCAGCACGATGCCCAACGTGATACCAAAGCTGGTGAGTAAACTGTTGGTCAGCTGCAGCGGTCCGAGGCTTATGGACCATTCGCTCATGATGTCTTTTTGCATGTTCAGTCAATCTTCCATGTTACGGATAAACCAGTACACATTGAGGGCGCCGACGATCACACCAAGAACGATAAAGCTCACCGTCCAGCTGGATGAAAATCCGGGCAGCTTTTCATCCAGCCAGGCGCCGAAGTAAGCGCCGCCGACAACTGGCAGCACAAATAGCAGCCCCACACTGCCAAAATAACCCATCTGCGCGAGGACGCTGGTATCGCGTCGGGCATTGTCGAGGCGCTTGACTTGTCGGCTGACTTTTTTTTTCAGCTCCTCCCGCTCTTTCATCGTTGGTGCTCCAGTTCCATCAGGCGTCGGAACATGGCTTTTTCAATGTGGGTAAGATTGCTTTTAATTTGCTGTAATGAGGCGTCCTCCGCCTGAAATTTTTGCTGCAGTATGGCCTGCATGTCAGAATAATTATTACCTCGCCAGTAGCGTCGGGTGTGGAGCACTAACTGATTTTTGCGAAAATAAATCAAACCACCGGATGTGGCTAAAAATTCACGTCGACCGTCTGTTCGATCGACTCGTGCCAAGCCCATCGTTAACACAGTAATGAAACGTGCATGGTTGGCCTGAATGCCAAAGCTGCCACTGGCATCTTCACCGACAAATAATGTAACCTCGTCAATGCGGTCGGTTTCTGTTGATTGAAATAGCTGCAGGGCAAAGGTGTTCATGACTCGCTTACCTGCATGCGACCTTGCATGTAGCAGGATTTTTCAGTGACACTGTCGTAATCGCCATTGATGAATGCTTCACAATCATCCAGTGTGTTGTCGAGACTCACGCTGACACCGGCGATGCCGGAGTGCTCCGCCGTGACAAAAAATGGCTGTGTGAGGTAGCGCTGTAATTTACGGGCTCGGCGAACAATTTGCTGGTCTTTCTCGGATAATTCTTCAATACCCAGCATGGAAATAATATTTTCCAGTTCTTTATAGCGGGCCAAATGCTCGCGCACCCCCTGGGCAATAGCGTAGTGACGCTGTCCGACAACCGTGGGGTCCAGTAATCGACTGCTGGAAGCCAGGGGGTCTACCGCAGGGTAAATGCCCTGGCTGGCCTGAGTGCGTGACAGAATCACATGGGTATCAAGATGGCTGAGGATTTCGCTGACGGCGGGGTCGGTCATGTCATCAGCGGGTACGTACACGGCCTGTACGGAGGTGATCGCGCCGGCGGGGGTTGAGTTAATTCGCTCTTCGAGTTCCGCGACTTCTGAGGCCAGGGTTGGCTGATAACCAACGGTGGCGGGCATACGCCCTAACAGACTGGAAATTTCGCTGCCAGCCTGAACAAACCGATAGACATTATCTATCACAAACAGGACTTCTTTTTGCAGGCTGTCGCGTAAATATTCGGCATACGTCAACGCGGTGAGTGCAACGCGCAGACGTACCCCCGGCGATTCGTCCATTTCCCCGTACACCAGGACCGCATGAGGTAATACGTCCGCAGCGCGCATTTCGTGCCATAACTCATGGCCTTCGCGAATGCGTTCTCCGACTCCACCAAATACCGACAGGCCTTGATGGAAATGGGCAATGGCGTGCATAAATTCCATGATTAACATGGTTTTGCCCACGCCGGCTCCCCCAAACAGGCCGGTTTTGCCCCCACGTACAAAAGGGCAGAGCAAATCGATAATTTTTATGCCGGTTGGCAGTACTTCATCGGTCGTCACGGAATCACTCAGCGGGACGGGGTGTCCGTGGATGTCAGCGTATTCGGTGGTGGTGAATGGGGGCAAATTGTCGAGCGGGGCACCGAAGACATCGACTACCCGTCCCAGGCAGGCCCTGGATACCGGCACCTGAACGGGGCCTCCGCTGTCAAATACCGCGGCGCCGCGCTGTAAACCGGCACCGCGGTGCAGAAGAATGGCCCGCACATGGAGATTGTCCAGATGCTGATGCACCTCGAACAGGTAGTGGTCTCCGTTAATCCGGGTGAAGAGGGCCCGGCGCAGAGGCGGTAATGGTTGGCATTGCACTACAATAACAGGCCCGTGGACTTCGGTAATCACACCAATGGGGGCAGTTTGGGAGTGGTTAGACATTGAAGTGCTCTTCCTTAAAGCAAAGCGGTCACAATGTGCCTTTGGGACAACAGCCTATCTAGAGAGTTTAGCAGCTGTGAATGAGGTGCCATTGATCACAATCAAGTTTTGTTTGGCCGCATGGGTCGTCTGCCTGAGCGCCCTTGGCGAAGGTTCGAGGGATGAAGTGGGACCCGTAAAATAGGACGCGCAAAACTCGGAAGTAAGTCACGCCAGGTTGAAAGGCGTCTGGCAAGCCCTGACAGCACATTTAAATTACCTTCAAATCGGCAAGCACGACAAACCATAGCCCATACCGCACATATAAAAGCCACTCATGCAAACCCAAGTTTCATAAATATTTGCGCGCGAATGACACTGCAAAAATGCATTGCTGTCGTCATGGAAACCAAGACACCCAGTCCGTCCAGAGATTGATCTCAGAGACTTTAGATAGAACAACGATCTATACCTTCAGGTACCTTGTCTTCAGGTATTTCATTCACGCTGAGACGGTCCGGGCCTTAAATTCAAAATAGAGCGTGCTAGCGCCAGACAGTCTTAGGATTTCGGCTGATAGTGGTGCCAGGAACAACGAACGTTAGGGGGACGGTGACGATATCGGTTAGTCGGACAGTGATTTGTGCGGTATCCCACAAGGGCCTGACGGTCGGCAATGTTTGGCGCTGATCTAACGGTAGTATCTGAGTATCTGAGTTTCGGCGTTGTCATTTTATCGACTTACCTCTAATCTTAAAGTACGACATCATAGCGAGGTGTGTCCCATGCTTTACAGTGAACGGACGTTTGATGGAGAACGAGTGGTTTTACACGGAAATTTTTATCGCGATTGTACCTTTAAAAATTGTGAACTGGTGTATGACGGTGATCCGTCCCCCACATTTCATAACAACCAGTTTGTTGATTCTGTTTTCGTCTTTACAGGACCGGCTTTAAGAACACTTTATTTTCTCGGCAACATGTATCGAGCCGGTGAAGGGGGACAGGAGGTCGTGGAAGAGACTTTTAATGATATCAAAATGGGCAATATTCATGGCGCTGAAGCCAGTACGATCATTCCGAACACCACCGACCACAGTTTGAAGGCACGGCATACTCAATAATGCCATGTTGGTTATGGCGATGGGTCATTTTGCATCCATAAAGCTGAGTAATTGTTGCGGGATTGATCCATTCAAAGACATTATTTTACCGCTCTGTCAGCCCCAGGAAGGGGGTGACATGGTTCCGCCTGTCCATCATCAGGGTTGTTGAGCGTGTCCCAAGATTGTGAGCCTCCAGCGCCTGACTTTGTGTTGCCTGGGTTCCACCTTACTTAAAATGAATAATGCGCCAACAGGGCATCAACCTTTGTGGCGGGCGGCATTTCAGTGTCTTATGAAAATAAGGTAAGGTTTAATGGGCTGAGCTAGAATCATTGGACGTATATATGCGCGTGGAACACAGCAATGCCTGGTAGTTTACCCAAAATGACGGATCAAAGCCTGGCGGCTACTCTGGAGCTGATCAGCGATGGCATATGGGATTGGAATGCCCGGACCAACTTTGTCTACCGAAGCCCTGGCTGGTATGTGATGCTGGGCTACGACGTGGATGAGCTCGAGAATACGGTTTTTACCTGGGAGAGTGTCATACACCCCGATGACTTTGACCGGGTGATGCAGCACTTTGACGATCACATCAACGATAAATCGTCCGAATATAAGGTTCAGTATCGTTGCCGCACCAAACATGGCGGCTATCTGTGGATAGAAGATCGGGGCAAGATTGTTGAACGCAATGCCGATGGCACGGTTGCCCGAATGATCGGTGTGCATCATGATTGCTCCGTGGAGAAACAGCAACGGGAAGAGTCGGAGAAGAAAAATCTCTCCCTGCAGGAAATCGTCAATACCCAGACCCGGGAATTGATTGAGGTTAATCGTCTCTTGGCGCAGAAAATCAAAGAAGTGGAATTGTTGGCCACCAAAGATTCCCTGACTTCACTGTATAACCGACTTCATTTTGACCAAACCTTGAAATTGGAATGCGCACGCTCCATTCGATTTAATGAACCCTTGTCGTTAATTGCCATTGACGTCGATAATCTTAAGCCCATTAATGATCAGTTCGGCCATGCTGCTGGAGATCTGACCCTGGTGAAAATAGCGGAAATCATCGACGCCAATATCCGCGAAATTGATATCCCGGTCAGGTGGGGCGGCGATGAGTTTATGCTGTTGTTGCCGAACACTCCCCTGGATCGGGCACTGGTGCTGAGCGAAAAATTACAGGGTTTGATTCACCATTTAGACATACACCCTGACACTGTGACCTCGGCCAGTTTCGGGGTTGCTCAATTGGAAAAAGGCGAAGAGCCTAACCAGTTTGTGAGTCGTGCGGACTGCGCCTTATACAGATCCAAAAAAGCGCGGGTTAAAAAATCTACCGATTTTGACTAGCGGCATCGTCTCTGGTCTGCTGATAAAGCGGATTGCGATCTGAAGTATGACCTGCTTGTGTATTTAAACGCTGGCAAGGGGCAACGGCCATTTGGTTGTCAATACCCTCTCTGCTGAAGTATTTCCCCCCGGTTCCTATTTATAACACCTGCGTTGCATCGAACCTATCGGGTTAAGTCCGGTAAAGGCGTGCTGTTTTTGTCATACAGCTATTTTGTAAGATGTTTTTGCACAGCGCTACCCCCCGGTTTTCCAGCCACTGATGTCCCCTTTTGGGGGTGTCTGGCCGTGACCTCATCCCGAATCAGTTCCTTTCCCCCTGGCCAGGGCCTTAACCCGACGTTAACCCCCGGTTGTCTATAGTCGCACTCTCAGCGTAGCCATGTTGGCGTTATGGGGTTGGCGCTGCCGTGTTGACGAAGTTATGTAACGCTCAAGGAGCAGAAACGTTCATGAAGTATTTACGCCGATTAACCCCTGTTATTGTGCTTGGCAGTCTGCTGTTAGGTGGGTGTAGCTCTTTGGGTGGCGAGACGGGCTATGCTGCGCAGGCAGAACAGCAGCGGCAGATTCAACAGTGGTCGCAGCTGGACAACAGCCAGGCGGTGATGGAGCTTACCGACCTGCTGCACTCCCCGGAACTGGAGTTTTTGATTGATGAAGCCCTGCAGGCCAATCCCAGCCTGCAGCAGACCTTGTTGTCTCTGAATATTCTTCAAGCCCAGTACCGTCAGTCCCGTTCTGAACAGCTGCCCAGTGTGAATGCAGGGGTGGATGCCAGTAAAAGTGAGGATCAAGAGGCCCTTTATACCGGTTCAGCGAGCATCAGTTGGGAGTTGGACTTGTGGTTGAAAGTGGCCAATCAAACCAGTGCCGCCGCCAAAGACGTGGCTGAACAGCAGGCGCTCTATCAATCTGCCCGGGATACACTGGTGGCAGAGGTCATGAAGGGTTGGTTACAACTGACGAATTTACAGCACACAGTACGTATTGAAGAGCAGCGGGTGGAGGTGTTGACAAAAAATGAGCAGTTGATTGTCCAGCGCTATCGCTCGGGACTGGGGTCTCTGGAGGACCTTGACAGTGCCCGCAGTACGGCGGCCAGCGCTCGCGCCAACCTGGAGTCCACCCGCGAGTCTCTGGCCCAGCAACAGCGCGCTCTGAATGTCCTGTTGGGTCGTTCTCAAGGTGCGGCGGTGATTGCCAGTGACTATCCCGACGTCTTGGTGCCCCTGGCCGATTTACCGCAACAGACACTGCAGCGCCGTCCCGATTTGAAAGCCGCCTGGCTGGCCATTGAAGCCGATGATTTCAGGACTCAGGTGGCGTACAAAAATATGTTGCCATCCATCAGCCTGCAAGCCTCGCTGGAAGACAGTGTCGGCTCGTTGTCGCAGGCGTTGCTGAAAGACCCTGTTTGGGCTCTCTTGAGCCAGCTCACCGCTCCGTTGTTTCAAGGTGGGGCGTTGAAAGCTGCTGCCGAGGCAGCGGAACTGACCACCGCGCAAAGTTATCAGGCCTACCGTGAGACTTTGTTCTCCGCAGTGCAGGAAGTCGAAGATGCGATCGGCCTTGAGCGCAGCTTGAACCGCCAACTGCATTATACACAGGCCGCTGTCGACAGTGCCCGCCGGAACCTGAATCAGTACCAAAGCAAATACCGCAGTGGTCTGGCGACGATGCTGGACTTGCTGCTGGTGCAGCAGCAGGCCTACGACCTTGAAGCTCAATTGGATAATTTGACCTACCAGTTCCTCAGCAATCGCATCACTTTGGGACTGGCTCTGGGATTGGGAGTAAACACATGATTAAGCGTTATTCTAAAGGATTTTCCCTGTTGGCCGCGTTGCTGATACTGGCGGGAGTCGTGATCTACAACAGTCATATGATGGCTGCACAGACGAACCGCCCCATACCGGTGAAACAGGTTCACACAGATTATCCTGAAGTGTCCGTCATCAGCGTGACCGCGGGTAGCCATGCTGCCACCGTGGAAGCCTTTGGTGCGGCGGAACCTCATTACAAACTGGAGCTGACGTCGCAACTGGCGGGTCGCGTGGAGATGCTGTCAGCGACCTTTGACAGCGGCCGGCAAGTGAAAAAAGGGGACTTGTTGCTGCAATTGGAAAGCAGCAATTATCGCGCAGCCCTGGCTGCTGCTGAAAACGATCTGGCCACTGCCGAAGTGGACTTTCTGGAAGCCCAGCGAGAAGCCGAGCAGGCGCGCGTTGAATGGGAAAATTCCGGTTTGACCGGTGAACCGGATTCTCCGCTGGTGTTGCGACAACCTCAGTTAAACGCTGCCAGGGCCGCGGTAGAAAATGCCAGGGCGGCCGTGGCCAGCGCGCGCCAAGAGCTGGAGCAGACCCGTATTCGGGCGCCGTTTGATGCGTTGATTGTCAGTCGCAGTGTGTCGCCTGGCAGCTTCCTGCAGGCCGGCGGAGCTGTCGCTTCGTTATACAGTACAGATTGGCTGCAGATCTCGCTGCCGATGTCTAAACGTGACTGGCAGAAATTGCCGGATGTTCAAACTTTGGATGAAGGTGAGTGGCCAGTGCTGTTTACCGACGTCGAAACCGGTCAGCAGTGGCAGGGGCATGTGCTCCGTACAGAATTACACCTGGATGCAACTACTCGTCAACAGTCTTTAATCGCGGCGGTCGAAAAACCGTTGCAGCAAACACCGGTACTGGCACCGGGCACCTTTGTGCGCGCCGAAGTTAAGGGGCGTGCGATGGACGATCTGTGGCAGCTGCCGGCGTCCTCTCTTAGCCAGCGGGGTGAGATCTGGTATGTCGAAGCAGATACCCTGAAAAAATTTGCGGCCGATCCGGTCTCCAGTGACGCGAATGTTATTAATGTGTTGCCGCCCAAAAATTTACAGGGCCTGAGCGTACAGGTGCTGGTACACCCTCTGAGCAGTTATATCGAGGGTATGGCGGTCGTTGCCAGAGAATACACCATGGTGGTGGAGGTGGCCAGTGAGTAATCAAACCTGGAATCAGGGGGTTATTCCCTGGTTTGCACGCAATCCGGTGGCGGCCAACCTGTTTATGTTGTTGGTGATTGTGCTGGGGGTGTTTCAGATGGACGGTCTGCGCAAAGAAGCGTTTCCGAGTCTTGAGCCCAATAGCCTGACCGTCAGTATGAGTTATGACAGTGGCTCGGCGCAGCAGTCTGAAGAGGGGCTGGCGATCAAAATCGAGGAGCAGTTAGAGGGGGTCACCGGGATCAAGAGCCTCACCAGTGCTTCTACGGGTACCGGTGTGACGGTGACGGTGGAAAAAGCCAGTGACTATGACCTGGATGTCCTGCTGCGGGATGTGAAAACCAAGGTAGATGCGATATCGACGTTTCCCGCCGATGCTAAAAAACCGGTCATTGAAAAAGCCCAGCGGCAGGAACATTCACTCTGGTTACAGCTCTACGGCAACGGTGATCGTCAGACGCTGCAACAACTGGCGCAGGATTTAAAGTCGGATCTGTTGGCCCATGCTCAAATCAGCAGCGTGACGGTGTCAGGCTGGCTGGATCCGATGATGGCCATTGAAGTGGATGAAGGTCGCCTGCAAGCCTATGGATTGTCGTTATCGGACATTGAAGAGGCGATTAATCAAGGTTCTTCCAGCACCATGACCGCGGTGCTGAAAAATGAAGCGGTTTATCTGCAGTTAAAAGCGTCGGAACAGGCTTACCTGAAAGAAGATTTCGCCGCCATACCCTTGTTGACCAGTGCGAGTGGAGTGCGTTTAACCCTGGGGGATATTGCCACGGTGCACGACACTTACGCGGACGATACTTCCGTGTTATCCCGCTTCAACGGGCAAAACAGTCTGGCCATTCAGGTGATCACCACCGGTCAGGATGATATCACCAAAACCGTTGACGCGGCTAAATCCGTGGTGGCCGACTGGCATCAGGCGCAGCGGTTGCCGCAGGGGATTGAGTTGACCAGCTGGTATGACCGCAGTGAATTTATCAGCGAGCGCTTGGAATTGATGACCGGTAACGCGTTGACCGGTGTCATCATGGTCTTTATCCTGTTGGCCATTTTTCTGAACCTGACCGTGGCGTTCTGGGTGGCAATGGGATTGCCGTTTATTTTCTTCGGCACCCTGTTTTTTATGGGAGATGATTTTGCCGGACTGTCGTTGAATGAATTTACCACGTTCGGTTTCATCATGGCACTGGGTATTGTTGTAGACGATGCTGTGGTGGTCGGAGAAAGTGTGTACAGTGTGCGCAAGGCCGAAGGGGACAGCTTAGAAAATACCATTAAAGGCACCATGCGGGTTGCCGTACCCACGTTATTTGGTGTACTGACAACGGTCGCTGCCTTCTTTTCCCTGTCACAGATCAGTGGCATGTTGGGTGAAATCTATGCCCAGTTCGCCACAGTGGTGACCATCTGTCTGCTGTTGTCGATGGTGGAATCGAAACTGATCCTGCCGTCACACCTTGCGCAGCTGAAGACACATCAGACTGCCAGCCAGAATCGGCTCATGCGCATCATTCACTGGGTGCAGAAACAAGCCGATGCGGGTTTACAGTGGTTTAGTGAACGTCTCTACAAACCCGCCATCGAATTCGCATTGCAGTATCGATATGCCGTAGTGATGGTGTTTATGGCGGCGTTCATATTGGTCATCGCCATGCCCTTTACTGGTGCTTTGAGAGTCAGTTTTTTTCCAGAACTCAGTGGTGATACGGTTAGTGCACGGTTAACCATGCAGGCAGATACCAGCTTTGGCCAGACACATTCTGCGTTGCTGGGCATTGAACAAAAAGCTCATCAGATTGATCGGCAGTTGCTGGCTGAAAAAGGCAGCCGTCTGGATTCCGGCATTGCCAATTTACAGGTTTTATCAGAAGCCGATCAGTCGGGTAAAGTGACCGTCGAACTGTCAAAAGCATCGCCCTATAATATGGATGAGTTTACCCGCGCCTGGAAAGCGATCGTGTCGATTCCGGAAGGGGCGAAAACCATCAGTGTGGCCAGTCGTCCGGAAATGGTCGATGCCCTGCGGATAGAGCTGCGAGCCAGCGACGATGAGGTGTTGAATGGTGCCGGAGCTCTGTTGAAGTCAGCTCTGGAAAAAACGCCAGCCGTCAGTGGCATTGAAGACAATTTCGAAGCCAGCCAGCCGCAGTTATACCTTAAATTGAACGCCCAGGGTGAGGCCTTGGGACTGACCACCGATATGTTGGCCGAACAGGTGCTGCAGGCTTTTAGTGGCCAGGTGGTACAGCGTTTCCAGCGCAGTACCGACGAAATTGAAGTGAAGGTTCGCTATCCGCAAGCGGCACGTCAGAATCCCGCGGATGTGCTCAATGCCCGCATCCGCACCGAGGACGGAGCGGTGTTGCCTCTGTCCAGTGTTGCTAGCGTTGAATACGGGTTTGCCCGTGACACGATTACCCGTATTGACAACAAAAGGGCACTGTATTTGTCGGCAGATGTGGACAAAGAAGCTCTGTCATCAACGGATTTGGTGTCCAGTTTGCAACGTGACCTTGTGCCTCAAATTAAACGTCAGTACCCGTCACTGGAAATTCGTTTTGCCGGCGAGGCGGAGGAGCAGCAAGAAACGCAAACTTCCATGAGCACAATGTTTGTCGGTGCCATGTTGGTGATCTACATCTTGTTGGCCATTCCCCTGGGATCTTACTTTCAGCCCTTTATCATTATGACCGCGATTCCGTTTGGCATCATGGGAGCTATGCTGGGGCACTGGATGAACGATCTGGCGCTGAGTATCCTGTCGTTTAACGGTATCATCGCTCTGAGCGGGGTTGTGGTGAATGACAGTTTGCTGTTGGTCACGCGTTATAATGAATTATATCGCAATGGCGACAATCTGATGGACGCTTTGGTGAACGCCTGTCGAGGCCGTTTGCGCGCTGTATTGTTGACGTCCTTCACGACCTTTGCAGGACTGGTCCCTTTGCTGTCAGAAACGTCCATGCAGGCACAATCCTTGATTCCGGCAGCGGTGTCACTGGGTTACGGCATTATGTTTGCTACCCTGGTGACCCTGATTTTGATACCGGTGCTGCTGGCCATCCAGTATGATATCGTGGTGGTGTTAAGTCGTTTGCGACAACTTTTAAAGCCGGACAGCATATTGAAGCCGGAAGAAAGTCTTTAAGCTGGATTAGGTCATAGGCTGGACAATTTGATGTTGAAACTGCTGTTGATTGAAGACGACCTCGATCTCGCCCAGACACTGGTGCAGTATCTTGAGCTGGAAGAGATGATTTGTGACCATGCCAGTAACGGTGTGGCCGGGTTGAATCTGATCGCGAAAAATAACTATGATGTGCTATTGCTGGATGTCAATTTGCCGCGCATGGACGGCCTGCGGGTGTGCCAGAATTTGAGACAGAAGGGCAATGATGTTCCGGTGCTGATGCTGACTGCGCGAGATCAGCTGGATGACAAATTAAAAGGTTTTGCCGCCGGCAGTGACGATTATCTGGTGAAGCCCTTTGAGTTGCAGGAGTTGCTGGTGCGCATTCATGCTCTGTCGAGGCGTCGCAGTGGGCAGGTAAAAGTAATGACCTGCGGTGACCTTGAAATGAATCTCAGCGAGCGCGCGGTAACCCGTGCCGGAAAGTTACTTCAGTTATCGCCGACCAGTTGGAAGCTGCTGGAATGTCTGTTGCGAGCTTCCCCGACGCCGGTATCTCGTGAAACACTGATGGACGCTGTGTGGGGGGATGAGCACCCTGACAGCAACAGTTTAAAAGTACATATTTTTAATTTAAGAAAGGTAATAGACGCTCCTTTTCCTGTGGCTCTACTGCACACGATAAGTGGTGTAGGTTTTGCCTTGAAACCACCCTCTCGGCACTCACTTGATGAAATTTAAATTCAGTCTGCGGCTGTTATTGGTCGCCTCTTTTTTGTCATTGGGACTGGTCCTTATGGCAACCTATTCGGTCGTGACCACCGAATATTTTATTCGTGGCCTCGACAGTTCCCTGATGTTTAATATGGAACGGGTAGCACGGGTCTACCGAAAGTGGATTCCGCAAGAGGACTATGCCAAGGGTACGGATTTTATCAATTTCTTTCTCTCCTCAAACTGGGACACCATGCCCGAGTATGTCCATCAGGTCTTTGATAACCCTCCTGATGAACATTCGCGGTTGTTAAAACACTCGAACTCTGGCTGGTTTGATCCGCCATCAGAAATTGTGTTTTTGATGAGTTACGAAGATGAACAGGGTACTCTTTACATCAGTCAGCTGATGAGGCCAGATTATAAATCCTCCGTGGTGGATGCTACCCATAAACAAAATAAGCAATTGTGGCTGCTGGTCAGTTTTTTGGTGATGGCCTTTGTGGCACTGATCTGCTGGCTTCTGCTGCGTCATATTTCCCGCCCGATTGCCGCCTTGCGCACTTGGACGCACTCGCTCGACAGCGACAAACTCAGTCAGCCGTTGCCGGATTTTTCGTACCCGGAATTGAATGAAATGGCGGAGCTTATCCGCAACAGTCTTTCATCGGTGCAGCAAGCGCTGGAACGAGAACACCGATTTTTACGTTACGCCAGTCACGAGTTGCGAACGCCCATCTCAACCATTCGAAGTAACATTGAACTGTACCAAAAACTGAGTTTGAAACAGCAGCGCCCGGCCAGTGAGCAGGCGGTGCTGGATCGAATTGACCGAGCCAGTAAAACCATGAAATACCTGACGGAAACGTTGTTGTGGTTAAACCACGAGCCGGATTCACCGCTGCGAACACAGCTGGTGAATTTGCCGGATCTGGTGCAAGAGCTGGCCAGCGAAATGGAGTATTTGTTAACCGGTAAACCGGTTGATGTGGAGATAAAGACCCATCCATTTGAGTGCAACATTCCGATGATTCCGGCGCGTATAATTATCGGCAATCTGATTCGCAACGCCTATCAGCATTGCTGGGAAGGCCGTGTCCTGATAGAGCAGCAAAACGGCTGTATTAGCATCAGCAATCCCGTCGGCAGTGATGAACTCGCAGGCGATAGTTTGAACCAACAAAGTGGTTATGGACTGGGATTGGAATTGACCCATCAATTGACCCAACGGATGCGGTGGACCTGCCAGCATCAGATCGAGGACAACCGTTATTGGGTGGAATTGATCATTGCTCCTTCAGACTAAAAAAGCGGGTGCTGGTGAGGCCATGCTGTCAGCAACCTGTTCAGGTTTATCAACTATAATAATCAGCAGTACATCTCAAATGTCTAGCACTTTTGCACGGTATCTTTTACACACAACACTAGCGACATAGGTTTTAGTTGGCACAGGTGTTCTTTAATATGAGATTTAGCCAAGTCTGCTATCGCCACTGTTTGCTGTTAGTATCATGATGTTCACGTTTCATGAATATAAGAGTGTTAAAGATTCATTAGTCAGGGTAACAGCAGGAACCGATCATGATATTTGAACAGTTTGCCGCCGGTGGCTGCCAGTCTTACCTGGTGGGTTGTGAAAAGCATTGTGTCGCGGTGTTGATTGACCCCGAAATCAGCCTGGTCGATCGCTATACTGCGGCGGCGGCCCGAGATGGATTGCGGATTCTGTATCTTATCGATACCCATACGCATGCCGACCATTTCTCAGCCACGCAACAGCTGGCCAAAAGGTTGTCAGTGCCCATTGTGATGTATCGTTCCAGTCCGGCGCCTTTCGTCAATTTACGCCTGGACGATGGCGAGATGCTGGCGGTGGGTGACCTCCGGTTTAAGGTGATGCACACGCCGGGTCACACCAAAGACTCCATGTGTCTGTTGGTGGAAGATCGGGTATTTTCGGGTGACACCCTGCTGATCGGGGGGACGGGCCGCACCGACTTGCCAAGCGGTGATCCCGATGAGCTTTATGACAGTCTGTTCAATCGGCTGCTGCTGCTGGATCCGGCCACCAAGGTGTATCCCGCCCATGACTACCAGGGCCGCAGCCACACAACCATCGGCGCTGAACTTACCTCGAACCCCCGTTTACAGCGGCGCAAACGTGAAGAGTTCGTCACCATGATGCGCAATCTTGAACTCAACATGCCGACCCATTTAACGGAAGCCTTGCGCACCAATATGAGCGGCGGCAAAAGCGTGGCGCAGATGTTGACCGAAGCGTCTGAAGCGGTGCCGTTTATGTCGCTGGAAGAGTTGAAAGCCCAGTGTGAGTTGCCTGCCAACAATCTGATTATTCTCGATGTGCGCGAGCGCGATGCCTACCAGCAAGGTCACATTCCTGGAGCCCGTTTGCTGCCAAGGGGTCAGCTTGAATTGCGCGTTAATGAGGATTTGCCAGACCCGACGCAACGCATCCTGGTGTATTGCGAGCTGGGTCGAATATCCACGCTGGCGACAGCCACCCTGCGTCAAATGGGGTTTGACCGGGCAACAGCTCTGGATGGTGGGATGAAGTCGTGGCGAGAAGCCGGCTACCCCGTCCAGTCAGGCATTGAGTAGAGGTCTCACCATAATTCATTGTGAAATTGGACCTGTGTCTGGTTCGATAGAGTCTGTGTCTGACCCGATAGAACCTGTGTTTCATTAGCCTGTGTTTCATTAGATAGAGCCGTTCGGACCTCGTTAAGCACGAGACCCGAACGGCGTGCGTCCATGTTACGCCTTTGGCGTCAGGCGAGATTGACGCAAGCAGGAATCAGGCTAGACGAGATCGAAGCGATCGGCGTTCATGACCTTATTCCAGGCGGCGACAAAGTCACCCACAAATTTTCCTTTTGCATCGTCCTGGGCATACACCTCGGCCAGAGCCCGCAATTGGGAGTTGGAGCCGAACACCAGATCGACTCGAGTGGCGGTCCATTTGACGTCGTTGGTCTTGCGGTCACGGCCTTCGAAGACATCTTCATCGGCGGCGGTCGGTTTCCATTCGGTGCTCATGTCCAGCAGGTTAACGAAGAAGTCGTTGCTCAACGTGCCCGGGGTTTTGGTGAATACCCCGTGAGGTGATTGGTTGTAGTTGGCATCAAGTACGCGCAAGCCACCAATCAGCGCGGTCATCTCAGGCGCACTCAGGTGCAGCAGTTGCGCTTTATCCACCAGCATTTCTTCATCCGCTACCGTGAACTTGGTTCGGCGATAGTTGCGGAATCCATCCGCTTCCGGTTTCAGCGGTTCAAAGGATTCAATGTCGGTCTGGTCCTGAGTGGCATCGGTACGGCCTGGACTGAACGGCACTTCAATCTTGTGACCCGCAGCTTTTGCGGCCTGTTCAATGGCGGCACAGCCACCGAGCACAATGACGTCAGCCAGTGACACTTTTTTATTCCCCGATTGGGCATCGTTGAACGCCTTCTGCACCCCTTCAAGCGTTTGCAGTATGCTGGCTAATTGTGCGGGCTGATTGACTTCCCAGTCCTTTTGCGGTGCCAGGCGGATGCGTGCGCCGTTGGCGCCACCGCGCATGTCAGAGCCACGATACACCGAAGCCGAAGCCCAGGCCGTGGACACCAGCTGAGCGATCGACAGGCCACTGCCGAGGAGATCACTTTTCAGGGTCGCGATGTCTTTTCCATCGATCAGGTCGTGATCGACGGCGGGCACGGGATCCTGCCAGATCAGTTCTTCTGACGGAACTTCAGGTCCGAGATAGCGTGATATCGGGCCCATGTCACGATGGGTGAGCTTGTACCAGGCACGGGCAAAGGCGTCGGCGAATTCTTCCGGGTTTTTGTGGAAGTGTTCTGAAATTTTACGGTAGGCCGGATCCTCTTTCATGGCCATGTCGGCGGTGGTCATGATGATGGGTTGGAGGATGGAAGAGTCTTCGGCGTCCGGAGCCATGTCTTTATCCGCCAGGTCTTTGGGGGTCCATTGATGGGCTCCCGCCGGACTCTTGGTGAGTTCCCACTCATAGCCAAACAGCACGTCGAAGTAACTCATGTCCCATTGGGTGGGGGTCGGCGTCCAGGCGCCTTCCAGGCCACTGGTGGTGGCGTCGCGGCCCTTGCCGCTGCCATGACTGTTTTTCCAGCCCAGTCCCATTTCTTCCATCGGCGCCGCTTCTGGCTCGGGTCCGACTAACTCAGGGTCGCCGGCGCCATGGGTCTTGCCAAAGGTGTGACCCCCGGCGGTGAGCGCGACGGTCTCGTAGTCGTCCATGGCCATACGGGCAAAGGTCTCTCGTACGTCACGGCCAGAGGCAATCGGGTCCGGGTTGCCGTCCGGGCCCTCCGGGTTGACATAAATCAGGCCCATCTGCACGGCTGCCAGCGGGTTTTCAAGATCCCGTTCGCCAGAGTAGCGACTGTTGGCCTTGTCACTGGTGGCCAGCCACTCGTCTTCGGCACCCCAGTAGATGTCTTCTTCCGGCTCCCAGATATCGGCTCGTCCACCGGCGAAACCAAAGGTTTTGAAGCCCATGGACTCCAGCGCACAGTTGCCGGCCAGGATCATGAGATCGGCCCAGGACAGTTTGTTGCCGTATTTTTGCTTGATGGGCCAGAGCAATCGTCTGGCCTTGTCGAGGTTGCCGTTGTCCGGCCAGCTGTTGAGGGGGGCAAATCGTTGTGAGCCGGAACCGGCCCCGCCGCGGCCATCACCGATACGGTAGGTGCCGGCACTGTGCCAGGCCATGCGGATAAAGAAAGGGCCGTAGTGACCGTAGTCGGCAGGCCACCAGTCCTGAGAGTCGGTCATCAGGGCAAACAGATCCTGTTTAACCGCCGTCAGGTCGAGTTTTGTGAACTCGTCGGCGTAGTTAAAGGTGTCACCGAGTGGGTTCATTTCGGCAGTGTTCTGGTGAAGGATTTTCAGATTCAGCTGGTTTGGCCACCAGTTTTGGTTGGCGGTGCCTTTATCGGCCAGCTTGGTGCGTGAGCCGTGCATGACGGGGCATTTACCGGTACTACTGCTCATATATAACTCCTCATATATAACTCCGTTTTTACGTGAGTGGACCTGATTCATGAAATCTGACTTGGACGATATTGCTCTTTTTTGTCCTTAATGAGTGTAAAGGGGAGCGTGGTTGTTTGGATTACTCAGGGGCTCTGTGGTTACCCAGACAACAATAGTTTCTATAGTAGTAATAACAGGGCAGTAATGCTTCCTAATGTTCATTGTATATTTTCACCGGATCGATAGTGAAATTACATGTCATTGGGGTTTCTCATGTGGATACGCTATAGCATCGGGCCTTAAGGTGTTTGCAAGGACTTACTGGCGGTTAATTTATGGTTCATCGCGGATTGGCGTGAAAAGGTAGGAGACGACGGTAAAACCGGTTAGTTTTGAGTTCGCCAAAACAACAAACCCAACCGACTTACCGCCGCCTTATGAATGCTAATCTTC